>JAQBVO010000012.1 GCA_027728065.1 Actinomycetota bacterium
TCCGACCTCAAATGGTTTTAGGTGGGAGAACACCACTTGAAGAACTCCATCGCTTAAATACTTGCACTTTCATCCAAACAACCATTAACGTTGCCTAACCAAAGTGTCTACTAAATTTCGCTCAGGCCCCTTAAAGGTTGGGGAATTACATTTATTGTGTTTGGCACTTTTTGGGCATTGGCTGGGTTTTTAAACTATGCCTCAGACATTCAATTAGGGATTGCGGTTGGTGGCCTCAACTTAATAGGAATTGGGATTCTTATGCTTGGACTCAATGACAGGGGAAATAAAACCTCGGGAGAGTCAAGGGTGGCAACGCACCGCATGGGCTAAATCTCTTCCAACCCTTGAGTATTTAGATCAACTCTCATATCGCTTAGTTGCATTTGTATTTCCTCTATGGAGCTTTGCCGTAATCGCAGGTGCTATCTGGGCAGAGAGTGCATGGGGAAGATATTGGGGCTGGGATCCAAAAGAGACATGGGCCTTTATTACATGGGTTGCATATGCAGCCTATCTGCATGCACGAGTAACAATTGGGTGGCGTGGCCGCCGCGCAGCATGGCTCTGCCTATTTGCAGGCTCTACATTTTTATTTAACTATGTATACGTCAATATCTGGGGCAGTGGAAAACATACCTATACAGGGCTCTAAAGCTTTCTTAAGAAATCTGGATCATCATCTGGCGGCAGGATTCGCCGTTTAGGCTGCTTGAAACCTTTAGGTTTATTTCTACCGGCAACTAAATAGGCTATTGGCCCGATTGCAACGGCCTGCGGCCCCAAAAGGATAATCAATAAAAGCCAACCCCACTTGGGAAGGGTCTTAATTTGAGACTCATCTCTGCGTGCACAATCGAAAAGTGCATAGAGAGTTAAACCAAAGACGAGAACTAATGGAAGCACCTTCGACATGGAGTTATTATATCGCTAAGGCCATGGCAAAGATCGCCGAAAAAATGAGTTGAAGTTGTGCACTCTTACCTAAAAGCGGAATTAGGGCCGCTCCACGCAGGCCACTCATAACCTGGCGACTCAACAAGAGCGTTAGAGGCGCAACTAATAGCGTTAAAAGAGTGGCTGGCTTGAAGGTAGCGATTGCGGCGGTGTGGGCGATAACCAACAAAGCGACAAAGGCACGGCGAGCGACGGGATCGCCCATTTTCACAGTAAGGGTATTCTTACCAACTAACTTATCTTGCTCTAAGTCTCGAAGGTTATTGATCGCAAGAGTTGCACATGAAAGTGCACCCATAGGAATCGCAACAATAAAACTCATAAGTGTTATGGTCTCGCTCTGAACATAGAAAGTTCCGATTGTCGCAACTAGGCCAAAGAAGATAAATACAGAGATCTCTCCAAAGCCGATATATCCATAAGGCCTGCGTCCGCCTGTGTAGTTCCAAGCCGCCGCGATGCAGATAGCACCTATTGCAATAAGAATGAATGAAGTCAATAGTGCTAGGCACACTCCGGCTATTGAGGCTATTGCAAAAGAGATAAAAGCTGCAATCTTTACGCTGCGCGCAGTTGCTAGACCAGTTGCAACTAAACGTGTTGGGCCGATGCGATGTAAATCCGTTCCCTTAACGCCATCGGAGTAATCATTTGCAAAGTTGACACCGATCTGGAGCCAGAGAGCGGTATTTAAGGCAAGGCCAGCACGAAACCAGTTGAAATCACTACCGGCTAGGGCAGAGGCAACTACAACCGGGGCAATGCCGGCAGGAAGTGTTCGAAGGCGCGCTCCGACAATCCACTTATTCATACCCCACCATCCTTGCAAGTGCTAGACGATCAACTTTGCCAATACCGAGCAATGGTAGTGATTGCAGCAGATGAATCCCCTTTGGTTTGGCGATCTGACCAAGGGCGGCCTCTAAGTAGTGTGAAATCTCGGTTTCGTTGACATCTCCAACGACTGCGATATGAAGTGCCTGTCCCCATTGCAGATCGTCAACGGCAAAGGCTGCACACTCTAACTCTGGAAAACGAACGGCGAGTGTTGCCTCAATAGATGTCAGTGAGAGATTTTCTCCGCCAGAGATAATTACATCATCTACTCTGCCAAGGACATGCAGTTTTCCATTTGTGATCTCTCCCAAATCTTTAGTCATAAACCAGCCATCGTTTAATTCAAATTGATGAGGGGGATTTAAGTAGGCAGTAGCCATCACCGTGCCACGCAGTTTTATTACTCCATTATCGGTAATCGCAAACTCAACACCATTAAGACCCTGACCATCATAAATACAGCCGCCACATGTTTCAGTCATTCCATATGTTTCAATAAGATGTATTCCAACTGACTCTGCTTGGGTGCGAAGGGAGGGAGCAAGGGCTGCCCCTCCAACCAGAACTGCCTGAGCGCTCTGTAAATGTCGAAGTAATCTCGCATCAGAATTTAGTGCTCGAAATAACTGTGTCGGAACAATTGAAGTGAAATCAGCATCTGGATATTGAGCCGAAGAATTTGGCAAATCAACTGGAAGAGTTCCAACTTCGATCGAACGAATAATTACGTTGACTGCTGCGATATGTGTTAGTGGAAGCAGAAGTGAGAACTGCGCACCCCTATGTGCAGCGATAAAGGCGTTGGATGCCTGCGCCGATGCAATCAGGGCCTTACGCGTAAATGCAACCTCTTTAACCAGACCAGAACTGCCACTCGTACCGATAACGATTGCGATATCGCCGGCTACGGCCTTAGAGCGCACCTGACCAAAACTAAGGGCGGGGCCGCTCCCATCGAGGGCGGCAGTGATCTCCACCGCTAACTGGGAGATTGCACGGGTAGGGCTGCCTCGATGTAATTCTCGTTGTGACGACATGTCCATTGCAGCCGTAGGCTATCGCTTGTAACGATTGAAAAGAGGAAATGTGAGCAAGCCGATTAACCGCGAGTTTGGTAGCCGTGAGATTCCGAACTGGGAACAAGCCCCTGGCGGTGAGAGTTTTAAAGACATCAGATACCAAATGAGTGATGGCATAGCAAAAATCACCATCAACCGTCCGGAGCTACATAATGCATTTCGTCCGCAGACAGTTATCGAATTAATCCAAGCCTTTTCATTAGCTCGCGACAATGAGGATATCGGCGTAATTATTTTGACGGGTGAAGGCACACAGGCTTTTTGTTCAGGCGGAGATATAGGTGTGCGTGGCGATGATGGGTATTTAGGTGAAGATGATCTTTCTAAAAAGGGAATTGGGCGATTGAATGTTTTAGATCTACAAGTACAGATTCGCCGCACACCAAAACCAGTTGTGGCCATGGTTGCAGGCTGGGTAATTGGCGGAGGACATGTCTTACATGTCGTCTGTGATTTAACAATCGCTGCAGATAATGCAAAGTTTGGTCAAACAGGCCCGACGGTTGGCTCATTTGATGGTGGTTATGGCGCGGGTTTATTGGCAGCACATGTTGGACAGAAAAAGGCGCGTGAGATTTGGTTTATGACACGTCAGTATGACGCCCAAGAAGCATTGGAGATGGGCTTAGTAAATACCGTAGTTCCAGTCGCCGAGTTAGAGGCTGAAACGCTTTCATGGTGTCGAGAGATGCTACGTAACTCACCGCTGGCACTGCGTCTATTAAAATCTAGCCTTAACGCCGCCGATGATGGCTTAGCTGGTGTACAACAACTTGCGGGCGATGCAACACTTCTTTTTTATATGAGCCAAGAGGGGCAAGAAGGACGCGATGCTTATAAGGAAAAACGATCACCGGACTTTAAGAAATTTCCTAAGCGCCCATAGTCGATGCTTGATTTAATCCTTGACTCATTAAGAGTTGTTGCACTCTCAACTAAGACTAATTTTCGTTCGGTTACCTCGCGCGAGGTGGCACTCTTTCAGGGCCCGTATGGATGGGCAGAGTTTTCGCCTTTTGTTGAATACAGTGATAGAGAATCAGTGCCATGGTTAGTAAGCGCTATTGAAGCCGCCTTTGTAGAGCCACTGCCATTGTTGCGAGAAGTAGTCAGTATTAATGCAACGTTGCCGGCGGTCGATGGGCCTAGACAAATTGCCGAGATTCTTGACTTATTTAGTGGAGCTAGGGTTGTAAAAATCAAAGTAGGTGGCTCATTGGCCGATGATTTAGCACGAATAGCCAACGTGCGGCAACTGCGCCCTGATGCTGCAATTCGAATAGATGTAAATGGCTTATGGAGCGTTGATCAGGCAGAGGATTTTCTCAATCAGGTGGGTGAGATTGAGTATGTAGAACAACCATGTGCAACGATCGATGAGTTACGGGAATTAAAGAGACGCATACGCATAAAAATTGTAGGTGATGAGATAATTAGAAAGGCCGACGATCCATTCGCTGTGAATTTAGAGGGTGCAATCGATATTCTAATGTTAAAAGTAGCGCCTTTGGGTGGGATAAGGCGCGCACTAGAAATCGCCAACTATCACAAAATCCCAATCGCCGTTTCAAGTGCGTTAGAGAGCGCAGTTGGTATTAGCCATGGACTTAGACTCGCAGCTATAGCTCCGGAGCTAAATTACGCAAGCGGACTAGGTACAGGTGCATTACTTGCACAGGACGTTGCCGAACTTCCAATAATCAATGGAGAGATTCAAGTAAAAGATATAGCCCCTGATCGACAGGCCCTAAAAAATTTTGCAGTATCCAGTCAGCGATTAAACTGGTGGGTCAATCGAATCCGTATGACATGGAACGCGGGTGCCAATACAATGATTAGTGAAAGAGGGTGGGATAGATGAATACATCAACATCCCTGGCTCGCAGTATTGTTCGTCAGATTCTTGAAGCGGGGGTAACCGACGTAGTTATCTCACCAGGTTCGCGTAACGCCCCGTTATCACTTGCATTTCATGCTGCAGCAGCGCGTAAATTAATTACTATTCATATTCGAATCGATGAGCGTACAGCGGCCTTTTTCGCACTGGGTTTGATTAAATCAACTAGGCGACCAGTGCCAATTGTCTGCACTAGCGGTACAGCAGTAGCTAATTACCATCCAGCGGTTTTAGAGGCTAGCCATACTAACGCTGCGCTCTTAGTTTTAACTGCCGATCGCCCAGCGTTACTTCGACGGACAGGTGCCAATCAAACAACTGAACAGGTACAGATCTTTGGAAAAGCAGTTCGATACTTTGCCGATATTGATGGTCCGCTTTTCCCAATGGAACTACCCTTTGACAGTTTGCGCTCTGGACCTGTACATCTGAATCTCCAGTTCGATGAGCCTTTATTACCTGATAATTCATCGCACTGGCTGGATGAGATTAAGGTCCGGCCAGCTCAATTTACTTCAAGCAAAAAAGTAGAGAGATTAAAGCTATCTGCAACGCGCGGTATTTTAGTTGTTGGTCATGATCGCGCCGGACTATCCGTCGATGCGGTGAGAGATTTTGCAAAGAGTTTAAGCTGGCCGATTATCGCCGAAGATCCACTCTCTTTTCCCGAAGCAGTTGCACATGCATCAATCTTTTTAACTTCACCGCAAATCCGAAGTGTTCTAGTACCACAGGTGGCAATAGTTATCGGTCGCACAACACTTTCACGCTCGCTCAACGCCCTCATCGTATTAGCACCAACGAGCTATGTAATTGATCCACGTACTGCAACGGTTGATAGCAATCGGCGGGCAGAAAAGATTTTTACTCAAATCCCTGCGTTAGATTGCCCAAAGGCAAGCGATGAGTGGATAGCGCAGTGGCGGAAATACTCGCAACGCTCAGCTACGGTATTTAGCGAATTTCTCGGCTGGAATGAGGCATCGATAGCTAAAGAGATTGCCGCAGCAATTCCAAATGGCTCAGCGCTCTTTATCTCCTCATCACGTCCAATCCGCGATCTTGAGGGCTTTGCAACACCGCGAGGGGGATTAACAACCTATGCCAACCGCGGATTGGCTGGCATCGATGGCAATATCTCTACAGCGCTAGGGATTGCCTCTGGGCATCAACAAACATTTGCAGTGCTGGGAGATTTAGCCTTTCTCCATGACATAACAGGTTTGATTACAAATGAGAAGATTAACTGTAGATTTATTGTTATTAACAACGATGGTGGTGGAATCTTTTCAACGTTGCCACAGAACGGAGTCGATGGCTTTGAGACTGTATTTGGAACCCCTCATGGTCTTGATTTAGCCGCGATTGCACAATCATTTGGTATTGCCGCATCTACCATTTCTACTATCGAAGAACTACGAGAGGTTTTAGCGATGGGTGTTAAAGGAATCTCAGTAACCGTTGCAAAAGTTCAATCGCGTGATGCCAATGCAGGGAATTTAAAGGCTATTTATGAAAAACTGGCTTCACTTTAACTAAGCGCACTACGCATTGGAATAAGCTTGGCTGCACTTTCGGCTAACTCTTTTACTGGATCAGATCCTGCAACGATTCCGCAGCCGGCAAATATTCGGATTGAACTGCCATTGATCTGACCACATCGTAGGGCGATACCAAGCTCTCCATCACCAGCGGCATTGATCCATCCAACTGGGCCTGCATAACGCCCGCGTGAGATACCTTCAATCTCATTGATCAATGACCTGGCATTTTCGCGCGGTGTGCCACAAACAGCGGCCGATGGATGTAGCTGCTCAAGAATTGTAAATGCATCGACGTGAGATAGTTTTTCTTCAATCGCTCCAGTTACATCAGTAGCTAAGTGCATAACATTTGCCAAGTGCACAACAAAAGGGGATTCAGGAACATTTGTAGATGTACAAAAAGGTTCGAGGGCATCGGCAACCGAGCGAACTGCATACTCATGCTCTTCCAAATCCTTTGAAGAGCGCGCCAGCGATGCCGCCAACGCTAAGTCGTGCTCGTCATCACCGGTCTTGCTGATTGTTCCAGCCAAAACCCTTGATGTAACCATCTTTCGGCGAAGGCGCAGCAGCAGTTCAGGTGTTGCACCGACCAAACCGGCTACTGCAAAGCTCCATGTCGATGGATATTCAGCGGCTAGTCTTTTCAAAATTATGCGGGGCTCAATCTCTCTATTGCAATATCCAATAAAATCTTGGGCCAGCACGACTTTATCAAGTTCGCCACCGTGAATACGATTAATGGCGCTAGATACACGTGCTTTCCACTTATCATCTGCATCTTTATCGATATCCCAAGTAATCGAATTATGCATAAGTGCGGGCGCATCGATGTTTAGCGTGGGCTGTGGTGATGTTCCAATCCACGTAATCCAGGATTTTTCAGCTCTCTTTCCCACAATCACCTGTGGGATTATTAAAACCGATTCATCCTCTTGCGAAAAAGAGAAAGAGGCAAAGAGAACTGGCCCAGTACCGGCGCCATGAACTGAGTTTGTAATAGCAAAACCATAAAGCTGTCTTTGCCACCATGTGCGCGCATCGGCAAATCGGTTAGGGCCCCGAACTATCGTGGATGCATACACACCCCATCCAACTAAACCTTCGCCGTTACGAACCCAAGCGATTGGATTTGAATCGGGCAGCAGATCCAGCAGTGGCAGATGCTCGCCAGAGTGTGTCGTAGTTACTGGAGTTAGTGCGGGCATTCGAAAGCTAGATCTCCTCATAAGGCTAAGTTGTGGATGAGCCTACTTCAGTGGAGAATGCAGATATGTCCCGCGCTAATCTCGGCAAAGAGCCAGATGAGGTAGCGGCGATGTTTGATGGTGTAGCCAAGGGCTATGACCGGCTCAACGATCTTTTATCCTTTGGCCGAACAAGGGCCTGGCGCAAAGCGGCGACGAGAGTAATCGCCCCGGCACCAGGGATGAGGATTTTGGATTTAGCGGCAGGAACCGGCGCATCATCACAGCCCTTACATGAGGCCGGTGCAACGGTCCTCTCGACCGATTTCTCCGAGGGTATGCTCGCCCAGGGCCGCAAAGTGCGTCCCTACCTCAACTTCTCCAAGGCCGATGCCCTAAACCTGAGCTATGGGGCCGAGAGCTTTGATCTGACAACTATCTCATTTGGCCTTCGAAACACGCTCGACTACCGGGCCGCCCTCGTCGAGGCGCTGCGCGTCACCAAAAAGGGTGGAAGAGTTGTTGTCGTTGAGTTCTCCCATCCGACCTGGCGGCCATTTCACGTGATATACATGCGTTATCTGATGCGCCTGCTGCCGGTAATCGCCAGAACAGCCTCTTCAAATCCCGATGCCTATCTTTATTTGGCCGAATCCATCGCCGCCTGGCCAGATCAAGTAGCTCTAGCCGATGCGATGAGGGCGGCTGGATGGAGCCAGGTGCAGTGGAAAAACCTCACCTTTGGGGTTGTTGCAGTTCACAGTGGGATAAAGAGTTAGCGGTCATTGGCACAGGCCATGGGACTCTAAGATTTCGTACGTGATACCCACATCTAATCCCTACGTTCCGATTTTGGTGCTAGGGGCTATCGGCCTTGGTTTTGCGCTGTTTTCTGTCATGGCAGGGGCTCTGACCGGGCCGGCGCGCTACAACAGAGCAAAGCTCGATGGATATGAGTGTGGAATCGAACCATCACCACAAGCGGCCGAGGGTGGTCGCTTTCCAGTTAAGTATTTTTTAACTGCAATGCTTTTTATTATCTTTGATATTGAAATCGTCTTCCTCTATCCGTGGGCAGTTACCTTTGATCAACTAGGTCTATTCGGACTCGTTGAAATGGCAATATTTATTGGAACGGTTTTTATCGCCTATGCCTATGTCTGGCGCCGCGGTGGACTGGAGTGGGATTAAAAAGATGGGTCTAGAGGAAAAAATCCCAAGTGGTTTTCTATTAACTACCGTTGAAAAACTCGCCGGCTATATGCGTAAGAACTCATTGTGGCCTGCAACTTTTGGTCTTGCATGCTGCGCTATTGAGATGATGGCCGTTGGCTCTGCGGCAAAATACGATATTTCTCGCTTTGGCATGGAGGTCTTTCGCGCCTCACCCCGTCAGGCCGATTTAATGATCGTTGCCGGACGTGTCTCTAACAAGATGGCACCCGTCTTGCGTCAGATTTATGATCAAATGTCGGCTCCGAAATGGGTTCTCGCCATGGGAGCTTGCGCATCATCGGGTGGAATGTTTAATAACTATGCGATCGTGCAGGGCGTTGATCACGTAGTACCAGTGGATATCTATCTTCCTGGTTGCCCACCCCGCCCTGAAATGTTAATGGATGCAATTTTAAAACTGCATGAAAAAATTAATGTTGAAAAACTTGGTTCCAATCGCGCTGCGATTATTAAAGAGGTAGAACTTGCAGCAATCAATGCCAAGCCGACTCATCAGATGAAGGGTCTGCTCGCATAAATGACTGATTCTGGGATGTTTGGCGCACGCGGTACTGGTGATACATCTGGCTACGGCGGCCTTATGCCCTCTGCGGCCTTTAGTGGCTCATCCGAGCGGCCATATGGTGGCTATTTCGACGATGTTGCCGATGATTTAGAGCGTGCCTACCCCGATTTCTCCAATGCAATAGAGCGCGTAGTCGTCGATCGCACAGAGCTGACTCTGCATATTAAGCGCGAAAAACTAGTTGAAGTTGCGATGATTTTGCGCGACTCATTGAAATTTGAAATGTGCATGGGGGTTTCGGGCATTCACTATCCAAATAATGTTGGCCGTGAACTCGTTGCCGTCTATCCATTGCTATCCATGACCAATAATCGCCGCATTCGCCTTGAAGTCTCGGTTCCAGATTCAGATCCACATATTCCATCGTTAGTTGAAGTCTGGGCTGGTAATAACTGGCACGAGCGCGAAACCTATGACATGTTTGGAATCATCTTTGATGGCCACCCAGGACTTACGCGCATCTTGATGCCAGATGATTGGGCAGGCCACCCACAGCGCAAAGATTATGCACTGGGTGGAATCCC
The DNA here is from genome assembly GCA_027728065.1 of Actinomycetota bacterium. Lineage (GTDB taxonomy): Bacteria > Actinomycetota > Actinomycetes > Nanopelagicales > Nanopelagicaceae > Planktophila. The sequence continues at coordinate 9,827 of JAQBVO010000012.1, forward strand.
GATTGAGTACAAAGGCGCAACTATTCCAGCACCTGAAAATCGTCGGAGCTATACATGAGCAGAATTGATCCATACGCTCCATCGCGCGAAACAACTGAGGGCACAGTCTTTTCAGTAACTGGTGGAGATTGGGACTCTTTTGTTCAGGAGATTGGCTCGACAAAGGAAGAGCGCGTAGTTGTCAATATGGGACCACAACATCCATCAACACACGGTGTACTTCGTTTGATTCTTGAGTTAGAGGGCGAGACGGTCACTGAAGTTCGCTGTGGAGTTGGATATCTCCACACGGGAATTGAAAAGAACATGGAGTTCCGTAATTGGACTCAGGGCACAACATTTGTAACCCGTATGGATTACTTAGGACCTTTATTTAACGAAACGGCATACTGTTTAGCGGTTGAAAAACTACTTGGTATCACCAACGATGTCCCTGAACGTGCCAGCATCATCCGTGTCATGATGATGGAGCTCAACCGAATCTCTTCACACATGGTCGCCCTTGGTACCGGCGCACTTGAACTCGGTGCGATTACCCCAATGTTCTTTGCATTCCGTGAGCGCGAAATCGTTCTAGATCTCTTTGAGATGATCTCCGGTCTACGCATGAATATGGCCTATATCCGCCCAGGTGGGGTCAAACTAGATCTTCCAGAGGGTGCAATCCCTAAGATTCGCGATGCTGTAACCCAGATGCGCAAAAACTTCAAAGACAACACATCTTTGCTTGTCGGAAACGCCATTTGGTTAAAGCGAACTCAAGGAATCGGCTACTTAGATTTAGCAGGTGCCACAACCCTTGGCATTACAGGTCCCGTACTTCGCTCTACTGGTCTGCCATGGGATCTACGCAAGGTTCAACCATATTGCGGATATGAAAACTATAACTTTGATGTCATTACTGCCGATACATGCGATGTATATGGTCGTTTTTTGATTCGCATGAACGAACTCGAGCAGTCACTGCGCATTATCGAACAGGCTTTAGACAAGTTAGAAAAACTTCAGGGTGCACCGGTCATGGTCGCCGATAAGAAGATCGCATGGCCTGCACAGCTAGCCCTTGGTAGCGATGGATTGGGTAACTCACTCAACCATATTCGCGAGATCATGGGCACTTCAATGGAGTCTCTCATTCATCACTTCAAGTTAGTGACCGAGGGCTTTCATGTTCCAGCCGGTCAGGTCTATCAGGCCGTTGAATCTGCACGCGGAGAGCTCGGTGCACATGTTGTCTCTGACGGTGGAACCCGTCCATACCGTATGCACTTTCGTGAACCATCTTTTAATAACTTACAAGCCACAGCGGCAATGAGTGAAGGCGGAATGATCGCCGACATTATTGGCGCAGTTGCATCTATCGATCCAGTGATGGGAGGTGTTGACCGCTAATGGCTTACTCGTCGGAAGATCTTGCAACTATGGATTCAATTATTAAACGCTATCCACGCTCTCGTTCTGCAATTATGCCGTTGCTGCACTTTGTGCAATCACGTATCGGATATGTAAATGGCGAGGGTATCGAACTCATCGCCAAACTTCTTACTTTAGAGAGCGCGGAGGTCTCTGCCGTTGCAACTTTTTATACCCAGTACAAGCGCTCGCCAGTAGGTGAGTATCACGTAGGGGTGTGCACAAATACTTTATGTGCAGTAATGGGCGGGGATGCGATCTTCGCCGGCCTTAAAGAGCACCTGGGCGTGGAAAACAATGGTGTCACTGCCGATGGCAAAGTCTCTCTTGAACATATTGAATGTAACGCGGCATGCGATTACGCCCCCGTTGTAATGGCCAATTGGGAGTTCTATGACAATCAGAGTGTTGCCTCTTCTAAAGAGTTAGTTGATTCAATGCGTAGTGGAAATCCAAAACCACCTACACGCGGTCCTAATATTTTAGTTACATGGAAAGAGGCTTCGGCTGTTCTTGCCGGTATTAATGATGGAAAAGCCAACGAAGGTGTTCAAGCCGGCGAACCAACGCTACTTGGTTTAAAGCTTTGGAAAGAGGGCAAATAATGACGAAGTTAGTGCCCGTTCTTTCAGAACATTGGGATGAGAAAGATTCCTTTACCATTCAAGCTTATACGCGTCATGGTGGATACAAGGCGGCAGAAAAAGCCTTAGCTATGGATCCCGACGCAGTGATCCAGTTAGTGAAAGATTCAGGATTACGCGGTCGCGGCGGAGCGGGTTTTCCAACTGGAATGAAGTGGGGATTTATTCCTCAAGGTGATAACAAAGAGCACTATTTAGTTGTCAACGCCGACGAATCTGAGCCAGGCACATGCAAAGACACACCGTTACTGATGGCAAATCCACATGTATTGATTGAGGGCTGCATCATCGCCGCGCATGCAATCCGCGCGAAGTATGCATTTATTTATATCCGTGGCGAAGTGACACACGTTGTTCGCCGAGTCAATCAAGCTATTGAAGATGCATATAAGGCTGGACATCTAGGTAAGGGTGTTGAGATTATTTTACACGTCGGTGCAGGTGCATATATTTGTGGCGAAGAAACCGCGCTTCTTGACTCACTTGAAGGTTTTCGTGGGCAACCCCGTCTGCGTCCACCATTTCCAGCGATTGCTGGTTTGTATGCAATGCCAACGGTTGTAAATAACGTTGAATCCATCGCATCGGTTCCTGCGATAGTTTTAAATGGTGCTCAGTGGTATCAATCGATGGGTACTGAAAAGAGCAAGGGGACGACGCTCTATTCTCTATCTGGCCATGTAAAAAACCCGGGCCAGTTTGAAGCCCCACTTGGAATAACCCTGCGTGAACTTCTAGAGCTCGCTGGCGGAATTCGGCAGGGACACCGCTTAAAGTTTTGGACTCCTGGCGGATCCTCAACGCCGATCTTCACCGATGCACATCTAGATATTCCACTTGATTATGAAGGTGTGGCTGAAGCAGGCTCGATGTTGGGAACAAAGGCGCTACAGATTTTCGATGAGACAACTTCAATTATTCGCGCAGTTCTACGATGGACCGAGTTTTATAAGCATGAATCATGCGGTAAGTGCACGCCATGTCGCGAAGGCACTTGGTGGCTTGTTCAAATCCTGCGCGATTTAGATGCAGGAGTTGGAACCGAGGAAGATCTCAATAAACTTCTAGATATTTGTGACAATATCGCTGGACGTTCATTTTGCGCACTAGCCGATGGCGCAGTTGCACCGATTATCTCTTCTTTACAATATTTCCGCCAAGAGTATCTAGATCAACTAGCTAATAAAGGTTCGCTATTTGATCCCATGGAATCAACTCTATTTGCTCCTGCAAAGGCAGGTGCATAGATGACAACGGCTGCAGCAGTAGAGATGATTACCGTTGTAATCGATGGATTCGAAGTAAGTGTTGCAAAGGGAACGCTCATAATTCGCGCCGCAGAACAACTTGGAATTCAGATCCCACGTTTTTGCGACCATCCACTTTTAGATCCTGTTGGTGCATGCCGCCAATGTTTAGTAGATATCGAAATTAACGGTCGCGCATTTCCTAAGCCACAGGCATCGTGCACCATTCCAGTTGAGCCAGGGATGATAGTAAAAACTCAGCTAACTTCTGCCGTTGCAGATAAGGCGCAGAAGGGTGTTATGGAGCTCCTGCTCATTAATCATCCACTGGACTGTCCTGTTTGCGACAAGGGTGGAGAGTGTCCATTACAAAATCAGGCGATGAGCAATGGGCAGGGCCAGAGCCGTTACGAAGGCGTAAAGCGCAGGTTTGAAAAGCCAATCAATATCTCTTCTCAAGTCTTGCTCGATCGTGAACGCTGCATTTTATGCGCGCGGTGTACTCGTTTTTCAGATGAAATCGCTAGCGACCCATTTATTACTCTCAACGAGCGCGGAGCGCTCCAGCAGGTTGGTATTTACGAGAAAGTACCATTCAAATCATATTTCTCTGGTAACACAGTCCAGATCTGCCCAGTGGGTGCTCTAACAGGTGCCTCTTATCGTTTCCGTGCACGTCCATTTGATTTAGTTTCGACTCCATCTGCATGCGAGCACTGTGCATCAGGTTGTGATATGCGCACCGATGTACGGCGGGGTAAAACACTTCGCCGCCTTGCCGGTGATGATGCATCGGTTAATGAAGAGTGGAACTGCGATAAGGGGCGATGGGCATTTAAATATGTCACCGCCCCCGATCGTTTGACTCATCCACTTGTGCGAAACGAGGCTGGTGACTTAGTTGAAGCATCATGGCCGCAGGCGCTAGCTGTTGCAGCTAAGGGATTAAAAGAACATGCATCGGCCGTACTTGTTGGTGGACGTGCAACATATGAAGATGCTTATGGATATAGCAAGTTTGCACGCGTTGCACTTGGCACAAATGATATTGATTTCCGTTCACGGCTCTCATCCGACGAAGAGCGTGAATTTTTAGCATCTTGTGTTGTTGGCTCAACAACTACATATCGCGATATCGATCTGGCAGATCGAATTCTATTAGTTGGTTTTGAACCAGAGGAAGAGTCACCAATTGTCTTCTTACGCCTTAATAAGAACGTGCGCAAACGTGGTTTGAAGATAGCGGCAGTTGCTAGCAAGCTCTCGATCGGAGTTGAAAAACTCAAGGGAGAGTTTATTAAGGTCGCACCTGGTCAAGAGGCTGCGACTATCGCAGCAGTGTCGTTAACGGCCAAGTCAATAATCCTTGTTGGAGAGCGCGCATCCGAGAGTGCAGGCGCACTGAGCGCTGTGAGCGCACTGGCCGATTCAACTGGAGCAAAGATTGCTTGGATTCCACGTCGTGCCGGTGAGCGTGGAGCCTTAGAGGCTGGGGCAATCGGTAACTTATTGCCAGGGGGTCGACCAGTAGCAGATGCAGCAGCCCGCGTGGATATAGCCACACTGTGGTCAACATCTTCACTGCCATCGATTATGGGTCGCAGTAGCGATGAGATTATTGCAGCGGTTCATAGCGGTGCAATCGGAGCATTAATCGTTGGTGGAGTTGATCCACTCGATGGCGCTAACAGCGCTAGTGCGTTAGCGGCCCTTGAAAAAGCCTTTGTTGTCGCCCTTGAAATCGCACCTAGTGAGGTAACGATGCGTGCAGATGTTGTTCTGCCCGTTGCCGCAGTTACTGAAAAGAGCGGATCATTTTTAAACTGGGAGGGCCGCGCGCGCTCATTCGAAGCGGCAGTTCATGGTTCACTCAATCGCAGCGATCTTCGAATTCTTTCAATGATTGCGCAGGAGATGGGCAGCCCATTAAATCTTGGAACAGTTACCGCTGCAGCGCAAGAGATCTCCAAGCTCGGTGTATGGGAGGGTGTACGCGTATCCATGGTGCCAGTAAGCCCCGAGAAAATTGCAACATTAACTGGTGATCAATTCATTCTTAACTCATGGCGGCGTTTATTAGATTGTGGAACTTTGCAAAAGGGTGAAGAAAACTTAGCGGGTACTGCGCGTGCAACTATTGCCGTTATTTCACCTAACCGCGCACAGTCAATGGGTGTTGCCGACGGAGATTTATTAAAAATTTCAACGACTGTAGGCTCGGTTACATTGCCCGCACTTGTTGAAGATATCCATGATGATGCAATCTGGGCGCCACGTAATTCGACCGGCTCACAACTGCTCGTTAATCTAGGCGTCGCACATGGCGCAGTAGTTACGGTGGTGAAGATATGACAACGGCGCAGTTAATCGGCGGGGATCCAGGTTGGTTAATTACCGTAAAGGCCCTACTGGTCTTTATTTTCTGTGTAGTTCTTACACTTCTTTCGGTCTGGGGGGAGCGGCGCTTAGTTGGGCGCATGCAACAGCGTCCAGGACCTAACCGTGTTGGCCCATTTGGTTTGATACAGGCTCTAGCCGATGGCGTGAAGTTAGCGCTTAAAGAGGACATCATCCCTGCCGCCGCCGATAAGGTTGTCTTCGTACTAGCGCCAATTATCAGTGCTACAACCTGTTTTATGTCCTTTGCCGTTTTTCCAATTACTGGCCCAGTAACTTTATTTGGCCAAAAAACTGCGATGCAGTTAACCGATCTTCCTATCGGTGTTCTCTATGTTCTAGCGATTACATCGGTTGGCGTGTACGGAATTATCTTGGCCGGCTGGTCATCTGGCTCTATATATCCACTCCTCGGTGGTCTGCGCTCTAGCGCGCAGGTTATTTCCTATGAAATTGCGATGGGGCTTTCCCTTGTAGCTGTCTTCATCTACGCAGGTTCAATGTCAACATCTGACATCGTTGCCGCGCAAAGCACAACTTGGTATGCAGTTGTTCTCTTCCCATCCTTTGTTATCTATGCAATCTCTATGGTGGGTGAAACAAACCGCGCGCCATTTGATCTTGCCGAGGCTGAGGGTGAACTAGTTGGCGGATTCCATACTGAGTATTCATCACTTAAATTTGCACTCTTTTTCTTAGCTGAATACGTCAACATCATTGCCGTATCGGCTCTTGCAACGACACTCTTCCTAGGCGGATATCACGCGCCACCCTTGCTTGGATTTACCGAGAACTGGTTGGGCGGTTGGTTTACCGCAATCTGGTTCTTCTCTAAGGTGCTGGTCTTCTTCTTTGTCTTCGTATGGCTACGTGGAACCTTGCCACGTCTTCGCTACGACCAATTCATGCAGTTTGGCTGGAAAGTCTTGATTCCAGTTTCAATTATATGGATTTTAGTAGTTGCAACACTGCGCGCACTCTCTTTGCAAGGTGCTCCACGTTTAACCATTGTGATATTTGCAAGTTTGATTGTCTTGCTCGTGATGCTCGTAAATATCGGTTTTGAAAATGCTAAGAAAAAGTCAATGACGGCAATCGTGGAGAATGCACCAGAGCCACAATTTGCCGTTCCCACACTTCCTATGAATATCTCCACAATCAATGTCTCCACGCCTAAGAAGGGGGTCGACCATGGCTGATATCGAAGCATTTAAAAATAGGGATGGAGATCTTAATAAAGTTGAATTTACTCAAGTTGAGCAACCCGGATCAGTTGGTTTTTTTGGCCATATGAAAGGCTTCTGGGTTACTTTTTCAACGATATTTAAGAGACCTGAAACTATTGAATACCCTGAGGTTAAGGTGCCAACACAGGAGCGATTCCATGGGCGACACCAGCTCAATCGCCATCCAGATGGTCTGGAGAAATGTATCGGCTGCGAACTCTGCGCCTGGGCCTGTCCGGCAGATGCGATCTATGTTGAAGGTGCCGATAACACCGAAGAGCATCGCATGTCACCGGGTGAGCGCTACGGCAAGGTCTATCAAATTAACTATCTGCGCTGTGTTTTCTGTGGACTCTGTATTGAAGCCTGTCCAACTCGCGCGCTGACGATGACAAATGAGTACGAGCTCGCCGATGATTCGCGCGAAAAACTGATCTTTGAAAAAGATGATCTGCTCGGACCATTACGCGCTGGAATGTTAATGCCACCACACCCAATGTATCCCGAGATGAATGATACGAATTATTACAACGGTGATGTAATCCAGGCGCACCCATCACAGGATGTAAAGTAAATGAGTGAGTTAGCGATGCAAGTCGGCCAGAGTGCAGCGCCCGAAGCGGTGCTTTTCTGGATTCTTGCCCCACTAACTCTTATCGCAGCCCTAGGAATGTTGCTTGTTAAAAAAGCCGTCCACTCTGCAATCTTGATGGCCTTTGTGATGGTTGCACTTGCAGTTTTCTATATCGCCCAAGGCGCACCATTTCTGGGAATCGTACAGATAGTCGTCTATACCGGCGCGGTCATGATGCTCTTCCTCTTTATTCTTATGCTGGTTGGTGTCGATTCATCTGACTCGTTAACCGAGTCGATTCGCGGACTTCGCCCCATTGCAATTACTGCAGCCGTTGGCTTTGGTGGACTCATGGTTTCATTGCTTGGTCGTGCAACCCTTGGTCGTGGCGCAGTTGGTGTTGAGGCTGCAAATGCCGATGGCAATGTTGAGGCGATTGCGCAGTTATTATTCTCAACTTTTGTCTGGCCATTTGAAGCCGTCTCTGCCTTATTAATTACCGCAGCACTCGGTGCGATGGTCTTAGCTCATCACCATCGCATTCAAGAGCGGCCAACACAGCGCCAGCTTTCAATCGATAGATTCCGTAAGGATTCACTAGGAGCTGCAGCTGGACTTCCGGCGCCAGGCGTTTTTGCTCGACACAATGCAGTCGATGTACCGGCGCTCTTGCCTGATGGAAGCCCAGCATCGGCATCGATTAACGCCAGCTTAAAAGCACGCGGAGATCTCCAAAATTCATCGATCTTTGAACTCGGCACCGTCGATACCAGTGCTTCAGAGGAGAAGTAAGTGGATGTAGCTAACTATCTCTATCTCTCAGCACTTCTCTTTACTATCGGTGCAGTCGGAGTCATTGTTCGCCGCAATGCAATAGTTGTCTTTATGTGTATTGAGTTAATGCTCAATGCCGCCAACCTTTCATTTGTAACTTTTTCTCGTATCAACGGGGATCTCAATGGACAGGTAATCGCCTTCTTTACGATGGTTGTTGCCGCTTGCGAAGTCGTAGTTGGTCTAGCCATTATTGTGATGATTTATCGCTCACGCCGATCAGCATCTGTCGATGATGCTAGTTTGTTGAGTCGATAATTATGATGACCTCGACGGGCCTGGTTTACCTAATTGCACTACCACTTGCTGGTGCGGCGATTTTATTACTTGCAGGTCGCCGCAGCGATAAGTGGGGGCACTTACTTGCTACCGGACTATCTGCCGCCTCATTCTTTCTCGGTCTCTATCAACTCTCATTGATGCTCGGCCGCAGCAGCGCACAGCGCCCGATAGGCCAAAAACTCTTTGAGTGGATTTCAGTGGGTACATTTAAAATCGATGCAGGTTTGCTACTGGATCAACTCTCCATCTGCTTTGTACTCTTGATTACTGGTGTTGGAACTATTATTCATATCTATTCAATCGCATACATGTCACATGATTTAGATCGCCGACGATTCTTTGCATTTTTAAATTTCTTTATCGCTGCGATGTTATTGCTCGTTCTTGGCGATAGCTATCTCAACCTTTATGTTGGCTGGGAGGGAGTAGGCCTTGCCTCTTACCTCTTAATCGGTTTCTGGAACCAGAAGCCTGCATATGCAACGGCATCTAAAAAAGCATTTATTATGAATCGTGTTGGTGACATGGGGCTCTCCTTTGCCGTAATGATCGCTTTTGCGACGATGGGCACCGTCTCATTCTCTGGCATCAAAGCCGCGGCGGAACAGACATCAACGGCCGCCCTGACCGGTATTGGAATCATGTTGCTCATTGCAGCAACTGGAAAATCGGCGCAATTTCCGCTCCAGGCATGGCTTGGTGATGCAATGGCCGGTCCCACCCCAGTCTCAGCCCTTATCCATGCCGCGACAATGGTTACCGCCGGCGTCTATTTGATTACCCGATCTAACTTCATCTTTGATGCCGCTCCGACTGCGCAGTTATTAGTTGTCATCGTCGGCGCGATTACATTGTTGTTTGGAGCACTAATTGGTACAGCTAAAGATGATATTAAAAAAGCCCTTGCCGCATCAACAATGTCCCAGATCGGTTACATGATTCTGGCGGCCGGTCTTGGCCCAGTTGGTTATGCATTTGCAATCATGCATTTACTCACACATGGCTTCTTTAAAGCTGGAATGTTCCTAGGTGCAGGTTCTGTCATGCATGGGATGAATGATGAAGTGAACATGCGCAAATACGGCGCACTGCGAAAGTTTATGCCAATCACCTTTATTACATTTGGCCTTGGCTATTTAGCGATCTTAGGTGTTCCACCCTTTGCCGGTTTTTACTCCAAAGACATGATTATTGAAACTGCATTTAATGCTGGGGGCATAAAGGGAATAATTCTTGGGAGCGTTACATTATTAGGTGCAGGTATTACAGCCTTCTATATGACTCGAGTCATGATTCTTACATTCACTGGTACGTCGCGTTGGGATGAGAAAGCCCATCCCCATGAATCGCCATGGTTGATGTGGCTGCCAATGGCTATTCTCGCAGTTGGCTCAGTGACATCTGGTTATCTATTGAGCAATGGTGATGCACTTGCTCATTGGCTATCACCTCTTTTTGAAAGCCATGAAGAGCACCATGAATTACTTCCACCTATCGTAGTTTCGGCGCTGGCGTTAACTTTGGTTGCAATTGGTGTTGCGATTGCATTCCTTAAATATTCGCGCAGTGGGGTCGATGCCGTCGCACCAAGTGATGTTTCAATCCTGACAACGATTGCACGTCAAGATTTAATGCAGGATAGATTTAATGAGGTTGTATTTATGCGTCCAGGCCAAGTATTAACTTCTGCGCTGGTTAAGACCGATGAAGTAATCATCGATGGCGCCGTTCATGGTGTAGCCCGATCTGCACTAGGGGTTGGTGCATCTCTACGTGGGCTTCAGAACGGATTTGTCCGCAGCTACGCCGCTTTAATTTTGATTGGCGCACTCGCACTCATTGCAGCAATCTGGGTGGTGGCCCAATAATGATGTGGCTAACGATTTTGATGCTTTTACCGATCGTTGGTGCTGGAGCAATTGCGATATTACCTAAGAAAAATGAAAAGCTAACTAAGCAGGCGGCCCTGGCTACAACGCTGATTGTTATGGCTACTACTATGGCGATGGCGAGAGGTTTTGAGCGCGATAACGTTGAGCTCCAATATGTTGAAAAGTATTCATGGATTCCAGCTTTTGGGATTAACTACGCCCTGGGCATTGATGGCTTAGCCCTTGTCTTGATTTTAATGTCGACGATACTTGCTCCAGTTGTCGTTCTAGCTGGTTGGAACGAATCTCACGGCGGACGTTGGAGTGTTAAAACTTTCTACATTCTTATCCTTGTTTTAGAGACGATGATGATCGGCGTCTTTGCGGCAACTGATTTATTCCTCTTCTATGTAATCTTCGAAGCGATGCTCATACCCGTCTATTTCCTCATCGGGGGATATGGCACCGGTGAGCGTTCGGCAGCGGCCGTTAAGTTTTTGATTTATAGCCTCTTCGGAGGTCTATTGATGTTGGCGTCAATTATTGCTCTCTATGTAATCTCTGGGGCTCAAGGTGGTCATAGCTTTGATCTAACCCAACTCTCAGACCTTGAGATGAGTTCGACTACTCAAAACCTATTATTCCTAGGTTTCTTCATCGCGTTTGCAATCAAAGCACCGCTATGGCCACTGCACACATGGCTACCCGATGCAGCTCATTCGGCAACACCTGGTACTTCAGTCTTACTGCTGGGCGTCTTAGATAAAGTTGGGACCTTTGGAATGATTCGTTACTGTCTAACGCTCTTTCCAGAGGCAAGTAAGACTTTCACACCTTTAATTTTGGTCTTGGCTGTAATCTCAATAATCTACGGAGCAATCCTTGCCATTGGGCAGCGCGATTTGAAGCGCTTGATTGCATTTACTTCGATCTCTCACTTCGGATTTATCACCATGGGAATCTTCGCCATGACCTCCCAAGGTCACAGTGGGGCAACGTTATATATGTTTAACCATGGCTTTTCTACCGCCGCCCTATTTCTAGTTGGTGGATGGATGATGACTCGTCGTGGCTCTTCAAAGATCGCCGACTTTGGTGGTCTCCAGCGCATCACTCCCGTAATGGCATGGATGTTCTTCTTGGCAGGAATGTCATCACTTGCACTTCCTGGCCTATCGAGCTTTGTGAGTGAGTTCTTAGTTCTGGTAGGAACCTTTACTCGCTATCCCGTGCATGCAGTGATTGCAACATTTGGAGTTGTTTTAGCCGCTCTCTATATCTTGATTCCAGTACAAAAAGCGCTACATGGTCCAACTACACCAGGAAATGAAGCGCTCAGTGATCTCAACCTACGTGAAAAGATTGCTATCGCCCCGATTATGGCGATTATTATCTCGCTTGGCTTTTATCCCTCCCCGCTGCTCAACGTTATTAATCCAGCGGCATCGCATGTTATCGCTCAACTGGGTTTTACCGATCCAGTACCAACGAGTGGGGGTAAGTAATGACATTCATTACACCAGTACTTAACTACACCCTCTTATCACCAATTTTAATTCTCCTTGCCGGAGCTTTAGTCGGAGTACTCATAGAAGCCTTTGTATCAAAGACTCTTCGTTCAACGGCGCAGTTAAGTATCACCATCGGCACTCTGGTCCTGTCCCTTACGCAAGTTTGGAAGATTCGCAATGAAGAGTCGACCTTGGTTGCCATGGGGTCGGTAGTTATCGATGGCCCAGCGATCTTGTTACAGGCATCGATATTAATCATTTCGATTATCTCTATCTTTGTAATCGCAGATACCGATCACTTCACCGCATTAGCCGCGGCCTTGCCAGGCTCGGATGAGGAGCGACATTCAGTAGAGAGCGGAAATCAAGTAACCGAGGTTTATCCGCTCACTCTCTTTGCAATATCAGGAATGATGTTGTTCCCAGTTGCTACCGATCTTATTACATTATTTGTAGCCCTTGAAATGCTTTCACTACCCCTCTATCTCTTGGCCGGACTCTCACGCCGACGCCGTTTAGCATCACAGGAGTCTGCACTTAAATACTTCTTACTAGGCGCTTTTTCCTCAGCCTTTTTCCTTTTGGGAATGGCTTATCTATATGGCTATTCAGCTTCGGTCACCTTTGCCGGAATCCGTGCATCGGTTGTTGGAGGAAGCGGTAATGATGTTCTCCTTCTTATCGGCATCGCATTTGTCTCAATCGGTCTGCTCTTTAAGGTCGGCGCAGTCCCATTCCATGCCTGGTCACCAGATGTCTATCAAGGTGCACCAACTCCAATCACCGGTTTCATGGCAGCGGCAACAAAGATTGCAGCCTTCGGTGCGATGTTGCGTATCTACTACACCGTCTTTGCAAATGCCCAGTGGTCATGGTCGCCAGCACTATCTGCAATTGCAATCATCACAATGCTCTTTGGCTCATTAGTGGCAATAGCCCAGCGCGATGTTAAGCGAATGCTGGCCTACTCTTCAATCGCCCACGCAGGCTTTTTGCTCTCAGGGGTTATTGCTTTAAATAAAGCCGGTCTAGATGCATCAATCTTTTATTTATTTGCATATGGTGTTGCAACCGTTGGCGCATTCGCCGTTGTGACGTTAGTACGCGATTCTGCAGGAGAGGTCACTGACTTAAATCGCTGGAAGGGTTTAGGTAAACGCTCTCCCTGGGTCGCTACCACATTTGCAGCTTTCTTATTAGCCTTTGCCGGAATCCCATTGACAAGCGGCTTTATCGGAAAGTTTGCAATATTCTCAGCTGCTTACGAAAGCGGCGCAAAGGCCGTAGTAATCGCGGGCATACTTTCAAGTGCGATTGCAGCTTTTTTCTATATTCGAGTCATAGTCCTTATGTTCTTTACTGATCCAGTACAAGATGGTACAAGTGTTCAGATTCCATCGGCGCTTACACGAATTACAGTAATCTTTGCAATAATTCTAACGATTGCACTTGGTGTATTCCCAGCACCGTTGCTGAGCTTTATTACAGACCTCGCAACCTTTATCCGCTAATGTCATCTTTGCGTATTCCTAACGTTGCGCCGGCACTTCAAGCGCTCCTGGTTACCCAGATGCAACAGGTCGAAGCCCTACTACTGAGCCATACAAAGAGCGACCACCCATTCGTCGATGAAACCGCCCACCATTTAGTTTCGGCCCAGGGCAAGCGTTTGCGCCCTTTATTAACCCTGCTCACCGCCCAGTTTGGCGATCCAACCAACCAGCAGGTTATAGCCGCTGCAGTTGCCTGCGAGATTACACATATAGCCACCCTGTATCACGACGATGTGATGGATCAAGCACCGCTTCGTCGCGGAGTAGAAAGTGCGAATCTGCGATGGGGCAACACCATTGCGATCTTGACGGGGGATTTCCTCTTTGCAAAATCCTCTGATCTTCTGGCTGATTTAGGACCAGCGGCAGTGCGTTTGCAAGCGCGTACATTTGAACGGTTAGTCATCGGTCAAATAATGGAGACACAAGGGCCTAACCCGGGCCAAGATCCACTGGAGCATTATTTGAAAGTCGTTGCTGATAAAACCGCTTCCTTGATCTCTGCCAGCGCTCGCTATGGTGCAATGATTTCAGGTGCACCGGCCGACATCACCGAGACCGTTACATCATTTGGCGAAAAAATCGGAGTTGCATTTCAATTAGCTGATGATGTTATCGATATCGCAAGTGAATTCAGTCAATCTGGAAAGACGCCAGGTACTGACCTGCGAGATGGCGTTCCAACTTTAGTAACACTCAACCTCTTGAAATCAAATGATCCCGCCGATCGCGAAATACAGCATTTACTCTCTGGGCCAATTGAGGATGAAGCAACGGTTCAACAAGTCTTGGAGACCTTACGCAACCATAAAGCCTTAGATGATTCCCGCGAACAGTTGCACCAGATCGCCAAGCAGGCCCATCTTTTACTTGGGCCACTACCTATCTGCGATGCGACTAGTGCCCTAATCTCTCTATGCGACGCTGTTATCGACCGTTCTACTTGATTTGACCAGATCTATTGCCAGGGCGATTAAGGCAATCCAGATGATTAAGAATCCAATCCAACGAGCAGTTGGCATATCTTCATGACGGATCCAGACACCAACACAAAAAGTAAGGGTTGGAGTTATGTACTGCAGTAATCCAATTACTGTGAGCGGGAGGCGAGTTGTGGCGCCATTAAATAGCAGCAATGGAATTGCCGTGGCGGCACCAGCGCTAATTAACAGAAGTGTTATTCCAACCCCGTGTCCAAATTGCCCACTTCCTTCATTTCCAAGATAGAGCAGATAGAGAAAATAGGGCAGGCTAGCTATGAGTGTTTCAATTGTCAGACCCTCGAGCGCACCAAGATCTAACTGCTTCTTAACAAAACCATAACTGCCCCAAGACAGAGCTATAGTCAAAGCGATCCAGGGTAATCCGCCATAGTCAATCGTTAAAATTAAAACCCCAATTGATGCAATTCCTACAGCAACCCACTGCAATGTTCTCATCTTTTCGTGCAATACGATAACGCCAAAGCCGATCATGATTAAGGGGTTGATGTAGTAGC
This sequence comes from Actinomycetota bacterium, assembly GCA_027728065.1. Taxonomy (GTDB): domain Bacteria; phylum Actinomycetota; class Actinomycetes; order Nanopelagicales; family Nanopelagicaceae; genus Planktophila. The sequence continues at coordinate 24,877 of JAQBVO010000012.1, forward strand.
CCAGAGAAGCGTCAACCACGTGCCCATTATTTGTTGCCCATATATATACCTGCCAATTAATAGAAACCAAAATTGTGGCCAAGAATAATCTTGCACGTACCTTCGGGCGTTTAAAAGTTATGAAAGTCTGCTTTAGGGTTTTAGTGATTGAGAGAATAATTATGCAAAAGACTAGAGTCCATACCGCACGATGCGAAACTATTTCCATAGAAGAAGCTGGCTCTAAAAGTGGCCAGTACAGAGGAAAAGCACCCCAAAGGGCGTATGCACTTACCCCAAAGAGTAAACCTGTGTTATTTTTACTCAATTATCTAAAATTCGTAAATTGGACAGCGAAATCCCAGCCACCATCTTTAATCATGGCCATGGTTGTTTGTAAATCATCTCGACTCTTTGATGTAACACGAAGTTCATCGCCTTGAATTTGGGTCTTTACAGATTTTGGTCCCTCATCACGGACCATCTTTGCAATCTTCTTTGCATTCTCTGTAGAGATGCCCTCTTTTAAAGGCGCGGCAATCTTGTAAATCTTTCCCGATAACTGTGGGGCACCAGCATCCAAATGCTTAAGCGATACTCCACGCTTAATCATCTTGTCTTTGACAACATCAAGGGCTGCCTTTGCTCGCTCTTCTGTGTCAGCTTCAATTAAAATCTTCTCACCTTCGAGTTCAATCTTTGATCCAGTATTTTTGAAATCAAATCGGGTATCAATCTCTCGAATCGCCTGATTTATAGCGTTATCTAGCTCCATACGATCGATCTTGGAGGTGACGTCAAAACTGCTATCTGCTGCCATCGCTAGGGCTCCTTCGCTGAGAAAAAAGCGCGGTCCATTCCAACTAGGTTTGGGCGCCTACCTACCTAAGGTATCCTTTCTATTCGCACAAACCTAAATTGCCGCAGTACTTGTTCGACCTTGGCGGGTTGCCCGAGCGGCCAATGGGAGGGGACTGTAAATCCCCCGGCTTATGCCTTCGAAGGTTCAAATCCTTCACCCGCCACCAGTAAGTACCGTTATGGAGTTGTCTCTTAGGTTACAAATTTTACCCGCCTCGTATGACAATTCCCAACCCCATGCAAAAAATGCATACTTTGTGCATACCTAAACCTTCACAATCCCATGGATTTTGAAGATAAAAAGAATTATCGTGAGCCATGGGGATTTTCAGTAAGAAAAGCGATGACCATTTGGTCTTACTCACGCCAGATGGCTCTTTGCCTGAGTTTGGTGGGCAAGAAGGTTTCAATAAATACATTCAAGACCTAATTATCACCCCCGAAAAATATGATGGAAACAAAGGTATTGCCCAATCGGACATGGATGCGTATATAGATGCAACAGCGTCACTAGCGGCACTTGGAATTGACTCCGAGGGTACAACAGAGAAGATTTATGCTTATGGGCCTATCGTAATTAGTGACCTTCCTGGATATCGTGCAGAAATGCAGTGACATGGCGTGGTTACCGAAAACTATTTGATTGTTCGATTTGCATATGGCCGAGGATTTAATTACTTCATCCCTCCGTATGAGGAAATTGCGGGGGTCAAATCTAATGACGCACTCTCAGCGTACTTCTCATTCAGAAATTCCATGTTTTACGACAAAAAGGGACGACAGCATTTACAGGCCCAAACTATTTTTCTAGCCTGCAAGACAGGTAAAGATGGTTATGAGAATCGCAGGGCATTTTCAATGTGGCATACCAATGCCCACATGATTAAGAGTGTGTTAGTTAATTTTCGCTCACGCTCAAACTTAACTAACAGCCCTTTCTGAGCCTGCTAACACACGCTCAGTAAGTCACCGTGCTCTACCAACTTGTCCTTCGCACATAATGATGACATATTTTTGATAAATAATCTATAGTAAATATATGTATGTCTTTATGTTACGGGGTTGGAGTGCGATGAGGATTGATTCTCAATACGCAAGAGAAATATGATCTACCTTAAATATCTGAATTTTTTATTTATAAAAACAACCAAGGTTGCTGGAACATCCTTTGAATTAGCTTTGTCAAAATTTGCTAGCCCAGAATGCATAGTCACACCGCTAACTAATGACGATGAAATCAAAAGAAAATCACTTGGTTTTAGGGGTCCGCAAAACTATAGATATAGCATCTCTGAATTCAAAAAGATTCCTCGGAAGGAAATATTTAAATCAGCGCTTAACCGCTCAATTCCTCAGAAATACTGGAATCACATACCAGCAAGAGACATTAAAAAAAGAATGCATCGCGATGAATGGGAAAACTGCTTCAAGGTCTCAATAGTAAGAGATCCTTTTGATATGGCTGTATCACGGTATTACTGGGACATTGATACCGAGAAGAATAGAGCACGGATTTCTTTCGATAGTTATATCTCGCTGAATCCTTCTGTACTTACACTAAACAAACGTATAACTCACGTGGAGAATCAGAGCTGTTTAGACTTTGAAATACGATACGATCGCATTAATGAAGATGTTGAAATTCTTGAGCAGAGATTTCCAGCTTTGCAGGGGCTTTCCAGTGTATTTAAACAAATCAATGCGAAAGCAGGCTTTAGGGATAAATCCAAAACACTCGCAGATATATATAGAGATTCGCCTAAAGCTCATCGGATTATTAGTGCCGTTTGTAAGGAAGAAATTGAGCTCTATAAATTTGAAATTCCGAACTGGTAACAGAACCATTAAGTGTAGAAATTCCTAAAAAACTTGATAAGTTCTAAGATCATTGGAAATTGAACGGCAAGTTGTTTAAAGCCTACTTCGCAATAATTATTACCATAACAGGACTTTCCAATTGGGTCGAGAATTCCTGGTGATTGATACTCACCCAGTCATTGACTAATAGTGAGTATCAATCACCAGGAATTGCCGACTTTGTATGTGTGGCCATAACCATTTGATTTACGACGAATGACTTCTGACATAATTTTTGCCTATCTGTAACCAGCAACGCTGGCTAAGAGACGGATTCATTACGGGACTGGCTGGAAATGCATACCTAATGCATACCTGCCCTGGTGGTTAGGGTGACCTCCAGCACCGATTAAACTCAATCAACGCTGCAAATCGACCCTGGCGGGTTGCCCGAGCGGCCAATGGGAGGGGACTGTAAATCCCCCGGCTTATGCCTTCGAAGGTTCAAATCCTTCACCCGCCACCAGTTTCAAGATCCGCGTTAAAGTTCATAAGTGAGCAAAGCAATCGTTATTGGCGCCGGAGTAATCGGCTGCTCGATTGCTTATGAAATGGCACGCCAGGGTTATGACGTTATTGCAGTAGATAAGGCCCAGAGCCCAGGACAGGGCTCATCAAATGCATCAAGTGCAGTTGTTCGTTTTAATTACTCTACTTTTGATTCAGTAGCCCTTGCATGGGAGTCATTTCATTGCTGGAAAAACTGGCCTGAGCATCTTGGTAATAAACAGGAGCGCTATTCACAGATGATAGATGTGGGTGTGGTTATGTTGGATGCACCCGTAATTTCAGGTGAGAAAACATCACAGTTATTTGAAGCTGTTGGAGTCCCGTATGAAGTATGGAGTTCAGATGAGCTGAGTAAAAATGTGAATGGAATCGATGTTGGTAAGTACTGGCCACCAAAGTTATTGGCCGATGGAGCGTTTTGGGAAGATGCCAAACATTCACTTGGTGCAATCTTCACACCAAATGGCGGTTATATCGATGATCCATTACTTGCAACGCAGAATTTGGCACAAGCTGCACTTAATACTGGTGTTACGTTTCGTTTCAAAACTACAGTAACAGCTATTCTTCGCGAGGGAAATAAAACCCTTGGCATAGAAATAAATAACTCTGAAAAGATTTTTTCCGATATCGTAATCAATGTTGGTGGACCATGGTCTAATCAAATTAATGCACTTGCCGGAGTTGGCCAAGATTTCACAATTTCTGTGAGACCCATGCGGCAGGAAGTTCATCAAATCAATACTCCAATGAACTTACTTCCAGGTCCCATTATTGGTGATCTAGACCTTGGAACATATATGAGATCTACGCCAGCGGGTTCAACACTTATCGGTGGCACCGAACCTGAGTGCGATGGGCTTGAGTGGGTAGATGATGTCGACGCGGTTAATCTCAATAGAACGAAGGAAAAGTTTGAAGCCCAAGTTACGCGTGCAGCTCGCAGGCTTCCCGCACTAAAGATTCCAAACGCACCATCTGGCATCGCTGGCATTTATGACGTTGCCTCGGACTGGACGCCTATATATGATCGAACTGATCTTGATGGCTTCTATGTAGCGATAGGCACTAGTGGAAATCAATTTAAGAACGCTCCCATGGTCGGCAAACTCATGGGCCAACTCATTAGTAAAGTCAGTGGTGGACGTAACCACGATGTTGAGCCTGTGCGGGTGCGCTGTGGGCATACGGGAAATGAGATCAATATGGGAGCTTTTTCGCGTAAACGTTTATTTAACTCTGAAAATACTGGGACGGTGATGGGCTGAAATTCGCAAGTATTTAAAACTTTTCTGGCGCACTACTTTTTGGCGATATTTAATACAAAATTTAAAGCCGGACCAGCTAATTTGTCATGTAACTCAAAGAAGTTTTCAGTTGCTTGGTAGCCAGCCCAAGATTTAGGCAAAAACTCGTCAGCAAGACCTGGGTCGAAATATGGCGCATGCCGCCAATTTGTAAGTATTGTTGTGTAGTCACGAAATGCTCTAGCTGCATCGATTACGTTGTTTCTAGAAGCCCAATATTTAATGACGGGTTTGGTAGTTTTACTAAAAGAGGTATAAACCTCTTGAATACCGTCGAGATCCCACCATTCTTGGACTGCGGCAGATGTAGGCACAAAGGCCATATGTTCGGCGGAAAATACATTCATATATTTTTCAACTTTGAGTGATTTAGCTAGTGAGATCGCATCGCTACTTAGCTGACGAGGGGCTATCCAAAGCCCACCGCTCACTTGCGCAAAACCTATTCTCGTTAAGCGAGATCTAACTTGATACCGCACTGATCGAAGTTTTTCAGGAATTGAAAATGCAACCAATATCCAACCCTCGTTAATGGGGGAGTCGCGGCGCTGAAGTACTCGAGAATCACCTTGGTCGAAGGACTTTCGCATTTCGGGAGAAATCGCATACCCAATAACGCCATTTTGCTTTTTTGAGACCAAGATTCCTCGCCGTTTAAATCGTGCAAGTGCGCTCCTGGCGGCATCTTCGGCGACATCTAGTTCGGCACAGAGTTGGATGATCGTATTCGCCGAGAACCAACCTCCGTTGGAGCGGCTATAAGCGGCGAAAATAGTGATGATCAGAGACTGAGGGCGCGCAGATCTATCAACTAAATCTCGGGCTTCTCCACTTAAAATACTGTCCATTTGGGAATGCTAGTGTGCAGGAGTGTAATTGTAAGGGTTTCTAAAGAGAATAATTAAGATAGGTACCTACCGGGGGGTTCTAGTGGCTAACGCATATGTTGAAGTAACGCGGATCTTAGAGTGGATGGAGACCGATGCTAGTGGCCATCAACATTACACATCGGCATTTCGTTGGGTGGAGGAGTGCGAGTCTGCTTTGTATCGCAAGCTAGAACTTCCGACCTCTCTATTCGGCCAAATTCCACGAGTAAAAGTCCAGATGGAATATAAGCGACGTATATTCTTCGGCGAAGAAATCCTCACACGTCTTGAAGTTATTAGAGTTGGTAACTCATCACTTGAATTTGCTTTTACAGCACATGTTGCTGGCGAACTCGCAGCTATTGGAAATTACATAATTGTGCACTCTCCAGTAATCGGTGAAGGTGCTAAGTCATGGCCAGATGCATGGCGCGCAGCATTTTTAGGAAAGTAGTTTTGCAACCATCAATCCACTTCCACCGCCCACACCGCCACCAGGCCATGTTCCAGAGCCACATAAGTAAAGATTCTTAACTGGTGTTCTATGTCGAATCCAACCCGGCATAGGGCGCAAGAAGAAGAACTGCGCAGGGTGATGGCTTCCACCAAGAGAATCACCTTTTATTAAGTTTGGGTTATAGCGCTCTAAATCTGTTGGTGAAAGAGTTTTTCTCGCCAAGATTTGAGATTTCAAGCCAGGTGCATATGTTTCTAAGTTTTCTATAATACGATCGGCGTAGGTTTCGGCAACTTCATCCCATGATTTACCTTGAATTATTCCTGCACTATCGCTAGTGATTTCTAGTGGTAATACGCGAACTTGAAATCCATAAAATATGCTTTTCTTCTGGAGCACGAGCCTGATTTTCCAGAGTTTGAAAGTCAAGAGGCGAGATGAACTTTGAATCAAGCATCAAATGATGCAGTGATTTGCTCGTAAGAGAGTGAACTCTTTGCAGTTGCCGCCATCTGCTTTTCTCGCTCAATGTTTCGTTCGATTTGAACTTTGGCAGAGATGTACTGCTTAGGCCATGTGACATTCTTATAGCCAATCTTGGCCGCCTCTAAGAGTGTCCAGGCCGGGTTGACTAAGTGCATACGTGCTACTGCACATAAGTCGGCGCGACCAGCTGCGATGATCGTATTTACATTGTCGGCTTCAAAGATTGCGCCAACTGCAATTGTCGCGATACCTGCCTCATTTCGGATTTGATCAGCAAATGGTGTTTGGAACATGCGACCAAATACTGGCTTTTCTCTCTTAGTTACTTGACCAGATGAACAGTCAATGAGATCTGCGCCAGCTGCTTTAAATGCCTTAGCGATTTCAACAGCATCCTGTGGAGTGATTCCACCTTCAGTCCAATCGTGGGCTGAGATACGTACGCTAATTGGTTTGCCTTCCGGCCAGACCTCTCGTACCGCTGCAAAAATCTCTAGAGGATATTTCATTCGGTTCTCAAGAGAGCCACCGTACTCATCGCTTCGACGATTTGTGATGGGAGAGATAAATGATGAGAGCAAATACCCATGAGCTGCGTGAAGCTCTAACCAATCAAAGCCTGCAACTTCTGCAGCCTTTGTTGAGTTAATAAAATCTTGCTTAACTCGATCCATATCCGCACGTGTCATCTCGCGCGATGTCTGTGAAACTCCAGCTAAGTATTGTTCTGGAGAGGCAGAAATGAGAGGCCATGAATCGGTTTCCACTGGCTTATCCATTCCATCCCAAGCAAGTTTGGTTGCACCCTTTGCACCTGCATGGCCAATTTGAACTGCGATCTTTGCATCGCTATTTGAATGAACGAAATCAACGATGCGCTTCCAACCGATGGTGTGCTCGGGCTTATAGAGTCCTGGGCACCCTGGAGTGATACGCGCATCAGCGCTCACGCAGGTCATCTCAGTAAAGACCATTCCAGCTCCACCCATAGCACGGGCTCCTAAGTGAACAAGGTGGTAATCAGCGGCTAGTCCATCTTCGGATGAGTACTGTGCCATCGGTGAAACTACAACACGGTTTTTCAAAACTACATCGCGGACTTTAAAAGGTGTAAACATAGGTGGAATATTGTCAACGTTAGTTGGGAGTTCTAGGCCAGCATCGGCAAAGGCTTTAGTTGCAAACCACTTGTCGTATTTGGCTATGAAGTCGGCATCACGGACGCGCAAATTATCATGTGAAATTCTCTGGCTACGAGTCAGAAGTGAGAAATTAAACTGCTCTGGCGGCATATTGGTATAGCGCCCAGTCTCTTCAAACCACTCCATCGCATTGCGTGCCGCATTTTGAATCTTGAGGACCTCAATTGCACGGGTCTCTTGGTATGAAGCCAGGATTTCATGCATATCCCCAGTCGTACTTGCAGCAATCGAGTTAGCAAGTTCAATCGCATCTTCCATGGCCAATTTTGTGCCTGAACCAATTGAGAAGTGTGCGGTATGAGCGGCATCTCCCATCAATACAACTGGAACTTCCTTGCCATCAATTGAGTTCCACTGAACCCAGTTTTCACAAATCACACGCGGGAATTTAATCCAGCTAGCTGAACCACGTAAGTGAGCTGCGTTACTCATTAACTCGGCGCCATCAAGGTGTTTTGCAAATAATTTCTCACAAAATGCTATCGACTCCTCTTGCGACATCTCATCTATTCCTGCGCGCAGCCACACATCTTCTGGCGTTTCTACGATAAAAGTAGATGTGTCCCCATCGAATTGATAGATGTGTGCCTGAAACCAACCAAACTCAGTGTTTTCGAAGATAAAAGTGAAGTCTTTAAAGAGTTTTTTTGTCCCTAGCCAAACAAAACGGCACTTGCGTGTATCGATATCAGGTTTAAAAGTACTCGCATAGCGGGTACGGATGGCGCTATTTAAACCATCGGCAGCAATTACTAAATCGGCGCCGTACTGGCGTGCAGCCTCTTGATCATCTTTAATATCGGCTTCAAAGACTAATTTAACGCCTAAACCCTCGGCACGCTCTTGAAGGATGTTAAGAAGTCGTTTTCTGCCAATTCCGCAGAAGCCATGTCCACCAGAAATAATGCTGGTGCTGTTGATTCGCACATCAATGTCATCCCAGTGATTAAAAGACTGCAATATCGTACGAGCCGTTGGCTCATCTGCCCGCACAAAGTTGCTCAAAGTCTGGTCCGAGAAAACGACACCCCATCCAAAAGTGTCATAGGGGCGATTGCGCTCCAAGACAGTGATCTCATTACTGGGGTCGAGTTTCTTCATGAGAATTCCAAAGTAAAGTCCGGCTGCACCACCACCGATAGAAAGAATCTTCATTAACTACCCCTTTAAAATACTCTCACCTGGTATGCCGAATATTTGACTTTCGTCAAGGATACGACACGAACATGTGTACGCTAGCGCACAGGAGGCCAACTGGCGACTCCTGCAACGGGAGAAAATCTTATGGCGAAAAATCGATTTACTGGCAAGGTTTTCGTAATAACAGGTGGGGCTGGTGGGTTAGGGGCAGCAATCGCCCAAGAGGCCGGGTTACAAGGTGGCGCCATTGCCATCCTGGATACAAATAGTGATGCTATCGATTCACTTCTTATAAATTTGCGCTCACGTGGAATTAAAGCAGAGGGTCGCGCAGTTGATGTCAGAGATGGCAATGCAGTCACGCAGGCCATAGGCGAACTCTCAGATGCATTATCAGGAATAGATATATTGATCACAGCCGCCGGTGGTTCTCTTGGAACCCCCCGAGATATGGATGATATTTCAGATGAAGATCTTGGTTTAGTTTTAGATGTAAATGTTAAGGGCACCTATTACTGTGCACGGGCGGTGATACCCCACATGAAGAAAAAAGGTGGGGGATCAATTATCACTTTTTCATCAATCGGGGGACGCAGTGCTAGTCCAGTAACTGGGGTTCCTTATGCAACTGCAAAGGCTGCAATTCTTGGACTTACCCGCCGCCTGGCGAAGGAAGTTGGTTTGGATAATATCCGGGTCAATGCAATTGCACCAGGACTTTTCCTTACGGACCGTCTAGCAGAGATGTTTGGGAGTTTATCTGAAATTGAACAAAATGAAGTTATTGCAGGCATTCCCCTTGGCCGAATGCCAGAGATTCGCGAGTGTATAGATCCTGTGCTTTTCTTAGCCAGCCAGGAATCCTCATACATCACGGGAGCAGTGCTTGATGTAAATGGTGGAAGGCTTATGTCAAATTGATTTTTATATTTGCTTCTTAAAATCAGGAGAGCGCTTCTGCGTAAAAGCAGCGCCACCCTCTTTTGCCTCATCTGTCTTTATGTAGAGATCTAAAACATCAAAGGAGAGTGCGGCGATCCCAGCAATATGGTCGGTATCGGCATTGAAAGAGTGTTTAAGAGCTTTGAGCGCTGTTGGAGAGAGTGCGCAGATTTTTAAAGCCCACTCCATTGCCGCATTCATAAGTTGATTAGGTTCAACTACTTTATTAACCAATCCCCAACGCTCGGCAGTTACAGCGTCATACTGTTCGCACAGAAACCAGATTTCACGGGCGCGTTTTTCGCCTACTACTCGCGCCAAGTAGGCACTTCCAAAGCCGGCATCGAAGGAGCCAACACGTGGGCCCACTTGACCAAACTTGGCAGTTGTAGATGCGATAGAGAGATCTGCTAGCACGTGTAGAACATGCCCACCACCTATTGCAAAGCCATTAACTGCTGCAATGACTGGCTTTGGAACTGCACGAATCATTTTATGTAGCGCCTCAATCTCAAACATTCCAGTTTCAGTTTCACCATACCCACCAGTCTCAGCACGCTCTTTCTGGTCTCCGCCAGTACAGAATGCTTTTTCACCTGCGCCAGTAAGGATGACTGCACCAACTGCGGTATCAACCCACGCTCGCTTAAATGAGCTAAGGAGTTCATCGACAGTGCGCCCACGCAGTGCGTTATAGCGCTCTGGGCGATTGATAGTTATTACTGCAACGCCTTGGTCGATGACGTAAGTTGTGTCCATTAGCTTCTCCACTGAAATCATTGCTACACCTTATCCTTGAACCATTGATTAAACCGAAACCTCGATGGCAACTGCAACCCCTAGGCCAACACCAATACATGCCGCGGCAATCCCAATGCCCCCACCGCGCCGCTTTAACTCTCGTGCGCACTCGACAATAATGCGAGATGCAGAGGCACCAACTGGGTGGCCAATGGCAATCGCCCCACCATTGACGTTAACAATCTTGGGATCGATATCTGGGATTTCATGGAGAACAGTTAAAACCATCGATGCGAAGGCCTCATTAATCTCCCAAAGGGCGATATCTGCGACGTTACGATCAATCTTTGCGAGGAGCTTATGAATTGCCAAGACAGGAGTTAGTGAAAATTGGGCAGGATCAGTTGCAGTCACTTGTGATGCAATAATTTTCCCAAGAGGTTCAAGACCAAACTCCTTCATTAGTGCTGTATTTGTAATTAAGGTGGTTACACAGCCATCATTTAAGGGCGATGAGTTACCGGCAGTGCCGGCACCATTGGGAGAAAATGAAGATGCAAGCTTGCCCAAAATTTCTAAAGTTGAATCTGGGCGAATAGATTCATCACGCTTTACGGCACCAAATGGGACCACCCAACCATCATGTAAAGCTTTATTCCATGCCTCATTAGCCAAGAGATGCGATCTCAATGCCCACTCATCTTGTTCAATTCGTGAAATTCCAAGTTTTTCGGCGACAACTTCTGAGCAGCGCCCAAGGCTTTGAACCCAGCTCTCTTGCATGAGTGGATTTGTCATTCTCCAACCCACAGTGCTTTGGTGAAACTTAGGATTAGTTGGCTCTTGTTTGCCCTCTCGTTGCACAATCCAAGGTGCCCGACTCATACTTTCAACGCCGCCAGAGATAATAAAGTTAGCATCGCCAGATTTAACTGCTCTAGCTCCTTGAATAATAGCTTCGGCACCTGATCCACATAATCTATTCAGGGTTAGGCCAGGAACTGTATTTGGAAAGCCTGCGAGTAGTGCACCCATTCGGGCAACATTTCGATTATCTTCCCCTGCTCCATTGGTATCACCCATGATGACATCATCTATGTGTGCTGCATCTATTTGTGGAGTGCGTTCCATGAGTGTTCGTAAGGTAAAACCGAGAAGGTCATCTGGACGAGTAGTTGATAAACCCCCAAGATATTTGCCAAAGGGCGTTCGAACCGCGCTGACTATGAACGCCTCAGGAGTTGTCATATCGCGTATTATTGCCTATCGTTAGAAAAACGCACCACCTATAATGAACTTATTATAGTTAGAAGTATCCCACAGAGATGGAGTAGCCACTTTTATGGCAATCCCACTGAGGGTTTTAGTAGTTGGAGCGGGCCGAGGAATTGGTCGATCCATTTCAATTCAATTACTGGATTTAGGTTATAGCCTCGCACTATGTTCACGAACTCAAGCCGATCTCGAGCGCTTAATTCAGGGCCGGAGTAATAAAACTTTAGTTATTCCCGCTGATGTCACTTCAGCTAATACCGCAGAATCAGTAATTGAGAAAGTTGTAAGCGCATGGGGCGGGATAGACGTTCTCATTCTCAATGCTGGAGATGGCATAAGTGCTCCGCTAGATAAGACTACTGATGAGATATGGGAGCGGATGCTCAATCTGAATTTAACTGCCCCATTTAAATTCATGAGAGCTGCATTGCCACACATGAAGCTCAATAAAAGCGGGCAAATAATTGTGATCGCCAGTAAAGCAGGATTATTTGGTGAAGCAAATGTTGCTGCTTACACTGCCGCTAAACACGGCGTCGTAGGTTTAGTTCGAGCCGCGGCAAGTGAACTTTCCCGCTACGGAATAAGAGTTAATGCCATATGCCCTGATTTTGTAGATACTCCTATGACCGAACGCACGCTACAGGCCGCTGCGATGCGAACAGGCAAGAATATTGATGAAGTTAAAATGGCACTTGAATCAAAACTTTCAGGTGGAAGATTTCTGACCTCTGAAGAAGTAGCCGAAGCTGCAATTTCATTTATTGGTGCAGAAAGTAAAAACGGGATCACTCAACTACTCGAAGGAGGGCGTTAATATGACAAACAAGAAGGTTAATCCAGAGAGCCTTGCTCCTCCGACCGGATTTTCACATGCAGTTTTAGCAGATGGTAAGTATATTTTCTTAGCTGGGCAAACTGCGCTCAGCAAAGAGAATGTAATTGTTGGGGATAATATTGTCAGCCAATTCGAAAAGGCACTCATTAATTTAGTGACTGCATTGCGCGAGGCAGGCGGAACCCCAGAAGACTTGGTTAAAATTACGATTTTTTCAGTTGATCCAGTTGATTATCGGGCGCACTCACGAGAAATTGGGAAAACGTGGCAATCTCTTTTAGGTAAGAATTACCCTGCAATGACACTCGTCGGCGTAACTCGGCTTTGGGATAATGGCGCCCTCGTTGAAATTGAAGGCATAGCCTGCATCTAATGAAGAATCTTTCGCTTTTATGGAACGCTCAATCGGTTGCGATTATCGGCGCTACTGAGCGTGAAAATGCCATGGGACGAGCTCCGATTGAGTATCTACAGAGGTATGGCTATGCAGGAAAGATTTATCCAATCAATCCTAAGAGCTCAACGATTCTGGGATTGCAAGCCTTTGCAAAGATTACGGAAGTAAAAGCGGAGATTGATTTAGCACTCATCATGCTTCCTGCAGGATCTGTCGAGGCGGCTTTAGTCGAATGCGGAGAAGCTGGAGTTAAAATAGTTATTGTTATGTCATCTGGCTTTGCAGAGTCAGATGAAGCCGGTGAATTAGCCCAAATGCGACTGGTAGAGATTGCTAAGAGAACTGGAATGCGCTTAGTTGGACCCAACTGTATCGGCTCAGTTGGTGGTGCGAAAAAACTAGTTGCATCTTTTTCGCCAGTATTTTCCTCCCCAACCACAGTTGTTGAATCTGGAAACGTTGCTTTAGTAAGCCAATCAGGTGCGCTCGGATATGGAATGTATTCATTGGGTATTGAGCAAGGAGTGCCCCTAGGAGTTGTAGTAACCACCGGCAATGAGGCAGATGTAACAAATTTAGAGGTAGCTAATGTGCTAGCTGATGACCCCTCAATTTCTGCGATTTTGCTCTATGCAGAGTCATTAGCAGATATTGAGGCTCTGCGCAGAATTTCTGCTAAGAAGCCCACCGCAATACTAAAAGTTGGAAGATCGAGAGATGGTGCAACTGCCGCAGCTTCACATACTGGGGCACTTGCGACTGAGGATCGAATTATTGATGCCGCAATTAAGACAACTGGTGCCGTGCGCGTTGATAATGTGGAACAACTATTGGATGCGGGTTCAATCTTTGCCACAGGATTGAAATCTTTAGGCAAAAGAGTGGCGATTATTACTACTTCAGGTGGAAGTGGAATTCTGGCGACAGATGCCTTAGAAAGTAATGGCCTAGAACTTGCGGAGCTAGCGCCAGAGAGCTTAGCCGAGCTTAGAAATATCATCCCTTCGTATGGAAATGCAAATAATCCAGTCGATGTAACCGCCGCCGTAATGTCATCGCCTGATCTATTTGAAAAATGCTTAGAACTCTTGGCCAAAGATGCCGGTGTTGATTCTATTATTGCCTGCTTCGCCGTGCTTGTAGGAAATGACGTAGAGCGAATTGCTTCTGCTTTAGGTGGCGTTAAGCAGATTCGCAACATTCCTATCGCAGTTGCGCGCACTGGGTCAAAAAATTTAGCCCCTCATGCTAGTGCGATATTTAAACAGTTTAATCTACCTGTTTACCCAACACCTGATAGGGCAGTTACTGCATTAAGAATCTTAAATGACAGCGGACAAGTTATCGAGAGAATCAAACTGAGAAATTCTTCTGAGAAATTCCCAACTCCTTCTGATACTGCAACAGAAGTTGAAATGAAAGAGCTTTGGAGGAGCCTTGGTGTTCCTGTTCCATTATCAGTTGTAGTCAGGGATGAAAGTCAGATTCAATCGGCCATCGAATTTGTTGGTGGACGCGCAGTGTTAAAGGCCGTGATTCCAGGCTTACTTCACAAGAGCGAGGCCGGCGCAGTCGCCTTAGATATTACTGCCATCAATGCTCAAGCAACCTATATCCGTCTTTCCCAACTTTCAGGTGCTGAATTAAAAAACGATGTTCTTGTCGAAACCTTTATTCCAAAGGGAGTAGAGGCGCTAGTCGGTGTTACCTCATCTGCACTTGGAAAAGTTTTGACTATTGGAGTAGGTGGGGTTTTGACGGAGATTATTTCGGATGTATCTATCCGTTTATTGCCGGTAGATGAAGATACGGTGCGCCAAATGATCGCTGAAACTCGACTTGCTCAACTTTTTGCTGGTGCGCGTGGGTCTGAGCCAGCTGACACAGCAGCATTTATTGCCGCGGTTTTAAGGATAGCCGAAGTTGCTAGTACATTCCCGGATGCAAGTGAGTTGGATATCAACCCACTTACTGTTTTGCCACAAGGGGCTTGGGTGCTAGATACTGCTTATTCAATGCCGACAGAAGTGGAGCATCGTTAAATGGATGTTGGCACACTTGTAGCGCGGGCAACGCGTGCC
>JAQBVO010000035.1 GCA_027728065.1 Actinomycetota bacterium
CTAGGAAAAGAGTTGAGCTAGACCGAAAACTCAATAGTGTTTCGGCGACCATAGCGAGAGGGAAACACCCGGTCCCATTCCGAACCCGGAAGTTAAGCCTCTCAGCGTCGATGGTACTGCAAGGGTGACCTTGTGGGAGAGTAGAACGTCGCCGGACTTCTTTTATAAAAAGGGGCGCTTTAACGAGCGCCCCTTTTTTATTTCCAGTCAAGTAATCTCGGTAATGGAAAAAAATAGTTGATAATGTAATGAGTCTTACTTAACAAATAAAAAGAGGAGATCACAATGGAAGAGCGTAAAAACTCACATCCACCATCTGATCCTGCCTCTACTTCGCGCCCATCTCATTCGAGTAGTGGTCAGAGAAAACCATCTGGCCCAAATAGTCAACGTCGCCGTGAGGATTTACCGGCGCGCGGTGGTTCAACTTCTCGTCCCGGTGCACCCAGACAGGCGCGGGTTGGAAGTGATCCGCGCGGTAAACCTCCTGCGCCAATGGATCGAGATCAATCAAGATTACGTCCACGAATATTTGAACCCGACATTCCAGAAGAGATTACGGGGGAGGAGCTGGATAAATCTTTACGCGCAGAGTTACTCTCACTCTCGCCTGAGAATGCAAAAGTAGTTGCTCGGCATTTAGAGTGTTTAGCACTTTATGCAGAGAGTGATCCACTCCTTGCCCACAAACATGGAGTTGCCGCAGCCCATCACGCAGGACGTTTAGCAGTTGTGCGTGAATCGGCTGGCTACGCTGCATATCGCGCCGGATTTTTTGAGATTGCCCTCAAGGAGTTACGTGCAGCCAATCGAATATCCGGGGATGTATCTATGTGGCCAGTGATGGCAGATTGCGAACGTGGTTTAGGTAATCCCTTAAAAGCTATGGCACTGGCTGGTTCGGCGGAGGTGAAGCGACTTGCAAAGCCCGAAGAGATTGAGATGCGAATAGTTGCCGCTGGTGCACGTCGTGATCTAGGTGAGCTCGATGCCGCCGTTGTGACATTAACCTGTAAAGATTTATCAAATGAGAGTCAAGAGTGGAGTGTGCGGTTACGATATGCATATGCCGATGCATTACAGGCAGCAGGCCGCATTGAGCAGGCTAAAGAGTGGTTTAGAAAGTGCGCAGCGATCGATACAGATGAGAGCACCGATGCCGGTGAGCGGGCTAAACCATGAGCGGGCTAAGTTAGACACAGCTATATCTACATCGAGCTCTGCACTGTCGCAGCTACACATCACTCTTCACCCTTGGCCAGCCTATGAGGAGGTTAGGAGATGGTGAAAAAAGGCGGAAGCACTAAGGCGGTAGTTCAAAGTGAACAGGATTATTCACTCAACGATCTATTTCTGCGCGGATATAGGTAGGCTTACCTCTATGGCCAGTGATATTTTCTCAACGCTTCGTACATATCTCAACCAGTTATCAGGTGGCGATAAGAGTGCAACCGAGGTAGCTGCAGCGGTGAATCAATGGCTGCGTGAGGGTGGCGAGGCCTTAAAGATTAAGATCGAGGATGAGGTCGAGAGATCGATCTCGAAAATGGGCTTTGTAAAACGCGGCGAGTTCGAAGCACTCAAGGAAGAGGTTGCTAGATTGAAATCGGCTTCAAAAAAAAGCCCCGTTAAAAAGGCGAGTGTTAAGAAAACCGCGACAAAGAAGGCGAGTAGGTAATTGAACCAGGAGAAGCCAGTTGATGGTCAGAACCTTGTAGAAGAGTTGCGCAACGAATTAGTTGAGATCGATTCTATGCAGATCAATGATCACGCCGCCCGCTTTGAGCAGCTCCATGACAAACTCACCTCCACCCTCTCATCTATCGATGGTCTCTAGCTAGTTCTAAGAAGATGAAGATACGACTAGATGCCGAATTAGTTCGCCGCGATCTTGCACGTTCGCGGGAGAGCGCATCGGATCTGATTGAGTCTCGCTCTGTTTTAGTCAACGGAATACCGGCGACAAAACCGGCGACAATGGTTAGTGCTGAGACCTCTATCAAACTTGCAGGAAAACGCGCTGACTTCGTATCCCGTGGAGGCCACAAGTTGGCAGCTGCACTCGACGCGTTTTCTCAGGTACAGGTGCAAGGCAAACGGGCGTTGGATGCTGGAGCATCAACTGGAGGATTTACAGATGTACTTCTTCGAAGAGGCGCGGCCCACGTTGTTGCAGTCGATGTTGGTTACGGCCAATTAGCGTGGGAGCTTCGAAGCAATCAACGTGTGAGCATCCTAGATCGAACAAATATTCGTCATCTCACCGGTGATCTCGTTGGCCAGCCGATCGACTTAGTCGTTGCCGATCTGAGTTTCATCTCGTTAACTCTGGTATTGCCAGCTCTTGCCGCAGTATCAAAGCCAGAGGCCGACTACGTAGTCATGGTTAAGCCACAGTTTGAAGTTGGACGGCAGAAGTTAGGTGCAGGTGGCGTTGTTCGAGATCCAACCTTGCGTAAGGCGGCCGTTAGCGATGTTGCAGATTCGGCCTACGATGTTGGACTTGGCACCATGGCTATCGTTGCCAGTCCTCTTCCCGGCCCTGCGGGAAATGTTGAGTATTTTTTATGGTTGCGACGCGGTGCACCGCCCTTGGATCCAGATGCCCTTGATGTAGCTATTGCAGCAGGGCCTGCATAGTGCGAAATCTCTTACTCGTTGTCAATCCTTCGCGCCCTGCTGCAGTTGCAGCCGCTAAAGAACTCGCCGCTAGTTTTTCCAAGGTAGGTTTTTCCCTCTACACAATCTCAGATATTGCACTTGTTAACGTCACTAACTGCACGTTAGAGAATCTTCCAGCCCTTGAGGTCGGTGTAGTTCTCGGTGGCGATGGAACGATGCTGCGCGCAGCCGAGGCGACCCGACTTCATCAAATTCCCCTGCTGGGAGTCAATCTTGGCCATGTTGGATTTTTAGCCGAAGTAGAAAAGACAACGCTGGAGAGAGTAGTGAGCACGATTGCAGATAAGAGTTATGTGATCGATCCACGTATGACGTTGAAGTACTCGGTTGTACGAAAAGGTGTAGAGGTTGCACATGGTTGGGCGCTGAATGAAGTTATGGTAGAGCGAGAAGATGCAGCGATGATCGAACTCTTTTTAGAGATCGATCGGCGTCCAATCTCTAGATGGGGCTGTGATGGACTGATCTGCTCAACACCTACGGGCTCTACAGCATATGCATTTTCGGCCGGTGGCCCCGTTGTCTGGCCAGAGGTCGATGCATTCGTCGTTCTTCCCATTAGCGCCCATGCTCTCTTCTCAAGAGCACTGGTCATTTCGACACACTCGCAGATACTTGTCCGAGTCGAGTCTGCGCGGGGATTACTCTCGGCCGATTCGCTACGAAACTTTGAGTTAATTGAGGCAGACCAAGTACATATCTCTAAGGACAACGGTGTTGTTACCTTAGCGCACTTGCACCAGACTCTCTTTAGTGATCGATTAGTAGCCAAGTTCAAACTACCTATCCAAGGTTGGCGCGGTGAGTGATTCTACACTTCTCCAAGAGATAACGATTCGATCCATCGGGGTCATTGATCAGGCAACATTGGAGTTATCTAAGGGATTAACCGTTCTTACTGGCGAAACTGGGGCTGGAAAGACCATGGTATTAACTGCGCTCAACCTAATTGTGGGTGGTAAAAGCGATAGCACACTAGTGCGAGCGGGTAGTCAGAGACTTATAGCCAGTGCTCGCTTCGCCATTGCCGAGCACGTACGAGATGAGATCGATGCTTTAGGTTTAATCGTTGAGGATGGAGAGCTCATCCTGACTCGTTCGGTGACATCTGATGGAAAGAGTAAGGCCACTAGCAATGGCATCTCAGTAAATCTGAGCACATTGGCCTCTGTAAGTGAGCGTTTAGTAGAGGTCCATGCGCAAGTAGCCAATATGAATATCAGTAAGAGAACTAGACAACGCGAGTTACTCGATAGATATGCCGGTCAAAACTTTGAAATCGCCTTCGCGCAGTACAGAGGGTATTTAACTGCATATCATGAGTTGCAATCACGTATTAACGCCCTGCGAAGGAGTATCGATAAGGCCGATCAAGAGTTGGTCGAGCTGCGCGAATTCGTCTCGGCCCTTTCAAAGTTCAAACTTACACGTGGTGAGTATGCAGATATCAGCACAGCTATTGAACGTCTATCTAATGTTGAAGAGTTAGCTATCGCTGGAGCATCTGCTCTAGCTGCCATCGATGATGAGGAGTCGGGGGCTCTGACCTGGATTGGAGTAGCCAGACGTGCATTAGAGAGTGTGCGGGTTAACGATAAGGAGTTAGAGGATATTTTTTCACAGATGAGTGAGGGATTTTTTGCCATCAATGAGGCGCGCACGGCATTAGCGACGTACATGCACTCACTGGAGGCAGATCCGGGGCGTTTAGATCTTTTAAACGCTCGAAAATCTGGAATTAGGAGTTTGATAAAACGCTATGGCGGTGATCAATCGGTGGAAATCGAGATAGATCTAATGATATCTCGATATGAATCCTCATCTAGGGCAATCCAAGATTTAGAGGGAGGTGATAATCGCCTCAAAGAGATGGAGAGTGAATTCATTGGATTGAAGAAGGAGTTAGTAATAGCGGCTAAGACTCTCACTCGATTAAGAAATGAAGCAGCAACTAGATTAAATACTGCAGTTACTGCCGAGATTGCACAACTATCAATGCCACATACAAATTTTTTCGTACAGGTTGAAAGCGCCGATTATTCGGCATTGAAGAGTTCAGATTTCACCTCACAGGGATGTGATGAAGTAGAGATGTTTATATCTGCGCACAAAGATGCACCACTTGTTGCACTTGCTAAAGGTGCAAGTGGAGGGGAAATGTCACGCGTGATGCTGGCATTAGAGGTTGTGCTTGCAGCATCGCATCCAGTTGGTACGTATGTATTTGATGAAGTCGACGCTGGTGTTGGTGGGAAGGCAGCTATTGAGGTGGGGCGCCGTCTTCATGCGCTCTCTCGTCACGCTCAAGTTATCGTCATCACCCATCTGCCACAAGTTGCCGCATGGGCCGATTCACATTTTGTGGTTACAAAAAATCTAACAGGAAGCGTGAGCCAGAGCGATGTGCGCAAGGTTGAAGGCGATGAACGTATCGAAGAGATTGCGCGTATGTTGGCAGGCCTTGAAGGTTCACTCAGTGCGCGCGAACACGCCGCCGAACTGCTCTCTCTTGGCCTGTAAGAGGTGAGGTAAAAGAGGTGATAGGTTGGTCTTCCATGGGCCGGCAGCATGTGACGAAATACCTCTTTGTAACGGGCGGAGTCGCCTCCTCTCTTGGAAAAGGGCTCACAGCAGCATCTCTGGGAAGGCTGCTAGTAGCCCGTGGGCTTCGTGTGACGATGCAAAAGCTCGATCCCT
The DNA here is from genome assembly GCA_027728065.1 of Actinomycetota bacterium. Lineage (GTDB taxonomy): Bacteria > Actinomycetota > Actinomycetes > Nanopelagicales > Nanopelagicaceae > Planktophila. The sequence goes on from JAQBVO010000035.1 coordinate 5,380, forward strand.
ATCTCAATGTAGATCCGGGAACTATGAATCCCTTTCAACATGGCGAGGTCTTTGTAACCGATGATGGTGCCGAAACAGATTTAGATATCGGCCATTACGAGCGTTTTCTCGATACAAATCTGCATGGTTCGGCTAACGTTACAACGGGTCAGGTGTATTCGCGAGTCATTGCCCGTGAGCGCCACGGTGAGTATTTAGGTGAGACCGTGCAAATTATTCCTCACATTACAAATGAGATTAAAGAGCGTATTCGCGCTATGGCCGCGCCAGATATTGATATCGTCATTACAGAGATTGGCGGTACCGTTGGCGATATTGAGTCACAACCATTTCTAGAGGCTGCACGCCAGATACGTCAAGAAGTTGGTCGCGATAATATCTTCTACCTGCATATTTCCTTGGTCCCATACATCGGACCGTCGGGAGAGTTAAAGACCAAACCTACCCAACACTCTGTTGTTGCCTTGCGAAGTATCGGTATAGCACCCGATGCAATAGTTCTACGCTCTGATCGCCAGATTCCATTATCGGTAAAAAAGAAGATCTCATTAATGTGCGACGTTGATTTAGCGGCCGTTGTGGCCGCCGTCGATGCTCCCTCTATCTATGACATCCCTAAGGTTTTGCATGCAGAGGGCCTTGATGCCTATGTGGTTGCGCGTTTGGCTCTAAAATGCCACGAAGTTGTTTGGGGTGACTGGGATTCCTTGCTTGAAAAAGTCCACCATCCCAAACACCATGTTCGAGTTGGTTTAGTAGGTAAATACATCGATCTACCCGATGCCTATCTCTCTGTCTGTGAAGCGTTACGAGCCGGTGGATTTGCCAATGAGGCAAAGATTGAAATCCTATGGATACCCAGTGATGAGTGTGAAAGCCTAGAGGGGGCGAAGAGGCATTTAGATAATGTAGATGCGATCTGCGTACCAGGCGGCTTTGGAATCCGTGGAATCGAAGGAAAAGTTGGAGCGCTGCGATATGCACGCCAGAATTTAATTCCAACGCTGGGTTTATGTCTTGGTCTGCAGTGCATGGTAATTGAGGCGGCGCGAAACTTAGTTGGAATTAGTGATGCCAACTCGGCCGAGTTCTCAGCAACTGGTACTCCAGTTATTGCGACAATGCAGGATCAGAGAGAAATTGTTTCCGGTAAAGAGGATATGGGTGGCAGTATGCGTTTGGGCCTTTACAAGGCGCAGTTGGTAGCGGGTTCGATAGTGGCCAAGGTATATGGCTCCTTAGAGGTATCAGAGCGTCATCGACACCGCTATGAGGTCAACAACTCTTATCGCGATCAGATCGCCGCCAGTGGAGTTGTATTTTCAGGCATATACAAGGAGCTCGATTTAGTTGAATTTGTAGAACTGCCGCAAGAGGTGCATCCTTACTACATAGGAACGCAAGCTCATCCAGAGCTTCGATCACGTCCAACTCGACCTCATCCACTCTTTGTTGGATTAATCGCAGCGGCGGTAAAAGCGAAAGGGCAGGGGTAGTTCAAAGTGATTGTCGGTATCCCTAAAGAGATCAAGAGCGCCGAGTCCCGCGTTGCAATTACACCTGAGGGAGTGCGCGAGTTTGTC
>JAQBVO010000013.1 GCA_027728065.1 Actinomycetota bacterium
TTTCTCATTACATGGTGGCGTCTTAGCTGATCGCTTAGATAAACGCGCAGTGTTGATTGCTACAAATCTTTTGGGTGGCGCAGCATCAATTGGACTTGGTCTATTGGTGATGAGCGATGCAGTTCAACTCTGGCATGTATTTGTATTGGCTGGGGTGCTTGGTATTTCAACGGCGTTAGATGCACCGGTTCGTCAGGCCTTTACTAGCGAGCTAGTCGGGCACGAAGATCTACCAAATGCCGTGAGCCTTAACTCTGCAAACTTTAACGCTGGCCGCTTAGTTGGCCCGGCCGTTTCTGGTTTCATCATCGCCGCCTTTGGTACAGGTCCATCGTTTTTAATTAATGGGGCTTCATATTTTTTCGTAATTTTTGCCCTTATTAAAATCAATACCAGCAGTTTATTTCAGCCAGAACACGAGAGAAATCTGGGCAATATCAGAGAAGGTATTTCCTATGCCATGGCACGGCCCGATATTTATGTTGTAATGATGATGGTCTTTACACTTGCAACCTTTGGTCTTAACTTTCAAATATTTAATGCACTTATGGCAATACAAGAGTTTGGTTTAGGACCGGCAAGTTTTGGTTTGATGGGAACCTTCATCGCTATTGGCTCACTCTCTGGGGCTATTGGCTCTGCGCGCCTTGAGCGTTTTCGAACAACACTTTTTGTGATTGTCGGAGGAATCCTGTTTTCACTCTCGATTATCGTGCTCTCTTTGCTTCCAAACTACGCTACCTATATTCTCTGGCTACCTGTTTGTGGTCTTACTGCCCTCGTTACCCTGATTTCAGCTAACTCTATTGTTCAGACAAGTACCGACCCGGCTATTCGCGGCCGGGTAATGGGTCTCTATCTTTTAATCTTTATGGGTGGCACTCCCTTTGGCTCACCTCTCATCGGATTAGCTACCGATTACATCGGTATTAGAGCCACGATCGGACTCTGTGGCGGAATTTCTCTGGCTACATCTTTAATTGTTTGGATTAAGTACCGGCACAAAACTGCAAAGCCGGCCGATATAAGTATTGCGGCCGTGTTAAAGTCCACTAATAGCGATCATGATAATTAAACCAAAAAGCACCACAAGGGTTACAACTCTGCGCGTCTTATAGCTCATGGGGTTATTCCTTTACTGGATGTGAGGGGACTAGTTTTACAATAGTAAATGCAATCACGATTAATACCGGAACCATAATGTAAGCCTGGGAGATTCCAAAACTATCGCCCAGAACACCCAAGAAAAACGGTGCCGTAGCGATTGCAATACCGGCTCCGAGGGATGTACGGCCAATTGCAAGATCGGGGCGAGCATCGCTAAAGCCGATTAAGCGAATCGATGCGAGGGCGAATTGAATAGAGATGCCAAGACCAATGGTAAATAAAGATACAAGGCTAAGAGCCATTGAGTGTGAGAACCAAAATGCGACAAAGCCTAGAAATTGCAGTGCAGTAACGAAAAGTAGTTGGGTATCTAGTGCAAAGCGTTTTAACACAAGCCCGCTATACCAGCGGCCAACTCCCATTCCACTACCAAGTGCCACTATCGCAACGGTTGAGATGGCCGCGCTAGATCCAACGCGATCTTTAAGTAGAGCCGCAGCCCAAAAAGAGATCGCAAACTCACTAGAGATACATGCAACAAAGCCGATCCAAGAGATCCAGAAGGTACGGGAGAGCTTTCCACCCTGTGGGCCTGCCTCATCGGGAAGATAATCATCTGCAGATTTATCACGGCCAACGAGGAAGAGCGCCACTGCCACTGGTATCGCAAGGAGTAGACCGATGCGCCATAGGTTGGGAAAGATAATTGCGATAGAGCCGATAAGTGCTGTGCCTGCAACAAAACCAATAGAGGCGATTGCATTTGCCTGCGGAATAGCGACCTCAGCCGCCTTTCCATAGCGGTGTGACATTGAGGTAAACATCGAATTGTAAACGACCGAGGTTCCAAAGCCGGTAATTAAAGTAGCGGGTAGGGTGAGATAGACCGGCGGTGCGATGACAAAACCGATTAATCCAGTACTAAAAATCGCTAAGCCGATCCATCCAGCCCGGATCCGACCAAAGCGGTGGGCGAGATGTGGATTGGCATAACCTGCAACTATCGATGCGATTCCCATCGCCGTGCCATGCAGGCCAGCGATCGTGAGTGATGTTCCTTGATCTGTGCGCAGTAAAGATTGCGCCGGACCAAAGCCACCTATATAAAAATTAACGATTGCAGTTTGGATTGCTATAACCCAAAAGAAACGCTCGCGCTGAAAGCTCTTAGGCATCGATTAAAGTGCTGCCACAACGTAGTCGATGCAAACAGTAAGTGCTTCAACATCACTTGGATCAACTGCTGGGAACATTCCGATGCGCAGTTGATTCTTACCTAATTTTCGATATGGCTCGGTATCTACGATTGCATTTGCGCGAAGAGTTGAGCTGATTCTGGTCGCATCGATGGCATCATCAAAGTTAATCGTGCCAACAACATTGGATCGCATAGCGGCATCACTGACAAAGGGTGTTGTGTAACTTGTTTTCTCTGCCCAGGAGTACAAGATGCTAGAAGATTTGGCACTTCGGCCTGCGGCAAATGCAAGTCCACCACCAGCGTTCATCCATTGAATCTGCTCGGCCAGCATTATTAAAGTAGTAAGGGCGGGAGTGTTATAGGTTTGATTAAGACGTGAGTTTTTGATCGCAATATTTAAATCAAAGAAGGCTGGAATCCATCGTCCACTTGCTTTAATCGCCTCAACTCGTGCGATTGCAGCCGGACTCATGATGGCTATCCAGAGTCCACCATCGGATGCAAATGATTTCTGCGGAGCAAAGTAATAGGTATCAAACTCCAGCGGATCCACAAGTAATCCGCCTGCGGCACTTGTTGCATCGACAACCACAAGTGCGCCTTTACTACCGACAGGTCTGCTAATTGGCATGGCGACACCAGTACTCGTTTCATTCTGGGTCAGTGCGTAGATATCAATTCCAGCCTCGGCTAGCGCAGTTGGATGGGTGCCAGGCTCGGATTTAATTATCGATGGCTGGCCTAAAAACGGTGCCTCTTTAGCTGCGGCTGCGAACTTGGAAGAGAACTCACCAAAGACTAGATGTTGTGAGCGATCTTGGATTAAACCAAAGGTTGCGATATCCCAAAATGCAGTTGATCCACCATTACCAAGAATTACCTCATATCCATCGGGCAGATTAAAGAGAGTATGAAGGCCTTGGCGAATCTGATTGACTAAACTCTTAACCGGTGTTTGTCGGTGCGATGTTCCAAGCAGCTTAGATTGGTTAGCGGTAAGGGCAGCTAGCGCCTCTGAGCGAATCTTGGATGGACCACAACCAAAACGTCCATCAACGGGCTTGATGCCTGCTGGAATAATAATCTGCGCGCCCATTGGCCGAGTTTATGGGTAGTAGCGACCTATCATCCAATCAGCGCCAGTGTTAGCCCGCTCATAACGCAATCGATCATGCATCCGAGAATGTCGTCCTTGCCAGAACTCGATAGATAGTGGAGTAACTCGATATCCACCCCAGTGTGGCGGACACGGAACAATACTTCCCTCTGGCCACTTCTGCGCTGCGCCATTAAATCGCAGCTCTAACTCTTGCCGCGATGCAAGGGCCGCCGATTGGTGACTTGCCCATGCACCAATTTGAGATGACCAGGGACGTGTTGCAAAATACTCCTCTGACTCTTGCGCACTCACCTTTACTGCTGCACCACTTATTGCAACCTGTCGCTCCATTGCATACCAAGGAAATAAGAGACTGACCTGCGAATTAATCTCAATAGAGTGGGCTTTGCGAGATGAATAATTAGTGAAGAATGTAAAACCACCCTGTGAAATATCTTTGAGCAGTACGGTGCGAGTTGTAACTGCAGAATCTGAATCTACGGTCGATAAGACCATGGCATTTGCCTCAACGATGATCGGATTTTCATGGGCTTGGCGCAACCAATTACCAAAGGCGGCAAACGGGTCGCTACCTAAATCGCCTATACCCTCCTGCCCATAAGAAAGGCGCATCTGCCGAATCTGATCACGGTTAAACTCCTCATTGCTCATAGATGTATCGAACCTCACTTTGGCTATGAGTGCATCCTCTTACCACTGTGGTGGCTAGCACCTCTTGGTTAGGTGCAGAATTGGGTCATTGCTCAAGGCAAATTAAGGAGCTCCACGTGTCTGATGATTTCAAGCCAGGTCTTGAAGGTGTAATCGCTTTTGAATCCGAGATCGCCGAACCAGATAAAGAGGGCAGTGTTCTTCGCTACCGAGGTGTTGATATCGATGATCTTGTAGGTCGAGTCTCATTTGGAAATGTGTGGGGATTACTCGTTGATGACGAGTTTAATCCAGGGCTGCCGAACGCTGAAAAATTCCCACTACCAGTGCACTCTGGCGATGTTCGCGTAGATGTCCAAGCAGCAATCTCAATGCTTGCACCGGCATGGGGATTTAAACCACTATTAGATATTGATGATGCACAAGCACGTAACGATTTAGCCCGCGCATCGGTGATGGTTCTTTCTTATTTAGCCCAAGCTGCACGCGGGATTTATGAAAAGCCAGTGCCAGAGGCAGAGATTGATAAGGCCCATACCGTTGTAGAGCGCATGATGATTCGCTGGCGTGGAGAGCCAGATCCAGCTCACGTTCGCGCAATCGATGCATACTTTGTATCTGCCGCAGAACATGGAATGAACGCATCAACATTTACTGCACGCGTCATTGCATCAACGGGTGCAGATGTTGCCGCTGCGCTTTCAGGTGCAATCGGTGCAATGTCAGGCCCACTCCATGGTGGTGCACCAACGCGCGTCCTGCATATGATCGAAGAGGTTGAAAGATCTGGCGATGCAACTACATATGTAAAGGGACTCCTTGATCGTAAAGAGCGCTTAATGGGATTTGGTCACCGCGTATATCGCGCCGAAGATCCACGTGCACGTACATTGCGCCGCACCGCCAAAGAGTTAAATGCGCCACGATATGAAGTCGCCGAAGCGCTAGAGAAAGCTGCGCTAAAAGAGTTACACGAGCGTCAACCAGATCGTGTTCTCGAAACCAACGTTGAGTTTTGGGCCGCGATTATTTTAGATTTTGCGCAAGTTCCAGCACCGCTATTTACATCAATGTTTACCGCCGCCCGTACTGCAGGCTGGTCGGCACATATTCTCGAACAAAAGCGCACGGGCAGATTAATCCGCCCATCTGCACGTTACATCGGCAAGGCTCCCCGCTCTGCAGAGTCGGTTGCCGGCTGGGACTCCACGGTCGAGCAGCTCCATAAGTAGGCTCTGCAATGCTGGAAATCCACGGATTTGGAAGCGCTTAATCTCTTTCATACTGGTTGAATCTACCCATGCCCGCGCCTAAACGAAGCATTATGTGGTTTCGTCGAGATCTACGTATTAACGACAACCCCGCACTTTTGGAGGCGATTGCCGCCGCAGATGAGATTGTTGCAGTATTTATCATCGATGAGAGTTTAGTTAAAAGCGCTGGAAGTAAACGCCTTGCATACCTAGCTAACTCACTTCGCGCACTCGATGAATCACTGGGCAATGGCCTACATGTCATGGTCGGAGATCATGTTGAGGTTTTATCCGCTCTTATGCAGCGCTATGGCGCAACTTCGGTGCATATCTCAACCGAGTATGAATCATATGGCGCTGCACGAGATGTGCGCGTTGAAGCTGCAGGTATCACATTGGTGAGAGCAGGTAGTCCCTACGCAGTTGCACCGGGAAGAGTTGTAAAGCCAAGTGATGCAACACCGTACAAGGTCTATACACCTTTTTATCGAGCATGGTGTCTGCATGGCTGGCGCAAACCAGCGGCGGGGCCACAGTCAATAAAAACCGTGATGCCGACAGAGAGTGAACGCAATTTTCCAGATTGGCCGATGCCAAATGATGTATCAATCACACCGGCAGGTGAAAAAGCTGCGCTAGAGCGTTGGAAGTTTTTTCAAAAAAACGCTTTGAACAATTACGATGAGGCACGTAACTTCGCCGCTATCGATGGCACCAGTAAGTTGAGCGCGCATTTAAAATGGGGCGAGATTCATCCACGCACACTGCTTGCAGGTTTAGGTGAGAGTAAAGCCCATGACACCTTTAGAAAAGAGATTGCTTGGCGAGAGTTTTACGCCGATGTACTCTTTCACAATCCCAAGAGTGATGTTGAGTATTACGCACCTAGATTTGCCCAGATGCGCTATGACAAGCCTGGCGCACAGTTCAAAGCCTGGCGCGAAGGAAAGACTGGTTATCCATTTGTAGATGCGGCGATGCGACAGTTAGTGCGCGAGGGCTGGATGCATAATCGCACTCGCATGGTCGTTGCCTCATTTTTAGTGAAAGATCTGCATTTAGAGTGGCAACTTGGCGAAAGATTCTTTGCCGAACATCTCGTTGATTATGATGTTGCATCTAATGCACATGGATGGCAGTGGACCGCTGGCTGTGGGACAGATGCATCTCCCTACTATCGCGTCTTTAACCCCATAGAGCAGGGAAAGCGCTTTGATGCCGAGGGCGTTTACATTCGCAGGTATGTCAGCGAGTTAGCCCACCTTGGCGCAGATGCAATCCACGAGCCCTGGCTCAGTTCAGATGGATATAGCCATGGATATGCAGAGCGCATCCTCGATCACGGCATTGAAAGGCTTGAATCTCTAGCGCGGTTAAAGGAGATTAAAGCCGACAAACCCCAAGACCCTCGCGCTTAGCTCGATACATTGCATCATCGGCTCGGCGTAGTAAATCGGGTGCACCGTTGTTTGCCGCCAGACCGATACTTACTCCGATTTGAATCGGCTGGCTATCGATCGTAAATGGATAACTTAACGTTGCGCGCAAGGCAAGTGCTACATCCATCGATGACTCATAACTCCCCTCGTATAAAACCCCGAACTCATCTCCACCAAGGCGTGCCAAGAGTGCGCCATGGGGAAGTGCACGACTAAAGCGCAGAGCGACTTGCTGCAGCACCTTATCCCCGGCCACATGCCCATGTGTGTCATTAACAGGTTTAAAGCCATCTAGATCTAGAAGCATCAACGAACCATTTTTGCTCATGAAGTTTTCAATCTCTGATATTAATGTGCGCCGATTTGGTAGGCCTGTTAAATCATCGGTACGTGCCAAAATCCTCTCCTGCCCTATATTTTTAGCGGTTTTAAGCGCGATGCTCATTCGAATAAAGGCCAAAAGTAAAGTAGTGATTGCTGGTATTAAGATAAAGTTTGGGAAATAACCTGGACGAAGTGCAATCAATGCCAAGAGTGTTGCACTCAAAAAAACTGATAGGACAATAAATATCGGAGTTGTATTTTTATCATTTCCAGCTTCAGAGCCTTGGCACCAAAAACTTAGTGAGATAATAGTTAACCCCAAGAGCCAACCATCATCGATGAGAGAGCCAAAAGAGTACGAGTCATTGACGTGCATACTTAGATAGAGAAAATCAGTTGTAGAAAAAGCACTCACGCCCATTGTAAGGAGCCGCCCACGCCAAGAGCTAGCTTGGGCTATTACCGCTGCAAATGTGAGCGAGATGAGAATTAAATCTGCAATAGGAAAGAAGATTGCAAAGAATGTTGGGACAAGATCGCCATCAAAATGTGGAAGCACAGGTTTCAAAAACAAGGTTGTACCTAAAGTACTTAAACCCAGACCGACTATGGATGCATCGAAGATCTCCAAAAGGGAAAACTTGCGACTAGGTGAGACAAATCGTGGTAGAGCCAGGATCGCAAATGGGTAAAAGAGTAAATAGGCGATATTTGAAAGCAGTTGTGTCGGTGCAGCGATTGAGAAGTACGAAGCTAGGCTGGAGATAAGAGAGCCCGAGAGCCAGAGGCCAATAGCAGTTGCCATGAGCGGTTGAGCGATCCGATCGTTGACGCGTGGTGCCTTGAGTATCACCACCACTGCCCAGATTGGGAGAAGGTTATAAAGGTAGAGTTCGCTCCAGATACCTTTCACACCAGGGGCCAAGCCCAGGGTGAGGTGAAATCCAAGTAGCACCGGGCCGCATGCCAGCAAAAGCCGTGTGCGCATTGACCCAGAGTAAGCAGATGGTCAGCATTAATGAATAGGGAAAGCCCCGTTCCTGTAGTACCTAACGCTGGCTTTGTTTTAATCTATATCTGAAGTTAAAAGCCTTTTGTACAGATTAACTTTGCATTTGCTTTTGTATCGGCAACATCGAGTTTTAACTGTGCTGGCTGGTTAACTGCTAATAATTTTGCGGCCTCAAGTTTTCGAACATCGACGATGCTGCGATTGATAGCGCTGGTGAATCCAACTACCGCAGATTTCCATGAACCGACAGCAGCTTTGTATGTCACTTTTTCGACATCGCTCTTTGCCCCATCAAGTTTTGCCTGTCCAGCCGCTAGGCGCACCTTGGCATCATCTAACTTAGATTGGATCTTGGCCCTGCTTGCAAGCTCACTTACAATTCCTAGTTCGATAATTGGAATCTGTGCCGCTAACTTAGCTGAGATCTCGATTGCCTCTTTTGCAGACTTTACGTAGGCATTTGCCGAGTTTAAACAATCGACAGATAGCCATGTTAACTTCTTGCTTTTTTTCAATGGATTAGTGCTGCACCTGTATTTAAAACCAGAGACTTTTGTAACCTGACCAGCTTTTTTGCACTTAACCCCATTTGAAATCTTGGCCGCGGCCGTTGCTGGTGCTGCAATCATCACGCCTGCGGCGAGGATGAGAGCAAGGTTGAGTGAATATAATTTATGCATATAAAACCTCCATTGACAATAGCGAAATCCTATCTAGGGGGGGTTGCAGAAAGCCTTAATGACTCGCCCAAAATACTTAGAATTCACTGTGGCTTTCAACCCCCCCCGCCTCTGTTTTATCCGAACATTCATCCCGATTCTTCGTACCAGTGGCCGTGGTGCATACCGCATTATTAAAGTTAAGAGCTTGTACTGCCATCCTGGAACAGAGATCGCCTTGCCCTTCAGAGCATCACTCCAAGCCTTGGATACAACTTTGTCGGAGTTAAGCCACATAAAGGCCGGTAGGCCTTTCATCGAGATTCGCCCACGTTGATGAAACTCGGTTCGGGTAAAGCCTGGACACAGGGCGCTGACCTTTACATTTGTGCCGGCTAGTTCAGTGTGAAGAGATTCAGAGAGCACGGTTAGATAGGATTTCGCTGCGCTATAAGTACCACCGGTTATAAAACCTGCAACCGATGAAACATTGATGATCATGCCTTTATTGCGCGCCTTCATACCAGGAAGGGCCACATGTATCAGGCGCATAGGTGTACGCACTAAAACATCCAACAAGCTTTGCTCGGCATCTAAGGCGCTAACGGTAAATGCCTTATTGACTCCAAAACCTGCGTTATTGATTAGTACATCGATTTCGTGCGTTGCTATGTAACTTTCTACTAGTCCACAGCCAGTATCGGTAGATAGATCGGCCTGTAGTACGAGAGTTTCAATACCGTAACCTGCCTCAAGGCCGCTAGCTCGCTCTTGAAGACGGGGCAAATCCCGTGCTACAAGAACTACATTGTAGTTATTAGCTGCAAGTAATCGGGTAAAGCTCTCACCGATTCCCGCCGTTGCCCCAGTTACTAACGCCCACGTTCTCATCGCTCTTGCATCTCAATCTTTTTAAGTCGTAGTTCGCCAACTGCGCCAGCTGGCACAAATGGATGGTGGGGCGCGATAGGCGATATCCGTTTATATTCATCGCCCTGCGTTGGCCGCAGATCTACCTCACCCTTATTTGGCCACATTGATAATGCACGTTCGGCTTGGGCGGTGATTGTAAGGGATGGATTAACTCCGAGGTTAGCGGTAATAGTTGAACCATCAACGATGTGAAGTGTTGGATAGTTATAGACGCGGTGATAGGGATCGATCACACCCTGCTCGGGGCTATCACCGATTACACATCCGCCGACAAAGTGAGCGGTAAAAGGGGCATCGATCAGATCGCCGATATGTCCACCTGCGATTCCGCCATACTTATCGGCGATACGTCGTACGACCTCATTGGCTGCAGGAATGTATGTGGCATTTGGCTTTAATGGATCATTCTTTGATGTTAAATGCCAGCCAAATAAGCCACGCTTGCCGCTAACGGTTACAGATGAATCAACGTTTTGCATCGTTAGTGCAATGACGGTGCGCTGACTCCAGCGGCGCACATTTAAAATCTTTCCAAGAAGCGATGGATTGGCAATAAACTGCCTGAGCCATTGCTTTCTACGTCCCTTTGACCCATAGCCATCGGTCATGATGGTCTGCAGTAAGCCCATAAAGTTACTACCTTTGCCATACCTGACCGGTTCGATATGCGTGTGTTCATCGGGGAAAAACGATGAGGTAATTGCACTTCCGGTGCTGAAATCAATATCGGTATTGCCCATCATCGCACCGGTTAGCGCTTCACTATTTGTGCGAGAGAGATGACCTAGCCGATCAGAGAGCTTTGGCAGAGATTTCATCTTCATTTTATGAAGGAGTTTTTGTGTGTTGTATGTTCCCGCCGCGAGAATAACTTGATTTGCCTTAAACTTAATAACAGTTGCAAAAGGATCATTACTTCTAACTGCGCGAACATCCCACGTACCATCACTCATCTGCGAGAATGATTGAACGGTTGTCATAGGAAAGACTGTGGCACCGGCCGATTCGGCCAGACCTAAATAATTTTTCGTCAGTGTATTTTTTGCATTAAATTGGCAGCCCGTCATGCAGGCACCACATTGTTGGCAGCCATTGCGATCAGGTCCAACACCACCGAAGTATGGATCTTTGGCGGCTACCCCTTTGCCATCTCCAAAGTAGATTCCAACAGGGGCCATCTGAAATGTATGTCCAACACCCATTTCATCGGCAACATCTTTCATCACTTGATCACTCGGAGAAAAATATGGATTCTCTATAACACCCAACATTCGTCGAGCTTGGTCATACCAAGGCTCGAGCTCTGATTTCCAATCGGCAATCGATGCCCATTGTGCATCGCGAAAATAATCATCACCTGGCTGATAGAGAGTGTTGGCATAGACAAGTGAGCCTCCGCCAACACCGGCACCTGCCAGTATTAAAACATCGGGAAGCACATGAATACGTTGGATTCCGTAACAACCAATCGCTGGTGCATAGAGAAACTTGCGCAAGCGCCACGATGTCTTGGGGAAATCCTTATCTGAAAAGCGTCGTCCAGCCTCTAAGACTGCAACACTGAAGCCCTTTTCACGCGCTCGAAGCGCAGAAACCGAACCGCCAAATCCAGATCCGATTATTACGACATCATAGCTTTTGCTCACTTAGGTAAGGATTCCCGCAATATCTTCATCGCGAAGCTTCCACTCTGTGCCGTATGACTCCAGTAAATCTAGGAATGGCTTTGCATCAAACCACTCGGGCCCTGCAACACCCTCTGGCTTCCAGATGCCTTTATGTATTAACTCCATCGCAATGACTGGATTAACTGCCGTCTGCCAAACAACTGCTTGATCACCGTACTCAGACATAGACCATTCATTATCTACAACGTTGTATATGTAACATGCATATGGCTTACCCTCTTTGTTTAAGCCCTTTATAAGCGCACCTGCGCAGGTCTTACCCTTCATGCGCGAACCTAAAGTCGCAGGATTTGGTAGGGCTGCAGTTAATAAGTCACGGGGTGAGATTGAAATCCCTTGCACATCTACATGATCTTTGCGATCCAGACCTAACATATGAATTGTCTTTAATGTTGTGATGAACTGTGCACCAAGACCGTATTTGAAATTAACTTTTTTGGCATCGACTTTCTGCGGGATAAGCACGACCTCTTCATGTTCAACATTGACACATTCAACTGGACCAATACCCTCTGGAAAATCAAATACTTCAATCTCACTAAATGGCTCAGTAGTAAACCATCCACGACCATCTTCCCAAACCAAAGGTGGATTAAGACACTCTTCGATTGTTGTCCAGATTGAAAAAGATGGTGCGAAGTCATAACCTTCAATTATTAAGTTAGAGCCATCTAAAATTGTGATTGAATCTAGTCGGCTAAAGAGATGATCGGATGCATAGCGTGCAAAGACATCGCTCATTCCAGGTTCGATACCCATTCCAACGAGTGCATAAATTTCGCGCTCTTTCCAGTTCCAATCTCGGGCAAACTGCTCATCTCCAAGTTTGACCCCTGTTTCAGTATTGGGGTAGTGCGGATGAGGGCGAGATAGGGACATGGCCATATCAATGTAGTTTGTGTTTTCAATCTCGCAGGCTAAGAAAATCGGCATAACATAACGTGGATCCACAGCATTGATCACTACATCGGGCTTTACCTTGCGGATAAGTGAGCGTATGTCTTCGAGCTCTGCAGCATTTACTTCTGCGGCAGAAAAGCGCGAATCCTTAAGACGGACAACAGCCTCTTCTGCCTGCGAAAGACGGTGATCTGCGATCACCATGGATTTAATGAAACTCTTACGCGATGCGATATTGACGATTGCTCTGCCAACTCCGCCCGCACCAATAACTAGCGCCTTCATTGTCGGCCCCGCATGGGAAATAACATCCTTTTCGTTAGATTTGCAAGTCTATCGCGAGTATTAATTCATGACAAGATTGCCTCTATATCTCATAGGTCCTCGTAGCTCAGTGGATAGAGCAACCGCCTCCTAAGCGGTAGGTCGCAGGTTCAACTCCCGCCGAGGACGCAATTATTGAAATTAAGTAAGTTAGACAACTTTATGATTTGAATGCATCTCTAATCTGTTTGCGTAATGCGAACATTACAAATACTGCGAGCAAAAGCATCACAACTGAAAGCGCATATGCGGTTTGTAAATCAATATCCATAGCTTGATAGACCTGCATAGTCCATGTCTGCGTTATGCCGGGCATAGATCCAGCAAACATTAATGTTGCACCGAACTCTCCGATTGCCCGAGCCCAGGACAAGATAAATCCCGTTGCAATTCCACTTCTTGCTTGAGGCAGAGCGATTAATTGAAATAGTTTGAACTCACTAGCCCGATCTATAATTGCGGCATCTTCAATTTCAACTGGTAGTTGTCTAAATGTAGACTCTGTAATTAATACTAAGAAAGGCATACCAACAAAGACTCCAGTAAAAACCACGGCAACAGTCGTAAACGGCATGGCCCATCCAGTGAGATTGTAAATTGATTGACCCAATAATCCATTACGGCCCAAGAGCGCTAGAAGTGCAAGTCCGGCAACAGTGGGCGGCAAAATAATCGGAGTAAGAACAATTGGGCGCAGAATTGAACTCAAACGGTTATTGCTTCTAGCTAACATCCAACCCAGGGGCACCCCGAGCACTAATGAGATGAGGGCCGCTAAAAGAGAGCTCCAGATTGAGAGTCGGATTGCACTGACCGAGTCTGGCTCGCTAAGTCTGGTTAAAAGCGTGCTCCATGGAACTCTGGTCAGTAATGCAACGAGCGGGGCGAGAATCATGAAAGAGGCCACAGAGGCCAAAAGGCGTAACCTTAAATCACTTCGAGATTTCAAAGCCGTGCTCTTTCATTACCTGCATTGAGGATTTAGAGAGTAAGAAATTTAGGAAGATTTTAGTGAGAGCAGCATTTTTGCTCTTGCTTACAAGTCCTATTTGGTACTGGGTGAGCGCAGACTTTGGATTTGAAAACGCGAGCTCACTGAGAGTTTTTGAGTTAGCCAGGACATCGGTGTGATAAATAATTGCGGCATCAACCTCACCGCTAACTAGTTTTGCGACGGCACTTGAAACCTTTGGTTCATAGGAGACTGGCTTTGAGGTAACGATACCCTTGGATTTGAGGGCAGAATCAGCGGCCTGTCCGCATGGGACTTCATGTGCGCATTGGATCCAGATAACTCCACTCTTATTTAGATCTGCGAAAGATTTCACTGAGCCACCTGTCTTGAAAGCCACAACGACTCGGTTACTTACATAATTAAGGGGACGCCCAACTCGTGATTTTGCCTGAGCCATTTCAACCTTTGATGCCGATACGAAGAGATCGGCAGGGGCTCCAGCATTGAGTTGGGTCGCCAAAGTTGACGAAGCTTGAAATGAAAAAGCAATCCGCCAATTCTTGTGGGATTTAGAAAAACTCTGTGCTAATTCCTTATATGTATCGGCCAAACTGGATGCTGCGAAAACTGTGATTGTTATTTGTTGGGCAGTCCTTGAGGCTGGCATAGAGGTGAGTGCGCCCACGAGTACAAGAGAAAGCAACAGAGGCAGCTTGTTCATGATGGGATATTACACCTTTTGATTTTTGGCGATGAAGTAAAGTGAGTGCAAATTCAGTGCTTTAAAGTAAAACGCTGTAGCGACTTTGGTGCCCACCAGTTTCGCTCACCAAATAGACGCATGAGTGCTGGTACTAATAGCGCACGTACGATTGTGGCATCGAGTAAAACAGCTAAAGAAACGCCAAAGCCCAGCATCTTTATAGAGGTAACTCCACTTGTCATGAAAGTTGCAAAGACAATTGCTAGTAAAAGCGCAGCAGCCGTGATGATGCGCGCCGAACGTTGTAATCCAACGGCAACTGATTCAACATTTGATTTTCCTGCAAAGTGCTCTTCTCGGATACGTGCAAGCAGAAATAGTTCATAATCCATAGATAGCCCAAAGACGACGACGGCAACCAAGATAATCGAGCCAGTATCTAGGCTCCCGGTAACTGTGAAGTCTCCTACGAGCCACTTGAGATGTCCATCGATAAAGATCCATGTGATTGCCCCTAATGTTGCACATAGAGAGAGAGCATTCAAAATGATTGCTTTGAGCGGCAGGATAATTGAACCTGTAAAGATAAAGATTAAAATCAGTACTGTTATTGCAATCCATCCAAGTGCAAATGGAAGTTTGCCCGCAATCCCATCTTGTGAATCTGTGAAGTCAGCGGCAGCACCGCCAATGAGTGTTCCAGAGGGTTTGTCTAACTCCCGTATCTGATGGATGACTCTCTCTGAATCGATGTTACGCGCTGCTATGGAAGATATGACCTGCACCCGAATATCTTGGCCGTATACTTCAATCTCTCCAACTCGTACTATTCCATCGACCCCTTTGACCCGTGTCAAAAACTCTAAGATCTGATTCTCACGTCCAACACCATTAGGCACTACAACTTCAATTGGGCTACCAAGTAATCCATCGAAGCGAGATTCAATCACGCTGGTAGATAGCGCTGCTCGATCTGACGCGGGCAAGACCCGTGAATCGACCTGTGCAAATCCGATATTGAGAACTGGCAGCGCCATGATTCCTAAAGTCAGAAGAGATGCGACTACAACCGGGATAGGTCGATGCATAACCATTCGCGCAGTGCGCGCCCATCGCCCATCTTCCTTTGGAGTAATTGCGTTCTTTCGTACGACACCTTTATCAACCTTTTCACCCAAAATTGCAAGCAAAGCTGGCAGTGCAACTACTGCGCCGATGATTGCAAATGAGATCACGGCGATACCGGCGTAGCCAAATGATTTTAAGAAGGTTAGAGGAAAGAAAAGTAGTGAAGCGATGGTGACCAGCACAGTAAGACCAGAGTAAAAGACGGTTTTTCCCGCTGTTGCTACCGTTATGACAACTGAATCCTCGACACTCTTTCCATGGTGGAGCTCTTCACGGAAGCGGTTGACCATGAGTAGGGCATAGTCGATTCCAAGTCCTAGACCCAAGCCGGTAATGAGGTTGAGGGCGAAAACGCTTACGTCAGTGACATGTGTTAACAGAAAGATCAGAAAGAAGGAGCCCAAAATCGCTGTGATGCCGACAAATAAAGGCATTACCGATGCAACTATGCTTCCAAATACAAAAATCAGAAATAGAAATATCAGCGGTATTGCAATTGATTCGGCAAGTAGTAAATCTTTTTCAATTCGCTCATTTATTGCATGGGTAATTACTCCACCACCACCGGCATATACATCTAAGCCTTTATAATCACCATCAAAACTACTTTGCAGTTTGGCACCTAGTGAGCTGTACCCACTCCAAT
Organism: Actinomycetota bacterium; assembly: GCA_027728065.1. Classification (GTDB taxonomy): domain Bacteria; phylum Actinomycetota; class Actinomycetes; order Nanopelagicales; family Nanopelagicaceae; genus Planktophila. The sequence goes on from JAQBVO010000013.1 coordinate 16,044, forward strand.
CATCGGCCTCTAAATAGGCATAGACGAGAATAAATCCCGCTTTGCCATCTTGTGATCGCATTGATGGTGCGCCACCAGTTGACCAATAGGAGTAAGTCTTTGAGACGCCCTTTGTAGCGCCAATCGCTTTTTCTAACTCGATAGCTCTAGTACTAACTTGAGCATCATCGACACTGGTTGTGGAATCCACGACAAAGGTGACTACGGGGTTTTGAACCTTAAACTTTTCAATTATGTACTCAGCTGCAACCGTTGATTCACTGTTCTTATCTGAATAACCGCCACTATCGAGCCGTCCAAATACGGCCGAGCCAATGGCTCCAGCTGCGATAGTTGTCAGGAGGAAGAGTGCCAGAACGCTTTTGCGGTGCTTGACAATAAATTTGCCTAACCTCTCAAACATGCCTAACCCCAGTAACTACATCTAGACTATTAACCATGAGCGATATCTTTCCTACCGTAACTTCCGATGAGATTGACCTTGAAGCCGCTGTTGAAGCCGACAAACGTGAAGTCGAAATCAATTCAGATAAACCGCCTCATCACGACAGTTAATCTACCGTTGGGGCCGATGTTGGAGCAGGTGTAACCGGGGTGGGAGAAGTACTTTCGCTCACAGTTTTTTTCTTAACCGAGTCGGTCTTATAAAAACCTGAACCTTTAAAGACAACACCAATAGCGGAGTAAATCTTTCGAATCGGCTTAGTGCATTGTGGGCAGGTCGTGAGCGAATTATCGGAGAATGATTGAACTGCCTCGAACTCATGAGAGCAGGCAGTACATGCGTATTGATATGTGGGCACGACCTCTCCAATCTCACGCGGTATTTCCTCGGTGGGGGTAGATGCTAAGTCTAAAGGAGTGGGACGATAGGGGCGAATCGAGAGTGAAAGTTGGGGTGGTTGCGTTGAGAATCAAAGGCTTGGCCATATTAGTTATTGCGATTGCTTATGTAGGTGTAGCTACTTCCTCTGCCAACTCACTGATTACAACTTCACCGATAAGTGGTTCGACACTCACAACACCGCCTAGTTCGGTAACGCTGACAACTCAAGTTGCTCTGATCGAAGATGCAAACGAGTTAATGGTCACTGATCCATCTGGCATACGAGTTGATGATGGAACTCTTACAGTCGATGGCGTTAGTGCCTCAATTGGATTAAAGCCACTTATTGAATCTGGAATTTATAGAGTCTCCTACACTCTTTTCTCTGAAGGTGAATCCCCGCTGCAAGGCTCATTTACATTCAATTTTTCAGCACCAAGTGTTATTACACCAACGCAACCAACTCCCATGCCGACAGAGCCACAAACTCCCGCGAGTAGTAGTTGGGGAACAAATGTTTTTATCATCACAATCTTAGTGCTGGCCTTCTTTGTTTTAATAGGGCTCTGGCTATATGCGCGAAAGTTATTTAGGGACCGATGAGCGCTTTTAGCGTGATCTTTAAATATCTATCTCTTACCGGAAGCTTTGCAACTATTGGCATCTTACTTGCCATGGGATTTTTACTACTAGATTCTGAAGGCATGCTTTCGACACAAGCACAAAAACTGCGCAGGCTCCTATGGGCCTTTGCACTTATCTGGTCGCTAGGAAGTTTCGGAACAATAATCTTTACACTTGCAACGATTTTAGATCAACCAGTTTCAGGCGCCCTCGATCCAACTGTATTGAGATCTTTCATCACTCAGATAACTCTCGGTCAATACTTACTCTTTCAATCTATAACAGGCCTTGTTATTGCCGCACTAGCATTTCGTCTACAGCGGGTTCTTTCAACGCTCTCTCTCTTACTTTTAGCACTACTCGGATTAGTAGCACCGGTCTTTCAGAGCCACGCTGCATCCAGTGGTTCACATGGATTAGCGATCGGCTCTCTAGTAATACACATTGTTGCACTCTCTCTCTGGGTCGGTGGCATTATCGCAATCGCTCTATTAGATCCAAAGGATCGGCCAATTGCAGTGCCACGCTTTAACCAACTCGCCTTGTGGGCCCTTATCGCCGTTGTTGCAAGTGGCAGCGTCAATGCTTGGGTACGTTTAGATTTCAAAGGTGGATGGAATACCACTTATGCATATGTTGTGATTGCAAAGATTGTATTAACTTTAATCTTAATTGCCATTGGATATCTACACCGCGTGAATGTAGCCAAGCAGGATTTGATTAATTGGCGGGGATTTTCTCGATTAGTATCTGTTGAAGCACTCATTATGGGTATTACTGTTCTGATGGGGGCCTGGCTCTCATCAATCCAGCCACCAGAGCGGCCTGTACCTTCAAAATTTGATCCGGCAATCGCAATCTCCGGAATCTCAACACCTCCTGCTCCCACACTGAGCAGGATTCTGTTTAGTTTTGAACCCGATGCTTTGATGATTGGAATCTTAGTAACGGCAGTTGCTTTGTACATCAAAGGAGTTCTCGTACTTACTCGCCGTGGTGATAAATGGCCTATCGGTCGGACAGTGGCTTTCGCATTAGGTATAAGTGCAATTGATTTTGCAACCAGTGGTGGGCTTGGACTGTATGCACACTTTTCTTTTTCATATCACATGATTGCTCACATGATTTTAGGAATGATCGCTCCTATTGGAATTGTCCTAGGAGCACCAATCACACTTGCTCTGCGTACATTGCCTCAAGCCCGTGATAACAATGAGCGCGGTGTTCGGGGAACAGTTCTGGCACTGTTGCACTCTAAAATTGCCATGTTTTATACCAATCCAATTGTCGCCCTTGCACTTTTTGATGGCTCCTTATTTGCACTCTACTTCACCGATTTATTTGGATCGATGATGCAGAGCCATACTGGCCATCTCTTTATGAACATTCATTTTCTTCTCTCCGGGCTCCTGTTTTTTCACGTTATTATCGGTATCGATCCAAATCCACGGCGGATTCCACATTTAGTACGCATTGTTGTTGTATTTGCCGCCATGAGTATCCATGCATTTTTCTCAGTGGCACTCATGTCATCAACGACATTAATTGATAGAGGTTACTTTGGGTCGCTGCAGGTCCCATGGCTAAAAGATCTCTTGGCAGATCAACAGTTAGGTGGCTCAATCGGTTGGGCGATGGGGGAGATTCCAATACTGTTAGCCCTCGTTGCAACTTTTATTAGTTGGGTTAAAGATGATTCACGCGAGGCTAAGCGAATCGATCGCAACGTCGCAAGAGCGGCGGCAATGGGCCAACCCGATGATTTAGCTGCATATAACAAGTATTTGCAAGATTTAGCCGAACGAGATAGAAATAGACCGTGATGGATAATTTATTTGATCTTCCAAGTGAGTACAAGGAATTACGCGCATCCGTACGGGCGTTATCTGAAAAAGAGATTGCTCCTTTTGCCCAATCTGTTGATGAAGAGCATCGCTATCCGCAAGAGGCACAAAGCGCTCTACAAAAAGCCGGCTTAAGTGCGGCACATGTTCCAACGCAATATGGTGGAGATGGTGCTGATGCGTTGGCAATGGTTATCATCATTGAAGAAGTAGCACGAGTATGTGGTTCATCATCGTTAATTCCAGCGGTCAACAAACTCGGTTCATTGCCATTGATACTGGGTGGAAGCCAAGAGCAGAAACAGCGCTGGCTACCGCAGTTAGTTTCAGGCAAAGGTTTTTCATACTGCCTCTCAGAATCCGATGCCGGCTCAGATGCATCTGCGTTACGCACGAAGGTTGATCGAGATGGCGAGGGCTGGATACTCAACGGAAGTAAGAAATGGATCTCTAACGCCGGAGTCTCAGAGTTTTATACAGTTGTTGCCCAGGGCAATCCATCCCTTGGCTCAAGGGGAATAACCGCCTTTATCGTTGAGAAATCCGATCCAGGAGTTTCTTTTGGCGCACCTGAAAAGAAGATGGGCTTTAGAGGTTCGCCAACTCGTGAGCTCTATTTTGATAATGTAAAACTGGGTGATGATCGTCGCATTAGTGAAATTGGCGGGGGATTTACTTTAGCTATGAATACTTTGGATCACACACGCATAACAATTGCAGCACAGGCCTTGGGCTTAGCTCAGGGAGCCCTGGATGTAGCAACAAAGTACTCACATGAGCGTAAGCAGTTCGGCAAAGAGATTTTTGATTTTCAAGGGGTGCAGTTTATGTTGGCCGATATGGCGATGAATATTGAAGCCGCGCGCCAACTAACCTACGCCGCAGCTGTTAAGAGCGAGAATAATGAAAAAAATCTCCGATTTTTTTCAGCTGCCAGCAAATGCTTTACCAGTGATATGGCGATGAGAGTTACCCAAGATGCCGTCCAAGTCTTAGGTGGATATGGATATGTCTCTGACTATCCAGTCGAGCGAATGATGCGAGATGCTAAACTGACACAGATTTATGAAGGTACAAATCAGATTCAGCGCATTATTGTGGCGCGCAATCTTCCAGTTACTTAAGATTTAAATCGCACAACAATCGATGGCGTAGCCGCTGCATCTAGGGCGATGTCATGAGCATCTCGTGGTAGATCTTGGCTTGTTAACTCACCTGTATACACCAAACCAATTTTCCATCCTGGTAGGTAAGTAAGGGCGCGATCGTAATAACCACCACCTTGTCCTAATCGATAACCTGACTGGTCGATGTGTAATGCTGGAACAATTACTACCTCTATGTGGCTTAAATCTTTTACCGCTTTACCGATTGGTTCTGTGATTTTCTTTGTTACCTTTAATTCGCTCTCATCTCCACTCCATTGGATCCACTCGAGATCTTGGCCATGGACTCTGGGCAAGAGCAAACGTTTGCCTGCCTTCAAGAACGCCTTATTGATTTCGGTAGTACTCGGTTCAAAGCCGTATGAAAAATATGAAGCGATTGTCGATGCGGCAACTATTTCTGGTGATTTCAAAATAATATCGAAATTTGATGGGATGAATTTTTGGCCCCGTTCGTGACGTAACCGCTCACGCAGCTCCTGCTTAACTGTGTTCTGATTCATCTCTTATCTCCCAGTAATTTGTGGGGCTAAATCCCAAAGAAAGCACGGCCCAACAAGTATGGTGTGATTATGGCAGAGCACACGCGAGTAGATGAGTTTCTTACCTCTCTTCTTGAGATCTGCAAACCTCTTGAATCCTTCGATATGCCACTACTGGATGCACACGGGGCCACGCTCTCAGAGGATATCTACGCAGGCGAAAGACTTGTCATGCGCGCAGGTAGCCGAATTCGCTCAACCCAGATTGGCCTTGCCGCTTCGATTGGTCGAGATCACTTGCCTACCCGTCCACATCCACGTGTCGTTGTTTTATCTGCCGGTCCAGATCTCGTCGAACCAGGTAAGGCACTTACTGGCAAAGAAGAGTACGAGATTAATTCTTGGCTCCTAACAACTGCTGTGCGCGAGGTTGGCGCAGTTGCATACCGTGTGCATTCGATTCCAGATGATGAAGATGAACTTCAGAGCGTTATTGAAGATCAATTAGTGCGTTCAGATCTAATTATTATCAGTGGCGAGCGACAAGATGATTCATTTGATCTTATTACCCGCACACTTTTGCGACTTGGTGAAATTACAACAGTAGATTTGGCTATTGAAATCAGTGGGCGTCATAACTTTGGTCAGATTGGGCCAGATAAGGTTCCGGTCATAACGCTGCCAGGTGATCCAATAGCGGCATATATCTCATTTGAACTCTTTGTACGCCCAATGATTCGAACGATGCTTGGTGCGGCAAATATTCATCGCCCATCTATTAAAGCAAAACTTGAAAAGGCAATTGAATCTGCTCCAGGCGTGCGCTCATATATCCGAGCCACACTGGCTGAGGATGCACAATCTGTGATGCCCCTCGTGGATCAGGAGGAGCTTGTAACACTCTCAGATGCGAACGCATTTATTTCAGTTGGCGAAAAGCAGACACATGCATCGGCCGGTGATGAAGTTACTGTTGTGATTCTTGAACGAAGATACATTTAAGTCAACCATGAACCAACGTTGGCCCATAGTAATTTCGGCAGACCCAATATTCCTGCGGCCACTTAGATTCAGAGATCGCAGTCAATGGAACGCCGTCCGCGCCGAAAATCGTGCATGGTTAGCGCCATGGGAGGCTACGGTTCCTACCAAGGGCTGGGATACCCAGCAACTACCCTCGTATATTGAGATGGTTCGTACCCTCAATAGCCAAGCCCGACATGGCCGCTCCTTCTCTTTTGCAATCTGGCATGGGTGCAATTTAATCGGACAAATCTCACTCGGCGGGGTCATTTACGGCGCACTGCGCGGAGGCCATATTGGTTATTGGATAGCCCGTAGCTATTCAAATAAAGGCTATATAACAATGGCCGTAGAGCTCTTATCGGATTTTGCATTTACAACTCTTGAGCTGCACCGTCTGGAGATAAATCTGCGCCCAGAAAATACAGCCTCCCAAAGAGTTGCGCAGAAGGCGGGCTTTAGATTTGAGGGAGAGCGGGCGAGATACTTACATATTGATGGAGATTGGCGCGACCACATCTGCTTTGTAAAGGAAAACCCCTTGATTAAGTAGCGCTCAAATCCCCAAAAAGTAATCCATCTTCCCTTATCTTTGTACATCATGACTTCGGAACTGATCTATATTGCGATTATCGGTACGTGGGTCGCATATTTTGCACCCCGCTGGATTCATGACCGTAATGAGTTTTCGGGTAAATCAGTAGAGCGATTTAAAGTCGCACTGACGGTGGTCGCAAACTCTTCACCAAATGCAAGTCACAGTAGTGGCATGCAAGATATCGATTTAGATCGCGAAGCAAAGATTGCACAATTACTAATGCGCCGGCGAATTATCTTTGTCATATTAATTTTTTCTCTAACAACAACACTTGTAGGTGGGTTTATGAAAACAATGCCATTCTTGTACGCACTTGTCCCTGCAACAGGAGTTTTAATCTATATTGCAAATGTACGACGTCTAACTATCGCCGATAGCATTCAGCATCGCCGTATTCAACAACTGCAACGGCGCACATCAGGAGTCTCTGCTACCAACCTTGTTGAAGTTGTTACACCAAAGACGACACAAGAGCACTGGATTCCATTATCTGAACGCGAACTAAAAGGTGTAGTACTGCTACCTAAAGGATCAGCCGCTGTTCGCAACGTATGGGCGCCAGCCGATCTTCCTGTACCAACCTATGTCAGTGCTCCAAAGGCGATTGCTCCAAAACGAGTTATTGATTTAACAACACCCGGTGCCTGGAGTGAGGAGCAAAAGCGCCTAGAGCGAGAAGCACTTGCAGCCCTATCACCATCGCGCGATGAGATTTTTGATCAACAACTTGCAGATGAGGCCGTTGAGCGCCTAAATCAATCACGTGTGGCTAACGAATAGTTATATCCACGAACTAAACCACATCCGTTTGAACCAATCTGAGTAGTTAATTACTTCGCCCGTGAAGAGCGGAAAGAAGTAGATAAAGTTAAGAAGGATTAGCACCATAAGCCCTGCAACGATACTCAAAGAGGTCCCAGGAGTCAGAGAGCTATCTAGCAACTTCTTTGCGCAATAAATAATCGCCAACAACATAAAAGGTTCAATGATAATTACATAGAAAGTAAAGACTGTACGCTCTTGAAAAAAGAACCAGGGCAGATAACCCGCGACTAAGCCTAAAACAACCAGATTGAGCGCGTTGTCAAATCTCTTGCTAATGATTGAGCGGATCCAAAAACCTATGGTAACGGCTATGGCGATAGTGCCAATCCACCAGAGAATCGGTGTACCGATCGCTAAGACCTCTTGCGCACAGTTCTTTGAACTGCACCCTTGCGGTGATTCGTAGAAAAAAGATGTTGGGCGGCCCATTACCAACCAGCTCCAAGGATTTGCTTGGTATGAATGTTTTTCAGTTAGGCCGGTATGAAATCCCAGCATCTGCGAGTGATAGTTCCACAACGAGACAAAAATATTTGAGGACCATTGTCGATTCCAGCCACGCTCACTCATGAACCAACCAGTCCAGGTACTGACATATATCGTGATTGGAATTAATCCATACTGTAGTAATTTTATAGATGTAGGCTTTATGAGTTCGCGGCCAGAGTGTGATGTAAAAACTCTATACAAAGAGATAACTGCCATGACCGCCAAGAAATACAAAGCGCTCCATTTGGTTCCCAATGCTAAGCCGATTGCAATTGCGGCATACCAATGTCGTTGGCGTTGCCATAAGTAAACGGCTAGCAAGACAAAGAATGTTAAGAATAAATCTAAGAGGGCGGTGCGCGAATGAACGAGCACTATTCCATCGATTGCCATTAAAGCCGCTGCCATCGCAGTTAAAAGTGGTGAGAAGAAGAGAATATGCACTAATCGAGCAAAAAGTAGAATTAATAAAACTCCAACGATTGCAGTTGCAAATCTCCATCCAAACTCGTTATCGCCAAAGAGTTGTATGCCAATGGCTATAAGCCATTTGCCAACGGGGGGATGGACAACGAACTCGGGCTTACTGCCGGCAACTTCAACACCGAATTTTAAAAAGTCTCGCGCACCATCGACGTAATAAACCTCATCAAAGACATAGCCCTTAGGAGTAGAGAGATTGATTAAACGAAGCGGCAAAGACAGGGTTGCAATAATGATTGGAGTAAGCGCGGCGATCATGTGTGTAATCGTATGCGCTTATCAGGGCAGAATTACTGAGATGATGCAGCCATGGCTCTGATCTTGGCTGCAACTCCGCTGGGTAACCCCGGTGATGCAAGCCCACGCCTTAAAGCGGCGATTGAAAGCGCATCCATAATTGCCGCCGAAGACTCACGCAGATTTCATCGTTTGTGTGCAGATATTGGGGTTAGTTTTACTGCCAAGGTTCTCTCTTTTTTTGAGGGCAATGAGCAAGAGCGCACCCGTGAATTATTAAATGAACTCCAAAGCGGTGCAACGGTTCTAGTTGTATCCGATGCAGGAATGCCAACGATTAGTGATCCAGGTTTTCGTTTAATGCGAGAGGCGATAGATCTTAAAGTCGCGGTACATGTGATTCCAGGCCCGAGCGCGGTAACGATGGCGGTAGCTTTATCTGGTCTGCCCACCGATCGTTTTACTTTTGAGGGCTTCCCTCCCCGTGCATCAGGTGCGCGTTTATCTACCTTTGAAAAACTACGCCACGAAGAGCGCACTATGGTCTTCTTTGAAGCACCACACCGCTTAGGTGATTCGTTAAATGATGCGATAACAGTCTTTGGTGGCCAACGCGCAGGCGCAATCTGCCGTGAGATGACCAAAAACTATGAGCAAACGCTTCGCGGCACATTAAATGAGCTCTCACTCTGGGCAGATAGCAATGAAGTTCTTGGAGAAATCACTCTCGTCATCGATGGCGCGAAGAGCGATTCGGCTATCACTACTGCCGATCAAATGGTTACACGCGTGCGTGAATTTGAGGACGCTGGTATGGATCGAAAGGCGGCGATTGCATCAGTGGCACAGGAATTTGGCATTGCAAAGCGCCTTGTTTATGCCGCAGTGGTCGATGCGAATAAGATGAGCACGTGACTAAATCCTTTTATCTCACGACGCCGATTTATTACGTCAACGATGCACCTCATATAGGGCATGCATATACAACCGTTGCCGGTGATGTTCTTACTCGTTGGCACCGTCAAAAGGGTGAATCTGTCTGGTTTTTAACTGGAACCGACGAACATGGTCAAAAAGTGATGCGTACTGCCGAAGAAAATAACGCTACGCCACAGGCGTGGGTCTATCGATTAGTGCGCGATGCTTGGAAGCCTACGTGGGCTAGCTTAAATATCGCTAACGATGACTTTATCCGCACAACCGAAGAGCGCCACACAGTGCGAGTGCAAAAATTCTTGCAATCACTTAAGGACACTGGATATATCTATGCTGGCAAATATCAGGGCCCATACTGTGTTGGCTGTGAAGAGTTTAAGTTACCAGGAGATCTCATTGAAATCGATGGACAGAAGTGCTGCCCAATTCATAGCAAACCAATTGAACTAGTTAATGAAAATAACTGGTTCTTCAAACTATCGGCATTTACTGATCAGTTACTTGAGCACTACAGCAAAAATCCAGATGCATGCCAGCCCGAAAGTGCGCGCAACGAAGTAGTTTCATTTTTAGAGGGCGGCCTTTCAGATTTATCTATTTCTCGTTCAACCTTTGATTGGGGAATTCCAGTTCCGTGGGATACCGATCAAGTTGTCTATGTATGGTTCGATGCACTTCTTAACTATGCAACTGCAGTTGGCCTTACCGATGCCACCGAGAGTGAAGGTGGGAAAAAATTTGCAACTACATGGCCTGCTGATGTCCATTTAGTTGGTAAAGATATCCTGCGCTTTCATGCCGTTATTTGGCCAGCGATGTTAATGGCCGCGGGACTGGAAGTTCCAAGAAAGGTCTTTGCTCATGGCTGGCTATTGATTGGTGGTGAAAAGATGAGCAAGAGTAAGTTAACTGGAATTGCACCGAAGGACATCACTGATCACTTTGGCGTCGATGCATTTCGCTACTACTTTTTGCGTGCGATTCCATTTGGCACAGATGGCTCATTTTCATGGGAAGACATGTCGGCGCGCTATACATCCGAGCTCGCCAATGACTTTGGAAACTTAGCTTCGCGTTCGGCGGCGATGATTGAAAAATACTGCGGTGGGGTTTTACCGGCTGTAAGTAAGGAGGCTGATTTAGAGGCGGCGCTGCAGATAGCCGTGACCAAGGCCGATGAGGCGATCTGTGCATTAGATTTCCAAGGCGGAATCCTTGCGATTATGGAGTTTTGTAAGAGAGTAAATGGTTATGTGAGCGAAAAAGAGCCATGGATAATGGTTAAAGATGGTGCAAACCGAGCAAAACTTGAAGCAGTTTTGTATAACACTGCCGAGTCACTGCGCGCACTAGCCGTTCTGCTGCATCCAATAATGCCCGCAACGTGCCAGATTTTATGGCGCAGCCTTGGAGCACAAGCTCAGTTGGGCGATTTATCTGCACAGAAAATTAGCGGTGTTGCACATTGGGGTCAATTACCGCAAGGTGCAAGTGTGAGCAAGACTGAAGTTTTATTTCCCCGATTAGAAACTAGCTCATAAGAAATATGGCCGATCGCCACGCACTCGATCGCCCACGGGCACCATTGCCAGAACCTCTACCCGTTGCAACCGTTGATTCACATGCGCACATGGAGATAATCACAGATTCCGCCCCTGATTCTGTCGAGATTGCAGATGTCATTGCTGAGGCCAAGTTGGTCAACGTAGATCGCATAGTTCAAATTGGATACTCTGCCGAACAATCCAGATGGTGCGTAGCTGCAGCACAGAAGTGGAATACATCGGTTTTAGCAGCGGTTGCGCTGCATCCCAATGAGGCTCCAGTTGTTGTCGATTTAGAGTCTGACTTGGCGATCATCGCAGAGCTTGCACAACACCCACGTGTGCGTGCAATTGGAGAGACAGGTCTGGATTATTTTCGCACCCCACCAGAGCTGCGGGGACGACAACAAGAATCATTCAAATGGCACATTGAGTTAGCTAAAAAAACCAATAAAGCTTTGGTGATTCATGATCGTGATTCACATGATGATATTTTGTCGATACTGCTCGAAGTTGGAGCTCCGCAAAACATTGTCTTTCACTGTTTTTCTGGCGATGTAAAGATGGCCAAGGCATGTATCCAGAGCGGCTATATGATCTCATTTGCCGGGACTGTAACTTTTAAAAACGCATCCTACTTGCGCGATGCACTTAGGATAGTTCCAATCGATCAGTTATTAGTCGAAACTGATTCGCCGTTTTTGGCTCCGATGCCACATCGCGGTGCCGGTAACACCCCCGCACAGGTTGCAAGGATTGTGCGGGCAATGGCCACAGAGCGCCAGTGCGATCTCGGTGAGCTGGCTTTTGCACTCGGCAACAACGCCGAACGTATCTTTGGTTCATTCACCCCATGAGCCTGCTTGGTGCCGCGCGCATTCGTGAACTAGCAGCAGCGTTGGATTTGCAGCCTTCAAAGTCCCTGGGTCAAAACTTTGTAATCGATTCAAATATCTGCACAAAGATTGTGCGCATAGCAGGCGTCAATAAAGATGACATCGCATTAGAGATCGGTCCAGGGCTCGGTTCATTAACTTTAGCGTTGCTCAACAGTGCAGCCTCGGTAGTGGCAGTAGAGATTGATCATCGACTTGCAACGCAACTTCCTCTCACTGCCGCCGAGCACTCAGAGTATTCGCAGAATTTAGTAGTCCTTAGAGCCGATGCATTGGCTTTGGTCGAGCTACCCGTGCAACCAACTGTCTTGGTCGCTAACTTGCCTTACAACGTCTCGGTTACAGTCCTATTAAACTTACTGGAGAGATTTCCAACACTTCGCAGCGGAGTTGTCATGGTGCAGGCCGAAGTTGCAGATCGTTTAGCTGCAACTTCTGGCAGCAAAGAGTATGGAGTTCCATCGCTAAAAGCGGCGTGGTGGGCCGAGGTTAAGGCGGCAGGCTCGGTATCACGATCGGTTTTTTGGCCTGTACCTAACGTTGACTCGAAACTTGTTGCATTTACACGTCGTGCCAGCCCAGGTGATGAAGCACTGCGCATAAAAACCTTTGCAGTAATCGATGCCGCATTTGCTCAACGGCGAAAGATGTTGCGCTCTGCCCTTTCTTCGCGCTATGGCTCATCATCGGCGGCCGAAGAGATTCTTGTGCGCGCAGGTATAGATCCAACGCTCCGCGGAGAGGCTTTAGAGATCTCAAGTTTTTCTGCAATTGCATTGTCCCAGCCTGACATTTTCTAACGGAGGCAATAGGGTCAATTCATGCCCACAAAGAGTGTGACCGTACGCGTTCCTGCCAAGGTCAATCTCCAACTCTCAGTAGGCCCACGTGAGGTCGATGGTTTTCATAACCTTGTTAATGTTTTTCAAGCGATCTCAATCTTTGATGATGTCACTGTAACTTTTGCTGCGCCAAAGAGTGGCGTGAGCATTGCAATAACCGGCGATCAGGTACATGGAGTCCCTGCCGACGAAAGTAATTTAGCGATGAAGGCCATTGCCTTGATGGCCAGAGAGTATGACTTAGAGATCGATGCACATGTTGAGATTAAGAAATCTATTCCAGTTGCAGGCGGCATGGCTGGGGGAAGTGCAGATGCAGCTGCAGCAATCGTTGCAATCGATTATTTATACTCACTTGGAATGAGCCGCGAAGAGATGTCAGAGATAGCGGCACAGTTAGGCAGCGATGTTCCATTTATGTTAAGCGGTGGGACGGCAATCGGTACAGGCCACGGAGATCAGTTAACTCCAGCGCTTTCACGCGGTACTTATCACTGGGTTTTAGCTTTATCGAGCGGTGGTTTATCTACTCCGGCCGTGTATAGCGAGTGCGATCGTTTGCGTTCAGAGTCTGAGATTGCAGAGCCGCAAACAAATGAGAGTTTGATGCAGGCGCTATTAGCCGCTGATCCAAAGACAGTTGGTGCACATTTAATAAATGATTTACAGGCGGCGGCATGTTCATTGCGTCCGGCACTTCGATTAGTTCTTGATGTCGGTCAAGAGTATGGTGCACTGGGTGCATTGGTTTCAGGCTCTGGTCCGACCGTTGCATTTTTAGTTAGCGATGAAGAGGCCGGACTTGATTTAGCTGTGGCGTTAACGGCAAGTGGTGTCGTTGGAAGCGTTACGCGTGCATATGGACCAGTTGCAGGGGCGAAAGTTCTTACCTAATTACGCAGGCCAATGGTCATCAGCACCACCCTTTATAAGGGAGAATATGGGTTCCGCCATTGTGTAGTGGCTAGCACATGGGCCTTTGAAGCCCAGGGTCCAGGATCGATACCTGGTGGCGGAGCGATAGGATTCATACGTGGCCTTAGAAACCGTGATTGTTCTTGCAGCAGGTGAAGGAACACGGATGAAATCGGGTCAAGCCAAAGTTCTTCACAGCGTTGCAGGCCGTTCGCTACTTGGACATGTTCTCGCCGCCGTTGACCACATTAACCCTTCCACCATCTGTGTTGTTGTTGGTGCAAACCGAATAGGTGTTGAGGCTCATGTCGCTGAGATTTCACCATCTGCAACTACGGTCTTTCAAGAAAAGCGCAATGGAACTGGCCACGCTACTCAATTAGCGTTGGCAGGTAAAAGCACGCGTGGCACAACGTTGGTTCTACCTGGTGATACCCCAATGCTGACGGGTCAATCACTTGCCGCATTTCTAGATGCACACAATGGCGGAAAATTCTCTGCATCGGTTTTAACTGCCCAGCACCCCGATCCAACGGGCTATGGACGAATCATTAGGGATGCAAACGATGAGCTTTTGCGAATCGTCGAAGAGCGCGATGCCACCGATGATGAAAGGTTTATTGTTGAGATTAACTCGGGCGTTTACGCATTTGATAGTGCCAAGTTAGCCGGTGCAATTGAGCAGATCACCAACTCTAATTCACAGGGAGAGCTCTATTTAACCGATGTGATTGAAATCTTAAAGAATGCTGGCGAATCAGTTGCCGCGATTATGCTTGAAGATTTTACTGAGATTTTAGGTGTCAATGATCGCGTGCAACTTGCCGAAACCGCTGCCCTATTGCGTGATCGAATTAATGATCAGTGGATGCGCGAAGGTGTAACAATTATCGATCCAACGACAACATGGATAGATGCTACGGCAACACTATCTAGCGATGTCACCATTCATCCAGGCAGTGCAATCTTGGGTACAACCAGCGTTGCAACTGGCGCCGTTATTGGTCCCCGCACAACCCTGACTAACTGTGTAGTAAAAGAGGGCGCAGCCGTTCTTGAATCTATAGCCTTAGATACTCTCATTGGAGAGGCTGTAACGGTCGGACCATTTACATATCTACGCCGCGGAACAGTGCTCGGTGATAGCGCAAAAGTCGGTGCATTCGTTGAGATGAAGAACTCCACTGTTGGTACCGGCTCGAAAATTCCGCATCTTTCATATGTTGGAGATGCAACTATCGGCGATGGCAGCAATATCGGTGCGGCGACAATCTTTGTGAACTACGACGGTGTTGATAAGCATCACACAACGGTTGGAGATCACGTCCGTATCGGTAGCGACACAATGCTCGTTGCGCCGGTTTCTATCGGCGATGGGGCATATACCGCCGCTGGATCTGTCATAACTGAGGATGTTCCGGCAGGGGCAATCGGTGTTGGCAGAGCTAAACAGAGAAATGTAATAGGTTGGGTCCTGCGTAAGCGCGCAGGCAGCAAATCTGCGCAAGCAGCCGAGGCAAGTAAAAAGAAGGGCTAAACATGGGAGAGATCAGGCTATCCTCTGAAAAGCGACTACGTTTATTTACAGGTCGCGGATATCCCGAACTAGCCGATGATGTGGCATCAGAACTCGGTGTTGAACTGACTCCAACATCTGCATATGACTTTTCTAATGGTGAAATCTTTGTTCGCTTCGAAGAGTCGGTTCGTGGCTGCGATGCATTTGTTTTACAGAGCCACTCTTCACCGGTGAATAAGCAGATTATGGAACAACTTATTATGGTCGATGCCCTTAAGCGCGCATCGGCTAAGCGCATCACAGTTATCACACCTTTTTATGGTTATGCACGTCAAGATAAAAAACATCGTGGACGTGAACCAATATCTGCACGGTTAATGGCCGATCTCTTTAAAACCGCTGGCGCTGATCGCTTAATGGTTGTTGATCTCCACGCATCCCAGATTCAAGGCTTCTTTGATGGCCCCGTAGATCATCTCTTCGCCCTTCCAATGCTTGCAAACTATGTGGGTAGCAAAGTCGATCGCACACGTTTGACAATCGTCTCTCCAGATTCCGGTCGCGTTCGCGTGGCCGAGCGCTGGTCAGATCTCTTAGGTGGATGCCCAATCGCTTTTATCCATAAGACACGTGATCCTCGAGTTCCTAACGAGGCCGTTGTTGGCCGCGTTGTTGGTGATGTAGAAGGTCAGACATGCATCGTTATCGATGACATGATCGATACAGCCGGCACAATTACAAAGGCGGTCGAGGTTTTGTTTGAAGCTGGGGCAAAAGATGTCATCGTCACAGCAACACATGGTGTCTTTTCTGGCCCTGCAGTCGAGCGCTTAAGAGGTTGCAAAGCATCTGAGGTCGTTATTACAAATACGCTTCCGATTTCAGAGGATCAAAAGTTCGAGGGGCTCACAGTCCTGTCGATTGCACCGCTAATCGCTCGAGCAATCCGTGAAGTCTTCGAGGATGGCTCAGTTACAAGCCTCTTTGACGGCCATTCATAAGCGCAATTTGCACAATCAACTACTGGCAGGCTAACCTTTGGGCAGTTCCGGCGAGGGCATGAATTTACTTCCGTAATCGACGGCTTAGGATTTAAATCCTTACTGGAACTTTGTGTTGAAACCGAAGTTTTCACTAGAGGAGTAATTAAAAATGGCAGAGATCACTATCAACGGTGTTGTTCGTACCGAATTTGGTAAGGGTGCATCACGTCGTGCGCGTCGCGATGGTTTAGTTCCTGCCGTCATCTACGGTCATGGTGAAAAGCCACAGCACATCACGCTGCCAGCGCGCGAACTTGGCGTTGCCCTCGAGCAGTCAAACGTTTTGCTCGACATCGTTATCGATGGAAAGACTGAGCTCACACTTCCAAAGGCGATAGTGCGCCACCCACTCAAGCAGATCCTTGAGCACATCGATTTGGTATTAGTTCGCCGTGGAGAGAAAGTTGTTGTTGCAGTTCCTGTGCATGCAAGCGGAGAGTACGACCGCGATGGAATTCTTGAGCATGTTAACAACACAATCGAAGTACGTGTTGAAGCAACGGCAATCCCTAGCTTCTTAGAACTCGATATCACTGGCCTTGTAGCCGGTATGTCGCTCTATGCGAGTGATGTAGTACTTCCAGCAGGTGTTGAACTCGAATCAGCTCCAAAGATGATTGTTATTCACTTATCCGAGCGCTCAGCTATCGTTGAAGAAGTTGCTCCAGTAGTAGCAGAAGTAGTCGATGCAACGGCCGAAGCACCTGCAGCCGGTGCCGAGAAGAAGGAGGCTTAACCCTTACGATTGCCTTTATGACGTGGTTAGTAGTTGGGCTCGGTAACTCGGGAGATCAATACGCTGCAACCCGTCACAACATAGGTCAGATGGTAATTAATGAGCTTGTTCGCCGGCACAACCTAAAACTCTCTTCACATAAATCCCGTACTGACATTGCAGCCTACAAACTAGGCGTTGGCGAGAGTACTCAATCGATTATCCTTGCAAAGTCCAAAGGCTACATGAATGAGAGCGGCGGTCCGATAAAAGCCCTTGCAAACTTCTACTCAGTTGAGACTAATAAAATCATCGCATTACATGACGAGCTCGATATTGGTTTTTGCGCAATACGCAGCAAAATTGCCGGAGGCGATAATGGCCACAATGGTCTTAAATCAATGACTTCGGCTTTTAGTACACCCGAGTATTACCGAGTCCGTTTAGGAATTGGGCGGCCAATGGGTGCACAAGATCCAGCCGACTTTGTGCTCAAGGCTTTTTCAAAGGTCGAACAAAAAGAGTTGGCAGAGTTTATTGTCCGTGGCGCCGATGTTGTTGAATCCCTAATCACACAAGGACTTGAACGGACCCAGACCGCTTTCAATAGCTAAGAATCAACCAGTATTGCGCAAGCCCGCGGCAACACCATTAATTGTAAGTAGCAGCGCACGGCGCATGATTGGATCTGGCGAATCTGCAGATTCACGCACTCGTTTAAGCAGGTTTATTTGTAGTAAGTGAATTGGTGATAGGTAGGCATCACGAACGGCCAAAGTACGTGCCAAGATCACTTGATCTCCTAGCAGTGAACTCTTTTTTGTCAGTAGTAAAATCTCATAAACCGTTAAATCAAACTCGGCTTGAATTGTGTCTAAGAAGTGATGTAACTCTTTGGGCACAAGTGCTTCTACATAGCGCCGTGCCAGTACTAAATCAGTCTTAGCTAAAGTCATCTCCACGTTGGAGATAAAAGTATTGAAAAAATGCCACTCGTTGAGCATTATGGTTAGCAGATCGGATTTACCTGCCTCGCGCGCAGCCTTTAATCCCGAGCCAACGCCATACCAACCAGGGACAATCTGGCGGGACTGAGTCCAACCAAACACCCAGGGAATTGCACGTAATGCATCGAGTCCACCATGTGTATCGGGGCGTCTGGATGGACGTGAACCAATAAAGAGATCTCCTAACTGTTCCACGGGAGTTGATGTGTAAAAGTAATCGGGTAAATCTTTATGCTCGATTAATGCGCGATAAGCAGTAAATGAGCGATCACTTACTAGCTGCATACACTCACCCCACGTCGCTAAAACTTGTGGGCTCTGTCGTGCTCGACGATTGAGAACCGTTGCCTCAAGTGATGCCGCTAGCGTTAACTCAATATGCTCGCGGGCAAGGGATGGCAGTGCGTACTTATCACTAATAACCTCGCCCTGTTCAGTCATTTTAATGTGGCCATCGACTGATCCCCATGGAAGTGCGATGAGGGCTTCATAGGTTGGTCCACCACCGCGGCCAACGGATCCACCGCGGCCATGGAATAAGCGCAACTTAACGCCGTACTTCATTGCCACGTCGCGCAACGAACGTTGTGCGCGATGAATCTCCCACTGGCTTGTTGCGATACCTGCATCCTTATTTGAATCAGAGTAACCAAGCATCACCTCTTGAAAATCACCGCGGAGTGCAACTACCTGGCGGTATGTTGGATCGCTCAATAACGCTTCGAGAATCTCACCAGCGATACGGAGTTCGGCAACGGTTTCTAGTAAAGGTGCAAAACCAATCAGCGCTTTTCGCTCTGCAATATTTACTAGCCCGATTTGACCTGCAATCACAACGGCTGCGATTAAATCATCGGCGCCCTTAACCATAGAGACGATGTAGGTTTCAATCGCCTCTGGGCCAAAGCGTTCAATTAAATCTGCAATTGCAATAAAGGTATCGAGAGTCTTCTTGCCGGCAGGATCGAGAACGGCGATATCTAGGGCCTTACCACTGCGCATTAGGCTAGTTAGAATTTCAAACTTTTCTCCATGTGATTTGCCAAGATAACCATCAACGGCCACGAGTTGATTAAGAAGATGGTGATGGGCATTAGAGTGTTCACGAATATCCAGGGTTGCATGCGTGATTCCGAATGCAGCGACGGTACGAATTGTGCGCTCCAGTAGGCCTCTAGCAATGAGTTCGCCCTTATGTTCACACAGAGAGTCACGCATCAGAGTTAAATCAGCTAATAGTTCAGAGGTATCTCGATAATCACGGTGGGGTACATGTGCGGCATTCTTTGCATGGCGATCACGTGTCATGGCAAGGCGGTGCACAATCGCCGTTGCCTTAAGGCGATATGGCTCTTCGGCATTTAATCGAAGGAAGCGTCCTTCAAACTCGGGGATATTAGCTAAATCTCGCTCCACCGATGCCGAGAGTTCGGGCGTTGCTCCTACAATCCGTGTTGAGACTGAGAGTAATTGGCGTAGCGCATCCATCGCCGCGATTATTGCGCGAATAGCGTGACCAACTTGGAGCACCATCGCATCGGTAGTTACCTGCGCTGTAATATATGGATTGCCATCCCTATCACCGCCGATCCAACTACCAAAGGAGAGCGGACGGGCCGTTACTGCAAGCTCGACTCCAACTCGTTTAATCTCTCGTGAAAACTCATTGAGAACCTCAGGAACCGTTTGTCGAAACAAGTCATCTAAATAATAGAGAGCATTCATTGCTTCATCGATTGGTTCAGGGCGGTCTAGTCGAAGTTCATCGGTCTGCCATAGTAAGTCGATCGTTTCAGCTAAGCGCTCTTCCTGTGATAAATCTCGTGGAGTATCGAGGAGCTCTGCAACGCGCCCCATTTTACTCAAGACCGATCTACGTGCAGCCTCAGTAGGGTGGGCAGTAAAGACTGGACGAACCGACATCTCAGTGACCCAGTCGGATATCTGCTCACGTGTTATTTCATACCCAGGTTTTTGTGAGAGTAATGCAGCTTCGATTTTATCTACGGCACGTGCAATCCATGAACCACCTGCAACGCGTGAATTAGTGATAACGCGAGAGCGGTGAACTTGTTCGGCAACATTTGCTAAATGAAAGTAAGTACTAAAAGCGCGCACTAACTGCACTGAATCTTCAAGAGAGAGCGCGGCTAATAGCTCGACACCATCGCCTTCGCGCACTGCCTTTCGCACTTGCTCAACAAGGGCTAAAAGCTGCGGACCCTCTTGGCGCACAAGTGTCTGCCCCAATAAATCACCCAATTGACGCACATCTGCGCGCAGTTCAGCATTATCTGCTGCGATCGCACTGGGCTGAGTATCCATTGGCCAATCCTCTCAGGTAAGAACCCTTACTCATAATAAATTAGACTGCGCATGTAAGCCCCCTCCCTTTGGGAGTTGGGGCCAATAGACGTTTGGGGGATGTAATGCGGGGATTAATCACCGCGTGTGCCAGCAGAGCAGATGCATCCCACATAGTGGCGCCATCTGCGATGTATCCATTTTTACTTGCAGCCCGCGCACATGAGCGGCCTTTACTTGTCATTACAAGTTCAAGCCGAAGCGCAGAAGATCTCGTCAATGAACTTGGTGAACTACATAGCAATGTGCTGGCCTTTCCTGCTTGGGAAACTCTGCCGCATGAGCGCTTAAGCCCACGCAGCGATACTGTGGCACGGCGGATTGCAACGCTCTACTCACTCATCGAAAAACAGAGTACTAACCCGATTGTTGTTACTCCAGTGCGGGGTGCTATCCATCGGATTATTGGAGATCTCGGAAAATTAGATTTAATGAAGTTAGAGATTGGAAAAGAACAATCACTTGATTTATTGGTCCGTCACTTAGCCAGCCTTGCCTATACACGCACAGATTTAGTAGAGCGTAGAGGTGAGTTTGCAGTACGTGGTGGGATCATCGACGTATTTCTACCTCTGAGTGCCCACCCTATACGTATCGATTTTTTTGGTGATGAGATTGAAGATATCAGCTATTTTGAAGTAGCCGATCAAAGAACATACGCACCCGTCATTGGCAGCGTTGAGATCTACCCCTGCCGCGAGTTTTTACTAACCCCAACGATTAAAGCTCATGCACTTGAACTGTGTGAGCGACTACCTGGTGCACGCGAACTATTGGAAAAGATAAGCGAAGGCATTTCATTTGAAGGCATGGAGTCATTGATTCCACTTCTTATCAATCACAAGCAAACATTGCTGGCACGGATGCCAGGTAATACTCAGATTATCTTTATCGATTACGAACGAATTAAATCAAGGGCTAGTGATTTACTGGCGACCAATGAAGAGTTTCTTAACGCCTCATGGTCAAATGCTGCACATGGGGCCGTGGCACCGATTTACGATGGTTCCGGTACCTATATGTCCTGGGATGAGTTAAGACAGGAGATCGAATCCCTGGATTTAGAGATGGGCACACTGGCGCCATTTGGTAGTGATCTAGCAGATAAGACCGAGTTCTTGGATTACCGCGCGATCGATCCAATGCGTGGAGATATCGAGCGCACAATCGCAGCGCTACGTGCCGCCGTAGAGGCCCACTTCACCGTTGTCTTTGCAACCCATGGCCATGGAATGTTAGAGCGTTATGCCGGTATTTTCCGCAACGCAGATTTACCGGTTCACGTCGTTGAAAAATTAGATGCAACACCGACGAAAAGTAGCGTGCATTTAACAACCTCGGTCATCGCTCACGGCTTTGAAAGTGCAAGCGATCAAATCTTTTTTATGACCGAACGAGATTTAACTGGTAGTAAGGGAAGTGTGAAAGATTCTCAACCTCTGCCATCAAAGCGAAAAGCGGCAATCGATCCTCTAGAGCTAATTGCAGGAGATTTTGTTGTGCATGAGCAACACGGTATCGGGCGGTATATCGATTTAGTCCAGCGCACGGTCACCGGGGTTAAGCGCGAATATTTAGTCATCGAATA
>JAQBVO010000036.1 GCA_027728065.1 Actinomycetota bacterium
CATCTGTGCCCATTGGCATAAAAGATCTCCAAAATTCGGTAAGCCTCAGGCTTAGGAATATCTTGCCCCCACCCTGCCGTCCCTAGGAAAACAGGAGGGGTTGCGTTGTTTGCTCTATAAGTAGTCATAGGGTTTTATGGATTAATTTGACTCTCTTTCTGAATCTTAGAATATCGGCTATGTACCGCGTGGTTAGAGTTAGAATTCGAACTTTGCTTCCCGGAGCATCTTGCCAAAACACGGGAAGATCATAAATCCGGTGTCCGGCAATTTGTTCCGCACAAAAAAACCACCCATCACACCCCGCACCGTGACGAAGAGCATCACGTAGTTTCTCCCTTCTTAGGAATTTGAAGCCACACATTGCATCACTTACAGAAGAGTTAAAAACGCTTTTGATAACAGAATTAAATACTCTGCTAGTTATCTCTCTCTTGAAAGTACGACCTTTAACTCGGCTTTCAGGCAATAATCGGCTTCCAAAGACACAATCATATTTTTCATTAAATATCTTTTCGACATCTGCCAAGTGAATTAATTCGGTTGAAAAATCAAGATCCATGTACCCAATGTATTCCGAGTTAGAAGTTGCCCATGCCGTCCTGAGCGCTAAACCAACACCGGGTACTCCTACTGACACTACCCTAATTCTTTGAGATACCGAGGCGAGATTATGTGCGATCTTAAGTGTGTCATCAGTCGACCCATTATCAGCTATAATTATCTGGTAAACAAAATTAAGATTAGAATGTTCTGCTAAAAAATTTTGAAGTTTCATAATCTGTGATTCGAGTGTTTTGGCTTCATTTAGAACCGGTATTACCACATCTAATATTGGCGGCACATTCGCATATTACTTTAATAACACCTATTTGTCATGTGCTCTCTCGTGCAGCTTTTGTTTCTTTCAATAAATTGTAGCTACATTTCCCTCACTCACTCCTTGTATCGTCCCAGCTAGTTAGCCCCGAAAGTATTCTCCTCTGGTGCACTCACTTCGCGCTGTTGTGTCCAGTCGGTAGCAGATCCGGATTTTTGCGGCATATCGTAGAATCGTGCATAGTGTAGCTGCGCAGCAACGGTGATAGTGCGCGTCTGTCCATTACGGTGCTTAGCAACGATTAAATCCGCCTCACCTGTACGGTTCTGTTGATCATACATATCATCGCGATGTAACAAGATAACAACGTCGGCATCTTGTTCGATAGATCCAGATTCACGCAGGTCAGAGAGCATAGGTTTCTTATCGCTGCGCTGTTCAGGTGAGCGGTTGAGCTGTGAGATTGCAACGACGGGGATGTTTAACTCTTTCGCCATTAACTTTAACTGACGTGAAAACTCTGATACCTCCTGCTGACGGTTTTCAACTTTCTTACCCGATGTCATCAACTGTAAGTAGTCGATCACGATGAGTTTAAGGTTGTGGCGCTGCTTTAAGCGACGGGCCTTAGCGCGGATCTCCATCATGGAGAGATTTGGTGAATCATCGATAAATAAAGGTGCCTCAGAGATCTCACCCATACGCCGTGCAAGGCGCGACCACTCATCATCAGATAGCGTACCTGCGCGGATATTGTTTAAACCGACGCGGGCCTCGGCCGATAACATACGCATTGTGATTTCAGATTTTGACATTTCAAGCGAGAAGATGACAGAGGTGAGGCCGTTGTGAATCGATGCATACCGGGCGATATCTAAACCAAGTGTTGATTTACCCATTGCAGGTCGAGCGGCGAGAATAATCATATTTCCTGGGTGGAAGCCATGAGTAAGTGCATCAAGATCCTTAAAGCCGGTCTTAACACCTTCGACTCCAATGCCTTTAGATATTGCTTCAATCTCATCTAACGCCTGTGGCAACAGTGTGGCTAACTGAACATAGTCTTCAGATGACCGCCGTTCGGTAACTGCATAGACCTCGGCCTGTGCTTGATCGACCATGTCATCAACTTCACCCTCGGATGTATAACCGAGTTGGACAATCTTTGTACCTGCTTCAACTAGGCGGCGCATGATTGCATGTTCGCGAACAATCTTTGCGTAATATCCGGCGTTGGCTGCAGTTGGAACCGAGGAGATTAATGTGTGCAGATATGGTGCGCCACCTGCACGTGCAATGTTGCCGCGCTTTGTTAGCTCTGATGCAACGGTAACTGCATCGACTGGTTCACCGCGACTATACAAATCGATAACCGCATCGTAGATTAACTCGTGTGCGGGGCGATAAAAATCACGATCGCGGATAATCTCAACGACATCGGCGATTGCATCTTTTGATAACAACATTCCACCGAGAACCGATTGCTCTGCAATTAAATCCTGCGGAGGAGTGCGCTCGAACTCAGCACCCACAGAGTTAATATTGGGATCTCGTGCTGGGCGATTGTTAGGAAATTCGGCGATGCTCACGCGTATAACCTCCCATTAGCCACTGACATTGCTGATTGCGTGGGCTTAACTTAGAAGGCGGCCCATAGCGCAGGCGAGAATTCCCACGGGGTGATGGGGAAAAGCTGTTGATAACTAGGTGGATAAGCGCATTTTACTGTGCAGCGATCTGTTGATGGAGTGTGGATAAATCGCTGCAGTTCACCCATTGCCTGAAAAACCGCAGGTCAGGGGCGGGGATTTTTGCAGTGGGCTGTGCATGAAAGTATTTTAGAAAATCTTAAAACGTGAGATTTACGCCCGAATCCGCTCATTAGTTGGATCAAAGAGTGGTTCGGCGCAGATTGTGCCGGCGCGCCAGGTGCCGAAAAACTCAACATCTACCGATGTTCCTGGGGCGCTATGGGCTATTGGTAGATAGGCATATGCGATCGCCTTGTTAATTGTATAGCCCTGACCGCCGGATTTAATACGACCCACTATTTTTTTACCGATGCGGATTGGCTCTGAGCCAAATGGAACACAGGTGATCTCATCAAAGGTAATAGTAACAAGTCTGCGCTTTAGATTTGCATGAGCTGCAACTGCCGCCGATTTGCCGTGGAAGTTCTCCTTCTTTAAAGAAACGGCAAAGCCAAGACCTGCTTCAAATGGATTGGTCTCGGTATTGATCTCACCGGCCCATGCGCGGTAGCCCTTTTCAAGTCGTAGCGATTCTATTGCGCGATATCCGCAGGCGATTAATCCCAGATCTCTTCCAGCATCCATAATCTTTTGCCATAAAACCAGAGCGTCGGCAACTGGTGCATAGATCTCCCAGCCGAGTTCGCCAACATATGTAATCCGAGTGGCGCGCACATCAATGCCTGCAACTACTATTTCCTGTGATGACATAAATGGAAATGCACTCTGGTTTAAATCTGTATCGGTCAATGGTTGCAGAATTGCGCGAGAGTTGGGTCCCATGATCCCAAAACAACTCAGTTCACGAGTTATGTTTTCAATCTCAACTCCAGTAAATGAAAATTCACGGCGCATTTTTTCAAGCCATCCAAAGTCATGAACAGCAAAAGCCGTACCTGTAACGATTAAAAACTCATTCTCGCCAGTTTGTGTAACCGTGTAATCAGATTCGATTCCAGCTTTTGAGTTAAGTGCCTGCGTATATGTCGTCTTACCTACTCCTTTGACGACATTATTTGCACAGACATAGTTAAGAAACTCACTCGCCCGCGCGCCACTGATACGGGCCTTCGCAAAAGATGACTCATCAAATAGGCCGGCGGCGCTCCGTGTTGCGTGGTGTTCCACCTGCACCGCGTTCGACCAGTGGTTGCCGAGCCAATCTTTGGGGCGCAGGTTATCGTTGCCGATATTGGTGGAGTAGAAATTAACCCGCTCCCACGAGGCTTTTTCACCAAAAACAGCGCCATTGGCCTTATGCCACTCATAAACGGGGGAGGTAAATTTTGGCCTTGCAGATTGCCGCTCTTCACCTGGATAGTGAATGTCGTAATACTGCTCATAGTTTTCGGTAATGCGTTTTAAAGTAAAATCAGGGGATTCATAGGATGCACCGAATCGTTTAATATCCATATGCCATAGATCCATCGTTGGTTCACCTGCAACCACCCACTCGGCAACGGTTTTCCCAATTCCTCCTGCGCCTGCGATTCCATGTGCACAAAAACCTGCAGCAACAAAGAAGCCGCCTACCGATGTCTCTCCTAAACAGAACTCGTTATCTGGTGTGAAGCCCTCTGGACCGTTGATGAAGCTCTTGATCCCAACCTCTGACATCTTCGGCACACGCTTTTGTGATGCCTCTGCGATATCTACAAAGCGATCCCAATCTTCAGGTAGCAAAGTGTTATTAAAGTTTGCAGGGATCTCATCGATGTTGTTGTAATCGGCAGACCAGGCCTTTGAATTGCGTTCATACCCACCCATGAGTAGACCAGAGACCTCTTGACGGAAATAGATTAAGTTATCGGGATCGCGCAGTGATGGTAGTAACGGCGCATCGGCATCCATAAAGTTCTCGGTAATTAAATACTGGTGGCTCATTGCAACGATGGGAACACGTACATTAACCATGCGTGCTATCTGTGGCGCATACATGCCGCCACAGTTAACAACGATCTCGCATTGAATTTCACCTTTATCGGTTACAACACTGCTCACGCGAGCATTGCTCGTCTTGATCTCTAATACACGGGTGTGCGTAAATATCTGCACGCCTGCTCTGCGGGCACCAGCTGCAAGTGCCATCGCTAACTGCGAGGGATCGACCTGCCCGTCCGAGGCCATATAACAAGCGCCGATGACTCCCTCTAGCTCGATGAGTGGAAATAGGTTCTTCGCCTCCTGGGGAGAGATCTCATGTAGATCTAAGCCAAATGTCTTGGCCCAGCCGATCTGCCTTCGAATCTCCTGCATGCGCTCAGGTGTTGATGCCAGTTTGATGCTGCCGCACTCGCGCCAACTGGGGGGTGTATCGCTGCTCTGTAGTTTTCTATAGAGATCTACTGAGTGCATATTCATCAGCGTCAGAGTCGGGTCGGCGCGCAGTTGGCCAACTAAACCGGCGCTATGAAAAGTTGAGCCGCTGGTGAGTTCATTGCGATCAAGAAGAATGACATCTTTTTCGCCGAGCTCGGCTAAGTGATAAGCAACTGAGGTGCCACCGACACCGCCCCCGATAACGATGATTTTTGCGCGGGTAGGAACGACTGACACGGACACCTCTGAAATGTATCCTGAAGGGGTGAGCGATGCTAGTGCGTTAGAGCGTGAGTTTGCCCAACTCTTTAACAAAGTCGAGTTGCTGCGATCTCGAACTTCGATGATTGAACTATCGGGCGGGCTAACTAATCGCAACTTCCGTGTTGACACACCAAAGGGCATCTATGTTGCGCGGGTATCTAGTAACTCTTCTGCGCTCTTATCAATCGATCGTGGCTCTGAGTTTGTTAACTCAACGATTGCCGGTAAAGGTGGGGTCGGTGCGCAGGTTTTAGATTACCTACCCGGTGAGGGGCTCTTAGTAATCTCATATATACAGGGCAAGACCTTTGGCGGCGAAGATGTCGCTGCAAACCTACCCCGTATCGCCCAAAGTCTGCGCAAACTACATGCGCTGGAAGCCTTTGATCATGAGTTTAATATGTTTAATACTCAGAGAAACTACCAAAAAATAGTACAAGAGCAGGGTTTTCGTATGCCAGATGGCTATTTAGATTTTGCACCAAAGGTCTTAGAGATTAAGAAAGCCTTTGAGCTCTTATTTGAGGGGTTGGTGCCTTGTAATAATGATTTGCTGCCTGGCAATTTTATCGATGATGGCGAAAAGATTTGGTTAATCGATTATGAATACTCGGGAAATAACGATGCCTGTTTTGAGATTGGCAATGTTTGGGCCGAAGCGTTTTTACCACTAGATGCTTTAGAAGAGTTGGTTAAGGCTTACTATGGAGGCCACCGCCCTGAGAAAGTTGCGCGCGCCTGGTTGTGGGCGTTAATGGCAAAGTATGGATGGACACTGTGGGCATCGATTCAATCATCGGTCTCAGATATTGAGTTTGATTTTTGGGAGTGGGGAATGTCTAAATACGATTTAGCGCGTAGTGAGTTTACGAGTGATTACTTCAAACGAGCATTGGTGCAAGTAAGGGCGAAATAAAAAAGGCCCGCCACGTATGCGACGGGCCTTTTTGACTATCTCTTATTCGGCTACTACGTTAACTGTTGCCGAGGCAACTACATTGTGTCCAAGAGCGATCTTTACTGTATGACTGCCGATTGTCTTAATGTGTCCCTTTGTGGTGATTAAATGGCGATCAACATCTAAACCGATGGCGGCCTTA
>JAQBVO010000037.1 GCA_027728065.1 Actinomycetota bacterium
AATAGCGATAATCGCAGCTTTGGCTTTTGCTTTAGGAACTTTTCTTACTAAAGGTATCACCACCCAAATCTCATTTCAAAAATCGATTGGTCCACTTTTTCTTTTCAATGCACTCTTTGTCTCTCCCATCGCACTTTTTCAAAGAAATTGGATCCTCACCGAACCAAAGATTTTGATGCTTCATATCACTGGAGCAATTGTGAGTGGACTCTCTGCTTATCTCATTTTTAGCATTATTGCGCGAAGTACAGCTTCAGTTTCTGCAATCTCTTTCACCTTATCTCCTGCTGTTGTGCTGATACTGGCGCCTTTAGTACTAGGTACTACAATTGAAAAATTGCAAATAATCTTTGTCCTTGTTTTAATCGGATCTACCCTCTATCCGCTTCGTTCTAGCATTCCTGATTTTCGTTCTGTAAGAACTTTCACCTTGACTCTCTCTGCTAGTTTTGGAACAGCTTTTGTAGCAATAAATATTGTGATGTTGGGGGCAGAAGGTGTCAATTTCTCCGAGACTTTCATTGTCAGACAGGTCATCGCAGGGATCTTCTTTGTCGCCGTATTCCCACCAACTGGACTCAATCGAAGCGATCTCTTCGCCCTACTCAAGAGAACATCCTTCGTCTCACTGGGATGGATTACCTATATCTTTGCACTCCAAGGGGGAGAGATCATTGTTATAGTCGCCATCATTTCGACAATTTCGTTCTGGGTTCTGCTTTTTGAAGCGATATCTCAACGCCGGTTTCCAGAACGTTCAACTCTTATCGCTGCAATAATTGGAGTTCTTGGCGTAAGTTTCTTGACTTATTTTACTTAAAGAGCTTTTATCTGGCGATCTAATACTTCAAGCATCTCTTCTAAACCGCCTGCAGCAACAATACTTTGCTGAGATTGATAAGTGTTTTGTTCATAGGCAATCTTGGTGGGAAGGTAGATATATCCCGGACCATTCGTCATATCAAGGAAGAGAATCATCCGATCAAGGTTTCGTAGTCGTAACTCTCTTGCCAATTCAAGGTAAGCCTCACCACCATGGGCGAGAACTATGGCATCACCTAATCGCCATATCCAGACTGGATGACGTACAGTTCCGTTTTCGGTGACATAGTCAATTCGAATTTCGAATTGCTTGCGGATTCGAAAATTCAAAAATACTTCACTCGCTGTCAATGGGGTCCAGGCAGTTCGCATCTCCTCTTCGCTTAACAACACCTTATGTGCCATCTCAATAAATATTTTCCGTCTATCTATCGCGCTATTTGGTTCCACCTTTACTGGTAACCACGTTCCCAGATTTGATCCCGAAGTGATTACCTGATCAAAGTGAAGTTCACTTGCCGCAGGTAGCATCGTTGCTAGGGTTGCCAAAGTGGCATATCCGAGAATCTCTCCATTCTTATCGGCGACTGCGGTATCTGCGGCGTACTGCAACTTCGGGGCTACATTTCCACAGGCACCTAGGAGGAAGAGCATGGGAGCGCCAGTTGCAGTTTCAACTAACTCTCTGGCCCGACCGACATAATCGGGGCTGATTAGATCGCTTCCCCAACCAACCGAGGTGGGATGGCAGCCATAATTGACGATCGTTGCAAGTACTTCACCATTCTTATTGGTAACTTTTCCAACAACGAGTGTGTCATCGGGGGTTAATTCGGGATTAAAGCCCACAACAACCTGACCACCAACGGGAAGATCGCGGACTGTGCCCAGAGCACACTTGCCGTAAGCCCAAGTAATGTCAGCACTCTGTCTCAAAGCTAACGCGCGCTTGCCAGTTGCGATGAGATCAGTAATTGTCTTTTCAATATAGTCGGAGACAAACTCGCCACCCTCTCTATTTGCCTCATGAATACAAAATGGTGGACCTTTGTGAGTTTGGCTGAGATTGACAAGAATGTCATCAATCTCAACGCCTAACTCGCGTGCTAACCTAGAGCGAAAATTTATAACATCACATTGATGACAACCTATCCAGCCCAGATCCATTCCGATTATAAAAGATGGGTGATCACCACCAAAAGCAATGACTACCGCCTCCATTGGACGGTGCACTCCTGCCGATTGTGCCGAAGTACTTTTCCCCCATGGGTTTGCCGATATACCGACAGGGGGCGTGATATCAGTTTTTGCAACGCCAATCTCTAGCCGCGCTAGAAAAGCAGGGGCACGATCTACTGCCGGGCGAGCTATGTTTATGCCTTCTTGATGCGTGGCAGCCGCGAAATTGCTGCCGAGACTTCATCGGTTATTAATTCAAGAGCGCCCTCGGCCAGCAAAGTCTGCCAGGATTGATATCTACGACGTCGATATGAATCTGGCGTCGGAAGATACATATAGCCAGGACCGTTAGTGCAATTAAGGACCAAGATCACCCGCTCCGGATGGCGTCTTCGAAGCTCCATCTGGAAATAAGAGTAGGCCTCACCAGGTTGTCCCACAATGACTGCATCACCCCACATCCAGATCCATACTGGATGTTTTGCGCTTTGATTTTCTAAGATATAACCAGTGCGTAATTTTCGCGCTCGTGTGATTCGAGTCTGGCGAGCAATGGGATCAAGATCTACCCACCGCGCCTCCAACTCTTCTATCGTAGGAAGGTCTTGGAGTGGAACATCAATATCAAGACGAATCACCTCAATATCTTTAGGTGCATCGATAGCAAACTCTTCCCACTCGCCAAGTACAGCTCCAGACTCCACTCGTCTGGCAAAGCGGAGCGCTTTTCCTGATGGAATCATCTTCTCTAACATTGCAAGAGTGGCAAATCCAAGGATGCGGCCATTCTTATCGGCAACCTCATGGTCTCCGACAAAACCATCACGCGGAGCAAGATCACCAGATGCTCCCTGTAAAAAGAGCATCGGTACTCCGGTTCGCTTTTCTACCAATTCTCGTGCAGAACCTACAAAATCAGGGGAGATATCCGTGTTCTGCCATGCCAACGTTGTGGGATGGCATGCATAATTAACGATTGTTCCGATAATCCTTCCGCTCTTATCACTAATCCTTCCGAGAGTTAAAGTGTCATCAGCGCTCTCGCCAGGATTAAATCCAACAATATCTACTTCACCGCAAGGTAATTCACGATTAACTGCTAAATCACACTTTCCATAGGCCCAGGTTATTTCCGCATCGGTCGCCTTATCTCTCGCCTCTTTACAGGCATCGATAATTGATGTGGTGGCAAAGCGATGATAGGGAGCAACAAGATCTCCTCCTTCAAGCTCGCCGACATCTGATGCGGTATTGGGTCCAGCATGGGTATGAGTCAGATGTAATTGGAGGCTATCTTCAGCGATACCAAGCCCTTCAATAACCTTGCCACGAACGGCAAGATCATCGGCTACTCCCTGCCACCAACCCCAATCAATAGTGACTAAATACAGAGGTGAGCCACCCATATCATCAAGCACGGCCATTGCAGTGGTAGTGATGTCACGATGGATTCCGGTAGCGACACTGGATTTAGCAGCACCCCAACTTGCCGCTCTAATGCCAATCGGTGGATTGATTGTTCGCTGTGCCACTCCTACTTTTAAAGCAGCGCTCATTGGATGCCAGAGCTGCTTCTCTAGCGGGGGTAAATCACTGCTGCTGGTCTGCATGTAATGCTTTCTCATACTCATAGATTTTCTTTAACTCTTGATCAACCATATCAACAACAGTTTCAATACATCCAGGGGCAAGAAGTGTCTGCCATGCTTGATAGGCAGGAGCTCGATATGCTGAACGGATTGGCAGATAAAAGAAGCCAGGGGCGTTGGTTAAGTTAACAACAAAGATAATTTGACCAGGATTACGTCTTCTTAATTCGGTCTGCATGTAGGAATAAGCCTCACCGGGTTGTGCAATAAAAATCGCCTCGCCCCATCGCCAGATCCACACTGGATGAGTCAGGTCAGCATTAGATTCATATCCGATTCGGAGCCTTCTAGCTCGAGAAATTCTCTCTTCTAAAGCATCTGAATCAATTCCAGCCCACTCTTGACGCAACTGTTCAATACTTTTCAATTCTTTTACCCTCACCGGTACATCAACTCGGATCTCTTTAACAGTCGATGAACCACGGAGCTTGATTTCGTGCCATTCACCGAGAAGTGCTCCAGACTCGACAATCCCATTCCAACGAAGGCCATGGCCGGGATTTTGCATAGCATGAATGGTGGAGAGAATGGCATGTCCCAGAATGGCGCCATTCTTATCAGCCACTGTTACATCCCCGCAATACTGATTTCTCGGAGATAACTCGCCAGATGCTCCTTGTAAGAAGAGCATCGGTGCTCCCGTTGCTTCTTCGACTATTCTTCGCGCCATCCCAACATAATCGGGTGAAATTGCCATGTTATCCCAAGCAAGAGTGGTGGGATGACAAGCATAGTTTGCGATCGTTGCAATTACTCGTCCATCGCGGGTGGAGACTCTTCCGATAGTAAGGGTGTCATCAGCTACAATTTCGGGATTAAAACCACATACTTCTTGTTCACCGCAAGGCAAATCACGATTCACGGCTAAGTCACAGTGTCCATATCCCCAAGTAATATCAACATCTTCAATCCGTGATGCTGCCTCAATACATGCCTCAATCGTCTTATTGATAATTGACTCTCTAAATTCTGAGATTAATTCAGAACCATTTTTCTTTGAGCGATGGACACAGGGGAGTGGAACTGCGTGAGTATGGCTTGATGAAAAGAGAATCTGATCTCGCCCAACTCCGACCCCAGTGGCAATTCGGTCAAGCATCTCATGAGCGCATTCCACACAACCCAAAACACAGAGATCGATTCCGATAATAAAACTTACTTCGCCATCGCTATCTTCTCGAGCAATTGTTGTGAGAAATAAACCAATATGAATGCTCTCAGATTTGAATTTTTTTGCCGCTCCCCAGATTCCTGATGCAATTCCGATTGCTGGGGTAAATTCTCGTTGCGCAATACCACATGAAAGCGCACTCATAGGTTCGCGCCACTGCGTTATTGATGGAGCAATATGCGAATTGGGCGAATCAGTTGACGACATTTACACCACCAATCACAAGAGCATTATATCTAATCAGCTAACTAGAATGTCAATCAGCATGTAGTATCGACCTTCTCCCTCTTAGTCTATGGAGTAGTTCTATGGTTTTTAAAATCAATAGTGTGGGGGAGAGATAGTGTTTTTTCTTCTCTTAGGCACCGTAATTTTAGAATTTTCTACATTGGTACAACTATTTCTGGCATTGGAACTTGGACTCATCGAATTGCTCAAGACTGGCTTGTTTTAGAACTTACAAATAGCGCACAAGCTTTGGGAGTTGTTGTAGGTGCACAATTTTTGCCAGGTTTTTTCTTTAGTTTATTTGGCGGATCTTTAGCAGATCGAGTTGATCATCGAAGAGCCTTGATGGTGTGCAACGCTAGCGGCGCGTTAATTGCGCTACTACTTGGGATATTGGTTCTGACTCACCATTCAAATATCTGGAACATAACACTTTCGGCATTTTTACTTGGAACTACTACCGCCTTAGATGGTCCTATTCGCCAAAGCTATTACATAATTTTGGTAGATGAAAAAGATTTACCCAACGCATTAAGTTTAAATTCAGCTAACATTAATATAGCAAGATTAATTGGACCAGTTCTTTCAGGCGTTCTTATTGAAGCATATGGTTCAGGACCCTCATTTATAATTAATTCAGTAACTTACTTAGTTGTTTTTTTGACTATTGTCCAGATTCGACCATCTGAGTACATGTCGAAAACTATTGCAGGCTCAATTGAAAGTAAAACCAAAATTCGCGATGGTTTTACATACGTGATGCGGAAACCAGAGCTCTTCATGTCAATTTTTGCAGTCTCATTTCTTGCAATGTGGGGGCAGGATATGCAAATTACTTCTGCCATGATGGCCAAAGATACTTTTGCTAAAGGTGCTGCATCCTTTGGCGCCCTCGGTTCGATATTTGCATTAGGGGCAGTAATAGGTGCTCTTTCATTTTCTCGTCGAAAATCAATGCCTACAATAAAAACCATTGGTTTTCGTGGCGTTATAATGTCAAGTGCGTGGTTTCTTGCTGGTATCTCTCCAACTTATTCAACATTTGCAGCCGCCTTATTAATCTGCGGA
>JAQBVO010000038.1 GCA_027728065.1 Actinomycetota bacterium
GGGGCCATCAGTTGGGTTTAGGTCTTGAATCGCACCGGCAAATGAGAGCGCCGCCTCTTGATCTCCACTTATTACCTCGGGCTCGATTCCTAACCGCTCGCGCACGCCATCGATAAATAAGTGGCGGTTAGTAGCATCACGGGTAGCACTTGTTGCACAGAAACGAATTTTTTGTACTCCACGTTTAGTGATTTCAATCGCTAATGTATCTACGCCGGCTAATGTTCGCCCGATCGCATCGGGGTGAAACTGGCCGGTTTCATCAACGCCCTGTCCAAGTCGTACAATATCCATGGTGCGAATAACTTCACGAAAATTTCCGCCCTCAATATCGGCGATCAGCATTCTCAATGAGTTAGTACCGCAATCAATAGCTGCTATTCGCATGGAGATGAATCCCACCAGTTGGGGAGTTTGGCCAAGGCCTCATCGCCCAAGGGATTTACATCTGGGCCTGCAGCTAAAGAGTGTGCAACTAATGAATGTAGGCACTTAACGCGCTCAGGCATGCCACCTGCAGATACATCCTTTAGTTCGGCCACATCGATACCAAGGGCAGAGCGCGCTGCGATGTAATCATCATGGGCGGCGTGATAGGCACCTGCTAACTCGGCATCCCTTGCAAGGCGCTCATTCATCTCACCCATTAACCCCGTTGTTTCAAGGGTAGAGATCACTGCAGTTAATCGTGGACATGTTGCGTAATAAAAAGTTGGAAATGGTGTTCCATCGCCAAGGCGTGGAGGAGTTTCAACAACTGCAGGGTTGCCGCACGGGCATCGATAAGCAATTGCATAAACATCGCGGGGTGTGCGACCAAGTTGTCTTTGGATGCACTCTAAATCGCTCTGAGTTGCTTGGCTCACTTATTACCAGATTCGCTAATCGATGCGATGAGACGCATATACCAAGGCTGGCCATCTACAAGTACGCTAGCGACTTTAGTCGTTGTAACTGTGCCGCTCGTTGCTGGACCCTGCGTAACGATGTACTGGCGCTCACCAGGTAGAACAAAGTGCAGACGTTCGCGCGCCTGCGACTTTACATACTGTGGATCTTGCCAGAGCAGTAACTCTTTGCGTGCAGCATCGAGTGCCCTGTTATCAGAGACGAGTTGGGCTTTAAGGGCGCTAATTTGTGCCCGTTGTGTGAAGTAATGCTTGATGGGTGGGGCCAGAGTGAGTGCTAAAAAAAATAGAATCGCAGAGAGTGCAAGGGCGCGGCCAGATCCACGTCGTCGCGTAAACCGTAAGCCTCGGCGTGCCATCTCCCAGCCCTTCTTAAGCCTTAAAGCGAGGAAAGGCTTCACGGCCGGCATAACGTGCACCGTCCTGTAACTCTTCTTCGATACGTAGTAATTGATTGTATTTTGCAACGCGCTCGCTACGCGCTGGTGCACCGGTCTTAATCTGACCACAGTTAAGTGCTACAGCTAAATCAGCGATTGTCGTATCTTCAGTCTCACCTGAACGATGGCTCATCATGGTGCGGTAGTTAGCACGGTGTGCCATCTCAACGGCATCGATAGTTTCAGTGAGCGTTCCGATTTGGTTGACCTTAACAAGGAGTGCATTTGCAGTTTTGCCTGCAATGCCACGGGCAAGGCGCTCTGGGTTAGTTACAAATAAATCATCTCCAACGATCTGAATCCTCGAACCCAGAGTCTGGGTCATCTGGCTCCAGCCCTCCCAATCCTCTTCATTGAGTGGATCTTCAATAGAAACGATTGGGTATGCATCCACTAGGGATGTGTAATAGTCGATCATCTCTGCAGATCTCTTTGTGGCACCTTCAAATCTGTACTTGCCATCGTCGTGGAACTCAGTTGCAGCCACATCCATGGCAAGTGCAACCTGCTTACCGGCTTTAAAGCCGGCCGCTGAAATAGCTTCGAGAATAAGATCAAGGGCTGCGCGGTTGCTCTCTAGATTTGGCGCAAAGCCACCTTCATCACCGACCGATGTTGCAAGTCCGCGCTTCTTAAGGACTGCCTTGAGTGCGTGATAGATCTCAGCGCCCCAACGCAATGACTCACGGAAAGTTGGTGCACCGATCGGTGCGATCATGAACTCTTGAATATCGACGTTGGTATCGGCATGTGCTCCGCCGTTGAGAATATTCATCATTGGAACGGGAAGCAGCTGTGCATTTGGCCCGCCTAGATAACGAAAGAGTGAGAGTTCGGCAGATTCGGCAGATGCCTTAGCAACAGCTAATGATGCTCCAAGAATGGCGTTTGCACCCATGCGCGACTTATTTTTTGTCCCATCTAGTTCAATCATCGCAGTATCAATGAGGCGCTGATCTTGTGCATCAAAACCGATAATCTCAGGGGCAATCTCATCGTTTAAAAATGCAATCGCCTTTTCAACACCTTTTCCTAAATATCGTCTTCCGCCATCGCGCAGCTCTGCCGCTTCAAATGCACCTGTTGATGCGCCACTTGGAACTGCAGCGCGGGCCTGTGTGCCATCCTCTAGCTCGATTTCAACTTCAACCGTTGGGTTTCCACGGGAGTCGAGAATTTCACGGGCTCCAAGGGCCTGGATTTTTGCCATAGCGCCTCTCCTTCATCACTTAATTCCTTTGTGCAGATCAGGCCCCGTTGCGCCAATTACACAATCTTTAATCTACTAATCCTACCGCGACTCAGTGGCCACTATTTGTTGGCCCAATCGCATAGCCTCCTTGCGCAGTGCAGATTCAGCATCGATGCCATTGGCATGAGCCCATGCGATGACCGTTAAAAGCGCTTGCCCTACCGCGCTCTCATCACCGGCCCCATCTAGATCAACGGCCTCTGGAAATACAACATCGATGCCGTATTTAGCTGCCCGATATAAGAGTTTTTCAATTAACGGCAGAGCCGGTTGTGCCATTGCAACTCCGTCGAGGGCGGATGTGCGCCCCTTCTCCACCTTCTTTATCTCTTCCCAGTTTTGTATCACTTCGGCAGAACCGCTTACTTCTACTCCAGCAAATACATGCGGGTGGCGCCTAATTAACTTATCGGCGATTGATTGAGCAACATCTTCGATGGTAAATGGATCATCTACATCTTCTTGGGCGATACGGGCGTGAAAATAGACCTGCAGTAAGACATCGCCTAGCTCTTCGCGCATATCTGCGCGATTACCACTGTGTACGGCATCGACAAACTCATAGGACTCTTCAAGTAGGTACTTCAGGAGCGATTCATGAGTCTGTTCGGCATCCCAAGGACATCCACCGGGTGAGCGAAGCCGGTCCATTACTTCGACAAGACGCGCAAGTTGTGAAGCTTGCATCGATACAGATTACTTAGTTGCCGGAGAAACTGCTGGACTTGCTGGATCTACCGCTACTACATTGGCAACGGCAGCATCCCATTGTCCATAACGTGGGTTAACACTTACGCCTAACTCTTTCGCCTTTGCAACAACGAGTTTTTGAATTGCAGCTCCGATTTGATCCTGCGTAACTCCGTTTGAAATAAGGGCTTGACTAATCTTGTCTGAATAGGACATCGCTTCGATATAGATATCTAAATCATTAGCTGCAATTCCTGCGCCAACAAGGGCGCTAGGTAAGCCTTCTTCCCCGCCTACTTGTTCGATAATGCTGGCACGGCGTGTATCGATTTCAGCCTTTGAGACCGAAAGCTCTAACTCTTCAGCTGTTTTGCGCAGAAGAACGGATAGTAAGTGAAAGCGCAGTTGGCTTAAGTTAAGAGCCTCACCGGTTTCTAACTGCATCTGTGACGTATCGACACCAACGCGAGCAGCGAGAATCGAATCGATGCTCGATTGCACAGTTGCCTGTGTGATCTTTACATCGCCAATGGTTGCAGCGGCACCAACCTGAGAACAGCCAGAGAGCAAGAGTGTGCTTACTAGGGTTACTACGGCCAGAATCTTCTTCACTTATGAACTCGCTTTCGGTGGTTGGCTCAACTCGTTGACGGCCTGTATGACCCAGGCCAGAAGAGAAGTATCTACCATGAATGGAGCACTCTCAGACGGATTCCATGAATTCTTGCTCTTGAGCGCTACCAATACTGTCCTAGAGGCTGATTTATAGAGTGAGCCTGGATACAAACGTGACAGGCGTAACTGCTTAGAGTCTGGCAAGGTTAAGGGCGCAAGTCGCAGGAACTTTGACTGCACAATGACCTCGGTCAATTTCGCGGCCTTGGCCTGCGCGCGCAGAGATGCAACACCTAAAAGTGCTACCGCCTCAACTGGCAGTTCACCGAAGCGATCTAATAACTCGGCCCGAATCGATTCAACATCGGCCTTATTTTTAACATCGGCTAAGCGACGATATAGATCAAGGCGCAAACGCTCACCTGGTACATAATCGGTAGATAAATGAGCGTTAATCGGAAGATCGACTTTGCACTCACTAACTTTCTCCTCGGTTTGAATAATTCCAGCTTTGTAATCATGGACGGCCTCACCAACCATGCGCATATACAAATCAAAGCCAACATCTGCAATATGTCCTGACTGCTCGCCTCCTAAGAGGTTTCCCGCGCCGCGAATCTCTAAATCTTTTAAGGCAACGCGCATCCCTGAACCTAACTCTGTATTTGCTGCGATCGTCGTTAATCGCTCGTGGGCAAGTTCTGATAGTGGTTGATCTGCGGGATAGAGAAAATATGCATAGGCACGTTCGCGTCCGCGCCCTACACGTCCACGCAACTGGTGAAGTTGTGAGAGGCCGAATTTATCTGCACGCTCGACGATAAGAGTATTTGCATTTTGAATATCTAAACCGCTTTCAACGATCGTCGTACTAACTAAAACATCAAAGTCGCGGTTCCAAAAACCTAGAATTACATCCTCTAGTGCCCCTTCGCTCATCTGTCCATGTGCAACACGGATACGTGCCTCCGGCACTAGCTCTTGCAAACGTGATGCCGCTTGATCAATAGTTTCGACTCGGTTGTGGAGATAAAAAATCTGACCATCGCGCAGTAGTTCTCGGTGAATCGCGGCAGTAATCTGACCCTCTTCGGCCGGCCCCACATAGGTCAGAATCGGATGGCGCTCTTCGGGTGGTGTTGTAATCGTGGACATCTCACGGATTCCAGTCACGGCCATCTCTAAAGTGCGCGGGATAGGTGTGGCCGACATAGCTAAAACATCAATGCTTGTGCGCATTTTTTTAAGCGCCTCTTTTTGCTCGACACCAAAGCGCTGTTCTTCATCGACAACGACTAATCCCAGATCCTTAAAGACAACGTCGTTGGAAAGGATTCTATGTGTGCCGATAACAACATCAACTGTGCCCTTGAGCAATCCCTCGAGAACATCTTTGCTCTCTTTGGCGCTGTTAAAGCGAGATAGCCCTGCAACATGTATTGGGAATCCCGCATAGCGCTCGGTAAAGGTCCTTGTGTGTTGTGCAACAAGAAGTGTTGTTGGAACTAGGACTGCAACCTGCTTGCCATCTTGAACGGCTTTAAAAGCTGCGCGAATTGCGATTTCAGTTTTACCGTAGCCCACATCGCCGCAGATGATGCGATCCATCGGATATGGGCGCTCCATATCCAACTTAACATCGTTAATGGTTGATAGTTGATCTGGAGTTTCAATATATGAAAATGAGTCCTCCAACTCGCGTTGCCAAGGAGTATCGGGTGAAAAAGCAAAGCCGAGCGAACTAGTGCGCGCGGCATATAGACGGATTAACTCTCCAGCGATTTCTCGCACGGCTTTGCGCGCCCGGCCTTTAGCCCTCTGCCATTCACCGCTGCCGATTCGATGCACTGTTGGTGCCTCTCCACCAACATATTTACTCACCTGCTCGAGGCTATCGGTAGGAACAAAGATTCGATCCCCTGGTTGGCCACGCTTAGCCGATGCGTATTCGATGACTAAATATTCGCGCTTAACCCCGGCGACCGTGCGCTGAACTAAATCGATATACCGCCCGATACCGTGTTGCTCATGCACAACAAAATCTCCTGCAATTAGCTCTAGGGGATCGATTGCCGCTTTTCGCTTTGATGGCAGAGGTTGAGAATCTTTCACACTTCCCTTACTACCAGTT
>JAQBVO010000039.1 GCA_027728065.1 Actinomycetota bacterium
GTTCTATGCCCAGTGCGCAATCGATGCAGGATGCGCATTTGTTAACGCTCTTCCAGTCTTTATCGCATCGGATCCAGAGTGGGAGAAGAAGTTTGTCGATGCCGGAGTCCCAATTATTGGCGATGATATAAAGAGCCAAGTTGGTGCAACTATTACCCACAGAATTATGGCGAAATTGTTTCAAGACCGAGGAGTGCATCTAGATCGCACCTATCAACTCAATGTCGGCGGAAATATGGATTTTAAAAACATGCTCGAGCGTGATCGCCTTGAATCAAAGAAGATTTCAAAGACCAACTCGGTTACATCTCAACTCGATTACGATTTAGGGGATAGGAACGTTCATATTGGACCCTCTGATTACATCCCATGGCTAGATGATCGCAAGTGGGCCTATGTACGCCTGGAGGGCCGCGCATTTGGAGATGTTCCACTTAATCTCGAGTACAAGTTAGAGGTGTGGGATTCACCCAATTCGGCAGGCGTAATTATCGATGCGCTTCGTTGCGCAAAAATCGCACTCGATCGCAAAATTGGTGGAGCCTTACTCTCCCCATCAAGCTACTTTATGAAGACACCACCAGTGCAGTACAGCGATGAGCTCGCACACGATAAGGTCGAGGATTTCATCTCAGGAAAGTTAGAGCGCTAGAAAGAAAAGGACACCTCTGCACTATGGCTTTAGAATCTAAC
Source organism: Actinomycetota bacterium (assembly GCA_027728065.1). Classification (GTDB taxonomy): domain Bacteria; phylum Actinomycetota; class Actinomycetes; order Nanopelagicales; family Nanopelagicaceae; genus Planktophila. Next base: position 694 of record JAQBVO010000039.1, read on the forward strand.
AAGACTTTCAAAACGAGCACCTTTAAGGTGCTCAGATGAGTGAAATCTTGGATAGACAGATGGGAGCTGTTCGCTATCTGAGCTTTAATCGTCCCGGCAAGATGAACGCCCTGACCCGAAATATGTATGCCCAATTGGCGCAAGCTCTAAAGGATGCGGCGGGGGATTTTGCTGTGCGAGCCGTTGTGATCACAAGTCAAGGCGATCATTTTACCGCTGGCAACGACATTGTCGATTTCATGGACAATCCGCCTACTAGTGAATCTTCAGAGGTTGCTACGTTTTTAGGAGCGCTACTTAATTTTCCAAAGCCATTAATTGCAGCTGTAAAAGGTAATGCAGTAGGCGTGGGCACAACGATGCTGTTGCATTGCGATGTTGTAGTTGCCGCCCCCTCTGCAAATTTTTCACTTCCCTTTGTATCTCTAGGGTTAGTTCCTGAGGCAGGTTCGACCTTTCTCTTTCCAGCTTTGGTGGGTTATCAACGTGCAGCAAAAATATTTTTGACAGGAGAGTCATTTGATGCAGATACTGCACTTGATATGGGCCTAATTGCACAAATCGCTCACGATGCAGATGCTGCAGCAACGGCAATTGCAGAACAGATTGCCGACCAACCACCTCAAGCAGTAATAAATACCAAGGCGTTGTTAAAAGCGCGCAACCATGATGCAGTTGCCTCAGTAATGCAAGCAGAGTTTGAAATATTTGCACTTGCTGTGCAATCGGATGAAGCCATGGAGGCCTTCATGAAATTTATGGCAAAGAAGGGTTCAAAATGACATTAGCGGGTAGGCGAATATTCATTACTGGTGGATCTCGTGGAATTGGTTTGGCTATAGCTTTACGTGCTGCTGCAGATGGAGCAGCGATTGCGATTGCAGCTAAGACATCTACGCCAAATCCAAAACTTCCTGGAACAATCCACACAGCTGCAGCCGAAATTGAGGCGGCTGGTGGTCGAGCTTTGCCGATTCAATGCGATCTTCGCGATGAGCTTCAGATTCAAGCCGCGGTCGATCAAGCTGCTCAGGCATTTGGCGGTATCGATATTCTGGTCAACAATGCCAGTGCAATCAATCTGACCCGTACGGATGAAACCCCAGCAAAGCGCTTTGATTTAATGTTTGATGTCAATGTTCGCGGTACCTTCTTAACCTCACAAGCGGCGCTACCACATCTGCGTACATCAGCGCAGCAGGGCCGCAATCCGCATATTTTGAACCTCTCCCCACCACTGTCCATGAAGCCAATCTGGTTCAAAAACCACGTCGCCTACACCATGGCAAAGTTCGGAATGAGTATGTGCGTTCTTGGAATGGCCGAAGAGTTTAAACGAGATGGAATCGCCGTTAACGCCCTATGGCCACGTACCATCATTGATACAGCCGCTCTTCAAATGATTCCAGGAGTAGATGCTAGTGCTGGACGAACCCCCGCAATTCTGGCCGATGCCGCCTACATTATCTTCAACCGCTTATCTAAAGAGTGCACTGGTAATTTCTTTGTCGATGATGAGGTTTTAGCATCGCAAGGAGTTACCGATTTCGAAAAATACTCAGTAACTCCAGGAACTAAGGATTTCCTTCTCGACTTCTTTCTTGACTAAATGCAAGGTATGAAAAAACTTCTAGTTTTTTTGTTAGCTACTGTATGCGCTGTGATTACTACATCTAGTTCACATGCCCATAGTCAGATTACCGCTTCATATCCTGCGGCTAACTCAAATGTAAACCCAATTCCACAAGAGGTATGGATTGAATTTAATGGCACACTACAAACTTTAGATGGCCAGGGAATTAATTCCATTGAAGTTATTGACTCCACAGGAATTGCAGTAAATTTCGATACTCCAATTATTGACGGTCCACGCATTACTACAAAGATTTCCAGTCAGAGCCCGCTAGGAGTGTTCACTGTTAATTACAGAATTGTGTCCGAGGATGGGCATCCAGTTAAAGAAACCTATAGCTTTACCGCGACCCCTGATTATGTAGAATCTGAGATAGCAAGGACTGCAGCACCAGAATCGGATTCCTCACTCTCAGTAGGTGGAGCCCTTTTAGTGGTCTTTCTGATTGTCTTTGCTGTGGGAATCTTATTAAAGAGAAAAAATGAAAAGTAGTAAAACCTCTTTCTTTACCCTTGAGTTAAATGGTCCTGAGTTCATCGGTGAGTCACAGCGCTCTGGAAAAGCATCCTCGCTCTTTTGGCCATGGGCAGGGGCGAATGTCTCCTTGTTGGCCTTGTCATACGGTGCATTTTTCTTAGGGTTTGGAATCTCATTTTCGCAAGCGACCTTGGCTGCGATCATAGGCACGCTCCTGTCTTTTTTACTCGTCGGCATAAGTTCATTAGCCGGCAAGAGATCGAATGCTCCAACGATGGTTCTGGCTCGCGCCTCCTTTGGTGTGAAAGGAGCAGTTCTTCCAGGAGTACTTTCCTATCTAATCTTTGTCGGCTGGGAAACCGTATTGGTCTCACTTGCCACATTGGCTACAGGAACTGTTTTTGAACGAGTTGGCGACATAGATCGTGATCTGGCTTTAATAATCGGTTTCATCTGCGCAGTCTCACTTACTGTTATTGGGGGAGTCCTAGGGCTCTCAGTAATTATGCGATTGCAACGTCTGATAACTGTCATAACTCTCATCATGACGATTTTCTATGTTGGCTTAGCAGTTGATGAAATAAACTGGACTCTAGTTAACGCAATTCCAGATGGATCGATGCAGGGGTTTATCGGAGCGCTTATATTTGCAATTACAGGCATAGGACTGGGTTGGGTCAATGCCGCAGCAGATTACTCTCGCTACCTTCCGCGCACAGTTTCGAGTAGGGCCGTTGTAGGTTGGACGGTTTTTGGTGCATCGATCGTTCCGATTGTTTTAGTTGTTTTTGGCGCTGCACTTTCAGGTAGTAGTAAGGAGCTAAGCCAAGCCATTGCAATGGATCCTATCGGCGCTTTAACGCAGCTATTGCCTACCTGGTATTTAATTCCCTTTGCATTAGTTGCAATCCTAGGATTGGTAGGAGGGGCGATTCTAGATCTCTACTCATCAGGCTTGGCCCTGGTATCTATCGGTGTACCTATAAAGAGATATCAAGCTGCGGTAATCGATGCGGCGATAATGCTCACTGGCACGGTTTATATAGTGTGGATCGCCGATAGCTTTTTCTACCCATTCCAAGGTTTTCTTATCACACTTGGAGTTCCTATCGCTGTGTGGTCTGCAATATTTGTAGCCGATGTCATCCTGCGAAAAAGCTCATATGATGAAAACTCCCTCTATAACCCTAAAGGTGTCTATGGCGCTGTCAACAAAAGCTCACTGACAATAATGTTTGTAGGAACAATCATCGGTTGGGGCTTTGTCACAAACAGCTTTGCACCGTGGCTCTCATGGCAGGGATACTTCCTAGCGATCATCGGAGGCAAAGAGGGGCCATGGGCGTTTTCTAATATTGGAGTCATTTTCGCTTTAATCATTGGATTTTTTGGACATGTGCTCTTTTCCAGAATGAGGATTAAAGAACAAGAATCCTAAAAAAAGTAGAACAAGATGTAGGGATAGACCATTGCAACACTCACTGCGGTAACAATTAGGCCATACCTTGAAAATTGCCAAAACGAGATCTTGATCCCTGCTTTATGTGCAAGTCCAATACCGACGAGGTTTGCACTAGCGCCAACTATCGTCGCGTTGCCCCCAAAATCCGCCCCGAAGGCTAAAGACCACCACAAAACATGTTCTTGCACACCAACTAAGCCTTGACTTAGTTCAGTAACAACTGGAGTCATGGATGCAACGTAGGGAATATTATCGATAATTCCTGAGAGCAATGCCGAGATACCAAGAATAGACCCGGCGGCTAGGCGAGTATTATCCCCGAAAACTCCCTTGAGAAAATCGGCGAACTCTGCAAGTGCTCCTACGTTTACGAGTGCCCCTACCATGACAAATAGTCCGGCAAAAAATACGAGAGTTGACCATTCAACATCTTGAACATAATCCCTGGGTTTTAACCTACTTATTCCAACAAGCACTCCCGCTCCGAGTAAGGCGATAATCGAGGGCTCCAAATTAAGAATCGAATGAGTGATGAAAGCCAACATCACGAGAGTGAGCACAATGAGGCTCTTTCTCAATAGGACCCTGTCCTTTAGAAAATTTGATGGAGAAAGCTCCATGACATTTTTTCGTGCGCTCTCAGAGTTAACTAATTCTTTGCGAAACATATAAACTAGAAGAGGGACCACAACAAGCATGATAAGAACGACCATAGGTGCCATATAAAGGAGAAATGAATTAAAAGACAGATTTGCTTTACTGGCAATTATTATATTTGGAGGATCACCAACTAAAGTTGCGGCACCACCAATATTTGAAACGAAAATTTGAGATAATATAAAAGGAACTGCAGAAACCTGTAAGTGTTTTGTAACGATAACAGTCATTGGAACGGCTAATAGGATAGTAGTCACATTATCAAGAATTGCCGAAGAAATCGCAGTCAGGACCATCAAGTAAATCAGCGCTGTCTTTGGCCTTCCACCCGACTTACGAATAGCACTCACGGCAAGAAACTCGAAAAGCCCAGTTTTATGAATAACGCCGACGATAATCATCATGCCCAAGAGCAGGAAGATAACGTTCCAATCAATACCGGTTTCATGACTGAAAAAGGCTGCGTCTGCATCCGTAGCTCCGATTAGAACCATGGCCCCAGCACCACTGAGCGCAACGGCTACTCGGCTCACCCTCTCAGTAGCGATAAAGAGGTAGGCAATGGCAAAAAAGACAACCGCAAGAATCATTTCCATGGCTAAAGGATAGCGGTACGAAAGGAACTGCTTCCCATCTAACTGTGAGAGGGGAAGCAGTTAGGAGATTTCTAGATATCGAAGTAGAGCTCGAACTCTGCTGGGTGTGGACGTAGGCGAACATAATCAACTTCTTGCTTGCGCTTGAAATCAATCCACGTCTGAATCAAATCCTTGGTAAATACCCCACCTTTGAGTAAAAACTCGTGGTCTCGCTCTAGGTTATTGAGAACCTCTTCGAGGCTTCCAGGTACTTGCGGGATGACTGCAGCCTCTTCGCCAGTTAATTCGTAGAGATCTTTATCAACTGGGGCCGGCGGCTCGATC
>JAQBVO010000040.1 GCA_027728065.1 Actinomycetota bacterium
CCGTAACGACCCAGAGCGGGCCGTGTGTGGGCCAACCTGAGCAGGTCATAGACTAATGACAGCCAAAGCGCAACTGTTGCAGCTTGGTTTGTAAAGATGACACAGGATGATTCTAAGCAAAGGTAGAAGAGTTGAGTAGGGTTTGAACCACATCCAAGGTAAGGAGAACTTAATGCTTAGAGGTTGGGGAATTACATTCATTGTCTTAGGTATCTTTTGGACATTAGTGGGGTTTGTAAGCCTTACTACTGACGTTCAACTAGCGATTGCGGTTGGTGGTCTGAATATGCTGGGTATTGGAATATTAATGGTGGGCGTATATTGGAAACTTGAGTCTATTGCTGACTCACAGGCTCAAACGAATCTCGAGTAAACATGGTTAGTTTTGCCTAACACTTGTCTAACACCTGTCTAACACCTAGAGGATTCACTAGGTACTTACAGGCACTAACTACGCTCAGAGGTGAGCGATATTGCACCTTAGGACACGCTCAGGACTGTAATATGAGGCACTCGTAAAGCGAAGGTCGTGAGTTCGATTCTCACAGGTGGCTCGTAATAACGCGGATATTACACTCCCTAACGTGTAGCCCTCACGCAGAGCAGTTAAAGAAAACGCGCACCGCCGGCTCTAATCCTTTATGAGATGAGATTAAAGAGTTCTTTAGAAAAGTTCAGGACGAGGAGTAGCTATCTAATCGCGACAAAGAGCGAGCCAACCAAGTACAAAATAAGTAAATAAATCACGGCCGTCAAAACCTTTTGTTTTGAAGAGAGTTTAGACCACTTGCCGCTCCATAAGTTTCGATTTCTGGTCATAGTGCAAAGGTAGGTTTTTTGTCTGCAATAAGCAAGCCTTAACTCCTACCTTTTTAGCCCTAGCGGGAGTAGGGCGATACTGCACCTTAGGACACGCTCAGGACTGCAATATCACGCTCTCGTAAAGTGAGGGTCGCGGCTTCGATTCCCGAAAGCGGCTCAAGAAAGAGCGTTGAGTTTTTCGACCTCGGCATCAGTTAGCTCGATAACCTGCACGATCTCTTCTAACTGCGGCACTGTGCGGGCAGATGCGATTGGAACACTGACCGTTGGTTGAGAACGAAGCCAGGCAAGTGCGATTGCAGAAAGCGGTGCTCCGTTGTGGGTGGCAGAGATCTCATCCATTGCTGCGATGACCGCCCACCCCTTATCGGTTGCGTATTCACGGGCACCGGCTGCACGCTTTGAATCAACTTCTGTAACTCCAGGGCGATACTTTCCAGATAAAAATCCGCGGGCGATTCCGTAAAAAGGAATATTTGAAATTCCAAGATCGCTCACAGTTCGTGCCATATCTCTTTCATATGTTGTGCGATCGACCAGGTTATACAAATCCTGCACAGCGATATAGGCAGGGATGTTGTTGGCTTGGCTATAAGCAATTGATTCACGCAGACGTGCGGGGGTAAAGTTAGAGGCGGCGATGTAGCGCACCTTGCCTTCTGTGATTAACTGAGCGAATGCTCCAAGGGTCTCGTCCGGTGCCACAGTGAGATCATCTTTGTGGCTGTAGTAGAGATCTATGTAATCGGTCTGTAAACGCTTTAAAGACTCTTCACACGCGGCGATAATGTTTTTGGCAGATAGACCTGGGCGATGATCCATCGCTCCAACCTTGGTTGCGATCACCATCTCGTTGCGATTGCCACATGATTTCATCCATGAACCGATGATCGTCTCTGACTCGCCGCCCACATGGCCTGGCACCCACTGGTTATACATATCTGCCGTGTCGATGAAGTTGCCACCATGGCTGCGGTAGGCATCCATAACAAGGTGAGATTCGGCCTCTGTGGCATTTGACCCAAAGATGTTGGTGCCAAGGCATAGTTCATGAACGAGGAGGTCGGACTCTGCAATAGTGATCATGCACGCAGGCTAAGGCACAATGGACGCGTGGTCGAAACGAGGGGTGGATTTACAAGTGCGGGGCTGGCGCTAGAGGCCAGGACCTTAGAGCTGCCATCGCTTTCACAGAAAGAGGCGATCGAAATCGGTGAGATCGCCCTGAATTTAGGCTTTGAACGTGGCGTTCCAATCGCTGTCGAAGTTCGCCTTAAGGATTGGATCGTCTTTCACGCATCTCTGCCTGGCTCATCCCCCGATAATGATTCCTGGATTGCACGCAAAGCCGCAGTTGTTTTAGCAACGGGTAATTCGACGATGTATGAAAGAGTTTTATCCCAGGAACAGGGCATCGACTGGTATGCCGTGAAGGCTTTGCCAGAGGAAACACATGCCATCCATGGTGGTGGATTGCCGCTTAACGTTGCAGGCTTTGGTTGTATGGGGATTTTACTCATTAGCGGTCTGCCACAGGTGCAGGATCATCTACTGGGTGTTGAAGTACTGACTGAATTCTTAGCGCGCAAAGGCGAACTGCCGTGAGCATCTGGGTCTGCGGAGAAGTCTTAATTGATATCTTGCCAACCGGTCCAGTAGTGGGTGGCGGTCCTGCCAACACAGCCAAAGCACTTGCGCGTTTAGGGTACGCAGTTGATTTCATCGATGCAATCTCAACAGATGCCTATGGTCTGAGTGCACGCAAAGAGTTAAGCCGCGACGGAGTTGGATTAGCGCTTGCCCACGATAGTGATAAGCCAACATGCACCGCAACAGTAACTTTGGATTCCAAGGGTTCAGTAAGTTATGAATTCTTAATCGATGGAACGGCGACCTTTGATTTCAATAAATCATGGCTACCCGATCCTTCAGCGTTAAAGCCATCGGTTTTACATATCGGGACCCTGGCCACGATTATCGAGCCCGGGGCAAGCGCGCTATTTGAATGGGCGGTACAGGTCGGTGAGTTCGCACCGATTGTCTTTGATCCCAATATCCGTCCATCGGTTTTAGGAGAGCGCGAAAAATACGCGCTGGCCGTTGAAAAATGGGCCAGTATCGCATCGGTTGTAAAGCTCAGCGATGAGGATATTAAATGGCTCTACCCCGATGAATCAATCGATGAGGTCGCACATCGCTGGATCGCGCAGGGAACATCTCTCGTCGTTGTTACGCGCAGCGCTCATGGCCTGATCGGCTTTACCGCCCATGGAATCCAAGAGGTCGATGGCGCAAAGGTAGTTGTTATCGACACCGTTGGTGCAGGTGATACGGTGGGTGCGATTATCGTTGAGGCCGTAATTGAGCATTCAGTACATGGCTTAGAGGCTCAGGTATTAAACACTGTTCTGCACCGTGCAGCGATCGCCGCAGGGATTACATCTTCGCGCGCCGGTGCGCAGCCTCCATGGAGACATGAACTAGTAGAAGCGTTGGGTGAGTAATGCAGTTTATTGATGATGCAGAGTTTCAACTCGCAATCGATGATGACAACGGTGCGCGGATCACTTCACTGAAATGGCGCGAGATGGAGTTCGCACTTGCCTTTCGTGGACAGGTGCAGACATCGGGTTGGTATGCGATGGCGCCGTGGGCAGGTCGGATCAAAGAGGGATTAATTAGAAATAGCGCGGGGCAACAGATTCAACTGCCTGCAACTATCGATCCACCACATGCACTGCATGGATTTGGATTAATCTCTTCATGGCAGGAGATCGGCCCAGGTCGATCTTTACTGCACCTGCCTGCGCCCTATGGTGGTGCAACCGTTGAACAATCAATCGAAGTTTTAGATGATGCAATTCGTTGGTCTTTGGAATACGACCCAAATGGCTGTGATCTACCTGCATGGCTTGGCTTTCATCCATGGTTTGTGCGCGATTTAGAACGTGGAGGAAGTGCAGAGATTATCTTTGATGCAACAGAGATGTTAATCCGTGGCAGTGATGGAGTTCCAACAGGAAAGCGCAGTGCGCCAACGCCCCCACCCTGGGATGATGCATTTACGGGCATTAAAGGCACCCCTGCTGTGGTTTGGGAGGATGTAGCCCGTGTTTCAATTGAATGCGATGCACCGTGGTGGGTTGTTTATAGTGAAGATTCAGAGGGCGTATGTATTGAGCCACAAACCGCACCACCTGATGCTCAAAACTTAGGCATTAGTGGTGAGAACTACATCGAAGCTTTATTTGTCTTTGAATCTGCCGAGTAATTAATAAAGCATTTTGAGTAGACTGCTTGCATGATTAATCGCGACCATTTAGCCGAACTGCGCAAAAAAGAAGATGCACGTTTCTTGGCGACCCACCCAAACTCCGGTGAGATGTTTAAAGCAGGTCAAGCACACATGCCTGGTGGAGTTCCCATGTCCTGGATGGCAAAGTGGCCAGGGGCCTATCCAATCTTTGTAGACGAGGCAAAAGGTGCGCGCTTTAGCGATGTTGATGGCAATACATACATTGATTTTTGCTTAGGTGACACGGGGTCGATGACTGGCCACTCACCTGATGCAACAGTTGCTGCAATTCGTGAGCAAGCAGGTAAGGGAATCACCGCGATGCTTCCAACGGCGGACGCTGCAATTGTCTCTGCAGAGCTTTCACGCCGCTTTGGTTTGCCGCTATGGCAGTTCACTGTCTCTGCAACAGATGCCAACCGCCATGTTATTCGCTATAGCCGTTTAATTACGGGCCGTTCAAAGATCGTTGTGATCGATCGCTGCTACCACGGCTCTGTTGATGAAACATTTGCAACTCTGGGTTCTACTGGCAACACCGTAGCCCGCGAAGGAAATATCGGTGCCCCAGTAGCACTTGATCAAACAACTCGCGTCGTTGAATTTAACGACATCGCCGGCATGGAAAAGGCGTTGGCACATGGTGATATTGCAGCGATCTTGATGGAGCCCGCCATGACAAATGTTGGTATCGTGTTGCCACAAGTAGGTTATCTAGAAGCAGTACAAGAGCTTGCAAAGAAGTACGGCACAATCTTGATTATCGATGAGACCCACACGATCTCTGTAGGTCCTGGCGGAATGACCGCCGACTGCGGATTAAAGCCTGATTTCCTAACGATCGGTAAGGCTATCGGTGGCGGAATTCCAACGGGAACATTTGGAATGACTCTAGCGATTGCAGAGAAAATTAAATTAATGGTTGAACTTGAAATTATTGACACAGGTGGCATCGGCGGAACTTTGGCCGGTAACGCACTGTCATTAGCTGCGATGCGTGCAACGCTTATACAAGTTCTGACTCAAGAAAACTTTGACCGCATGATTGATTTAGGAACCCGTTGGTGCGATGGCGTCGATGCGGTAATTAAAGAGTTTGATCTGCCATGGATATGTAACCGTTTAGGTGCGCGTGGTGAATACATGTTTGGAAAGGTCGCACCAGTAACTGGCGCCGATGCCAATAGGGCTGGCGACTTTGAGTTAGAGCAGTACATGCACTTGCGTATGCTCAATGATGGATTTTTAATTACGCCCTTCCACAACATGGCATTGATGTGTCCAGAGACAACCGAGGCCGATGTTGATGCCCATACCAAGGCCTTTCGCACAATGTGCTCAGAGCTGACAAAGTAGCAAGCAACAAAAAAACCACCGATTTTCGCCGGTGGTTTTTTTATCGAGAGTTGAAATTACTTAATTTTTTTTTGCTTGAACTTGACTGCTAACTTGTTATAAAGCGCCTTCAGATTAGCAATTTGCTTCGTGAGCGCGGCTACCTTTGTATTAAGAGTTGCAATGCTCTTATCGTTAGCGGCCTTATCTGCGGCCCGTGCAGCCTTTTCCGCAGCAAGTGCTGCATCTGCTGCCGTCTTATCTGCGGCCCGTGCTGTCTTTTCCGCAGCAAGTGCTG
>JAQBVO010000014.1 GCA_027728065.1 Actinomycetota bacterium
TCATCGCCGCAATTAGCCTCATGAGATGTTCGCCGCCCTTGCACGGGCAATTACATCGGGAAGCACTGACGTTACAAAATCACACTCGCTTTGCGTGCTTGTCGCGCCAAAGGAAAAGCGAAGTGAGGATTGGGCCGTTATTTCGCTGTGGCCCATAGCAAGTAAAACATGGCTGGCCTCATGCACACCCGCGCTACATGCTGAGCCAGTAGAGCATGAGATCTTCTGGGCATCCATGAGCAGTAACAAGGTATCGCTCTGTGTTCCAGGAAATGTCACGTTAACGATTCCAGGTAAGCGCTCTGATGTAAGGCCGTTAATAACTGCCTCGGGAATAAGGGCTTGGATAGAGGTTATGAAACGATCACGAATTGCCGCCACAGATTGGGCGTTGTAATCATCACTAACTGCCGCAGTTGCAAAACCCACAATACCTGGAGCATTTAAAGTTCCACTGCGAATTTCGCGCTCTTGTCCCCCTCCATGCAGTAGTGAGGGGATCTCTATGCCGCGCTTTAAAATGAGTGCACCGATTCCAAGTGGTCCACCAATCTTGTGAGCGCTCAAAGAAAGTGCGCTCACTCCTAATGCGTCAAAGGATAAAGGTACTTTCTTAAAACTTTGTACAGCATCGATATGGACTGCTATATCACCGGAGGCGGCAACAATGGCGGCAATCGGCTGAATTACCCCGGTTTCATTATTTGAATGCATCACCGATATAACTGCGATCTCGGGCCCGCGCTTTGCAATCAGATCGGTAAGAAAAGCCAGATCAATGACTCCATCAGAGTTAACTGGAATTTGAATTACCTCTGCGCCTTCATGTGTTGCAAGCCATTGGGCTGGATCCAAAATTGCGTGGTGCTCGATACTTGAAATTACGACGAGATTCTTTCCACGCTTGCGTCCAGCCCAGTACATCCCTTTGAGTGCGATGTTATTAGCTTCGGTGCCAGATGCGGTGAAGATAATCTCACTCGGTAGACAAGCAATTTCTTTAGCTAAAAGCTCTCGGGCATCTTCTAATTTCTTTCGAGTTGCGCGGCCGTGCGTATGCAGACTCGATGGATTCCCAAGAACACTTGCCTGATTAGTCATCGCAATCAATGCGCTCTCAAACATAGGCGTAGTCGCAGCATGGTCGAGATAGATTGAAGACATGGGGCTCATCCTAGGACTTACGTGCTTTAACGCCCTCCGTAGCCTTTGGAAGCACGGCAAAGAGATCGCCAACCACGCCAAAATCGGCGATTTCAAAAATCGGAGCCTCTGGATCTTTATTGATGACAACAATGGCCTTACTTGTCTGCATGCCTGCACGATGTTGAATCGCACCTGAAATTCCGCATGCAACATATAACTGTGGACTTACTGTTTTTCCAGTCTGGCCTACTTGATGAGAGTGCGGATACCAACCCGCATCGGTCGCTGCGCGCGATGCACCAACTGCGGCACCAAGTGAGTCGGCGAAGGCTTCAACTGCGGCAAAGTCACCATTAGTTCCGCGTCCTCCCGAAACTACGATGTCGGCCTCTGTGAGTTCAGGCCGGCCACCTTGGAGTGGAGGTTTTGAAGATGTAATCGTTGCCTTCTTAGCACATTCGGAGATCTCAAATGAAAGGCTTTCAACTGCTGGGCTGGCAGCTTTTAAATCGGCGGTAATTGAGTTAGGGCGGACAGTAATAATCGCAGTTCCGTGGCAGACCTGAGAGTGCACAGTCGTTGAGCCGCCAAAGACCAACTGAGTCGCAGTTAAATCAGCGGCCACATCGACTGCATCGGTGATGATTCCGCAGTTGCTTTTAACTGCAACTCGGCCAGCAACTTCTTTACCAAATGCATGGGAAGCAATCAAAATTGCAGCTGGGTTTTTAGTGGCGATTATCTGAGTTAGAACATCGGCCACAGCGCCAATGCCATGGGCTGCGAAACTATCTGATTCAACTACTATTACTTTGCTAATAGCTCCTTGATTAAGGCTAGCGGCATAGGTAGCGCCTTGACCGGTTGGCGCAAGTACCACTGCAGTTACTTCCCCGATTCGCGCAGCGGCAGTGGCAAGCTCGGCAGTTATCTTAGTATTTTTTCCACCGATAAAATCGGCCAGAATTAGGCAGCTGGTCATATCAACTTCTTCTCGGCTAAAAAGGTGACAAGCTGATCTGCCCCGCCACCATCATCACTGACTTTGATTCCAGCTGCACGTGGTGGACGTGGCGATGCATCGATGACAACCGACCATGCATTTTCAATTGCAATACCCACTGCATTCAAATCCATTACTTCGATACTTTTCTTTTTAGCCGCCATAATGCCTTTAAAGGATGGATAGCGCGGCTCATTGATTTTTTCGACGACTGAAACGATTGCTGGAAACTGCCCAAACATCTCATCAACACCAGTCTCACTTACGCGAGTAATCGATACTTTCTTGGCGACGGGATCAACTTTTACCGCCGATGCAAAGGTAAGTTGGGCACAACCCAAACGCTCCGCAATCATCGCCGGCACAACACTCATGCGTGCATCCGTAGATTCGGTTCCGCAGAGAACTAGATCAAACTCACCTTTAAAAATGACAGTGGCTAAAACCTGCGATGTGCTCAGGGCATCGGCTCCAACGAGTGCGCTATCGCTTACTAAAATCGCATTATTTGCACCCATCGAAAGCGCTTTGCGCACCGCCTCGGTTGCACGCTCTGGCCCCATTGAAATCACGGTGATCGTGTTGGCTCCACCCTCGTCATTGCCGCCATGTGCCTCGGCGATTGCAAGCGACTCCTCAATGGCATATTCATCTAGGTCATTGAGAACTACATCGACATTGACTCGATCCAGGAGGCCATTGACCATCTTCTTCTCGGCCCAAGAATCAGGGACCTGTTTGATGCAGACGGCAATCTTCATGGCCCTTATATTACTAATGAGTAAAGGGAATGGCGACCGCAGGTGCTGTAGAAAGGGCATTATTGCCCAGTACTTCCTGCAGATTGGAGAATTCTAGGCGCAACCGTTATAAATAGTGGAACCAATTTTGCCATCTGCTCTAACGCGGCAGATGCAGTTGAACTCTGTCTCTTCAATGAGCTTTATGACTCTCTGCTCGAAACGCGCTTTGCAATCTGACATCGCTTGGGGCCGATCCAACTCATGGATCATTGCTCTTGATGAATTCATCAAGGTAGGAGAGTGTTTTTATACTTCCAGATCAACAGTGGGACGAATTATTTAGGTAAATCTGCGGTGCTAGTCAAGATATTGCAACCTATGAGCCATTCATCATGCAGGCTCAAACAAAGATCACTGTGCCTGAACACAGTGCGTAGGTATGGCTAATTTCGCGTACTAGGTAGTAATTGCAAGGAGCAGGTAATATCTTGTAATCATGTTGGCACTCATCGCACCTGGTCAAGGATCACAAAGCCCAGGGATGCTCGACTCTTGGATTCAAGATCCAACATCACGGGGTTTATTAGAGCAATGGTCGGCCGATATTGATTTAGATTTAATACGTCTTGGCACAAGCGCAGATGCCGATGAGATTAAAGATACAGCTAATGCCCAACCACTCATCGTTGCCACATCTTTATTATCGGCTTATGCATTAAGGGTTAATAACTACGCCGTTGTTTCGGGCCACTCGGTCGGTGAGTTAACTGCAGCTGCATTGTGCGGGGCGATTACCGATACCGACGCGCTACAACTTGTGCGCGCACGTGGAATTGAGATGGCTAAGGCTGCAGCACAATCTGCCTCTGGAATGTCGGCGCTCCTTGGTGGCGATCGCAGTGAAGTAATTGCAGCGCTTAAATCTTTAGGTTTAGTTGCAGCAAATGAAAATGGTGCAAGTCAGATAGTTGCCGCCGGAGATTTATCGGCCCTTGCAACCCTGGCGGCAGAGCCACCGGCAGGTGCACGCGTAAGGGCTCTGGCAGTGGCTGGAGCTTTTCATACCTCTTATATGTCCCCTGCAGTTGCAGCCATCGCCACAATTGCCGCCACTATCCCCACGCGCAAACCATTAGTTCCGACTATCTCTAACGCAGATGGCGCAGTTGTAGGTGATGCTGATCTGATACTTGCCGGGATCGTTAGCCAGATCGCCAGCCCCGTGCGCTGGGATCTATGCATGGAAAGATTGAAAGCTATGGGTGTTACGGGTGTCATTGAATTAGCCCCGGCGGCAACTCTGGTTGGCTTGCTCAAGCGCACGGTGCCAGAGATTGAAAGCTTTGGGCTCAAGAGTGCACAGGATTTAGATGCTGCGCGTGAGTTCGCAGAGAGGCAGGCATGAGCATAAAACTTCCAGCTATGGGTAATAGCCAAATACTCTCTGTTGGTTCATATCGCCCTAAACGCCTTGTACCTAACAGTGAAATCGTTGATCGCATTAAATCAAATGATGAATGGATTGAGCAGCGTACCGGTATACAAAGCCGTCGCATCGCCGGCCCAGATGAATCCGTTATCTCAATGGCTCAGGCCGCTTGCGAACAGGCACTCAAGCGTGCAAAGTTAACAATCGCCGATATCGACACTGTAATTCTTGCAACAATCTCCTATCCATTTCAAGCACCTAGTGCGGCAACTGAACTTATTAATGTATTAGGAAACCCAAAGGCAGCCGCCTTTGATATTAGCGCGGCATGTGCGGGCTTTTGTTATGGCGTTGCGATGGCAAGTGATCTAGTTCGTGCTGGAACATCTAAATATGTTTTAGTAGTTGGTGTTGAAAAGCTTTCAGATTTTACCGATCCTGACGATCGAGCAACTGCATTTATCTTTGCCGATGGCGCTGGCGCAGTTGTAATTGGAGCGAGTGATAAAGCAGGTATCGGACCGACGGCATGGGGATCAGATGCCGATTCGCGCGATGCAATAATTTTAAATCCTGCATATACCGAGTTTAGAAATGCTCCCGATAAAGGCGTTACCGCACTTGGTTGGCCAAATATTTCTCAGCAAGGCCAAGTTGTATATCGTTGGGCGGTATTTACCGTGAGTAAAATCGGTATAAAAGCCCTTGAAGCCGCAGGTGTTCGCCCCGATGAGCTCGGTGCATTTATCCCACATCAAGCAAATATGCGCATCATCGAATCAATGGCCAAGAAGATTAAAATCCCAGAGAGTGTTCTTATCGCCGACGATATTCGTGTTAATGGAAATACCTCAGCTGCATCGATTCCCCTTGCAATGGATGCACTTCTTGATGCGCATCCAGAACTACATGGCGAACTGGCGTTGTTGATTGGCTATGGGGCTGGCCTGGTCTATGCCGCCCAAGTCGTTGAGTTACCCCCAGCGCCTTGAGATTTTCGCCATATGAGGGCGTAGATACTCGTAAGTATCGGTTTTTTCAGAGAGAATGACGGCCTACCAATGAGAGTAAATAAACCAGCTAACGGATGGAAAAAATACAATGGCACTTGCACAAGCTGACGTACTTGCGGGATTAAAAGAGATCGTTGAAGAAGTAGCTGGTATCCCTGCTGCATCGATTGAAATGGGCAAGAATTTCACCATCGATCTAGAGGTCGACTCGCTAAGCATGGTTGAAGTTGTCGTTGCTGCAGAAGAGCGCTTTGGAGTCAAGATTCCAGATGAAGCAGTTACAGATTTAGCCACTGTTGGCGATGCTGTTAACTTCATCGTCAATGCAGCTAAGTAATTAAGTAGAGGGTTTCTCATGCCTGCCCGTCGTGTTGTGGTCACTGGTCTTGGTGCTACAACGCCACTCGGGGGCGAGGTTGCTACATCCTGGTCTGCGCTTCTAGCAGGCACGAGTGGGGCTCGTTTACTGAGTGAGGATTGGGCACAGACTATTCCAGTCCATTTTGCCGCCCGTGTAGCAGTTGAGCCCAGCGAACAGATGGAGCGGGTAGAGATGCGCCGCTTAGATCGATCCGAACAGTTTGCCATCATTGCTTCTCGTGAGGCGTGGAGAGATGCAGGAGAACCACAGCTGGATAAAGAGCGCTTAGGAGTTGTTATCGCATCGGGCATTGGTGGTGTAACAACCCTGCTTGATCAATACGGTATTTTACGTGAAAAAGGCGCACGGCTTGTCAGCCCACACACTGTTCCGATGTTGATGCCCAATGGTCCTGCGGCAAATGTTGGTCTTGAACTTCAAGCAAAGGCCGGTGTTCATACGCCAGTAAGTGCATGTGCATCGGGGGCCGAGGCTATTGGTTATGCCTTAGAGATGATTCGCAGTAACCGCGCCGATTGTGTTGTTAGTGGAGGCGTTGAAGCTGCAATCCATCCCATGCCTATGTCGGGATTTGCAGCGATGAAGGCGTTATCGACTAGAAACGATGATCCTGCATCTGCATCACGTCCATATGATCTAAGCCGTGATGGCTTTGTCTTGGGCGAAGGCGGCGGTATTTTAATTCTGGAAGAGTATGAACATGCACGTGCACGTGGTGCAAAGATTTACTGTGAACTCGCAGGCCAAGGCTTAACCTCTGACGGCTATCACATCGCAGCCCCTGACCCTGATGGCGCGGGTGTACAGCGCGCAATTAAATTTGCGCTCCTCGATAGCGGTTTAACAACTGCAGATATCGTCCATTTAAATGCTCATGCAACATCGACCCCCGTAGGAGATATCGCCGAAGCTAACGCGCTGCGAGCAGCCCTTGGCATCGATGCCGACCATGTTGCAGTCTCTGCTACGAAATCAATGACAGGGCATTTACTAGGTGGGGCTGGCGCTATCGAATCAGTCTTCATCGTTAAAGCGCTACAAGATCGCCTGGCTCCCCCAACGATTAATATCGAAAATTTAGATCCAGCTATAAGTATTGATGTGGTGGGCAATAAACCGCGCACACTGCCAGCAGGGGATATTGCAGCCCTGAATGACTCATTTGGCTTTGGTGGACATAACGTTGTTCTAGCTTTTAAGAGCATATAGATGTCAACCACATCGCTAGACCCGCGCGATCCAGAGGTACGCATTGCGCGCTTAGTCGATGATGGAAAGTTTACTTTTCTAATCCCACGTACTGACTGCGGAGTGATTGCAGTAACGGGTTTAGTAAAGGGCAATAAAGTTGTAATTTTCGCATCAGATGCAACGATCAAAAGTGGTGCCCTCGGTGTTGATGGTTCAAAGGTTATTGTCACGGCCTACAAAGCTGCGATGGGGGCGCAGGTGCCTGTTATCGGTATCTGGCACTCAGGTGGCGCGCGATTAAGTGATGGCGTGGCATCTCTTGATGCATTTGGCGAGGTTTTCCAATCGATGATTTCGGCAAGCGGTCGCATTCCACAACTCTCATTAGTTCTAGGACCAACAGCAGGCGGTGGCGCATATGGGCCAGCGTTGACCGATGTTGTAGTCCTTGCACCAGAGGGACGCATCTTTGTCACAGGCCCCGATGTTGTAAAGAGCGTTACTGGCGAAGATATCGATATGGCGCTACTAGGTGGACCAGAGGCTCATAAGAAAAATAGTGGGCTCGCACACATCATTGCGCCAACTGAACAGAGTGCCTTTGATGATATCCGCGATTTGACCGCACTCTTTGCCAATCACGGCTTTATGAGCCCAGATGTTAAAGATATTGATCTATCTATATTCGTTCCCGACTCCAAAATCCGCACCTACGAAGTCCATCCACTGGTAGATGCGATATTAGATCAAGAGAGCGAACACATCGAACTACTTTCAATGTGGGCACCTAACATGACAACGATTATCGGACGCTTGGGTGGTGCCACCGTTGGTGTGCTGGCTAATAACCCAGCCCACCTTGCAGGGGTTTTAGATGCTGCAGCTGGTGAAAAAGCCGCTCGCTTTGTACGTACATGCGATGCATTTGGAATACCACTGATTGTGATTGCAGATGTACAGGGCTTCTTGCCTGGAGCAGGACAGGAGTGGGAGGGCGCGGTTAGGCGAGGTGCAAAGTTATTGCATGCATTTGGCGAGGCAGTTGTTCCGCGTGTTACGTTGATTACTCGCCGTGCATATGGCGGTGCATTCGTTGCAATGAACTCAAAGGCATTGGGTGCAACACGTGTATTTGCCTGGCCACAGGCCGAGGTTTCAATTATGGGAGCAGTGGCCGCGGTGCGCGTATTACACCGGAGAATTCTAGCCGATATCCCGACCGAACAAAGAGAATCAATGGAGTTAGAGCTAGCGGCCGAACATGAAAAGGTTTCAGGTGGGGTCTTAAAGGCGATTGAAATCGGTGCAGTTGATGAGATGGTTGCACCGCAGTTCACGAGGAGTGCACTAGCAAAAACAATTGCAGATTCACCACACCGCCGTGGTAGCCACGGCAATATTCCGCTTTAATTTATTTCGTAGTACGTCGCAAAGTTAATGACCCTACACCAAGTAATATCACCAAGAAGAGCAATATGACTAGCACGGAGAATCGTTCTACCACCCCGAATGACGGCTAGATCCGTTATCAAGATGACTGATGCCATGCTAGTTGGTTTTAAATGTTACCGATAGGGTGGCGGTTACGGTTTTTTCAATCGTGCTTGTGTCGTAAGCCCCATAATCAGCCGTCATTGTTGAATCAGGTGTTGTGATCTGGATTGGCCCAGCCTTTACATTTACTAAGGATCCCAGTTGGCTACCGACGGCCTTAGTAAGGGCTTCGGCACGCAACTTTGCATCCTTCATCGCCTCGCTCATTAACGCTGGGCGAAGCTCGGGCAGGTTAGAGATGTAGTACTGAGGTCCATAGTTATTAACATTAATTCCAGTCTCTAGTATCGCCCCGATTCCTTGGCTGAGCTTTGATACTAGTTGCACATCACTGGTTCGAACGGTTACATCGCGGTTAGCTCGGTAGGAGAGAATGCGCCCCGTTGAATTACCGTTGACGTACTCTTCGTTGGCATAGGTCGATACAGGGCCAAGAGTTAATGCCTCACTTGAGATACCACCAGTGGTTAAATACTTTGAAAGCGCTGCGACATCGGAATCTACTTTCTTGACTGCAGTGCCTACATTCGGAGATGAGAGATTTACCGAAAGTATCCAAACAGCGTTATCGGCCGTTGCAGTAGTCTTTGCAGATCCTGTCACGGTTATTCCATCACTGCTGCGGGATGCAAAACCAGATCCAACGCGCATTAATCCGATGCCAAGTGCCAGAGAGAGAATAATAGCAGAGATAATAATTGTTACCGCTTTGCGTCGCTCGACTGTGATGAAAGGCGATTCGTTTAATTGGCTCATAACTTAATAATACACATCAAATTGCACGAAGATGGGCAATCTCTTGATGAGCAACTCCGCGAAATGGTTCAAGTTCATTCTCCCAATCACTACCGATAATCAGAGATAGCCCCAAACGTATCGACTCTTCATCAAAACTTTGCGCAAGCACTGCATCAATCTGATTCTGATTCATAATTACCGAACCTGAAAGATCTGTTAACGCACGGTGAATTCCCAACTCTGGAGTACAACGAAATAACTCTCCCCCATTGTTATTATCCTCTTGCACTTCAAAGTAGATGTAGTGCCAACTACGCAATACGGTTGCAATAGCGCTAGCTACACCTTCGCGATCGCGCCATGAAAGAGCACACTTATACGTACCGGCCTTGAGTACCTGAGGCGTCCAGTCACATCTGATCTGTGGCGTTAATAAATCGACCAGCGCCCAATCAATATGGTTGCGCAGCGCCGATGGGGCGCTATGAATGGTCAGATCGCCTCGCACAGCTAAAGATGTGGAGGAGCGGGTTAAACGTTGCATTGAAATCTCCTAGCAAGGACGCCGATTGCGACCTTCCCCAGCCGCCTTTTCGCACTTACTAGTACCCTAATTACACACCCGTCACGCTCATACTGTCCAGCCTGACTTTAGGCATACGGGCCGGTAGGCGCTAGAGTTGGCGCTAGTCCGACGCTTAATCAGTACCCGTTTCATGTAATACATATTCGGTATCGCTGGCGCAAGAGGAAGACCGTGGTCGGGGATTTCTCGGCCACCCACATATCGAAGGAAAAGTAAAACATGGCAACAGGTACAGTTAAGTGGTTCAACTCTGAAAAGGGTTTCGGTTTCATTGCAGTTGATGGTGGCGGACAAGATGTATTCGTTCACTACTCAGCAATCCAAGGAAACGGTTACAAGTCCCTTGAAGAGGGTCAGGCAGTTTCATTTGAGGTCGTACAGGGTCCAAAGGGTCCTCAGGCCGATGCAGTAAACCCTGCCTAATTCCCACCGCTTTATAAATAACCCCTACTGGAAACGGTAGGGGTTATTTTTTTACCCAATACGGTTCTGGTGGAATATCACCAATCTTTAATCGCTTTGCCTCGACCTTCTTTGCAGGAGATAAGTCCTTGCCTACCTTCCAGGCATCTAAATACTTCCAAGGCCAAATCATTCCGCGTCTCACCCACCAGGTCTGCGGTGGCGTACTCCAGGAGATTCCAAAGTGAATATGTGGCTTCGTTCCACGGGCACTACCTGTGGCACCTACTGTGCCTAGAAATCTTCCAGCCTTAACTGTGACCCCTGGCTGAATACTTTTAGGGATAGAGCGCAGATGTGATGCGTAGTATCTCACTCCATCCTCTCCAATGAAGGAGAGATAGAGCCCTCCTCTATCAGCACCTAAATTTGTTTTGCCAGACCACGAATCTATCCGATTTACCTCATCAATTACTCCAGATGTAACTGCAACATATTTACAACCCGACTTAGCCAAGATGTCTGTAGCCGGATAACCATGGTGCGCCTTGGCATATGTGTAGTCACAACCAATAATTGGAAAAACATAGATAGGCGCTGCATGTGAGCCGACTATTTGGACCATCTGAAACGAGATAATTAAGGATGCCAATAGAGTTTTCTTCATCCCATAAAGATAAGGGAGAGATTGAGTAATGCTTTAGTGCCACCCTTCAGGAGATCTAATTATTTGGCGACAGGAAGGTATTGGCTATTACCAAAGAACTAATTTATTTGATTTTCATCTATCCATCAGAGTTCTGTGAGATGGCTAGAAGTGTTTGCTACGGTTTTATCTTGTAGCATAGGCCACGAAAGGGGCGGTAGCTCAGTTGGTTAGAGCCCCGGACTCATAATCCGGTCGTCGTCGGTTCGAGCCCGACCCGCCCCACTCACAAGACTATTAACTCATCTCTTAAGGGCAGTTGGATTTAATCTTCTTCCTCCTTAGAATCACCATCAAATGCAGCACTTTTTAGCTGGGAAGTAGTTAGTACATCAGACTTCCGCCGCTGACATTGAGCGTAGCACCGTTGATGAATGACGAGTTATCGGATGCTAGAAAAATCACTGCCCGTGCCAACTCTTCTGGCTGGCCAATGCGACGAAGAGGACATGCAGCCGTTGCGGCGGCAATAATTTTGGGGTCATTGTCATTATGTTGCATCGGCGTATTAATCTGGCCGGGTGATAAGACATTTACCCGAATTCCATGTGGTCCAAATTGCCCAGCAAATCCCCGAGTCATGGTAACAATTCCCCCTTTTGCGGCCACATATGCATCGCTGCCATTTACAGGACCCGTCATCCACGCACCCGAGGTGCAATTAATTATTCGCCCTGGCGTCTTACGCTCAATCATTGCAGCCCCCGCCGCGCGATTGAGGAAAAATCCAGATCGCAGATTTACATTAAATTGATAATCCCAATCATCTTCTGTCACTTCCGCAAGTTTCTTGCGTCGAAGACCTCCTGCAATATGGGCTAAAACAAATATTTCCCCATATACATCTAGGGTCTTATCAATAATTGCCTCACAAACTTCACTAGTTTGAAGATCTGCGACATGGAAAAAATGCCGTGATGGATCTTGCATCTCCTTGGCTAAAGAATCCAGCTGTGCTTGATTACGCGCTGTCGCAAAGACTCTTGCACCGACAGCATCGAATAGAAGAGCGCTTGCACGCCCAATCCCACTCGAAGCTCCAGTAACTACAACTACTTTATCCTCTAACCCAAAGCCTAAAGAAAGATCACTCCGATTAGAAGGCATATTTGGCAAGGACCTTTTCGTTGACATTAATACCAAGTCCTGGTTTGTTAGGAACGCCGATGCTTCCATTTTCGGCAACAAATGGCTCATCTACTAACTCATGTTGCATTGGGTTCTCATCGGGTTTTAGTTCTTGCAATAAGCAACGTGGGGTTGAAGCTGAGAGTGCAATAGAGGCAGCTGTATTTACAGCGCTCGACCACGCATGGCTGTTAAACCATAATCCGGCAGCTTCTACAAGCCGAATAATGTCAAGGGCTCCGGTGATGCCCTCAACACGTCCGACATCGCAACCAATGACATCGAGAGTGCCTGAATTAATTACTTCGGTATAACCGCGGTAGTCCCACTCGCGCTCACTACCAGCAAACATAGTCGTACTATGTTGGCGCAGTTTGCGGAAATGCTCAAACTCCCATGGTTCAAATGGCTCTTCTACCCATTTAAGGTCTTGCTCTTCCCATGCCTGCACACGAGCAATAGTTTCATCAACGGTCCAGTTAAGGGACTGACCACGATCCATCATGATCCATGCCTTTGGCCCAGCTGCAGCTCGTAAGTCCTTTACGAATTTGATGTCACGATCGATGTCATAACCGACGCGAGCATCTCCACGCTTGCCCATACCAATTTTAAATCCAATATAACCGTCCTTAACAAACTTTTCATGACGCGCAACTTCAACATCCAAATTAGCATTAAACACATGCGTCGAAGCCAGTACCGGCAATCGTGTATCGGGCGCAGCATCGCGCTTGCCTATCATCTGTATGAGGGATTGACCAATAATTTTTCCTTTGAGATCCCAGAGGGCAATATCAATAGCAGAGAGTGCAAAATGTGCTAGACCTCCACGATATGAGTACCACCAGGTCTGCTTGCGGATATCTCGCCAGATGCCAATATTTTGTGTTGGATCTTTACCAATTAGATCATCAGTCAAAGCCTTGATGATTTCTACCGTTCCGCGAGTGCTACCTGGGAACTGTGTAATTGCCTCCCCCCAACCAACGTGCCCATCAGTTGATTCGATGCGCACAAAGGTGAGAAAACGCATGGAGTTATTATCATTTGGCTCTGGGTAAGTAACAGGATGAACCGTTACTCGCGCGATTGTTGGAACGTTTGCCATTTCCTTCTCCCTTTTTACTCTCTGCTGATTATTATTTGAGATCTTCTGGGTAAGCAGGCTGCATCTCTGCAGTTGTTACCCACCCACTTCGTGCATGGATAATTCTCTGTATTGAATTTGCCACCATATTTTGAGAGCCCACTTGTGAGCCAATACCTGGCTTGAGTTGGGTAGTTTGAAAGACCTTGCCATCAAGGGATAGTTCGATTTCATCTATGGCGCTCTTCCCAAGTGAAGGTAGATCAATATGGCCATAAAAGTGGGATGTAAACCAAATCTTGCCATTAACATAGGCGCTGTATGTTTGATTGACGCCAGCGCTCTCACCCGCACGAACGGTAAATCTTCCAGGCAAATCTATTTCTTTCTCACTAATGACTGGCAATAATTCTTTAGAAATCTTTTCAATGTTGAGCCCCATAGCCGTTGCGACAACGCTCATGGATTGCGGGAATCCTGCGTGCCCCAAGATCTCTTCCTTAGCGACCGCTTCTGCAAATGTTGCTGGAGTTTTGCCCAGGCCAATACGGCCTAAAACAGTTGCACCAAACCCTGCGATGCTCACAGTGCGACGTACCACAACTGTGCAACCTCGGGGCGCTGCACCTAGCAATGTTAAAACTAGTGAATCAAAAATAAGTCCAGGGTTAACGCCGGTGCCTGCAATGGAAACAGATTTGGATTTAGCTAGCGCATCAAGATCGTCGGCTCGCTTTGCATCAACTGCCCATGGATAGGCACACTCTTCGGCAGAGACTAGAACATTTGAGCCAGCTTTTACTGCTCGCTCGATATCGTTTGCGACATCTTTAAAACGAGTGGTAGTTGCGATGATGACAACGTCGGCACCTGATTCAAGAGCTTTGCCACTTGCATCTCTACCAAAAGGTCCTAGTACTTTGTGGTGTGCGATATCAGAGAGCAACTGCGAAACAGTTGTTCCTAACTGACCATGACCATAAATCGCAATTGTTGCCATCTTCGTCTCCCTTTAAGGCCTGCCTATTTATCGACGCGATATTGCGCGATGAAATCTTCATCGAGCTCCCAACCAAATCCAGGAGCATCAGGAAGAACAAATTCACCATTTACCAAGGGTTGGCGATTTGCGAGCATTTCCCAGAAAATCGGATCGCGAGTAGGAGAAAATGATTCAACATAGGTTCCGTGAGGTACTGAAGCGAGTAGGTGTGATGCAACTTGTGCTTCTTCATGGTGACCTAGTTGCACATCAAAAGAGGCTGCAAGGGCTGCCACCCGACGCCACTCAGTTGGTCCGCCACCCCATGATGCATCGTAATTACACACATCGATTGCGCCGTTAACCATCATCTCACGCATGCCAACACGAGAGATTTCACTCTGTCCTGCAGCAACATTGACATTTCCGCGAAGACGAATGTCGCGAAGTCCGCGCCAATCAGCATGCCAACGAGTTGGCTCTTCAAACCAACGCAGGGGAATTTCACCCTCAATATGAGAAAGGAAATTAATAGCTTCATTGACGGTGTATCCCTGGTTGGCGTCAACAACAAATACAAAGTTATCGCCAACAATTGACTTTGCCAAACGAAGACGTGCTGCATCTTCCTCAGGTGGTTTAGCACCAATCTTAAATTTCATTCCAACCATGCCAATTTCATCTTTAAAGAATCCAAGTTCGCGCTCTAAATCTGCTTCACTTGAACCGTAATAGCCGCCGATTCCAATCATTGGAATACGATCGCGGAATCCGCCCCATAATCGCCAAAGTGGTTGATTAGTGTACTTACCAAATGCGTCCCATATTGCGCTATCAACGCAGGCAATTGCTTGCATAGGAATTGCGCGGTCTCGTAACTGATCCAAAGTTACGGGCACCATTGCATGCCAGATTTTTTCTACTTGTCGTGAATCCATTCCAGTAACAAGAGGTGCAATCTCATCATGAATGATTGCGAGAACCTCATTCTGCTCTTCATCTGTGTCGGCGTTATAACTCTGGCCAACGATGCCATCAGATGTTGTGATGCGCGTAATGACTGTGCATCGGTTGCGCATCTTGTAATACGACCCTTTATACAAGTGCTTCAGCGGCACTCTTATTGGAATCGTTTCGATTTTCTCTATTTTGGACATGGTGATTCCCTCTTCCCGCTTACTTACCTTCGCAAATTACAATCGCTTCACCTGTTTTAATCTCGCCGCCTTCCTTGAAGAGCAGTTCAAGAATCGTTCCAGCAATTGGCGATGGAACTTCAACTGTTGCCTTATCTGTTTCAACTTCCATAATCATGTCACCAGCAACAATCGTGTCACCGACCGCCACCTTCCACGCAACTAAGTAGACCTCATCAACGGTGTCACCAACGCGTGGCATTTTGATTGTCATCTTCATTAGCGACCGACCTTTGCAGGTGTGAAAATGTTTTGGAACATAGAGGCTAAATTTGGCTCAGGGGAGGCTTGGCATGTTGCGACAACTTTCTCGATAGTCGCCTTCATATCTGATTGGATTTTGGCAATCTTCTCAGCGTTAAGTGCACCACTTGCTACTAGGCTTTCTTCAGTGAGCTTGATTGGATCGCGCTTCTGCCATTTCTCTAATTCACCCTCTGGACGATAGAGAGCTTGGTCTGCACGTGAGTGCCCCGCAAAACGATACGTCTTAGCTTCAATAAGAGTCGGTCCGCCACCGCTACGTGCGCGATTAACGGCTTCTGTAACTCCCTTTTGAACTACTCCTATATCCATGCCATCTAGCGAAAAGTGCGGCATATTGTAGCTATCGGCACGCATATGAAGATCTTCGATGGGAGTCGTAATATTGATGCGAGAATATTCTCCGTAAACGTTGTTATCACAAATGAAAACTACTGGAAGGTTCCAGATAGAGGCCAAGTTAAGAGTTTCATGGAAGGCGCCGATATTTGCAGCACCATCTCCAAAAACAGCTACCGCAACATCATCTGTTTTGCGCACTTGGAAAGAAAGTGCCGCGCCTGCAGCTATTGGCATACCTCCACCGATAATTGCAGATGTTGGAAGCAATCCAAGATCCATATTGCTTAAGTGCATCGAACCACCAACGCCACCACAGCAACCAATTGTCTTACCCATGATCTCACCCAAGACAGCTTCTGGACTTAAACCAAGTGCAAGAGCGATTCCGTGGCCACGATAAGTTGCAGAGACGATATCCGTTGGACGCAAGACACTTGCTAATCCAACTGCGAGCGCTTCTTGCCCTAGGCATAGATGAGTGGTTCCGCGGATTAAACCAGCGGCAAAAAGACCGTTAATCTGCTCTTCGAACTCACGAATTTCGATCATTCGTTCATATTGAGCTACGGAATCTTCTTGTACCGCTTTGCGACGTTTGAGTTCTACCGACATTATTTTAAGCCTTCCAATTCCCACCAAGATTTCGGAGAAGTTCCAGATTTGAATGATTCGATCAACTGACGAGCAACATCATCGGCTGTTGGAACAAATCGCGCTTCAAGAACACCGCTATAAGGAACTGGTACGTCTGGAGTAGTAATACGAAACGGTGCTCCTTTAAGTTGACTAAATAGTTCTGACGTAGCTGCAGCCACGATTTCTGAGCCCCATCCACCGCTCTTGGGGGCTTCTTCTACGACAACTAGACGACCAGTTTTTTTAACTGAAGCAAGCACGCCTTCACGATCCCATGGAACCACTGTTGCAAGATCAATAAGTTCTACGTCCAGGCCAGATTTTTCAATTGCGTTTCGAGCAACATTAACCATTTGGCCAAGAGCTACGACAGTAATATCAATTCCCTTGCGTAGAACTCGCGCTTTCCCTATTGGGAGTGACAAAGAGGTATCAACTTCTCCACGTTCTGCGTAAAGAATGCGTGGCTCAAGAATCATGACTGGATCTGGATCTTGAATCGAAGCACGCATTAATGAGTACGCAGATTGCGCGTCACTTGGACAGACAACTTTTAAACCGGGAGTTGCTGCAACCCAGTTTTCAAGAGTTTGTGAATGTTGGCAACCAAAACCAAGTCCAGAACCTACTGATGCGCGCACGACCATAGGCACAGAAAGCTTGCCATTGCTTAGGTAGCGCATCTTTGCAGCCTCAGTTACGAGTTGATCAAGTGCAACTCCAAGGAATTCCATAAACATGATTTCGACAACGGGCTTCATACCCATAATGGCCGCACCAACTGCTGCGCCAGTAAATCCCATTTCAGAAATAGGAGTATCGCGAATTCGAAGCGGCCCGAACTCAGCAAGCAAACCTTCTGAAGTTTTAAATGGACCTTCAGCTTCTGCTACATCCTCACCAAATAACATGACAGTCGAATCTGCTCGCATCTCATCGGCAAGGGCGCTAACAATCGCCTGTCTAAATCGCATTGGTGTGGTTGTACCCATCTCACTCCCTCTATCGCTGCCTCAATTGCTCAATATATGCCCCAACTGGAATCGTTGCTAGAATATTCTCGTGAGCCCAATGAAGTCAAGCCCGAGCTATGCCACCATCTGAGGCACTTGGATCAAACTTGCCTCTTTTTGGGGTCAAAGTTTTAGATGCCACCTCCAATATTGCAGGCCCCTTCAGTGGCGCGGTTTTAGCAGACCTAGGCGCTGAAGTCATCAAAATTGAAACCCCTAGCGGTGATCCCGCCCGAGCGATGTCCCCTATCGATGGGGATCGGTCGGCATATTTCCATGTGGTCAATCGCAATAAGAGCGCTATGAGCATCGACCTGAAATCAAAAGAAGGTCGAGCAAAGCTAGATGGAATGCTTGATGAGTGTGATGTTTTCTTGACCAATTTTCTTCCAGAGAGATTGCAGGCTCTGGAACTAACCTCCCTCGAGTTACGGGCAAAGCGACCTCGATTGATCTGCGGCAATCTCTCCTCATATGGAGTCGAAGGACCAGATGCAGCAGCACCCGGTTATGACGCGACAGTGCAAGCGCGCACTGGAATCATGCATGTTACAGGCGAGCCCGATGGCAATCCCGTCCGTGCCGGAGTATCTGTTTTAGATATCGGTGGAGGAATGTGGCTAGCCATTGGAGTGCTTGCGGCATTGGTCAAACGCGATAGGACTGGAGAAGGAGGCGTTGTAGAAACCTCTCTCTTTGAAACTGGCGCTCTTTGGGTAAGTTATCATTTATCTGCCAACCAACTTACAGGTAAAGCCTCAGTGCGATCTGGTGCAGGTCATCCAGCCTTTTCCCCCTACGGACTCTTCACAACATCCTCTGGCACATTATGCATAGGTGTCGGTAATGACAATATTTTCTCGAAGCTTTGCACGTTGATTAATCGGAGTGATCTATTAAGTGATGTGCGATTTAGAACAAATTCCGATCGTGTTACCCATGCGGCAACACTAAAAGTTGAGATTGAAAATGCACTTGCAAGTAATGACGCAGTGCACTGGGCGCGAATATTAGGTGGGGGCGGAGTACCTGCTGATCGCGTTTCGCTACCTGAAGATCTTCGCGACGATTACCAAGCTCAAGCAATGACAATCTTGCTTAATTACCCAGATCCAACAACTCAATTGGAGCAAATTCCAGGACTTCCACTCCGCTTCGATGGCAAGCGACCACCCATCCGCTTCCCCGCTCCTCACCTAGAGCACTAAGTCAGTTGATTATTTCTCCGCCTGAAACCCCATGTGAATCGTTGACACACATCCTGTTAGCCTCTCTAGAGTCTGCTTACTCACGGGAGGTGGGCACAAATAGCAAACGATCCTGTTCGGCCTCAATACCTATGATTCTTAGATCTATCATGGCTATCTCCTCCTAATTTTGCTCTGGCAATTTTACTGGAAATATGTCAAAATTCCAGAATCGGTTCCATTATGAGTAATACCTATTTGCTCCCGCGAACAGGGGTGTGAGAGTTATGTCTGAGGAAACATTTACCGGCAAGATTACCATTCGCGATGTTGCAGTTCGGGCAGGAGTTGCTCTTTCAAGTGTCTCTCGAGTTATGTCAGGTCATCCTGATGTATCACTTGCAATGCGTGCGCGCGTTGAGGAAGCTGTTTCAACTCTTGGTTATGAACCAGATCTAATAGCGCAATCATTGCGCAGCGGAAGTACGAGGATAATTGGATTTATCATCCGCGATATTTCAAATCCACTTTATGCATTAGTTGCCCGCGCATGCGAACAAGAGTTACAGCGTCATGGGTATTCGATGATCTTAATGAATTCAGATGCAAACATTGAAACCGAATCGAAGAATTTCCAAATTATGCGCCGCCGCCGAGTAGATGGTGTGATTGCCTCTCTCGTTGACGAAGGTGATCCGTCAGTCAAGAAGTCACTAATTTCATTGAATGCTGCAATAGTTTTACTTGACCGCGAAGTTAAAGGGATACACACAAGTGCCGTTCTTACTAATCACTATCAAGGGGTTTATGAGGCTACAAAACATCTAATAGACGCTGGGCATACAAAAATCGGCTTTGTTACAGGAGATGAGAACGTTTATACAACCCGCAATCGTATGCGGGGATTTAAACAAGCTTTCGGCGATATAGGTAAGGAAATTGATGAATCGTTTCTTGCCTTAGGTGGCTTCGACGCGGAATATGCTTTTGTGCACACTCACAATCTAATGACAAGCCAGCCTCGGCCAACAGCATTAATGACTGGTGGAATTAGTTCAACTTGGGGCGCACTTCGAGCGCTCAAAGAGATAGGCCTTAAAGTTGGTGAGGATTTGGCTTTTGTTGCTCTGGATGAATGGCCTTTGTTTGACATTTTTTCACCAGAGATTTCTTGCGTGTATCGCGACGCACGAACAATTGGTGCAGAATCCGCGCATATGATGTTACAAATTCTCAAGAGTGGGGTACAAAAAAAGTTAATAATAGAAACAAAATTTACCGCTCGATTTAGTTCGGGGGGCGGTTTGTAACGAGTCGTCAAGGGACGAACTTTAATAAACACTTACTCTAAATATAATTTAATTAAGTTAGTACGGGTGAATTACTTGCCTTACTACTTGAGCACTTTGAAGAGCGTCCATTGTTTCATTAACTTGAGACATCGGGCTAACGGATGTGAGTAGCTTTTCTACTGGCAGTTTGCCTGCTCTCCAAAAATCTACAAATTCAGGTATATCTACGCGGGGATTTGCAGAGCCAAGGTAGGAGCCGCGGATTGTTTTCACATCTGAGACTAAAGACAATGCCGAAATTGAAAACATCTCTGACGCTGGAGGCAATCCAACGGTGACAGTTATTCCTCCACGACTTGTGGCCTCATATGCCGATTTCAACGTATCTGCACGTCCCGCACATTCGATAGCAACGCCAACACCTGCAGGGAGTTGATCGCGCAAGTTCTCACGCGGGTCGAGTGCAAAATCTGCACCAAGTGAGAGCGCAAGTTCTCTCTTAGAGGCAACTGGATCGATAGCAAATATGGGAGATGCTTTAGAAATGACAGCACCAATCAATGCAGAGAGGCCAACACCACCAAGTCCCCATACTCCAAGAGATTGACCCTCTTTTGTGTGAGCAGAATTTCGAACAGCGCCAATACCTGTAAGTAGAGCGCAACCAAAGAGTGCTGCAATATCGAAAGGAATGTCATCAGGAAGTTTAATCAGTGAACGCTCATCAAGAACTGCATACTGGCTATAACAAGAAACTCCGTTGTAGTGATTAACAGGTGCGTTGTTAAAACTTATTCGTGATCCCCCTTCTATCATTTCACCACGTGCATTAGACGCTGCACCGATTGAGCAAAATGCGGGTGTGCCCCATAGACATTCGCTGCATGTGCCGCAACTAGGCAAGAAAATACTTGTTACGTGGTCACCGACTTTAAGGTTTTTCACGGCGGCACCAAGTTCGACCACCACGCCGGCTGATTCGTGTCCGCCAACAAGGGGAAGCGGACGTTGTCGAGTTCCATTAACCACTGAAAGATCTGAATGACAGATACCAGCCGATTCAATTTTAACTAGCACCTCACCGGCTCGAGGTGGCGCTAGATCAATCTCAACAATTTCAAGTGGGCGAGATCTTGCATAAGGAAGAGGCGCTCCACTTTCCCGAATGAGCGCAGCAAGTGATTTCAAAGAAACTCCAAGTTCTTAGACTCTTAAATCAATGGTAGCGCCACCATCAACGACGATGGTTTGCCCATTGATATATGAGGCTCCTTTAGATGCCAAGAAAACAACGACCGATGCTTGCTCCTCAGGCCGCCCCATACGTTTGATTGGCACGGCTTGAGCAAATGCTTCAGAGCTAACTTCTTTGCCATCAACAAAAACGCGATTCTGCGTCTTAGTAAACCCAGGTGCTACTGCAACTACACGAATATTGTCAGGGGCCCACTCAACTGCAAGAACCCGAGTCAATGCTTCGAGTCCGGCTTTTGATACCGAATAAGAAAGGCGGCCTGGCAGACCAATGCGCGCAGCAATTGATGCAATCGAAATAATTGTCGGGTAAGGAGATTTCTTTAGATGTGGATAAGCAGCACGACAACAGCGAAACGCACCATCAAGATGCACATTTGTTATAAAACGCCAATCTTCATCACTATATGTGTGCGTTGCGCCTTGACGGAAGTTTCCTGCATTATTTACCAATACATCAAGGTGACCAAAACGTTTGATAATCTTTGCTATACCTTGATCTACAGATTCAGTCGATCCAACATCAATGGAGACTGTAAAAACGCGATCACCCGTTGGATCTAATCCTCTTGCAACTTCTTGCGCTGCATCCTCTCGAAGATCAGAGACAACAACGTCATAACCATCTGCAAGGAATTGCTTACACATTTCTGAGCCGAGGGCTCCGCCACTTCCCGTTACTAAGGCCACTGGGCGAGATAAACTCATCTAGTAAGTGAATCAGTAAGGACCCAATTAGACAAGCAATTGGGCGGCTCAAGTATGGCGAAGATCCCATAAATGGTAGCGCCCGCCCCACTCGCAAGATTATTAACTCATCTCTTAAGAGCAGTGGGATTTAATCGTCTTCGTATCCAGCACTGGGTGGTGCAATAGTTTTTTTACTCTGCTCTAAAGTAATTTGGCCGCCGACTGGGCCCAATAGGAAACTTCTCAAAAAATCATTGGGCTTGGCTTGAGTGCCGTGCTGACCAGTAAATGCCTTCGTACCATCCTTTCCACAGATATCTGAGATTACCGATACCCCACCAGGATGCTCTTGAATAAAACTCGTTAAGTTATAGACATTTCCATTAACAATGCTCCAGCAAGCAGAGGCAGAGTTTCGCAGTGTGACCTGCGAATTTGAGAGCTCAACTGCTCCCTCACTTGTCGATCCAGAGGCTGTGCCGCCTTGGCTTTTAGAATCCTCTAGCGCAACCCCGCCAGTGGTGGCAATTCGATCCTTCCAGGTCGCTGTTGCCCCTGAGTGGCCGACGATAAAGGTAAGAGCAAAACTAGTTACGGATAATACCGTTGCAATTAGTTTTAAAGAGTTTTGTATAAAAGCTCGATTATTTCTTAATTTAATTCTGGATTTGTCAATGAGAAACCATAGTAAAAAAATGAATGTGAGTCCAAGTAGAACTTTTGGTAACCGTTCACCTTGCGCGGCATGGGCGCTGGGTAGACCAACTCGTTGCGATAACTCCTGGCCAGATTGTTCGGCAATAAATGCAGAGACTGTTGCTGCCGATAAGATGATCAAGACAAGAGGAGTGTAATTGGCCCGTAATCTGGGAGTGAATACAACTAAGAGAACTCCGAGCCCGGCCAGTGGAGCAAGCACGACAACGGCGTGGGTAACGAGTGGATGGATCGGTAATCCTTGAATCAAATCAAACAAGACCTAACTCCCTTGTGCGCTAACAGAGTGCGATAGTAACAGTGAACAGAGATATTAGATGCTACGGCGCGCTTTCTAGAGGCAGGTGTGCTTTAGGTGTGATGTACATCGCGCATTTTTTTAGGCCGCTGGTACAGGGGATTTTTTACCCTCTTAAAACGTAGTACCACTCATTACCAATTTCATGTCATAGTTATCTATGGCTCAAAACAATCGCATCATCAAGAAATGGAGCATGAGAGATACTAAACATTGCATCGTTGTACCAACAGATTTAGATCAAAAATACTCTCGTGGCGTACTAGGAATAATTACCGGTTCTGCGCAGTATCCAGGTGCAGCGGTTCTAACAACATCGGCGGCGGCGGCAACAGGTCTTGGCCTGATTCGTTTCTATAGCTCCTCTGGATTAGCACATTTAGTTTTACACACAACTCCCTCGGCAGTTGTACAGCCTGGAAAGGTTTCGGCCTGGTTAATCGGCTCTGGTATTCCTAGCGACAAATACTTAAATTTCTCAACGTGGCTCCGTCACCGTTGGTTCAAACTAGCCTACCTACAATCTATGCCCACTCTGCTTGATGCCGGCGCACTTGAATTAGCCGGTAGTCTTGAGCAGCCGACCTTGATTACGCCACATAGTGGTGAGCTCTCACAACTATTAACGCAGCGAGGTGTACCTGTATCGGTTGAAGCTATCGAAGGTGATCCGAAAAAGTGGGTACAGGTGGCAGCATCTACACTCGGCGTGACTGTACTACTCAAGGGTGCGCGGACTTTAGTTGCTAATGATGAGATTTTGATTGAACTGCCAGTTGCAACTCCATGGTTAGCAACTGCTGGCAGTGGAGATGTGTTGGCGGGCATTATTGCTGCATTGATTGCTACAAATACTATTAATATATTAAACGATCCAAATCATTTAGCGCAGGTAGCAGCAGCTGGTGCTTTTATTCATTCATCTGCGGCAAAGATTGCCTCTAGGGGTGGCCCTATCTCTGCCGAGATGCTTGTGACGGGAATCTCTGGGGCCATCATTCAAACACTCAAATAAAGTAAGTTTCTAAAGATTAGTAATTTTTTCTCTGTTACTCTCATCATCATGAATGAACGCGTGTTAGTTGTTGTTAATGATGGCTTCGAACTCTCAACTCTTGTTCCAGCTCTTAGATTGCATGATATGGATGTTATCGGTGAGGCTCGAAGTGAAGGCGTGGCAATAACTCTTCTACATAGATTGCAACCTGATGTTGTCTTACTTGATATGCACGTTGCTGGAATCTCTGCCATTGCAATCGCAGTAAATCTACGAAAGGCAAAGCCCAATATTGGCATTGTTATTCTTGAGAGTTGCGCAGATATTAGGCTGCGTGGTGAACGAAGTATTGATATCCCTGCCGGCACCAAGATAGTACTTAAGAAATCTGCAACAGATCTCTTGGTCTTATGCCAAGCTATCACTGAATCTAAGATTTCAGCCCAGGAAAATCATGCTGTTGCATGGATCAATGGCAGCGTATCTATCCATGAAGCATCACTTGGAAAATTGCTGGTTCAACTCACCGATGCACAAGTTCAGACTCTACGTCTTGTCGCCGAAGGCTTCACTAACGCCCACATTGGTCGCATGCGATATGTCAGCGAAAAGGCCGTTGAGCAGATGATTTCGCGAGTGACACAGGAGTTTAATATTCAACCCGATCGCGATAGAAACATGCGAGTGCAGTTAGTTAATGAATATAACAAATGGCTTAGCGCGTCCCGACACTAACCGCGCTGCTCTAGGCAATCACGGGTAAAGTTGGCCTTTATGGAGCTGGGTCAGATACGAGAGCGCTGGAACGAAGTTCTCGATGCGCTCCTTGAAAAAGATCGAATCACCTGGCTTGCTTTTTTCGATGCCCGCTTAGCTGAATTTGATGGCACCCTCCTCACTCTTGACTTCTCAGATAGCAGAAAGCTTGGAGCTGCTCACGAATACTCCCAGACCCGGTTAAAACAGCATCAACTATTGATCTCTACGGTTAAAGAGTTGCTGCTTATCGATGTTGAGATTGCCGAACGATGAATCTGCGCCCTTTAATCACCCTACTTACGATTTCATTGATTGGTTTCGGTCTACCCAGCGCCAGCGCAAGTACGCCGCAACTCTCACTTACGCTGCGACAAACACCATCAACCTCAGAGGCTCTATTGACCTTCTACGGCACAATCAAACCTGCTAAATCTGGAGTCACGGTGGATATTCAGATAAGAAACGCGGGTAGTTGGAAACCAACGAGATTTAAATCTAAAACCACTAAAGCAGGTACGTGGAAAGTTACGGCTCTTGCTACAGCTATCGACTCAAAGGTTGCCTATCGAGCAGCTGCACTCACGGGCGGCAAAAAAATCTATTCGCCAACACGCTCTATTACAATTTCACAGGTTGCACAAATATCCCAAACCGATCCATCCCTTGTTATCGCTGGGTTAGGACCAGGTGGACGTATTCATGGCGCCGATATTAGTCGTTGGCAGCATCCCAATGATAAGCAGATTGATTTTGTAAAAATGTACGAAGCTGGTCTGCGATTTGTAATGATTAAAGCCTCTGATACACGCGCTGATGCCGATGCGCTCACACTTAAGTATTTAGTAATGGATCACAACGCCGCACAGGCGGCGGGAATCTATACCGGTTTTTATCACTATGCCATCCTGCCTGATGTTTCAGATGATGATGGGATCATTAGAGATGCAACTGCGCAGGCTCAAAAAGCTATTTGGCGCTTAGCATCCATTGGAGGTTATACCCAACGAGATCTACCATATGCCCTTGACCTTGAAAATAAATGTGTTCGCGTATCTGCATCAGGTGCATGCGCAAAATATGCCACGCGCAGTCAGGTAACACTCTGGGCTAAGGTTTTTCTAAAAACACTGAAGGAAAAAACAGGTAAGGTTCCGATTCTGTACTCTTATCCGAATTTTCTTGAGAGTTCAATGCTTCGAAATGCTGAATTAGCACAGTATCCATTGTGGCTAGCGCATTATGCAATTGATCCTTTTGATCCGATCAATCAACCTGGGTTAAAGTCTAGTGGTTGTTATGTACATTCATGGACAGGTGCTAACTGCGATTCACAGTGGACGATCTGGCAGTACACATCCTGTGGGATTGCACCTAAATATGGTGTGCCTGGATCGCGATTAGA
The DNA here is from genome assembly GCA_027728065.1 of Actinomycetota bacterium. Taxonomy (GTDB): domain Bacteria; phylum Actinomycetota; class Actinomycetes; order Nanopelagicales; family Nanopelagicaceae; genus Planktophila. The sequence goes on from JAQBVO010000014.1 coordinate 26,141, forward strand.
TCTTAATGTTTTTAGAGGTACGCCACAGGCCTTTGTAGATTTAGTCCAGGGTAGTTGGTCACCGAGTTTGGTTGATTTAATGCCTCGAAATGAGCCGACGCTTCTGAGCGTGCTCAATGCCTCGGCATCAACGACCAATAAGTTCGTAACTTTTTCCGTGGCAGTCACTCGCCCAGATCTCTCTCCTGTTGTCACAGGCAGTGTGAAGCTCGTCTTTGATGCAGTTAATAGCCCGACCCCGAAACCAACTCAGAGCGTGTTACGGGCAACTAGTGGGGCATGGACGCTGACCATCAAAGATGTACCAGCGGGCACTTACACTGGAAGTATTGTATTTACCGATGTATCTCAAACGCATGCACAGAGTTCAATGCCCGTAGCTTTTGAAGTTGAACAAGGAGCAATACCAACACCAACGAGTGCGCCAACAGTTAAGCCAAAACCCAAGCCTTCAGTTAATGGCTGCGCAAAACAGATTAAGAATTAATTTTTTCATCATCGAGTAAAAGTTCATCAAGGGCAGCTAATTCTCGATCCACTAATGACTCATAGGAGCTTACTGAAGCCTTGCGCTCCATTGCACTCCAGCCCAAAACTGGTGCGATTATCTCTGCAACCGCATCTGCTAAATCAATTCCACCGTTATTAGCCTCGAATGCGATATGTGTGCGACGTGAGATCACATCTTCGACGGTGCGCGCACCTTCATGGCTAGCAGCATAGTAAATCTCAGCCTTGATATACGGCAAATCTGCCGTTAACTTCTTAGCAAGGGCTGGCTCTTGTCTAATTAAATCTAATATCTCACTAATCATCGAGCCGTAACGATTAAGCAGGTGTCTAATGGTTTCAATATCTAACCCACTCTCAGATGAAATGCTCTCTACCTGTTGTATCAAAGCAAAGTAGCCATCAGCACCAATGAGTGGGAGTTTATCGGTGACTGATTCAGGGATGATTTTGCGAAGTTCATTGACTGCAAGATCGATAACATCCTTACCCATAACGCGATAGGTCGTGTATTTACCGCCAGCGATACTCACAAAGCCTGGAGCTGGGCGATCAACGGTATGCTCACGTGAAAGCCTGGTTGTGACTGAGTTTTTATTGTTAGCAACTAGCGGCCGCAAGCCGGCATAGACACCGATTATCTCTTCACTTTTTATTGCAGGGGTTAAAACCCGATTGGCTTGATCAACTATGTACTGCACATCTTCAAGATTGGCCAAAGGTTTGGTGCGATCACCCGTATATGGAGTATCGGTTGTCCCAACAATCCACTTATCGGCCCATGGAATAATAAAGAGGACGGAAATTGGCGTTTTAAGAATTATTCCGGCATCAGAGTTAATCGCCCACCCTGGCAGAACAATATGTATGCCTTTACTCATAGTAACCTGATACCCAGCTTTAAGATTAAACTTTTCATGCAGATCATCGCTCCAAACACCCGCGCACATTACGCTAACACTGGCTTTGATCGCAATGCTCTGACCCGTCTCTAAATCCTTAGCATTGACACCGACGACGCGTTTGCCTTCGCGAATAAGTGACTGAGCACTCACACGAGTGGCGATTATCGCGCCATGTCGGGCTGCAGTGCGTGCCACTGCAAGAGTGTGCCGAGCATCATCTACTTGAGCATCGAAGTATTTAATAGCACCCATAATGATATCTGGGCGCAGTGATGGAGCGATTTCGTTTATCTGTTTTTGTCCCAAATGCTTATGCCAAGGTAGTGCACGTTGAAAACCACGTAGTGCGTCATAGATGGCAAGGCCTGCCCCGACGTATGTACGCTCTTTGAATTTTTCCGTCAATGGAAATAAAAAACCAACAGGCTTGACTAGATGCGGACACAAAGTTGAAACCAAAAGCTCTCGCTCGTGGAGTGCTTCGCGAACTAGTTTGAAATCATACTGTTCCAGATAGCGCAGGCCTCCGTGAATCAACTTGCTCGAGCGGCTCGATGTTCCCGCCGCGATATCTTGAGATTCAATAAGGGCGACCTTTAGCCCACGCGATGCGGCATCCAGAGCGGCTCCAACACCATTTACTCCTCCGCCAATTACGAGAACATCAAAACGCTGACTACCAAGAGTTGCGATAGCACTTTGGCGCTGATCGGGGTTGAGTTGGGTTAGAAACATGTGCGTTGCATCTCCATAATGGCCTTTGTAGAGTTAAGCCTAACCCACTAGAGACGAGTTTGCTTCACGTGAGATACATCGGAAGTTTGGACCAGGGCACGAGTAGTACTCGTTTTATGATCTTTGATCATGCGGGAAAAGTTGTGGGCCAGCATCAAGTTGAGCATCGCCAGATACTGCCTCAAGCTGGTTGGGTCGAACACGATGCCGATGAAATCTGGGAGCGTACGCAGGAAGTTATAGTGGCCGCACTCAAGCAGGCCGATATTCTTGGCTCGGATTTAGCGGCAATTGGAATCACAAATCAACGCGAAACTACCGTCCTCTGGGATATCACGACCGGTCGAGCACTATCTAATGCCATCGTATGGCAAGACACACGGACCACTGATTTTTTAGCCGGCCTTACTCAGGATGAGCAAGAGATTATTCGTTTTAAAACCGGTTTAACAATTGCGCCATATTTTTCCGCCAGCAAAATGAACTGGATGCTCAGGAATGTGCCGGCAGCTAGTGGGGCAAACGCGCGCTTTGGAACCATTGATTCATGGCTTTTATGGAACCTATCGGGTGGAGTTCGCGGCGGGGTTCATGCAACCGATGTGACTAATGCCAGCCGAACTCTATTGATGAACCTAGAGAGTTTAGAGTGGGATGAGGAGCTCCTGAAGATTTTTGGGATCTCGCCAGAGTCACTACCGGTTATTAAATCCTCATCCGAGGAGTACGCACTCACCGATCCACATGGTCCCTTTGGTACTGCAGTTCCTATCGCTGGAATTGTTGGAGATCAACAGGCCGCGATGGTTGGGCAGGTATGTCTACAACGGGGTGAGTCAAAGACAACTTATGGCACCGGTAACTTTGCTTTACTTAATACTGGTACTGAAATTGTTAGATCAAAAAATGGCTTGCTAACAACGGTATGTTTTAAATTTGGAAATGAGCCTGCACACTACGCCCTTGAAGGTTCGGTTGCAGTAACGGGCTCTGCTATTCAATGGCTGCGTGATCAGCTAGGCATTATTACCAATGCCTCAGAGACTGAGAGCTTAGCCGCATCAGTAAGTGATAGCGCAGGTCTCTATTTTGTACCGGCATTTTCCGGACTCTTCGCACCCTATTGGCGCAGTGATGCTCGAGGGGTAATTGTGGGATTAACTCGGGCGGCCACAAAGGCCCACCTTGCACGTGCAGCCCTTGAAGCTATTTGTTATCAGACACGCGATGTGATGGATGCGATGGTCGCTGATAGTGGTGTTCCTATGAAGCAGATGCGCGTTGACGGTGGCATAACTGCAAACTCTCTGTGTATGCAGATGCAGGCCGACATCATGGGAATCGACATATCTAAGCCACTCATCGCAGAAACTACTGCGCTAGGTGCTGCATATACCGCGGGCTTGGCAGTTGGTTTTTGGTCATCACCACAAGAACTTCGTGCACAGTGGCAAGAATCACGCCGCTGGTTATCGACTAGCACCCATGATGAGCGTGAAAAAGGCTATGCGCAGTGGAAAAAAGCAGTTGAGCGAAGCCTTCATTGGGTGGATTAAATCTTTGTAATCTCCACTAGGAATGCATTTGCCGGCACTGGCTAGATCGGCTACATAGCCAACGAAGGCTGCACCCCAATGGCCGATTACCAACGCTCCATCTACGGTTTCCAGCAGCAACGAACTGTGTTCACTGCGAAGGAGTGCCGATTGCTTAAGCACACAGGTAGAGTATCCACACTATGGCGCAGAGTAAGAGATTATCGGCCGGCATAACGCGCACTAATCGCGAGATGGCCGATGGCCGCACAATTCGCTATTACGACACTAAACACCAAACGCGTACTTCCCATGATCGCCGCCCAATCGAAGAGCAACCTGGAATTGGTGAACTGCGGCTAGATCCCTTAGTCAATGAGTGGGTTGCAATGGCCGCGCACCGTCAAGGACGGGTTTTTTTACCACCAAAAGAGCTCTGCCCGCTATGCCCAACAACGAGTGAGCTTTTAACTGAGATTCCTGAATCTGATTATGAAGTAGTTGTCTTTGATAACCGCTCACCATCTCTGCGTCCACCAGATGCAGATTGGGCACTGCCTGATGTAGCTGGTCCAGATAGCGATTTAGGTACGGCCGCTGGAAAGTGCGAAGTGATCTGTTTTACCGCAGATCACGGAAAATCTTTTAAAGACTTATCCCCCGACCGCGTGCATGTATTACTTGAAGCCTGGATTGATCGAACAGAAGAGCTCTCTCTGGAGCCGTTTATCGAACATATCGCACCCTTTGAAAACCGCGGCGAAGAGATTGGCGTGACGCTTGCCCACCCGCACGGCCAGATCTATGCATACTCATACCTTCCACCACGTGTTGAAAAAATGTTAGCCACAGCCAATTCCTACAAGGCTTCAACGGGCAAAATCTTATTTGATCAGATCCTTGCGCGAGAAATCCGTGATCACAAGCGCATCATTGCGCGCAACAATGATTGGATTGCATATGTTCCCTATGCATCACGATATCCATTTGAAATCCACATCGCACCTCTCGAGCCGGTCGCAGATTTGACCGAGCTCACCCAGGTCGCTCGCGATGGATTTGCACCAATTGCCTTGGAAATCATGAAGCGTTTGGATGGAGTCTTTGGAATTGAGATGGCCTATATCGCTGCCTGGCATCAAGCTCCAGTGCGAGTTGGCCGCGATGTACTGAGACTGCACTGGCAGATTACAAGTGTTCGGCGCGCTCCTGGAAAGTTAAAGTATTTAGCAGGCTCTGAATCTGCGATGGGTGCATTTATTATGGATATGCGTCCAGAGCAATCAGCGGCTCAGCTTCGCAAAGTCAAGCTCTAATCATGCGCATATTAGTAACTGGCGGTACAGGCTACCAAGTCAAGGCGCGCAGATTATCCAACGGGGGTTATCGAAATAACCTCTACTCCACCCATTGAGTTGAGTAAGTCAACTAAATCACCTGGATCCTTACCCGGCAGTGCAACGGTAATATCATCAAAGCCACGTCCACCCTCTGACTTTAAAACTACGAGTTCGCGAATATCTCCACCAGCTGCACCAATAGCCGATGCCAAAAGACCCAAAGATCCAGGGCGATCTGGAAGAGCGACGTTAAGTCGAAACAGTGCCATACCTAAATCCTACCCGAAGATATTTCGCTAACGTTACAGATATCTTACGAGGGCATATTTAATTAGATGGTGCCGATCCAAGCGTAACTGTGAAGCTCTGCGATCCTCCCGAAGGTAAATCTACGGTAACGGTTACCTTCGATCCTGGCGCATATGATCTAATTCTAACAATCGCCCCGACGTTATCGGCTATCTTTAAACCATCAATAGATCTGATAATCGAACCAGCAGGAATTCCCGCTTTTTCAGCGCCCTCACCCGGGCTAAGTCTTAAGATCTTCGCCCCCGTACCCGTAAATGTTGTGTCAAAGAAAACACCTAAGACTGGTCGTGTTGATTTACCCGTTGAAATCAACTCATCGACAACTCGCTTAGCCTCATTAAAGGGAATTGCAAAGCCAAGGCCAATGTTTCCGCTAGATCCACCACTTGAAAGTGATGCGATAGCTGAGTTGACACCGACGATGCGACCAGATGAATCAAGGAGTGCTCCACCCGAGTTACCTGGATTAATTGCTGCATCGGTCTGGATCGCATTGACAAAGGACTCCGAACCTATACTTCCAGTTGTAACAGGGCGATTAAAGGCTGAGACGATTCCGCTTGTCACCGTACTTGCAAGTCCCAGAGGTGAACCAATCGCCACAACTGGATCTCCTACACTTAATTTAGAGGAGTCACCGATGCTAATAATCGGAAGATTGCCCTTTTCCACTATGATCACGGCAATGTCATATGCGCTATCACGACCAACGATAGTTGCTGGGATCATATCCCCGTTAAGCAGCTCAACAATGATTGTGCCACTGGTTGCAGCCGCTGCAACGACGTGATTGTTGGTAATAATGTATGAAGAGGTCGCGTTAGTTTTATAAATTGATCCAGAGCCAGTGCCAGATCCAAAGGCAGCGTTGACTTTGATTGAGACAACCGATGGGGTAACTAAGGCAGCGATCGATCGCACATCGATTGATGAGCCGCCAAGGCGAATCAAGGTACGGTTTGAGCTACACGTTCCGCTACTGGAGAGATAGATCGCCTGAGTTCGCTTATCAACGCATGCCTGTAGGCCAACTGGCTCAGAGATCGCCGCTGAAGCAACTCCTGCCACTACCGTTGCACCGAGAATAAAGCCAAGACCGATCTTTGTAACAGTTGATTTCACTTGTCTATCCCTCATATCCAAATCTCTCTCATCATCCTTTGCCTTCCAATGGCCAAACTACTCCTTCATCCTATTAATTCTCTGAGCATCCCCTGCTAAAGCAATGGTAATCAATGGGCGGGTTAGATGCATTTTTTAGGGCTCCCTGACTTGGATTCGAACCAAGAACCTGTCGATTAACAGTCGTGCCAGTCTGGATTCTAAGCGTATCTCTAAGTGTCTTGCGGTAATGACTTACGCCTATTTCACGCCTGAAAGTACCAGGTAGAACCACTAGGTGTAAGGACGGTGTTAGGCAAGTGTTAGGCGATTCACTTTCCTTCTATGAGGATTTTTCGTCTGCCATCTTCTTTGGGCCTCATTCAACGGATATGAAAGGGCCTGAGCGAAAAACACTAGACACTTCCACCCTCTAAAAAGGAGAGAATATGTCCAGTCATTACCCT
>JAQBVO010000015.1 GCA_027728065.1 Actinomycetota bacterium
CAATACCATCAAAGGTGATTTTCCCTGAGGTGGGTTCAACCAATCTCAACATCAAGCGAGCAAGTGTCGATTTACCTGAACCAGACTCGCCAACAATCCCCAACACCTTACCTTTTTCTAGCGAAAGGCAGATGTTATCTACAGCTACTATTGGTTGATCTGAAGATTTGCTTACAAACTCTTTTCTAAGGTTTTCTAACTCAAGTATTTTGCTCATACCGGGCTCCAACAAGCAACACTATGATTCTGCCCTTGTAGAAGTGGCGTATCTTGAGAACACTGAGTAATCACATTTTGACACCTTGGCGCAAAGGAGCAGCCCACTCCACGTTGATTAGGTGGCATAACCATTCCAGGGATAGTTGTTAGCGGCGCGTCAGCATGTAGTACATGCCTAGACGATGTTTTTAGAAGAGCATGGGTATATGGATGTTTAGGATTGGTGAGTACATCTTTAGTTTTCCCACTTTCAACAATTTTTCCGGCATACATCACTAAAACTCGATCACAATTTTCTGCAACAACACCTAGATCGTGGGTAATGAGTAGTACCGACATTGATAGTTGGTGTTGGAGCTTTCGCAATAAATCTAGTATCTGGGCCTGAATTGTTACATCAAGGGCGGTAGTTGGTTCATCTGCAATTAGTAACTGTGGTTTACAAATTAAGGCCATAGCAATCATAACTCTTTGACGCAAACCACCAGAGAGTTCACTTGCATATTGATTAACACGCATCTCAGGGTTACTTATCCCTACCAAGGTAAGCATTTCTAAGACTGTTGTCTCAATCGCATCTTTGCTTAGCTTTTGATGAAGAGCTAGAGCCTCTCGGAGTTGATAACCAATTGTAAGAACTGGATTTAAACTGCTCATTGGTTCTTGAAATATAAATCCGACCTGGGCGCCACGAATCTGACATAACTCGCGCTCACTCATAGCTGAGAGATTATTACCGCTCAATGTTATTTGACCTGAAAGTCGCCTTGAGCTATTTGGTGGTAATAACGAGACTAAACTCATGGCGGTAACGGATTTGCCGCAGCCACTTTCGCCAACTAAACCTACAACCTCACCCTGATTTACGGTGAAACTGACATCATCGACAACAATTAAATCCTCGCCTTCAGATCTGAAGGCAACCGTTAGGTTACTTACCTCTAAACAGGAAGCTACTGTCACTACTTCGTCACACTATTCGTGTGCGGATCTAGGGAAATAAAATGAAACCACCCAATTTGGAACATCCACAACTTCAGAGATTCTTAGATCTCCAGCAACAGAACATAAAATGTAAGCATCTACTGGTGACAATTTATAATCTTTCACCAAGTGATCAATCATTCGCGATACCGCCTCTTTTGCACCGACCATAAGATCTGGTCCAACCCCGGTAGTTACGATATATCCAGCCTTATCTACATGTGAGGTAACAGGGCCTGCGGTTTGAAACCGTGGTGATTTGATGTGAGCTGCTTTTATTAGATCAATTTTTACTAGTACTTCAAAGGGACTTTCGATTGCAGTACCACAAATCTCACCATCTCCTTGTGCTGCGTGGGTATCACCTACGGAAAGTAAGGCACCTGCAACCTCAACTGGAATCATCACTTTAGTTCCAACCGACATATCCCTGATATCAAGATTGCCACCAACATTTCGTGGTGGAACTACGGAGTGCAGTCCTTTTTCTGCCAAACCCACACCGATAGTGCCTACAAATGGCTTAAGTCCAATCTTGGCGCCATTTGAAAACTGGGCAATCTTTGGATTCTCTTTATCAAACTTCCAAATAAATAGGGCCGGATCGGTAAATTGATCAGCAAGTAAACCAAACCCTGGAATATTTCCAGTCCAACCCCAACCCTGGCCATGAAACTCTAAGAATGTAACCTCTACTGCATCACCAGGTTGTGCGCCTTCAACAAAAATCGGGCCAGTGACTGGATTGACTCTCGAAAAGTCTAAATTAATCAAATCTTTTAACTGTGAATCTGCTGTTATCTGCGCAGCTGATGCGTCGATGGTCTCAATTAATAAAGTTTCACCAGGTGTGATCCTCACTTTGGGTGGGAATGTGTTATCCCACCCAAAGTGATGATCGCGAGCATGAATGCTCTTAGTCATTTATTAAATTACTCCAAATCCTTATTTTTTAATAAAGATATGGTCGTAGTTAACTGGTATGTGTACTGGGTCAACATAAAGTGATACATCTCCACCTAGTCGTTTAGACTTCATAGTGATGCGCTTTTCGTTGAAAATAGGTACCCATGGTGCTTCATCCATCGCACGTGTGAAAACTGATCTCCACAGCGCTAGACGCTCATCTGATTTAGCTGGATCGGTCATTGAATCAGCTTTGACTGCATCAACATCTAATGCTTTGTTGCAGTACTTAGACCAATTCCATCCGCCCGGCACTGTTCCGGCACAACCTAGAATTGGTCCCCAGAAATTACTTGCATCTGGGAAATCAGCAATCCAAGCCATACCACCTGACCAAATCATTGGTGCCTTACCACTACCACCTGCTTCAATCACATTTGCCTGTGCTAGTGACTTGATTGCCACCTTGATACCAATCGCTGCCAAATCCTCTTGAATTGATTGGGCAATTCTTGGGTTTGGATCGGTATTACTTGTCCAAAGTTCAGTGCTAAATCCCTTGGCTAAACCAGCTTCAGCTAGAAGTGACTTGGCTTTAGCGACATTAAATTCAAAGCCGGTGTAGTTTGAATCATAACCAGGCATTGATGGTGGAAGTGGCTGATTTGCAGCCACTGCTCGGCCATTAAGGATCTGAACTATGCGCTCTTTATCAATCGCATGATTAATTGCTTGACGCACTTTCAAATTATTTAATGGTTTTGTATTTACATTCAGGGTTACATAACCAGTTTGTAATTGACCACCCTCGATAATCAACTCAGCGTTATCTGAGTTTTCTTTTTCAGCTATGTAATTCGCAGCTGGAATACCGTCACCAAGAATGTCTACATCACCACTCTTTAGGCGTTGTAATGCAACTGCTGGGTCAACACCAACCTCGAAGTTAATCTGATCAAGTTTTGGTACACCTTCGCGGTAGTAGTCTAGATTTCGATCAAGTGTTAACTTCTGGCCAAGAGCCCAGGAGGTAAATTTGAAGGCTCCAGAGCCGACTGGATTCTTACCAAAATCTGGACCATATTTCTCAGCCTCTTCCTTTGGAACAACGCTGGAGAAGTTGATCGCCATGACATGCATGAAGGTTGCATCAGGTCTGCTCAAATTAAATGTAATTGAAGTAGGACTATTGATAACAATTCCTGAAATATCATTTGATTTTCCAGCTGCTGCATCGTCAAAGCCTGCAATACTTCCAAAAAAGCCTGCTCCTGGCCCTTGAGTAGCAGGATTGACTGCTCTCTCAATGGAGTACTTAACATCTTCGGCAGTGAGGGTGCGTCCGTTGTGGAACTTAACATCATCACGCAACTCAAAGGTAATTGTCTTTCCATCTGCGGATATATCCGGCATTTTGGTTGCTAAATCTGGAATTAAGTTTGTGGTGCCTGGTTCATAATCCAATAACCGGCTAAATAGTGATTTGATAATTGACCAGTTTTGCCAGTCATACCCAATAGCTGGATCTAAAGTTGCAATGTCATTTTGATAGGCAACAATTATTGATCCGCCACTGGAGTCTGATGAATCATCCCCGCTTGAACTACAACCAGAAACAACTAGTGCCCCAGCCAGGATTAATAAAATAAATCTAAACTTCTTCATAATTCAACCCTCCGAACTTAACCCAGCAACAATTGAAGTGGGTAACGTATAATAAATAGTAGTGGGGATTATGATGAAGTTCTATAAGATATTGAATAAACCTATCCTTACGCAGGGCCAGACCAATTCGTATCAAGGGAAAACGCTCCATAAGTAGAGTGGAAGGATTAACTCGCGCGATATGAGCGCCAGGCACCTGTTGACCATAGAGCCCAGATAACTAATAAGGGTTGAAAGAGCAGGCGTATGGCGCGGGCGCTGTCGGTATTTAACCCAAATGCATCCACGCCATTGATATATTGCGAGATATTTCCCCAGAAGATTGCAACAAAGAAAAACCCAACTGCCCAACCGATCTGCACGCGATATCTCCACAGTGCAATCAACCCAACCCCCAGCGCAATCTCTACAACCCCAGATGCCAGCACAACAAAATCTGCGTAATCGGCAAAGAGCGTTGGCACCTGTGCTCGAAACTCCACACGGTTAGCACCAAGATGCCCAGTACCTGCATAGGCAAGGGCAAAGCCCAACACCATCTGCGGAACTCTTCGAAGTAGTTGCATGAGGTAAGTATCCATCTTTTATACTCACCATATGAGCCAAAGCCTCAACACATGAAAACCCTTACAGCAGTAACAGGTGTTGCTCTGGTCTTTATCTATGCGATCGGCTCTGGCCTCTGGGTTAATACCGGGGATAACTGGTATCGCAATCTCAACCCACCTGCGTGGCAACCACCAGATTTTGTCTTTGGAATCATTTGGCCCTATAACTTTATTGTTCTTGGAATCGCAGCGATCACCATCGCACAACGCGCATCCACCACGGCAACATTTATCTATCTAGGATTCTTCGCTCTATCTCTCATCTGCGCTCTCACATGGGCCTACCAGTTCTACCGCCCACACAATCTCACAGGGGCGGCAATCGCCCTAGCCCTCACAGCCGTCCTCACAATCCCCATGACCTACATCCTCTTCACCATCTCCATCCCAATGGCGATAGCTCTCATGCCCTATCAGGTGTGGGTGGCAGTAGCAGCAGCGTTAAGTTGGAGTTATAGCAGACTTAATTGATCAATAAAATTTAGCGAACAACTAACCTGGGTGGAACTATAAAATTCGGCTAGCGATATTTGTGATTGGACTCATTGTTAAGCTGTTTAAGGGGCGAAAACCTAAGGACGGGTTGTAGAGTTTTCACTATGAACTACAGAGCGATGAGAAAAACTCTCAGAGCTGGATCCATAGTCTTTGGCGCATCCGCGCTCTTTCTTCTTTTTCTTCCATCCCTGTTTCTTGATCTTTTAGGCTTAGATGCCAATGAGGCCCTGATCTGGTCTATGCGCATGATTGCTATAACTCTTATTGCTCTTGCTGGGAATATGTGGAATAACTCAAGAAATAGCTCTGATTCAGGTGTGGGAAATGTAGCAAAGGTGATGTGTGTCAGTGCTAGCGCACTCGGTGTGTTGACCTTAATGATCCCAGTGCAAATAACCTGGTTTAGTTATCTCTATGCAGTTATTGGTTTTGGCTTTGGGTTTAGTTATTTAATAAATATCCTGCGCAAGTAGAACTACGGCATCACCAATCCACCGTCAACGGGAACGGTAATTCCTGTGACGTAACTAGAGGCATCGCTGACTAGCCAAATCAAGGTTGCTGCTAACTCTTCAGGATCTCCCAGACGGCCGGCCGGGGTAGAGCTCTTGAGCATTTCGACCATCTCTTTAGGTAGGTCATCACTCATCTCCGATGGGAAAAACCCTGGGGCGAGCGCGTTAACTCGAATGTTTTTGCGGCCTGTCCATTGTGTTGCAAGATCGCGAGTTAATCCGATTAATCCTGCTTTGCTGGAAGCGTATGCAGCTTGTGGCAGACCCTGCGGTTTGATTCCTAAGATGCTTGAGATGTTAACGATTACTCCGCCATTGGTATTTGCTTTGGCAAATGCTTGTGCCATCCAATATGCGCCAAAGAGATTGACATCCAGAACTGATCTGAACTGCTCTGGGGTTTCACGAGTTGCTGGAACTGCTGTTCCGACTCCTGCATTATTGACCAAGATATCTACATGGCCAAAGTTTTCAATTGCACAAGTGATTAACGCATCACACTGTTCTGGTTGTGTGACATCTGTTTGAAGAGCTGCGAACTTTCTTCCCGCTGCCGCTACTAATGCACCTGTATCTGCAAGGCGATCTGCGCGACGTGCACCAAGAACAACATCGGCGCCTGCCTCTGCGAGCGCTTTAGCAAATGCGACCCCGAGTCCTGATGATGCGCCGGTGACGACTGCGACCTTTCCATCTAAACGAAAGCGGTCCATGACGCTCATGATCTCTCCTCAAAACGGGTAATTATGCGTAAGGTTGGAGGATGGACTTTACCTTGAGCGCTAAGACAACCCAATACGCGGCCACACTGCGCAGCTTTATGGACGAAGAGGTCTTTCCAGCAGAGGCGCTCTATCACAAGCAGCGTGAGGAGTTAGCCGCTTCCGGCAAGCCTCATGGAGTTCCGGCTGTGGTTGAACAGTTAAAGGTAAAGGCGCGTGCATTAGGGCTATGGAATCTCTTTCTGCCTCATAGCAAAGATCCACACCATGGGTTAAACGTTACCGAGTATGCAACGCTTGCAGAGATAACAGGGTGGTCCCCCGAGCTTGCACCTGAGGCTATTAACTGCGCAGCCCCTGATACAGGCAACATGGAGCTGCTGGATATCTTTGGCAATGAGGCGCAAAAGAAGATGTGGCTTGAGCCACTACTGGATGGGCGGATTCGATCAGGATTTGCAATGACCGAACCTGATGTGGCATCTAGTGATGCTCGCAATATTAAAACGCAGATTATTAAAGATGGTGATGAGTATGTAATCAATGGAAGAAAGTGGTGGACCACAGGTGCGATGGATCAGCGCTGTGAGATTTTGATTGTTATGGGAAAGACAAACCCTGATGCACCAGATCACCAGCAGCAGTCGATGGTTCTTGTTCCGATCAATACTCCAGGTGTGAAGGTAGAGCGCAATCTGAGCGTCTTTGGTTATGTGGATCAACATGGACATGCTGAGATTTCATTTACAGATGTGCGGGTTCCTATTGCAAATCTTTTGGGGGCTGAGGGTGAGGGCTTTGCGCTAGCTCAGGCGCGTTTGGGGCCAGGGCGTATCCACCACTGCATGCGTGCAATCGGAATGGCAGAGCGTGCCTTGTCGTTGATGATTAAGCGCACCGTTGCCCGTGAGGCCTTTGGTAAAGAGCTGGTGCGACAGGGTGTGATTCAGGAGTGGATCGCACAGGCACGTATCGATATCGAGCAGGCGCGCCTTTTGGTTCTAAAGGCTGCGTGGATGATCGATACGCTGGGTGCAAAGGGTGCTCGTAAAGAGATTGCTGCGATCAAGGTTGCCGTGCCGGCAATGGCAGAGCGGATTATTGATCATGCGATTCAAAGTTATGGTGGCGCAGGTGTAAGCCAAGATAGCCCACTCGCTGCGATGTATGCAGGGATTCGAACATTGCGCATTGTCGATGGGCCAGATGAGGTGCATATCCGCGATATCGCACGGTTAGAGATCAAGCCTTATCTAGCATGAAGGATCTAACCGCGCTCCGTGATGAGGATCGCTTTGATGTTGCTGCGATGCATAAATGGTTGCGGCCATTTATTAATGAGAGTGAACTGCCGCAGGTGCTGCAGTTTCGAAGCGGTGCATCCAATCTGACATATCTGTTGCAGTATCCGGGGCGGGAGTTAGTGTTGCGCAAACCTCCAGTGGGAATAAAGGCGGCATCGGCCCACGATATGAAGCGCGAGTATTTAATTCAATCCAGGTTAAAGCCGCTCTATCCCATAGTGCCAACGATGATTGCGCTGTGTGAAGAGGGTTCTGTGATGGGCTCTGATTTTTATGTGATGGAAAGAGTTGTTGGAGATATTTTTCGTAGAGATGTTCCAGAGGGTGTTACCGCTGGGGATATTTCAGTGATGGCAGACTCTTTGATTAATGGTTTGGTGCAGTTACATGCAGTAGATGCATCTATTCTAGATGAGCTCAATAAAGGTCCTGGCTATGTCCAGCGCCAAGTTCAGGGATGGTCCACGCGTTATCGCAACGCCCTCACCGATGATGTTCCCAATGGTGAAAAGCTAATGGCATGGCTGGAGGCTAACCGTCCTGATGATGTTGGATCCTGTGTGATTCACGGAGATTGGCGCATCGATAATCTAGTCTTTGATGTAGAGCATGGGCGCATCGTGGGTGTATTGGATTGGGAGCTTGCAACGGTGGGTGATCCGTTAATGGATTTAGGATCAGCACTTGCCTATTGGGTAGATAGCGATGATGAGCCAGCTTTTGCATCGCTTCGGAGGCAGCCGAGTCATCTGCCGGGGATGCCGAGACGTGATGAGTTTGTGGGGCGGTATTTAGCGTTAAGTGGCAGGGGCTGTGATGATTTTACTTTTTACGAGATCTTTGGATTATTTAGATTAGCGGTGATTATTCAACAGATCTGGGCGCGATATCGTGCGGGGCAAACAACAAACCCAGCATTTGCCGGATTTGGTGGGGCGGTTACTACATTGATTAATCGAGCAGAGGGAGAGATCCGATGAGAGCTGGACGTATAACTCTCTCAACGCGCGCATTTGAGGTGGTGGATGTGCCAACTCCCGATGCTGGCCCAGGGCAGGTTCGTATCAAAGTTGCAGCTGCTGGTGTCTGTCTATCTGATGTGCATCTGCTTGAGGGAATATTATCTCCAGGTTATTTGGTAGGAGATCATGTGACGCTGGGCCATGAGGTTGCAGGTGTGATTGATCAGCTAGGTGCAGGGGTTAGATCCAGTGCTGTGGGCGATCGCGTTCTCGTCATCGCTGGTGAGCGCAATCAAGCCCAGCAAATCACAACAATGGGTTTTGATTACGACGGTGGGTGGGCCGAGTATGTGGTGGTCAAGGCTGAGCTTGTTGCACAGATTCCAGATTCTCTGCCTTTTGAACAGGCTGCGATTATTCCTGATGCGGTATCGACTCCATGGGCTGCGATCTCATCGACAGGAAAGGTAGTCGCTGGAGAGAGGGTTGCAGTCTTTGGTATGGGTGGATTAGGAGTTCACGCGGTGGCGTTATTAAAGATCATTGGATGCGCCGCCGTGATTGCAATTGATCCACGCAAAGATGCACGGGCTAACGCCTTAGCGCGGGGTGCAGAGTTTGCCTATGCCCCCGATGATCCCGAGTTAAAAAAACATCGCGGATTAAATGTTGCCTTTGACTTTGCCGGTGTGACACCGGTGCGCAAGCAGGCCTTATCTATGCTGGGCGAACAAGGGCGATTGATCATTGTTGGAATCGCTAATGAACCTATTGTGATCCCCAACGACATGGCCTTTACCTATATGCGCACACAGATCATGGGTCACTACGGCTCTGAGGCACACCATGTGCGGGAGCTCATTGAGTTTGCTCGCCAAGGGCGGTTGGATCTCTCTCATTCGGTGAGCGAGGTTATGCCGCTAGAAAAGGCGGCAGAGGCGTTAGAAAAGTTAGCCAGCAAGGTGGGCAATCCGATTCGAATTGTGTTGAAGCCTTAGCTTCTACTTCTTCTCCTGGGTTAACCGCTGAGATAGTTCGTTGAGCCCTAACAGATTACTCGAGAAAGTTCGGCGTTGTAAGAGCATCTACATGCCTTTGCCCAGGATTTCTATGGGCTATTTAAGACCTCAATACTTAAAGTGAGAGCGCTTAGGACAGTAACTTTCTCATCTGATCGATTTCGCGTTGTTGGCTCACAATGATGGCTTTGCCTAACTCTGCCGCACTCTTATTTTTTGAATTAATCACCATCTCGGCCATTTCGATAGCCCCCCGATGATGTTCAATCATGGACTCAAGGAAGAGGCGATCAAACTCGCCGCCTATTGCACTCGATAAGGTCTTCATTTGAAGATCGGTAAGCATTCCATTCATCGAATGGCCGGCATGTGAGCCCATCTTTGATGCGCCCCACCTCTTCATCGCCTCTATCTCGGGCCCTTGGGCGGTGCGAATGCCCTGTGCAAGCTCTCGAATCGTTGGAGTTTGCGAGATCTTTAAAGCCAAATCTGCCATCACAATCGCTTGCTCATGGTGTGGAATCATCATTTCGGCAAAGATTTGATCCTCGGGGCTAAACTCCAAAGCAGAGTTCTGGGCCTGTGCGCATGATGTGAGCAAGAGTAAAGAGATAAGAGTTACTAGCTTTTTCATTTGATTGCAATCATACGGTATGCAAATGCCCACCGCCACTTTAATTTTAGTGCGCCCTTAGGCAATCACAATAACTTAGAACTTACTGTGCGCTGCTTACATAATCCTTAAGGGCTTGGTTTTCGAGTGAGATCTCATTGAGGTGGTGCTTTACAACATCTCCAACAGAGACAATAGAGAGTAAATCGCCTTTGCTATCTACAACTGGTACGTGGCGAATTCGCAGATTTGTCATCATCGTCATCGCCTCGGATACCGTTAAATCTGGGGTGCAGGTATGAACTTTTTTAGTCATGATCTCTCGCACACATAAATCACCTAATGAGTCAAACTTTCCTGGCATAGATCGAACGACATCGCGTTCAGAGACGATTCCATCGATGGTTCTGCCATTTGAAGAGACGACCAAAGCTCCAACGTGAAAACTGCTGAGAAGGTCAACTAGATACTTGACACTCTCATGTGCGCTGATGGTATGAACTGGTTTATTGGTAATAAGAGATTGGATTTTCACGGCTACTCCTTACTTCGTGGTGGCTTCATGCTTCTCGCCGTGGGGTAAAAAAGCAAGAGGTGGAGCCAGGTTTTGCCAGAATTTCAGATTGGTTCACTGTGCCTTTGGGTTAAATCTTAACCACAATGTTGATGACCGCTTCGGGGGTTGCGCTGCTGCCTAGCTCGGCGTTGACATTGGTGGGGATTCCGTTGATCTGAGCTGCGGCAAGCAGGGATAGCTGTGCTGCGATTTCGGTGATCCAGTACATCCCCGCGGGCCCTGCGCGATCGATGATCCCTTGGGCTTGGTTGATGCGGGTGTCGGAGAATTTTTCGCCATCGTTATTGGCGTCGTTAACGACATCGAGTAGGTAGCGCTTTATATCCAGTGCGATAGCGGTGTTGTCGTTAGAGGTTTGAATCAGTTGGCGCAGCTCGGCATCGAGTGTGCGGGCTTTGCGCGGCTTTTTCTTTCGGTTAAGGAAGAGATAGATGATTGCCGTTAGGGCTAAGAGTTCGATCATGGTTCAAGGCTACTGTGCGTGACTGACAATCGCGCGAATCTTAGATAGGCGTGAGCGTAAAAAACAGAGGTGATTTTTACCTGTGGATACCCCTAAGTAGTCATTTCTTTTTACTTCACCCTTAATTATACTCATCTGGTGAGAAAGCATGAGTAAACGTGCAACTTTGGCCCAAGTTGCCGCCTATGCCGGCGTTAGTATTGCCACGGCCTCTCGTTGTTTTTCAAATCCAGAGCTGCTAAAACCCAAAACCGTCGCAGTGGTGCGGCAAGCTGCCTCGGCCCTGGTTTGCTTGGTGTAACTCGCTTTTTGGTGTTTTAATAGCAAAACTAGTAGATGAAAAACTAGAACTACTTAATCAACTCTAGGCTTTGGATGCACACTTGCTTAAAATTTAATCAACGACCCATGTGTCGCCAGAGTTAAGGAGTTTTTCTAAATCCCCCGCGCCCTGTGTATCGATGATTGATTTTAATTGATCGTTGACCATCGCCGAATATCCAGGGCGATCAACCTGGCGGAAGATACCGATTGGTGTGTGTTCTAGCGAAGAACCAGATAGGCGCGAGAGTGCAAAAGCGTATGAGGGATCGGCGTTGTGGGCATCGTGAATAACTAAGGCAGATTCATCAATGCTAGAGAGTTCGACGAGCTTGAATGATGCACCATCACGAATAACACCAAAAGTCGAGGATTTAATGGGTTGACCATGAATCATCTGAAGCAATGAGCCTTCTTTAGTCTCATTATCTGTAACTTGATCAAATGCACCATCGTTAAAGATTGGGCAGTTTTGATAGATCTCAATTAGAGCCGAACCTTTATGTGCTGAGGCCTGGCGAAGAATCTCAGTTAAGTGCTTACGATCGCTATCGATTGTGCGTGCAACGAAGGTTGCTTCAGCACCAATTGCAAGTGATACGGGATTAAATGGAGTGTCCAAAGATCCGTACGGTGTTGACTTAGTAATCTTGCCCTGTTCGGATGCCGGTGAATACTGCCCCTTTGTTAAACCATAGATACGGTTGTTAAAAAGCAAAATCTTTAATTCAACGTTGCGGCGCAGTGCATGTATTAAATGGTTGCCGCCGATGGATAGCGCATCACCGTCACCGGTGATTACAAAAATAGTTAAATCCGGGCGAGTTATTGCAAGGCCCGATGCAATTGCCGGAGCGCGGCCATGTATCGAGTGCAATCCAAATGTATTGAGGTAATAGGGAAAGCGTGATGAACAGCCAATTCCTGAGATAAAGACGATATTTTCTCTCGGAAGACCTAACTCGGGTAGAAATGCCTGCATCGTCGATAGGACTGAGTAGTCACCACAGCCTGGACACCAACGGACCTCTTGATCAGATGTGAAATCCTTCTTTGTTAAGGCGATATCAACCACTGTGAAGTACTCCCATCGCAGCTTCGACTAATTCAGCGGTAGTAAATGGCATACCGCGCACCATATTGTATCGAACAATGTCCTTTAAATACTTAGAGCGCAGCAGCATCGCTAACTGGCCCAAATTCATTTCAGGTGTGATGACGTGTGGATATTTATCCAGAACTGCGCCCAGGTTTTTAGGAAAGGGTGCGATGTATTTAATATGTGCCTGTGCGATTTTTTCGCCGTTGTTGCGCAGCTCTTCAACGGCCGATGCGATAGGGCCATATGTCGAGCCCCAGCCTAGAAATAGAACGCGTGCATCACCGCTTGGATCATCGACTACTAGATCGGGAACTTGGATGCCATCGATCTTTGCTTGTCGAGTGCGCACCATGAAGTCGTGGTTGGCTGGCTCATAATTAATCTCACCGGTCTTATCCTGTTTTTCAATGCCACCGATACGGTGTTCGATTCCTTTAGTACCTGGAATGGCCCAGGGACGGGCAAGGCTGTGCGGGTCGCGCTCATAGGGCAGGAAGTTCTCCTGAGTCTGTGCAAACTCAACGGATAGCTCTGGCAGTGCGCCAACATCGGGAATCATCCAGGGCTCTGAGCCATTGGCGATGTACCCATCGGAGAGTAAAACAACTGGGGTCCGATATTTCGTTGCGATGCGCACCGCCTCCATCGCCATAGTGAAGCAATCACTGGGAGTAGATGTGGCAATTACACAGACCGGTGATTCACCGTTTCGCCCAAACATCGCTTGTAGTAAATCGGCCTGCTCTGTCTTTGTAGGTAGACCCGTTGATGGGCCGCCACGTTGAACGTCGATAATCAGAAGTGGAAGTTCGAGCATGACGGCAAGGCCAATAGTTTCACTCTTGAGGGCTAAGCCTGGGCCCGATGTTGTTGTTACTCCTAAAGCTCCCCCGTATGAGGCACCGAGGGCAGAGCCTATCGCTGCGATCTCATCTTCGGCTTGGAAAGTTGTAACACCAAACTTCTTATGTTTGGAGAGCTCATGCAAAATATCTGATGCGGGGGTAATGGGATATGCACCTAAAAATAACCGTAATCGACTCTGCTGGGCTGCTGCGATAAGACCATAGGCAAGGGCGGTGTTACCACTTATGTTTCTATATCTGCCAGGTGGCATATGTGCAGGTGCGACCTCGTAAGAGATTGCAAAATCCTCACTGGTCTCGCCGTAGTTCCAGCCAGTGCGATAGGCAAGCAAGTTAGCCTGCAAAATATCTGGCTTATGTGCAAACTTTACTTTTAAGAAGGCCTCGGTCGCTGCAGTTGGACGGTGATACATCCATGAAAGAAGTCCGAGTGCAAACATATTCTTGGCCCGCTCTGCATCTTTGCGAGATAACGGTAGTTCAGATAACGCCGAGACGGTCATCGATGTAAGTGCTAACGCATGAATTTTGTAACTACTTAAAGTTCCATCATCCAATGGATTTGCGCCATAGCCGACTTTGTTTAAATTTCGAGTTGTAAATTCATCCTTATCGACGATGATTGTTGCACCGCGTGGAAGATCTTTTATATTTGCTTTTAGCGCTGCAGGGTTCATAGCCACTAAGACATCTGGTGCATCTCCAGCCGTTCGCACCTGGTGATCTGCAAAGTGGAGTTGGAAAGATGAGACTCCTGGCAGAGTTCCTTGTGGTGCGCGGATCTCAGCTGGAAAGTTTGGCAAGGTCGATAAATCATTTCCTAAACTCGCTGTATCCATTGTGAAGCGATCACCAGTGAGCTGCATTCCATCTCCGCTGTCTCCGGCAAATCTGATAATTACGGATTTGAGGGCCACAGTGGGTTTGCTCATGACTTATATCCTGCCACTCCAGAGCGTAGAGAGCGACACTTTGGGCTATCTCGTGGAAGAGGTTTTAGAGCCTTGAGAGTTAGAGCGCAGATTCACAGATGTGGCCAGAGCCCTATCGGGGTTGGATTGATAGGTTAAAGACCGTGAAAGGCTTCATCGCACTCATCATGGCCATATCTGTGGTGATGCCTAGTCCTGCCGAAGCCATTGATAAATATGCCGATGCTCAGAGCTTCCTGACCTATACGGTTTATAAGCCTAGTAGGACTTTGGGATTAGGTGTGCGTACTTTTGAGTTCATCACGTGCAACGACCAGGGTGAGCCTTGGCTCTATGCGCGATATGGCGGAACGGTACGTTATTTTGAAATTATGCAGACTATGACTGGAGTTAAATGCTCTGATCCTGGTTTATCCAAAAAGTTACCTAATGTAAAAGTTAACGATGTGACTGCAAAACTATACGTGTACTGCGATCCAGCAAAGCCAGTATCTTTTGCTAAATGCTCAAGGGTGCATATTGTACGATTAGGCGGATATTTAATCTTTACTAATAAAGCTCGAAAGGGATTAAAGCGTACCGAGATTCAAGTACAGGTCTTTGGTGGAATTACATATTCCCAACTCTTAACCATCGCTCAATCACTAAAAAAGGTTACGCCGTAAGAGCGTTTACTTTTTAGGGTGGGCTAGTAACCAATCCATAACTTTCAAAGCAAAGGATGCATCTAGCTCTGGACTATGTACACCGCCCATCACCTGCCAGAGCTCAACGCTCTTTTCTGGACAGGAATAAACTGTGGGGATAGTTTCAGCACCTTGGATACTTGTAACTAAGTCAAACCCGATCTCTACTGCAGGCATCTGTGAACACTTGTCGATAAGCGCCCAACGCTTTGCCGTTGTCACTGCATCGGTATATGACCTACCAAAGATTTCACCGCCCCCATAACTAATAACATCGTCACTGGTGCCATGGATATGTAAGACGCTCATGGGCTCATTGGCTTGGCAGGATTGAGCATCGCTATCCATCGCCCCAGCAAGGCCTGCGATTGCAGCGATGCTCTGCGGATATGTGCAGGCAAATTTGTAGCTCATGAAATGGCCGTTGGAGTGACCAAAGAGATAGATGCGCGCAGAATCAACTGATACTCTCTTTGAGATCTGATCTATGAGTGATTTGATATATGCAGCATCATCGACTGGATTGCTATTGAAGTTACAACAGGCTGCAAATGCACTCCAAAAGCGATTTCCCTTGCTATCTTGTAATCCATCGGGGGCAACGTAAATAACCCCTCGTTCCTGGGCGGCCTTATCTAGAAAAGTAAAACGACTCTGGCTAGTGCTATCGCCGCTATATCCATGCAGATTAATTAACAGAGGCGCCGGGTTTTGCTTCAAATATTGAGTAGGTAGAACTACGGTTACCGGGCGATCACCGCCGAGAATAAAAGAGCTACTCTCTTGTAGTTCTATGGAGCTTAAATCTCTAGCAACTGGGCTAGTGATGAAAAGTAATACCGTTGCAATTACTAAAACTATGGCGGCAAGTGATGACGCAACTCTGCCCATGCGCTGTGGAAGCCCGCCAATCTGACTCTCTTTATCTGCTTTGAGATCTTTTAAAACGTTTGCAAAGTGAAAAGCGACACCGAGCATGGATCCAGCGGCTAATACCCACAATGGTGGTGTGCGATTGGTTGCATAAAAAATACTTGCTGGAAGTGCTGCACATGCGATCGCATAGGGCAACGGTGAAAGAGGTGAGAATTTAAAGTAGAAGTTATAGGCAATTCCACATGCCACACCTAAGAGATAGACACTGCCACCTTTAAGGCCCAGTGGGCCAAGCAGGTTAGCAATAACTGCTATGGGTGTGAGAATAAAAGTTACTCTACGCAGTTGGTGCACAGTGAGCGTGCCAGTAATTAAAGGTTTATTAATCCGGTTATGTTTTAGATCATCGCTATAGTCATAAATATCATTGCTCCAGCCGATTATTAACTGGCCGAGAAAAACAGTTAATGCGATTACATATGCTGGGCCTTCCCACCATAGCCGTGTCGCCAGTACAAATGAGATCGCCGTAATAAGCATACTGGGGCCAAAGTGGGCGGCCTTTGCATATGCCTTGATACTTACTAATGACATGTTGGATTGACAGGCTCAGATGGCGTGACATCCATCCCAGGACTTCGCCTGAAAAATCCTGAAGGCTTGAGATGAAAACCTGTGCGCTCTACCGGCATTACTGGCCAGTCCTCTGTCCGAGGAATGTGATTTGTCCCAAAGACATACCAGGCAACGATGTCGGTGTTATCGGTGGGTCGATTGTGCTGAGTCCATTCGGGTAGACCGGCACCGCCTGCATGCTGGAATGGATAATCCCCGGCTGGATAACGCTCATGTTCGGCTAAAGGTGTTACCCATAGATGGTTATACATAAAACCTGCGCGCTTACCCAGAATTGAATCGCGATCTGCCAATGGATAGGTGTTATGACCTGGAATTAATTTATAGCCAACACTATGACCAACATGGTTTTTCTTATTGGGGTTGATAAATTTCCAGAAACGGCTTTTTAGTGGATCAATGAGACGTTGAGCTTTCTCTTCAGTAATTAAAATAGTTTCGCGGGTTTCATATGCACCACCATAGGGATTTTTTTCCCCAATTGGATGTGCAAAGGATTCGACCTCAACGACACTGTTATCACTACCATCGATATCCAAATCCATACGGGCACATAAAATATGTTGGTGGTAAGGCGCCCATAAACCTGGCTCTAACTCTGTTGCTGATGGATGTGCTTTGCCTGGTGTGTCGGCAAGGGTCAAGACGATTCCAGTTAACTTTGCTTCAAACTCAATCGAGCCATCTTGATAAAAATACCAAAAATATCCATACTCGTAGTTGTTCACAGTAACAATTGAGGAAGCGACAAAGCGTCGGCCACGACGGAGTTCGGTATGGCCATCGACATCTGTGTGCTTCCAAAGGATTCCAAAGTCCTCTTCATGCATACACATGGCGTTAGCGATCGTGCGTACGGTGCCATCGCCCTCGGTAACTGCTGCATCGAGATAGCGGATCTCACCTAAACAGTCACAGCCCAGAGTTAATGAGTTAGTAAAGTTGCCCAGTCCAAACTCGCCGGTATCAAAGGCGTTTTTTCGATACGCACCTTGTGATGGATCCCCATATGGGATAACAAGTTCGGCGATTGAGAGACGATGGGCTATTTTGCGCAGCTTTGCCTCATCGTTGAAGTAAACATCATGGATTACTAAACCCTCACGTTGATCAAAACCTATACGAAATGACCATCGCTCCCATCTAATACTCCACCCCTGTATATCAAAGGATGGACCATCGGGTTGATGAATCATTAACTCTTTTAACTTAATACTCGCCCCTGTCTGTGATTGGCGGTAGGGGCCAGGGGTCTGTGGAATGGCGACATCGGCGTTGTCTTCAAGGGCTACAATCTTTTGCGCATCGATATCTACGATGGCATGAAGGCCATGAATTGGATGGGCGTAGAAATTTGCATCTTTAGTAGGTTGGTGCCACATCGGAGTCCAAATTAATCGACGGCCATCATCTAACTGCGCAGGAATCTGTGCCCCGATAGGCCAGGTCTCCATATGTACCGTTGTTATATCGCTGATCCCACGTCGGGCAAGAGCCTGATTAACGCTTTTATCTCTACGCACGACATCGAGTGCAGTTGCAGATTCAATAACGGTTATCGGTGATTTTGCTCCCTCAATCTCTTTGTAGCTCTTTACTACTCCCTCGAGGGTAATGACTCCCTCGGTCACGACGGCTTTTTTACGATCCCAGATAGTAACTCGGGCAGATCGCTCTAATTTTTTCCCAGAAGATAGTTCGGCTTTTGTAGGTTCGTGAAGTTGGAGCATTGCAAAGAGGTGGTGTGCCTCTAGTTTCCAGGCTTTACGAGAGTGAGCAACGAGCGCTTCTTGTTCTTCTTTGCTCAGCGGATCTAATGGGTGCGCGAACGACATTGCAGGAGTATATGCTCGCTAGATTAACTTGGCACGTAGTGTTTGGCTACGCCGTTACGGGCGAAGGCTAAAAGAGTTAGACCAAACTCTTGTGCTAAATCAATAGCCAACGATGTTGGCGCACTCACGCCTACTAAAGCGCTAATCCCGGCGCAGACCGCCTTTTGCACTATTTCATAACCGATGCGACCAGATACAACCAGTGTCCAATCATTTAAAGGCATTTTCTTATCCATAAGTGCTGCGCCAATGACCTTATCAACGGCGTTATGGCGACCGACATCCTCTCGAACCCAGATCACTTTGCCTTGCGGATTTACTAATAGGGCTGCATGCAGGCCGCCTGTTTTTTCAAAGATGCGTTGGCGTCCATCGAGTAGTGTGCTCATCTGGGCCAGTGCCTGCAAGCTATGAGTTGTCGGTGAGGTTTTCTTTACACCGCGTTCGTGTAAGTCACTAATATTTGTTGATCCACATACGCCACAGGCCGATGTGATTGTAAAACGTCGCTCTAAAATCCTTTTTGACTCCTGTGCATTCTGGGCAACCTCGGCGATGACAACATTGGCGCGTTGGCGCGGTGAGAGTGATTTATCTCCGCAGGCTTTGACGCCGATTAACTCATCAGCCTTCTTTAGAAAACCCTCCCCCCACAAAAAACCTGCCGCTAACTCAAGATCATTTCCTGGAGTGCGCATGGTGATTCCAAGCTGCTCCTCTTTTTCACCACGCTTAATGCGAATCTCAAGTGGCTCTTCGACCACCACCGAGTCTGATGTTGTTGTCGTTGAATCTGTCCTGCGTACCTTAACTTTTGCAATAGAGGATGGGGTTAGATCATCACTTGGCATGGCGATAGAACTCAATATTCTCTGCTGGCAGTGGTGTTTTACCTAAGATTAAATCGGCCGCCTTTTCAGCGACCATCATGACAGGGGCATAGATATTTCCATTGGTGACATATGGAAAGACCGATGCATCGCAGATGCGCAAGCCCGCTAATCCATGGACCTTCATGGTTGTGGGATCCACGACTGACATCGCATCACTACCCATCTTTGCCGTACACGATGGATGCAGCGCGGTTTCAGCGTCTTTACGCACCCAATCTAGGATTTGTGCATCTGTTTCAACGCCAGCTCCTGGAGAGGATTCACCGGCGTTGTAATCATTCATCGCAGGCTGCGTCAAAATCGTGCGGGCAACCTTGACCGCTTCGATCCATTCGCGGCGATCTTGATCGGTAGATAGATAATTAAACTGCATTGCCGGTTTTTCAAAGGGGTTAGAGCTTTTAATCTTTAACCAGCCACGAGAATCTGAGTACATGGGGCCTACGTGTACTTGGTAGCCATGTCCACGAGTATCGCCAGTGCCGTCGTAGCGAATAGCAAGGGGCAGGAAGTGAAACATCAGATTGGGATATGTAACATCTCTATTGCTGCGGGTAAAGCCGCCCGCCTCAAATTGATTTGTAGCACCTGGACCTTTGCGAAAAAACAGCCAGGCTGCGCCAATAAATAATCTGCGCCAAGACTGTGTGATCGGTTGTTGCGTTACCGGCAGTTTGCACTTGTATTGAACATAGACCTCGAGATGGTCTTGCAAATTGGCACCTACACCGGGTAGGTGATGCACCATCTTTATTCCAAGGGGTACTAAATCCTTCTCATTGCCGACCCCCGATAACTGCAGAATCTGTGGTGTATTGATAGCACCACCACACAAGATAACTTCGCGTGAAGTAAAGCTGTGCTTCTTGCCCCTAACTATTACCTCTACCCCTGTGGCGGTTCTGCCTTCGAATACAACCTTGGTGACATGGGTACGGGTTTTAACGGTTAAGTTAGGGCGGCCCATCACCGGATATAGATATGCACGGGCTGCACTAAGCCTTCGGCCACGATAAATATTTCTATCAAAGGCGGCAAATCCCTCTTGACGATAACCGTTGACATCATCGGTGCGTGGATAGCCAGCCTCTTCAGTTGCCTTAAAAAACGCTGCAAATAATGGGCCCTTAACCGCTCCGCGCTCTAACTTTAGTGGACCGGTATTGCCACGAAAAACATTACTCTGATCGGCTAAACAGTTCTCCATCTTTTTAAAGTATGGAAGACAGTGGGAATAATCCCAACTCTGCATGCCTTGATCTTTGGACCAGCGCTCAAAATCCATGGGGTTACCTCGCTGCCAGATCTGTCCATTAATCGATGAAGATCCACCTAAGATTTTTCCGCGGGCGTGATAGATGCGACGGTTATTCATATGTGGCTCTGGTTCGGATTCATACATCCAGTCGTAGTACTTACTACCAATGGGAAAGGCTAACGCCGCAGGCATATGAATAAAGACATCCCATTTCCAGTCACGACGACCGGCCTCTAGAACGAGAACTTTATGATTGGGGTTTTCGCTCAGGCGATTTGCTAATGCACAGCCAGCAGAACCCCCACCAACGATGATGTAGTCATACTCAGCGCTCACGATGCTCACTCTACTAAGAAAACAACACCCGCCCTCAGTGATTTCGCACTTAGGGCGGGCGTTGGTCTATAACTTATTTACTATTTACCGAGCCAAGCCTTGACCTTGTCTGGGTTAGCATCGATCCACTTCTGGGCCGCTGCCTCTGGAGTCATTCCGCCTTCGATATCAGCGGCTACACCATTTTGATCATCATTAGTCCAACTGAAGTTTTTAACTATTGTTGTAAATACATCATTAGCCTCATTGAGTTTCTTTGAGACTAACTTCATCAATGGGGTCGATGGATAATCGGTGAGTCCACTCGCCGCGGCTGCATCAGACCAGTCGTTGGCAGGGAAGATCACGTGACCTGATTCAAGGTTTGGAATCTTGGCAAATAAGGTCCAAGGCTGCCAGGCATAACCGATGAAGGCTGTCTTATTAGCTTCGGCCTTGGTGAAGCCATCGATAAGTGCTGCCTCGGAGCCAGAGAAGATAACTTTAAAGTTCAACTTGTTAGCGCCAACCATTTTTTCACCAATAGTTGTGTAACCCGCTGGCCCTTCAAACCATGCTCCCTTGCCACCAGAGTCTGCAGTCTTAAAGAGATCGGCATACTTGTTGAGATTCTTTGAATCTACGATATCTGGATACTTTTCAGCCATCCATGGCGCGACATACATACCGATCAGACCAACGTTTCCGTTTTCGCCAGAATCGATTACTGCGCCGCGATCACTCCACTCTTGCCAACGTCCGCCGCCCCAATCTTCGATAATCAGATCGATTGTTCCGGCCTCCATTGCATCATATGTAGTTGGACCTTCATCCAAAGTTGTCTGAGTGATTGTGCAGCCATTGGCCTTTGCAACTTCGGCAACGACCTGGGCCGATGCGGTATAGCCATTCCATGCATGCATAGCGATTGCATATGATCCGCAATCTCCTGCTGCCTCTCCTGCAGAATCATTTACGCTGCTGCTACATCCCGAAAGAATCAGAGCTGCTGCAACTCCAACGTAAACTACTGCCGAACGGCGAGTAAATAATGCTTTCATTAACCTTCCAAAGAGTTTGTATTTGAAGCTAGCCTAAGGCGAAAACCTTTGTCTCGCAAGGGCTCATGGGTGATTCCTTGCCCAAATTTACGATGAACGGCGGGCACTGGCCTGCATAATCCGGTCAAATATGATGCCGAGTAACAAAATCGCCGCACCAGCGATTAAGCCCTTGCCCTGTAGCTCGGGCTTGGAGTTGCCGACGATGACTAAGTAGCCAAGGCCGCCGGCACCAACAAAGCCGCCAATGACTACGACGGCCAAGACATAGATGAGCCCTTGATTTGTTGCCAGCAGGATAGTTTTCTTTGCCGCTGGCAGTTGTACTTTGGTAATGATCTGTCGATTTGTTGAGCCTGCAGCTGTGGCTGCCTCTACTAAGGAGTGAGGAACTGCTCGAATCCCCGCACTGACTATTTTAACTACGACAGGAATCGAATAGACGATACCTGTAACGATAGCGGTAAAACGCGTGGGACCAAATAAACCTAACATAGGAACTAAGTAGACAAATGCCGGCAACGTCTGACCTGCATCTAAAATCGGTCGCATAATTTTTTCAGCACGATCATTGCGTCCAGTCCAAATACCTAGAGCGATACCGATAATCATGGTTAGTATCGTTCCAACAATTGTTTGAGTCAGAGTCAACATCGCTTCATACCAGAGCCCGGAGAGAACTATCGCCATGGCTAGAGCAAAAGCAAGAATTGCTGTGCGAACCCCGGCGATAATAACTGCTAGCGCAACAATCATCCCAACCGTTACATACCAAGGCGATGCCGATAGTTGAACCTCTAGGGGATTGAGAATTGAATAGGAAACCAAATCTTTAAAACCTACGGTAAAGATGTATAGATTATCAAGTATCCATGCGGTGGCATCATTTGTGATTTTTTCAATCTGTGGCGCGATGGTTATCTCTTTTGGCCAAACTGCCGCCCAGAGCATCGTCCGTGATACAAATACAGAAACTATTGCTAATGCCCCTGCAATGAGTAAGGAGATTCTCTTGCGTTTTATATCTTTAGCGGTGGGTGGGATAAATGATTGTTTTTTATGTGCCGCCGCGCTCGTGCTGCGATCCATCAAAATCGCCAGAAAAACCACGGCAAATCCAGCCACGAAGCCCTCTCCTACGTTTCTGATGATGAGGGCAGATATGACTGGAAGACCCAACCCAGGGGCTCCGATTAACGCTGCAATAACGACGAATGAGACTGCAGCCATAACCGTCTGATTGATTCCTAGAACAATCATCTGCTTGGCCATCGGCAGCTGTACTTTACGAAGCGTCTGCTTGCCGGTAGATCCCATAGATTGTGCTGCTTCAACGGGTGATTGATTGAGAGTACGGATAGCGTGAGAAGTAATTCGGATTGAAATCGGAATCGAATAAATCATTGTTGCGATCGTTGCCGATGCTGCACCAATCATAAATACAAGTGCAATGGGTGCGATGTAGACAAGAGTTGGCATAATCTGAGCTAAATCTAAGAATGGTTGCACAATCTTGAGTACTCGGTCCGATAGCCCAGCCCAGATACCTAAAGGAATTCCGATTGATAGGGATAACAAAACTGCCGCCAAAGTCAGGGCGATTGAATCCATGGTGAACTGCCACATACCAAGCGCGCCACATGCAAGTAAGAGTGTGACTGCAAGAAGAGCGGTTTTCCACTGACTCGTGGCAAAGACTAGAAAGGCTACTAATCCAACAACACCTAGCCAGCCAATAACTGGAATTACTGAGTTTTGTGCGGGTACTGCGATGAGGTCGCGGATAAACTGCACAAAGCCATCGATGAAAGTACGGATTGGGTTAAAGAAGTAAACAAAGGCTGCACTCTCTGTGCGATTACCCCGCAGATCAAGGGCTTTATCACCTACAAAAGCGGTAAAGGCGGTATTTTCATATGTATCTAACTGCAAAGTATCTTTGCCGTGAAGAATTCGCCC
This sequence comes from Actinomycetota bacterium, assembly GCA_027728065.1. Taxonomy (GTDB): domain Bacteria; phylum Actinomycetota; class Actinomycetes; order Nanopelagicales; family Nanopelagicaceae; genus Planktophila. The sequence goes on from JAQBVO010000015.1 coordinate 23,796, forward strand.
AAGTGCAATCCAGAGTGTGACACAGGCGATTAAGAGATATGACTTACGGATAGGCATTAAGCAACCACAGAGATTAACCGCAATATATCCTCGCTAGAGACGACACCTAGAGCCTTGCCGTTATCGCTCACTCGTACTGGCTTGTGCGTCTGTAAAATAACTTCGGCCGCCTGCCGAATAATCATATTCGCAGGTAGTTCGGGGCCATCAGTATCTTCACCTGAACGTGCTGGACGGGCTAAATACTTCAAAGTCAGCACATGTGATTTAGCAATATCGCGCACGAAGTTAGCGACATAATCATCGATTGGGTTTGCAACTAAATCCTCTGGAGTTCCTATCTGGACAATGGCACCATCGCGCATAATTGCGATGCGGTCTCCAACCTTGACCGCCTCGGATAAATCATGGGTAATAAAAACCATCGTCTTGCCGAGTTCATGATGTAGGCGAATAACCTCTTGCTGCATATCTCGGCGTATCAGTGGATCCAAAGCGCTAAAGGGTTCATCCAGAAAAAGAACTTGTGGGTCAACAGCTAACGCGCGGGCTAGCCCAACGCGCTGTTGCATGCCACCTGATAACTGTTCTGGGTATGCATGCGAATAACCATGCAATCCAACGAGTTCAATGACCTCGTTAGCGCGCGCATGTCGTTCGGCTTTTTTCACTCCATTTATCTCAAGTGAGTAGGCAATGTTATCTATGACGTTGCGGTGTGGAAGTAAACCAAAGTGCTGGAAGACCATAGAAAAGCGAGTCTTACGAAGTTCACGCAAGCGCGCGCCATCTACTTTCAAAATATCTTCGTCTTCAAATGTGAGTGAGCCCTGCGTTGGTTCGATAAGGCGGGTCATGCAGCGTACGAGCGTTGATTTTCCAGAGCCGGAAAGACCCATAACAACGAAGACCTCACCCGGTGCTACATCAAATGAAACATCGCGCACTGCAATCGTATTACCGGTCTGGGCTCGCAGCTCTGATCGTGTTAGTTCGGCCAGTGAACTACCAATTACTTTTTCTGGGTTACTACCAAATACCTTCCAAAGGCTTTTTACAGAGATCGTCGCTGCACTCACTCAATAATCCTCCGTTTACTGGTCTCGGAACCATCCGGATCGACTAGGAGCATTGTTGGTCCAAATGTGTTTGATTTCAAGGTACTCACCCAGCCCATGCTCGCCTAATTCGCGACCAATACCTGATTTCTTGTATCCGCCCCACTCTGCCGCTGGCCGATAAGGGCCAAAGTCATTGACCCAGATGGTGCCATGTCTAAGAGCACTAGCGACACGGGCCGCCTTCTTCTCATCGCTACTCCAGACGCCACCAGATAAACCAAAGACGGTGTCATTTCCAATTGCAATCGCTTCAGCCTCAGTATCAAAGAGCTCTACCGTCATCACGGGACCAAATGACTCTTCCTGTACGCACTCCATTGCAGATCTGCAGTTATCTAAAACAGTCGGTAAGTAATACCAGCCCTTTTCATGTTCGGCTTTATCGCTGCGCTTGCCACCGGTTAATAACGTTGCACCTTCGGCAACGGCCTTATCAACATATAAAGAGACGTTCATTAAATGGGATTGGCTGATAAGAGGTCCTGATTCGGCCAACTCATCATCGGGTCCACCTAGGGTTATTTTGCCTGCTCTACGGACAATCTCTTTAACAACACGATCGTGAATTGAGCGTTCAACTATTAATCGAGTTCCTGCCGAACAGACTTGACCGGAGTGCAAGAAGGCGGCGGTAACGGCGTTATCGATTGCAGAGTCGAGATCGGCATCGGCAAAGATAATGTGTGGGTTCTTACCACCGAGTTCGAGTGCTAATCGCTTTACATCGGCAACGGCCGCTTTCATGATTGTCTGACCCGTTGTTAAACCTCCAGTAAATGAAACCATGTCGATGCGTGGATCGCCAATGAGCGAGGTACCTACAACCGAGCCTGGACCGAGAATTAAATTAGCGACACCTTTGGGTGTGCCCGCCTCTTCGATAGCTTTTATTAGGGCAATTGCACTCTGTGGGGTTAGCTCTGAGGGCTTAACGATGAAGGAGCATCCAGCGACTAGGGCAGGTGCAACTTTCCATGCGATCTGAAGTAATGGGTAGTTCCAGGGACCGATTAATGATGCAACACCAAGGCTTTCATAGACGATTCGGCTATTTACATGCGATAGGCCAACATCGACGCTGCGCTCATGAACTTTAGCGCCAAGGCCGCCAAAGTGGCGAAATGTTGCGATTACATCGGCCACGTCGTACTGGGCTTCGATAAAGCGCTTGCCAGTGTCATCACTCTCTTTGCGTGCGATTACATCTGCATCGCGCTCTAATAATTCTGCAATCTTTAATACGAGGTCGCTGCGCTCTTTAAAGCTCCATGAAGTAAATACACCCGAATCAAAAGATGCACGGGCCGCGCCTATAGCATCGAGTACATCTGCCTGCGTTGCTTGGCTAACCTGCGCAACTACATGTTGATCATGTGGGCTATGAACATCGTGCACTACCCCATCTGATGCCTGCCGCCATCTGCCATCGATAAAAAGCGTTGCGACCATAGTGGAGTTAATCTAGTTGGCTCTTGCGCATCGCCACAAACTCATCGAGCTCCTGACGGATGCCTGCATCCATTTCTGGGGCAACGTAATCCTCTAACTTCTTCTTATAGATCTCGGTTGCAAGCGCTTTGGAATCCCTTGCACCAAGACGTGTCCAGCGTTCGAAGTTATCGCTATTGGTTAAAAATGGTCGATAGAAGCAGTCGCGGAATCGCTCCATCGTGTGAGCAGCGCCTAGGAAGTGGCCGCCATGACCGACCTCAAGGTGGGCATCAAAGGCCAGTGATGCGACGTTGAACTCCAGGGGCGTGAACTCAATCATAAGTGATTGCAGAATTTCAACATCCAGGACAAATTTCTCATAACAGGAGACAAGTCCGCCTTCGAGCCAGCCGGCAGTATGCATCACCCAGTTAGTTCCAGAGAGAAAAGTCGGCATCATCGTCATCATTGTTTGATAGGCCGATTGCGCATCGACGGTCTGTGAAGAGTTCAGGCCACCGCCGCCACGAAATGGCAGATTCAAGCTGCGCGCAATCTGACCAGTACACAGCAGTCCAATACCAGATTCAGGTGTACCAAACTGGGGTGAACCCGACTGCATATCGATATTGGAGAGAAATGAGCCAAAGACGATTGGGCAACCGGGATTGAGTGTCTGGGCAAGTGCAATTCCAGTCAACGCCTCTGCAATCTGTTGAGCCAACGTAGCTGGAATAGTTACTGGACTCATTGCACCCATTAATAGAAAGGGCGTTACTACAACTGGTTGAGAGGCAAGAACATACTCGCGCAACGAGTCCAACATGCGATCATCCCAGCGCAGTGGTGAGTTGCAGTTAACAAGTGAGATGAGTGCTGGAGTCTCAACGATCACTTGGCGTCCACCGTGAATGATTTCGGCGATTTTAATAACATCTTTAGCGTTCTCTGCAGTTACAACGTTACCCATAAAGAACTTATCTGTTAACGTCGCCGCGGCATATGCCATATCCAAGTGACGCGAATCTAGGGACAAGTCATTAGGTTCGCAGACGACTCCACCGACACTATCTAAGGAGTCAAATGATTGCGATAACTTACAAAAGTTTTCATAGTCATTAAATGTTGCATCTCGGCGTACATCGCCTTCGCGCACAAATGGCGGCCCATACACGCCGCCAAAGACCATCGAGTTACCACCGATATGAACATTGTTCTTAGGATTGCGAGCGCGCAGATTAAACTCACGTGGCGCAAGTGCACACTGTTTCAAGACCCAATCGGGATCAAACTTGACGTTATTGTCTTCTACGCTCTGTCCAGCCTCGCGCAGAAGATCGATCGCCCATGGCGACATAAACTCAATGCCGATTTCAGAGACGATACGTCGCCATCCCAGCGTTAATGTAGCCATCGACTCCTGGCTCAAGATCTCATAGCGGGGCATCCGATTTTCAAACATCTCAGGCTCCTTCGCACCTATTGACCAATTGACCAATCGACACGGACCAGAATACCCTTATATAGTGGAACAATGGTTCCATATTATGGAACACTAGGTCAGGACTGGGGGTTGATAGATGAGTGAGTTAGTAAATGGAACTCAGGCGGTCGATCGCGCCAGTGCGCTCCTTATTCATATCCTGGAGGCATCAACGCCACCGATCTTGTCCCAACTCTCGCGCGGCCATGAGATACCAAAAAGTACGACATCTAGAATTTTAAGCGCCCTTGAGCGAGCAGATCTCGTACGCCGAGATCGCGATGGAGCCTTCATCGCTGGAGATGTTCTCACCCAGTTTGCCAGATTACAAAACTGCGACTCAGTACTTGTGGTGCGCATGCGCTCGGTCCTGGAGAAATTAGCGTTAAGCACTGGTGAAACCGCTAACTTGGCCATTGCAAGTAATGGAGAGATGAGATTAATCGATCAAGTTGATTCGCACTATCTTTTAGGTGCAACTAACTGGGTCGGAAAGAGAATTCCATATCACGCATCGGCGTTAGGCAAGGTTTTTCTGGCCTATGGCGCAGCCACGATTCCATCTGGAAAGTTAGAAAGACTTACCTCTAAGACAATTACGACACGTCCTCGACTATTAATTGAACTCGAGGGCGTTCGCAAAAAAGGCTATGCAACTACCTCTAACGAGCTTGAAGAGGGTTTAATCGCAGTAGCTGCGCCGATTCGCGAGGATGATGGACGCGTAGTGGGTGCAATATCGATCTCTGGCCCATCGGCACGTTTGACAGCGAGAGATTTAGCCAAGATTGGCGAAGTGATTATCCACGAGATTAACTCACACCAGATAAACCATGATGGAAAGATAGGTGCAGCATGACTCATGACGACATCATCAAGGGGCTCTTCGATGAGACCTTAGTTGGAAATGCTCCTGCGGTTTTGGAGCTAACCAATAAGGGAATCGCAGAGGGTATGACACCTGGAACAATTCTCTTTGATGCGCTCATTCCAGCTCTGGAAGAGGTTGGTGCGCGCTTTGAGCGGGGAGATTTCTTCGTCCCTGAGATGCTTATCTCGGGCAAGGCGATGTCAGGTGCCCTGAATGTATTGCGCCCACTGCTTGCAGAGACTGGGGCTGAGACCGTTGGTACGTATTTAATGGGTACGGTTAAGGGCGATGTTCACGATATCGGCAAGAACTTAGTCAATATCATGCTCGAAGGAGCTGGCTTTGACGTTATCGACCTTGGCGTGCAGGTAGCACCTGAAAAATTCATCGCAGGAATCCTTGAGCACAAGCCAGATATCGTAGGAATGTCGGCCTTCTTAACGACAACGATGCCAATGTTTAAAGTCAATATCCATGAGATTACTAAGGCGGGCTTGCGCGATCAGGTAATCATTATGGTCGGTGGTGCACCTGTAACACAGGAGTATGCCGATGTAGTTGGCGCAGATGGCTTTGCAGCCGATGCATCCACTGCCGTGCGAATCGCTAAGGATTTAATCGCTAAAAAACGTGCATCGGTCTCTGCATAGAGTTTTCTGATGTTAAAAAAACTTCTCCCCGTTATTGAACATGCGCTCAAGAAGCCCATTTGGGACTGTCGCATGTGCGGCCAATGCGTACTGCACTCAACAGGAATGACCTGTCCGATGACATGTCCAAAGACTTTGCGCAACGGTCCATGTGGTGGCGTTCGAGAGGATGGAAACTGCGAAGTAAAGCCCGAGATGCCTTGTATTTGGGTCAAGGCTTACGATCGCACAATTTCACTGCCACTACCTAAGGTGTGGAAAGAACATTACAACGAACTGCGCCCGCCTGTCGATATGCAGCTGCAAGGCACATCATCCTGGATCAACTTAGTAACCAAGCGCGATCAACAGACACCTGTTGGCTGGGCTGCGCCAGATGGTAAGCACTAATGTCAGTACTGCGCGAAAAATTAGAAAATACTAACGATGTAGTTTTCACCGCCGAGTTTCCATCAGTTGATGGTGCTGGAATGGCGGGTGTAGAAAAAAATGTTGCGCGGCTTGCTCCCTGGTTTGATGCCGTCAATGCCACCGATAATCCAGCTGCGCACGCTCATGCATCAAATACGACAACAGCGATTGCGATGAAGATGCATGGCCTAGAGCCGATTATGCAGATTGTCTGCCGCGATAAGAATCGCCTGGCTATCCAATCTGACATGATGGGCGCATCCCTGCATGGCATCACAAATATCTCACTACTCACCGGCGATGATGTAACTGCAGGAGATGAGCCCGAATCCCGTCGAGTCTTTGATATCGATAGCGCACAGGCGATTAATATCGCACGGGGTATGGCGGGCGGAACTTACCTATCGGGGCGCGCGATCAAACCAGCCCCGGATTTCTATATCGGTGCAGTTGAAAATGCCGCAGCTCCTCCATTTAACTATCGAATTCAAAGAGCGCTGAAGAAACACCGTGCGGGTGCGAAGTTTTTGCAGTTACAAATCTGCTATCACCCCGATCGTCTTGAGGCTTTTTGCAAAGGCGTGGCCGAGGTTGCACCTGATTTAAAGTTGATCCCAACTTTTCTTTTGGTAAAGAGTGCCAAGTCATTGGATTACGTCCATAATAAGATCCCAGGCATCGATGTACCTGCGGCTACAATCGCCCGTGTTCGAAATGCAAATAACCAGCGCGATGAGGCGTATAAACTAACCCTTGAACTAGCACGGCATGCACTCTCTCTGCCTGGGGTACGTGGACTACATGTAACAGATTTTCGCCATGATGATTCCTTAGTAGAATTTATCTCAGATCTCGGACGAAGACCAAGAAACTAATTAGGAGCGCCTTATGCATACTGTTCTATCCTCTCCCGGCAAGACTGTAATAATCGGCCATGATCAGCCCTTTTGTATTATCGGCGAGCGTATCAACCCAACAGGGCGCAAGAAGTTCCAACTCCAGCTGCGCGAGGGTGATCTATCTGCGATAGAAAAAGATGTACGTGATCAAGTGGCAGGTGGCGCCGATGTACTCGATGTAAATATGGGAGTACCGTTGACGGATGAGCCTGCGCTCTTAACTAAAGCGATTACATTTATTCAGACACTGACCGATCTGCCAATCTGTATCGACTCTTCAATTATCGAGGCTCTGCAGGCAGGACTTGAAACATATCAAGGTAAGGCTCTAGTCAATAGCGTGACCGGCGAAGATGATCGTATGGAGCTAGTGCTTCCTCTGATTAAAACCCATGGCGCTGCAATCATCGCACTGCCTAATGATGAAACTGGAATTCCAGCAACTGCCGCAGAGCGAATGGTTATCACAGAGAAAATTGTGCGTGCAGTAGAAAAGCATGGAATTCCATTAGAGGATTTAGTTATTGATCCTCTTGCGATGACGGTAGGTGCAGATCCAGAGGCGGTAAAGATTACGCTGGAAACTATCTATTTAATCCGTGAAAAATGGGGTTTAAATATGACCTTGGGTGCATCCAATATCTCATTTGGCCTTCCCTCTCGCCATGCACTCAATGCGGCATTTTTACCAGCAGCAATGTCACATGGTTTAACAAGTGCGGTCATGGATGCTCGTACTGCAATGATTGTTGAATCTGTCCGCGCTGCAGATTTACTTCTGGGCCTAGATCCATGGGGGAGTAACTGGATTACCCGCTTTAGAGCGATGAAGGCTGCAAAAGATGCAGCGGAAACTGGTGATTAAAAATTAGTAAAAAAGAGCTCGATCCATCCCTTGTGCCCCATCACGATGGCACTGGACGGGTCAAACTCGCCTTTAGATCCCTTGAAAAAGACAGCTCGGTCTCATCTGAAAAAACAATCAATGTACCAACGGGAGTAAGCGCCTTTGATGCCGCATCCTGGAACGGTATTGCAATCGATTCAACTTGTGGTGGATATGGAACCTGCAAAAAATGTCGCGTCAAAATT
>JAQBVO010000041.1 GCA_027728065.1 Actinomycetota bacterium
ATGTTTTACTTGCTATGGGCCACAGCGAAATAACGGCCCAATCCTCACTTCGCTTTTCCTTTGGCGCGAAAAGCACGCAAAGCGAGTGTGATTTTGTAACGTCAGTGCTTCCCGATGTAATTGCCCGTGGAAGGGCGGCGAACATCTCATGAGGCTAATTGCGGCGATGAGTGGTGGAGTTGATTCGGCCGTTGCCGCTGCGCGCGCCGTTGAAGCCGGCCACGAAGTAATTGGTGTGCATTTAGCACTATCTGCTAATCCCCAGAAATATCGATCGGGTGCGCGTGGATGCTGCACGATTGAAGACTCACATGATGCCCGTCGCGCAGCAGATCTCATTGGAATTCCCTTTTATATCTGGGATATGGCTGAAGAGTTTCATGACGGTGTCGTTGAGGATTTTTTAGAGCAATATGCTGCGGGCCGAACACCCAATCCATGTCTGCGTTGTAATGAAAAGATAAAGTTTGCCGCTGTATTAGATCGCGCACGTGCGATGGGATTTGATGGAGTTGTTACCGGCCACTATGCCCGCATCCAAACCGGTGACAATGGCAAAACGCTACACCGCGCCATAGATCACTCAAAGGATCAATCCTATGTTTTATCGGTTCTAACAACGGAACAGATCGCTGGTGCGATATTTCCACTGGGAGATACAACTAAAGTTGAGATTCGCAAAGAGGCCCAGGCTCGGGGTTTAGCCGTTGCACAAAAGCCCGATAGTCACGATATCTGTTTTGTTCCATCGGGTGATAACGCAGGCTGGTTAAGAGATCGTTTAGGCAGTGAAGTAGGCCCAATCCTTGATCAAAACGGTAAAAAAATCGGTGAACATAAAGGTGCATATACATACACGATCGGTCAGCGTAAAGGCTTAGGTCTTAGAGTTCCATCTGCCGATGGATCGCCACGTTTTGTTCTAGAGATTAAACCCCTCACAAATACCGTTATCGTTGGAGCACGCGAAGATTTAGCGATTACAACCATGCGCGGCGAGCGTCCAGTCTGGTGTGGGCCAAGACCAACGCAAGGTATTCATCGCGGCTTTGTTCAGATTCGCGCACATGGCGCGGCACTACCTTGTACATACTTTATTGAAAACGATCTGCTTATCGCCTCTTTAGATTCGCCTTTATTAGGTCTTGCCACAGGGCAGGCGATGGTAATTTATGATGGTGATCGTGTCGTTGGCTCGGCAACAATCTGTGAGACCGAATAATGAACAACCAGGCCCGTCATCGAATCAGCGAACTCATCAACGAGATTCGAGATCACCAGTTTAAATACCATGTTTTAGACGCTGCCTCTATTACCGATGCCCAGTTCGATGAACTCCTTGGCGAACTAAAGGCTCTTGAGGCAAAATATCCCGAACTACGCGAAGCCGATTCGCCAACATTAGGTATCGGCGGGGGATTTGCAACGGCATTTACTCAACATAATCACATTGAAAAAATGATGAGTTTAGATAACGTATTTGATCCCAATGAATTAAACTCTTGGTTTGACCGTATTGAAAAAGAGGTTGAGCAGCCTGTTTATCTCTGCGAACTCAAAGTAGATGGACTTGCAATTAACCTGACATATGAAAATGGCCAATTGATTCGGGGCTTAACTAGGGGCAATGGCGTCACGGGGGAGGATGTCACCCTTAACGTTAAAACGATAAGAAACCTCACACATACACTTGCTGGGCAGAAAGTTCCAACCCTGATAGAGGTCCGCGGCGAAGTATTTTTTCCATTGGCCGCCTTTAACGAGCTCAATGATGGATTAGAAGAGTCGGGCAAGGCTCTTTTTGCCAATCCCCGTAACGCCGCCGCCGGCTCGCTTCGCCAGAAAGATCCGCGTGTTACTGCAGGACGTCGGCTATCGATGATTGTGCATGGTATTGGTGCGCGCGAGGGTATCGAGCTTGATTCACAGAGCGGTGCTTATGCACTATTAGAGAGATTTGGCCTACCTACGAGTCAACGATTTACTCTATGTAGAACACGCAAAGAGGTTGAAGATTACATTTCCTACTACGAACTACACCGGCACGATGTGGAGCATGAAATAGATGGTGTAGTCATAAAAGTAGATTCGATGACGGAACAAAAGAAGCTGGGTTACACATCACGGGCACCGAAGTGGGCGATCGCATTTAAATATCCACCGGAAGAGGTAACTACACGTCTACTCGATATTAAGATAAGTATTGGCCGTACAGGACGAGTGACACCATTTGCTTTCATGGAGCCAGTCAAAGTTGCAGGCTCAACTATTACAAATGCCACATTACATAACGCTGCTGAGATTGTACGTAAAGGTGTTTTGATTGGTGACGTCGTAGTAATTCGCAAAGCCGGTGATGTTATCCCTGAAGTTCTAGCTCCAGTGATCCAACGGCGGACCGGCAAGGAAAGAGCATTTGTCATGCCAACCCACTGTCCCGAATGCGGATCGGCCCTTCGGGCAATCTCGGAAGGTGATGTTGATATTCGCTGCCCTAATGCACGTAGTTGCCCAGGACAGCTACGAGAGCGTATTTACTACATTGGCTCACGCGCAGCCCTAGATATCGATGTTTTGGGCTATGAAGCGGCAGCTGCATTATTAGAGTCAAAAATCATCACCGATGAATCTGATCTCTTTCATCTCACGAAGGAAAAGTTGGCCACCTCTGATTTCTTTATGAAGAAAGATGGTAGAACTGGAAAGAATGTAGACAAACTTTTGGACGCACTTGCCAAGGCAAAGAATCAACCATTATGGCGAGTATTAGTTGCCCTTTCAATTCGTCACGTTGGGCCAACTGCCGCACAAGCCCTTGCTGCGCACTGTGGTTCTATCGAAAAAATCTCCACATCAACCGCTGAAGAGTTAGCCGAAATTGATGGCGTCGGTGCAACAATCGCCGATTCGATTCTTGAGTGGTTTAGCATCGATTGGCACCAAGGGATTATCTCTCAGTGGAGTGCGGCCGGTGTGCGCGTAGAACAAGAAGTCATCGCTTTGCTTGAACAAACTTTGGATGGACTCACCTTTGTTGTCACAGGGGGATTAGAGCGCTATACCCGTGATTCAATCGCTGAAACTATCGTGGCCCATGGCGGTAAAGCCGCCTCGGCAGTTTCAAAAAAGACGGATTACGTATTAGCTGGCAGCGATCCAGGCTCTAAGTTAGCCAAGGCTATAGAAATTGGCGTCCCTGTTATTGATGAGGCGCGATTTAATGAATTGCTAGCGGGCAAGTAGTAGGATTTCACTATGATTAATCTCGCCTCTGAAGAGGTTCTGCGCGAACTCCCAATGCCGGCTGTTGCTTATGGTCTAGTTACATTTGCAATTCTCTCACTACTTCTTTATTTAGCACTTCGCTTAGACCGGGATTAATTTGTCCCGAGTTGGAATTTACGGTGGAACATTTGATCCCATACACAACGGTCATTTGCATGTAATAAGCCAACTCCTTGAAAACAAGATTGTCGATCGTTTGATTCTTGTACCCGCTGGCCAACCCTTACTCCGAGAAAATACCCCAGTGGCCTCAAGTGCCCATCGCCACACGATGTGCCAGTTAGCTATTTCAACCCTACCCCTGCATATCGCATCGCATGTTGAACTCAATCCGATTGAGATTCTTCGTCAAGGACCCAGCTATGCAATCGATACCGTTGAAGCTATATGTAGCACATATCCCGATGATAAGATCTTTCTGATTATGGGAGCCGATGCATATTCAAAGATTGACCAGTGGCATCGTGGCGATGAGCTCCACGATTTGGTCTCAATAATCTCTGTCAATCGCCCAGGCTTTGCTCCACACGGCATCGATATCGCCGCCCTGGATGTATCGGCAACTGCAGTTCGTGCCGGTCTAAGCACAGCGGTACCGGAAATAGTCGCCACATTTATGCGCGAGAATAGCCTCTATGCCAATTAGTGCCCGTACTCTGCAGATTACTCAAGTAGCAGCTGCTGCAGCAATTGAAAAAATTGGTAGCAATCTTGTAGCCATCGATTTATCTGATCAATTGGTGCTGAGCGAGGTTTTTCTCATTGTCACTGGACAAAATGTTGCACAGGTTGATGCAATCGCCGATGAAGTTGAGCATGAATTAATCGCTATTGGAGAAAGACCTGCACGCACGGAAAAAGGCGCAGAGTGGATTCTTCTTGATTACTCGGATTTAGTTGTGCATATACAAAGCGTGCAACTGCGCAATTACTACATGCTCGATCGCCTATGGAATGACTGTCCGAGGATTGCTTTAGATGCTGTGAAAGCGGCGGCAGTACATGGCCGGTAATCGAGTACTTTTATGGCGTCATGGCCAAACAGATTGGAACATAGTCAACCGTTTTCAAGGTCACTCGGATATTCCATTAAATGATGTAGGTCGATATCAGGTACAACATGCCGCTGAGATTTTGGCAGGCATGATCCCCACTGCAATTATTTCAAGTGACTTAGGTCGAGCGCGTGAGACCGCACAAGCGCTAGCAAATCTCGTTGGTCTAAGCGTTACTACTTACCAAGCTCTGCGCGAAACAAATGGTGGCTTATGGGAGGGCAAGACTGGGGCTGAAAATC
>JAQBVO010000016.1 GCA_027728065.1 Actinomycetota bacterium
CGCGAACAAGTGGCTAAGACCGTTGAGGGCGTAGCCTCATCCAGTGCAGTTCTTGAAATCGCCCGTAGCGTTGGAATCGAGGTTCCCGTCATCGAAGCCGTAGCCGATGTATGCGCCGGCACGCTCACTCCCATGCAGGCCTTAGATCGCTTAATGGAGATTACAACACGGGCAGAGAACTTCATCCGATGAGTAAATTAACCGTGGCCATAATCTGCGGAGGCCGCAGCAGCGAGCACGAAATCTCATGTCTTTCGGCAGGGGGAGTCTTGGCTGGATTAGATAGCACTCGGTACGAGGCTCTTCTCATTGGAATTACAAAGGCGGGCAACTGGGTTTTACTGCCCAATGACTATCCTCTTGAAATCATTAATGGTGCGCTGCCAACGGTAGATGAAAAGGCCACACCACTGGTTGCCGATGTTCATGGTTTCTTCGTCAATGATAAGCCGCTAAAAATCGACTGTGTCTTCCCTGCCTTGCATGGACCCTTTGGTGAAGATGGCACGATTCAAGGCTTCTTTGAAATCGCAGATATCGCTTACGTTGGCAGTGGAGTTATGGCATCGGCGGCTGCTATGGATAAATCATTTTCAAAGACAGTCTTTGCTGCCGCGGGGATGAAGGTTGCAGATGGAATCGTAGTAAGTATCGATGATTGGAAATCAAATGTTGCAGGTATCGCATATCCAGTCTTTGTTAAACCAGCGCGTGGAGGCTCTAGCCGTGGAACACACAAGGTTAAATCTGCCGCCGACCTTGAGGCCGCGCTTGTAGATGCCTTTAGCTTCGATTGCAAAGTAATGATTGAGAGCGCAGTTAAAGGGCGCGAAATTGAATGCGCAGTTCTAGAAAAGGATGGCAAAGCCCAGGCATCGATAGTCGGAGAGATTATTATCGATAGCAAGTACGAGTTTTATGATTTCCAGGCTAAGTATTTAGATAGTGCGACAACGGTTAACGTTCCGGCCGAAATTCCAGCCGATGTAAGTGCACAGATCGCCTCAATGGCCGTGCAGGCCTTTAAAGCCCTTGGCTGCAGCGGCCTGGCCCGTGTCGATTTCTTTTACAACGATAAGGGCGAGGTTGTAATCAACGAGATAAACACGATGCCTGGCTTTACCTCAACATCGATGTATCCCAAATTGATGGCGGCTAGCGGCGTTACCTACACCGCATTAATCACTGCTTTAATCACAACTGCATTGGCCCGTACAAATGGGACCCTGGGCAATTAGAGTTTAATAATGAGAGTCAAGGGCAGAGCTGCAATAGCAACGGTGCTGGTTCTAGTGCTTCTCTCTTTCAATTCATCTAACGCTGCCGGCCCTCAATCTCCAAGTTGTGGAACTTACACAGTAGCCAAGAATGAAATCATCGCGGGTCAAAAATTTGCCAAGGGCACCTATCAGATACACGCGATGGGGATTTCCTGTAATAAAGTCCTTGGTAGTAAAGGACTCTTCGCACAGTTCCTCAAGTTAAAAGATAGCGCCCCACTGCCAAAACCATGGAGATATCTTGCCAAGGCCATAGGGGCACCAAAGTTCTCCGCCGGGCCCGGTGTTGGATTTCGAGTGCAGAGAGTCTTAACTCCAACCCCAACTCCAACCCCAACTCTCACAGTTCAACCAGGAGGTTCTGATGGGAATAATTTGGTTTTGAGTACGCCTTTGTACCTGCCTAACCCCCCAAAAAATGGCAGAGATGAGTATCGATGTTTCCTGCTTGATCCAAATATAAGAAAACAGATTTTCCTGCAGTCAGTTTCGATAGAGCCAGAGAATTTAAAGGTTTCACACCACGGTATTTTATATAAAGTTGCCGCTGAAGATATAAGTGCTTCAAAAGCGATTGACCAGCAAACAGTTGAACCTGGGTGGCCATGTTTTGGTGATACCGGGATTCCCGGAGCAACCGCTTTTTCAGCGGCATCCTCATCTAGTTGGATCGCATTTTGGGCGCCAGGCGGAGATTTTCGCGCTTACCCTGCTGGAACTGGAATGGAAATTGCCGCCGGTGACCAATTCATTTTGCAATCACATTTTCACTTGATTGATGGAAATTCTCCTACTCAAAATATGTCAGCTACGAAAGTTTCACTGACTTTGGCCACGGGTACAGTTGATGCTCTGAAAACACTCTTGATTGCGGCTCCAATCGAGATTGAGTGTTCACCAAAAGAATCAGGACCTTTATGCAATCGTTCGGCCGCATTGATAGATTTGGCTAGTCGCACATCAGATAAGGCAGCTTTGCAACAGACAGGATTGCTTTTTCTCTGTGGTAAAGATACTCGAAACCCCAAACCCAGTGCCATAGCTGACTGCACAACTACTGTCCGATCTCCAATTAAGATTTATGGAGTCACTGGACATATGCATCAATTAGGCAGAAGCATCAACGTTAAATACACCGAATCATCGACTAAGAAGAGTTCGATTATAATGAATCGCCCTCTCTGGGATTTCGATAATCAAACCACGGATTGGCTGCCAAATCCGATAGTAGCGATGCCAGGTGACACCTTAAAGGTTACATGTTCCTTTGATGTTGGGCTTCGTGCTCTTCTGCCAGAGTTTAAAAATCTCACCCCCAATTATATTGTTTGGGGCGAAGGAACTCGCGATGAAATGTGCCTTGCAATTATCAACTACACTAATTAATTATAGGTACCGCTAACAAACCAAAAAGAAAGAAAATGAGAATGACTAGACACTTTATGCCAAGGAACCTATGAAAATTACTGATCTCCGATTTGAAGTTGGTGAAAGAGATATGCAGGCAGTTAAGGTGCAAGAGTGGGCGTAAGATCAATTGACTTGAATGCTGACCTAGCCGAAGAATGTGGTGATGATGAGGCCATGTATCGGTACATATCTAGTGCAAGCATATGTTGTGGTCGTCATGCTGGTAGTCCAAATGCCATGAAGAAAGCAGTTGCTGCTGCGGTGCGCCATAATGTAGTAATCGGCGCGCATGTGGGGTATGAAGATCGGGCAAACTTTGGCCGCAGTGATGTCAAGATGGAATATAACGAACTTCGTAAACTCACGTTTAATCAGATCCATGATCTGCTTGATGTTGTAAACAAGGCAAACACAAGGGTGCAATACGTGAAACCGCACGGAGCGCTATATCATCGGATCGGTTCTGATTCAGAGCAGGCTAAAGCAGTAGTTGATGCCATTGCAGAAATAGATTCAACACTACACATTTTAGTACCTGAAACCGGCATCATTAAGTCAGCAGCAGCTGGCGTTGGATTGACTGTGGCACATGAATTTTTTGCTGATCGGGTGTACCTACCAGTTGGCACATTGGTTCCGCGAACCGTTGTTAACTCGGTGCTCAATGACTCAGAGAAGATTTCTGAGCGAGTTTTGCACTGGCTAGCTACCGGCGAAATCGCTGCAAATGATGGCACTCAGATTAGTGTTAATGCCCAATCTATTTGTCTGCACGGAGATACCCCAGATGCTGTTGCCAGCGCTGCTTCGATTTACCAGAAGTGCAAATCGGCTGGATATGGAATCAAATCCTGGTTGTCAAGTTAACTCTCTAGTGAAAATTACTCCATACGGCTGGCAAGCCGCATTAATTGATTGCCAAGCTAAGGAAGTTGCTGGTGTCAGTGCTGTATGTTTGGAAAGCGGACTATTTACCGAGGTTGTACCTGCTGAATGCACAGTATTAGTGTGTTGGAGCGAGAAAGTAGCACTTACAAAAATTGAAGAATTAGCCAAAGCTGCCAAATCGCACGTATCAGTAAACCAAAGTCGATTAGTTGAAATCCCAGTTACTTATAATGGTCAAGACTTGGCTGAAGTGGCACAATTGACAGGATTAAGCATCAATGAAGTAATTGAACTTCATAGTGGAACCATATTCGAGGCAACCTTCGCAGGATTCGCCCCTGGATTCATGTATTGCACTGGATTGCCAGATATTTTGAAGCTGCCACGACGATTAACACCTCGCATTAATGTGCCAGCGGGCTCACTGGCAATAGCAGATAGCTATACCGCTATCTATCCACTTAACTCACCAGGTGGCTGGCATTTGCTAGGCACAACATTGTCAAAGATGTTCGATATGCATGCCTCGCAGCCTTCTTTGTTATTACCAGGGGATCAAGTTAAGTTCCTACCAGTGCAAACATGAGTGCAATTTACTTTAATAAAGTATTTGGATTTGCAACATTGCAAGATCAAGGTCGTATTGGCGTTGCTCATATTGCTGTTCCTACTAGTGGGGCATTTGATCAACACTCCCATCGCATGGCAAATCGCTTGGTTCAAAATAGTCCTGATGTTTGTGTTATTGAGTCACTTAGAAGCGCAATAGAATTTAAAAGCGATTCAGACTTGGTAATTGCGGTGACTGGGGCACCAGTATCAATTCAAATAGATTCGCGAGAGCAGGATATGTTTTGCCCGCTTTACATTCCTGCAAATGCAACAGTTCGACTCACACCGAGTTTATTTGGAATGCGAACTTACTTGGCTGTGCGTGGAGGAATTCTTGGCAATCAAATCATGGGATCTGCAGCGTTTGATGAACTGAGTCAAATCGGTACACCTCCAATAGTAACCGGAATGGAATTTGCGATTGGGAATGAATCAGTTGTCCCGATTCCAGGTGTCTTTGTACCAAGTTCTGGTGCCTCATTTGGCGCGAGCATCGAGCTCGAAGTAGTTCCTGCGCCACGCTGGAGTAGATTTAGTAATCCTCAAGCACTCCTAACAAATCAATTTGAGGTAACAAGCGCCATTAATCGAGTTGGTATGCGTTTAAGTGGAAAAAAGATTGATTGGGATACTACTGTACGCTTACCCAGCGAAGGCGTAGTCATTGGTGCAATTCAAGTTCTTGCAGATGGTTTGCCACTCATTTTTGGGCCGGATCATCCAACCACTGCGGGCTATCCTGTAATCGCTGTAGTTTCTCGTAAATCGCTCAATGTTTTAGCACAAACCGCTCCTGGTACCAAAGTTCGATTTGTAAGAGCTCGCTAAACCCTGAACAAGGACCTCGATTCCACCCAAGAATTTTTCTGCCTTTAAGATGAAGTGACGAATTGAGAAATCTGACATGAATTAAGCAGTCAGAAATATTGGCTTGGACTCCCCAGAGAATTTTTCGCCATGCTCTCTTGCAGATTCCTCGCTCTGGGTTGCACCCACAACTTGTGATCCGGCGTCAAGAAAGCCCTGAACCAGAGCCGCCCCAATTCCTCCAGTGCCACCGGTGATGACAACTCGGCTGCCGTAAATCCCGAATATTTTCTCACGCTGTGATTCTAAGGCCATTATCTCTCCATCTCCCATGGGTTGAGTATTGGCCGAATTCTCTCTAAAATCAATAATTGACTTCTAAAGGAGATAAAGTGAATTGGCGTAACGATGCAGGGCTAGTTGGAAAATCTGTTGTAGTCACTGGAGCTGCTGGAGGAATTGGGAGTGCTGTTGCTCGCGGCTTTGCAGAGGCTGGCTCTAAAGTACTTCTTGTCGATATTCCTAGTTCACCTTTGCAAGAGACTCTTACAACCTTAACTGGTTCAGGTCACAAAATTTATGCTTGTGATCTCTCAGATCTCACCGGCCATGCAAAAATTTTCGAAAAGGCGGCAGAGGTGGCAGAAGTTGTTGCACTTGCACACTGTGCTGCAGTTCTTCGTCGTCGGGCAACGGTTGATGATGTTACAGAGGAAGACTGGGATTTTCAGATCGATATCAATATGAAAGCTATGTTTTTCTTAAATCGTTCGGCTCGTGATCACTTTAAGAAACATAGTACTAAGGGTTCAATTGTAAATTTCTCATCGCAGGGGTGGTGGACTGGTGGATTTGGCGGCTCGGTTGTCTACGCTGGAAGCAAGGGTGGCGTTGTCTCAATGACAAAGGGTTTAGCTCGCTCATTTGCAGCTGATGGAATTCGCGTTAATGCCGTTTCACCGGGTGGCGTAGACACACTAATGATGACGGGTACGCAAACACCAGAACAGCTTGCTTCATTTGTTAGCATGATTCCCATGGGACGCCTTGCATCTCCTGAAGAGATGGTGGGGCCAGTTATTTTCCTTGCATCTCAAGCATCAAGTTTTGTCACTGGAACGGTCGCTAACGTCTCTGGCGGACAGTTAATGTATTAGTTTTTGATTTAACACTCAGATACAGCGCAAGGATTCCCATTGCGATGCAGATTGCACCAATGCCTACTGCCCTGTCTTTCGCCTCGACTTTGGGTATTTATCCTGGCTACTGGTGGGTAGGATTGCCAAAAGCATAGAAGAAAATGACCCTGACCCATTGATTTACGGGTAGGAGATAGGTTACGGTGAATATGCTGATGGATATGCTCTAGGCGCTTTATTGCGGTTGGAATCGCTTTCTAAGGCATATTAGAAACCAATAACCTTTAGGAGAGAGAGATATATGAAGCAAAGATTTAGCAATATTATCGTCGGATTATTCACGGCATCTGCATTAGTTGCGGGGTTGTTGCTGAGTATTACACCAGCCAACGCAGCAACGGGCGCCAATTGTAAGCTAAGGACGCCATCGAGTAAAGCACAATGTGATCTCATCACAGTTGCACTCGTAAATAAGGTGCTGACTTTAGATCCGGCTAATCCTGGAAGAACTACCAATCAGAATTATGTCACTCGACTTTTGGTACAGGGAATGCTCTTTCGCTATGACGCCAATGGTGTTGCCCAACCTGATCTAGTCGATAAGTACACAACATCTGCCGATGGATTGACTTGGACCTTTATGTTAAAGAAGGGTCTTAAGTATTCCGATGGCGTTACACCTGTTACTGCAGATGACGCTGTCTTTAGCTGGCAGTACAACCTCAACCCTGCCCCTCCTGGATTTCAGGGTATAACTAAAGTGGCAGCTAAGGATGCCGAGACGATTGTCGTTACATTAGCTAAACCTTTCTCAGACTTCCCACGTGCGGTGGCCAGTATTTATTGGACTATCAATCCACGAAGTTTGGCTGAAGGAAAACCCGCTTACTGGAAGAATCCAGTTAGTGCTGGTCCATTTAGAATCAAGAAATGGGTAGAGGGTTCTGACGAATTTCTTGTTGAAGCTAACCCAAATTATTGGGCAAAGCTTGCGGTTAAAGAGGTTCGCTTTCTTGCGATTCCAGATCCTGTGACTCGAGTTCTTGCACTCAAGCAAGGAACTATTGATTACGCTTTTGACCTTCCATCTACAATCGGACGCAATCAACTCAAAGATAAAAGGAAATTCCGTGCACAGCCATTCCAACTCCAAGGAAATTTCACTCTTGACTTCAACCTGCGCAACACTGCAGATAAGCCATGGGCCGATGCTAGGGTACGCCAAGCACTCTCTTATGCCCTAGATCGCCAGCAGTTTAGCGATCTGGCTTTTGATGGGGATATTATTCCTGCATGCGCTTTGACTTATCCAACGCATCCAAACTATGTCTGCGTAAAGCCTGGTGGAGTTGAGCAGGATATCGATAAAGCCAAGTCTCTACTTGCCCAAACCAAATGGCCAACTGGCTTTAACATCCGACTCAGTGTATTTAACCGACCAGGTTGGGCCGATGGCGCAGCAGTTATCGCTTCACAATGGGGGAAAATTGGTGTTGTCACAACAGTTGCTGCCGAGGCAGATGCTATTTCACTTGCCGGACAAGTTAATGGAACCTTCGAAGTTCAACTTTCAGGCTATGGCTCAACATGGTTGAGTGGTGGTCTTGGAACTTATATGGGGGCAGTTGGCGCTTGGACTGTTTGGTCAGGTTCTAAGGCTAATGACTCACTTGTAGTCGATTATGACGCGGCACAAGGAAAGGCAAACCAACAGATCGTACTCAATAAGATTGAGCAATTGATCTGGGATGAGTCAGCTCATCTTATGGTTGGCCAGCGTTCAGGATGGGGTGCCTCATCTTTACCAAAGGGCATCTTCCAAAACTCAACTGCTACTGATCTCTACTACGTCAAGCAAACACCTGCTCTAGGTGCAGTAATAAAGGCGAAGAGGAAGAGGCGGTAGTCTCTAGATACTAAAAAAAAGTCAAGAGGAGGAGGGGTCATTAATTGCCCCTCCTCCTCTTGACTAAATTAGTTCTAGGCTGGCCTGCCCCTATTTTTTAGGATGTGAAGGTTTGTGTTGATAAAAGAGTTACCATTTAAAATCACGAACAGGAGGCCTTTAGAATGACCTCACCAAAATCCATTTCGGGACGGGAATCCGAGGAGATATCGGCAGAACAACGGATTCCCGATAAAAATCGTCTAGCGTTGCGCCGAAAGATCTTGGGCAGACTCGTCCGCTCCTTGGTTGTTGGCCTGTGGGTTATGTTCATTGCTTTCTCATTACTTCGAATTACCCCAGGCGATCCAATTCGATTAGCACTTGGTACCGACGCGACTGAAGAAGCGATCCAGGTAATGCGAGATAGATTTGGTCTCAACAAACCATTCCTTATACAATTTTTTGAATATTTTACAGGTTTTTTCACTGGCGACTTAGGCTTCTCTATTTTTTCACAACGTCAAGTGAGTGAAATAATTGCAACTCATCTTCCAGTCACGGTAATGATTATCGTCCTTTCAGTGGGTGGTGCAATCCTTCTCGCAGTTCCGATAGCACTCTCAGTAGCGCTTAGTCGCCGGCCACAGGTTACATATTTTTTCCGAACCGCTACCTCAATCTCTTTAGCGCTTCCAGGTTTTTTCCTTGCATTGCTCGGCCTACTTTTTTTCG
This sequence comes from Actinomycetota bacterium, assembly GCA_027728065.1. Classification (GTDB taxonomy): domain Bacteria; phylum Actinomycetota; class Actinomycetes; order Nanopelagicales; family Nanopelagicaceae; genus Planktophila. The sequence continues at coordinate 8,757 of JAQBVO010000016.1, forward strand.
GAACGATTCTTTACTGGGTTCCTGCCGCTGGTTATCAGGGAGAATTCCCTGGCAATCTTAAGTATCTCTGGCTCCCGGCCTTGGTCAATTGTTTTGTATTGGTCCCTATTCTCTCTAGAGTACTTCATAGCTCCTTGATGGATACCTTAGATGAAGAATTTGTAGAGACTGGTGTTATCCGAGGTGTTAGTAAGATTAAATTTTATTGGTCATATATGTTGCGGCCATCACTTGCACCTACCGTTGTTCTTATCAGTTACATGGTTGGAATCATGATTGGCGGCACAGTAGTGATGGAGACAATCTTCTCACTACCTGGTATCGGACGAGAATTGATTGAAGCGGTGAGTACCCGTGATTATGCCGTTGTTCAAGGTTCGGTGATGATCTTTGGATTTATTGTTGTCTTCACCAGTTTTGTTGGTGACCTCCTTGGATATCTTCTAGATCGGAGAGTGACGCTCTCATGACCAAGCGGCAAAGGAGAGAGGGAGCATTTGCTATCTATACTGGCATTACAATGCTCGGGTTAATGCTACTAGCTGGTCTTTTAGTGCCTGCGCTGGGCAAATACCATGCAAATGAAATTGGTTCTGATCAATTAATGCCGCCAAGTGCTAAACATTTCTTCGGTACAGATATTCTCGGCCGCGATATTTTTGCACGGGTATTTGCTGCCGTCTTTGTTGATTTAGGTACTTCAATCGTGGGGGTTTTAATACCACTCTTTGTGGGAACGGTCATTGGTACCTTGCTAGGAATTTCGAAGAATCGAAGAATAAACTCGTTTGTTGGGTCACTCATTGATGGAATTAATGCCTTTCCATTTTTAATCTTTGTGATTGCACTCGTCGCTTTTCTGGGCTCTGGACTGAGCAGTATCATCATCGCAATCTCACTCGTTAATTGGGCTCGATATGCTCGTATTGCAAGAACGAGAGCTGTAATCGTTAACCAACAAGGTTATGTCGAAGCCGCTCGTACTCTTGGATTTCGACCATCACGAATTCTCTTTCGTCATATAATTCCCAATGTCTCATCAGAAACTCGAGCCTATGCTCTTAGTGATTTCATCATTGTGATTATCGCCGTAGCAGCGCTCTCATTCTTAGGTCTTGGTGTTAATCCACCACAGGCAGAGTGGGGCGCGATGATTAAAGATGGTGCAAATGTCATAACCCTTGCTTGGTGGACCTCAATTTTTCCGGGGCTGGCTCTTTGTTGGGCTGGTATCTCAGTTGCAATGATTTCTGAAGGTCTCAGTCGCGTGATTCGCGAGGGAAGTCAGTGATGAGTGTTGCTCAGAAGAGACTTTTAGATCTCATCGATGTCGAAATTGGCATCGTAAGACCACGGCGCAAGACGCTCGTCATCGTTAAATATGCAAATTTCAGCGTGAACTATGGGGAGATGGTCGGTGTTGTCGGTGAATCTGGTTCTGGCAAAACGATGCTCTGTCGGGCCATTATTGGCACATTACACAGGCGCGGTGTCTCAATCATGGGTGGCCAGGTTAACTTTGAAGGTGAAGATCTCAGCAAGATCAACGAGGCAAGGTGGAAAATGCTTCGCGGTAAGGTTATTGGCTATGTTCCCCAGAGCGCGCTAGCCGGACCAAACCCAGTTCTGACTATTGCCAAACAATTGGCTGAGGCTTTAGAGCAGGTTGATGGTACAGGATCAATGGAGTCACGAGCAAAAGAGTTGTTGGATCTGGTAAAAATTCGAAGAATCGACACCGTGATGAAGCAGTATCCCTATCAACTCTCTGGAGGTATGAGACAACGCGTCATGATTGCCTGTGCTTTGGCAAGTCGACCCAAAATACTGATTGCTGATGAACCAACAACTGGCCTTGATGTCACAGTGCAATCACAGATTATGGATCTTCTCAAAGAGATTAGACGTGATCTTGGAACCGCTATTATCTTGATATCACATGATCTTGCACTTGTTGATGAAGTCTGTGACAAGATTGTGGTGATGCATGCTGGTGCAACCGTTGAAGTTGTTGCTTCAGGGAATATGTCGCAACCACGTCACCCTTACACCATTGCTCTTAACGCTTCGCGTATCGATATAGCTAAACCTGGGGGCAACCTCACTATCATTAAAGGAAATCCTCCGTCAGTCGGCCAATGGAATCCAGGGTGTCGATTTGTAGAGCGATGTGATTATAGGGAAGATGATTGCAACGTTGGTGAACATCCACCGCTCGTCGGTGAGAAAGATGGACACCAAACCGCCTGTCTTCATGCCGATAAGATTAAGACAATCTGATGAGTAAAGAAAATCTCTTGATGGATGTAAATGATCTCAGCGTTACTTTTGGTGCCGGTGCTAATACAGTAGAGGCGGTCAAAAACTGCTCCATGACCGTTCATGAAGGTGAGCCGATAGGAATCGTAGGTGAATCAGGTTCTGGTAAATCAACTCTGGCCAGGGTGTTGGCAGGTCTGCAACAGCCATCAGCGGGAAAGGTGCTCTACCGCGGCGAGAATGTCTTTACAGGAAATAAGTCCTATAAAAACGGTTTTCGAAACCAGGTGCAGATGGTATTTCAGGATCCTTACGGCAGCCTCAACCCTCAGTTAACCGGCCTCTCAGCTGTTTCTGAAGCGGTGCGAATCCATAAAAAAGTTGGCAGCGATGAGGCAGAGGCAATAGCATTAGAACTTCTCCAGCAAATGGGAATTAGCAGATTAGATGCGTTAAAGAAACCCAGACAACTCTCAGGTGGACAGCGTCAGAGGGTTAGTGTTGCCAGAGCACTATCGGCTTCTCCCTCGGTACTTCTGGCCGATGAGCCCACCTCGGCTATCGATCAGAGTGCACAAGCGCAACTTCTCAAGTTATTTCAAGGACTTCTTGGTGAGGGCCTTGCCATTGTTCTCGTCTCCCATGATCTTGGAGTGATCCGTTTTCTTACCAAGCGGGTCTATGTGATGAAGGAGGGCCTCTTTATTGAATCAGGCGATACTGAGACAGTCTTTAACGATCCGCAAGAGGAGTACACCAAACTGCTCCTGGCCTCGATACCTGGTGAATTAGGTAAGGCAGCGCGAGCGAAATTAAAGAAGAGTTAGATTTGAGTAGTGATGGTGGCACCGCCAACTAGAACTTGAATTCTCAGCGATAACTAACCCACCGAGGTGGTCCATTGAGGGCGTCGGAGAGTTCAGGAAGATCAGGTAGAGCTAAACGAAAACCTCTGCCATCATGGGTAAAACCAGATTTGCGCCTATCAAGAATTAATTCCGCTAAAGGATCGACACTTGCTCCTGGAGCAGAGTACTCAATAGAGAAGGTGAGTGGATCGATTATCGATGCAATCTGATGGTGGATTGCATCGTAGACATGCCAAGAGATCGCAAGGCCGCTCTTTTGAAGGTAGTCATTGAGCAAAATCATCCTTGAAAGACCACCTTGGCATGTGGCATCGATTCGTAAAATATCGAGAGCTCCGGTCTCAATGAAGGCTTGGGGATGGTAGAGGTGAGTCTCGTCATCGCCGCTAGCAAGTGGAACATCGAGCATCCGTCGTAACTCCACTAATTCAGCGATGCTCCCTGGGATAAATGGATCTTCGACCCAAGCAAGATCTAAGCCACGAACGATTTGATAGGCATCTTTTGCTGTTCTGCAAGACCAGGCAAGATCTGTCGCTACTGGACATAGTTTTGTAGCAAGAGCGGCTTCAATTCGCTCACGAGTCTTTATGGGATTAGCACCGACTGGAAGTTTAACCCCGGTTGCACCTACAGCAACGGCCGCTTCAACCTCCCAAGCAATCTCTTCTGGTCCACGAGAAGGGGGATAACCAACAACGGCCCAGATTGGTAGTTCTTTCTCTTTCTTTCCAAAATTCTCGACCACAGTAAGACCCTTATGTCGCGCGACGGCATCATGGGTTGCAAGATCAACGAGTGAAAGCCCGCGCAGTGAGGCACCTGTGGACAGCGGTGCGCTCATTCTTCTTAATAATGAATCAAAGGTCGCTACGGGATCACCGTTAAAGATCTCTTTATATGGTTGCGCAATGAGAGTATTGACGCTTTCAGCAACAGGGGTACCACGATCGAGAGAGAAAGCCTTTCCTATTGTGCCATCTAATAGTTCGACAGTAACAATGGCAAAGCCGCGTGCGCTAATGACATATTCTCCTAGGACAACTGGTGAAGGAAGGCGGAGAGTTACCCGACGAGCAGAGAGATTTTTGATTCGAGGGATTGATTCTTTCCCTCGACTAAGTAGATCAATCACGGTTCCAAGGAATTCTTCTCGGTGTAAAACCACCATCGATTGTGAGCATTTCGCCGGTGATGTAACTGGCGTCATTAGATAAAAGGAATTTTACTCCAGCAGCAATCTCATCTGCCTCTCCGAAGCGCTCCATCGCGTGCATTGTCCGGACAGATGGATCAATTCGCCCTAATCTGATCCCCTCTTCTAAAAGCGGGGTGTTGATGTAGCCAGGAACAACTGCATTTACCCGAATATTAAACTCTGCCCACTCCACAGAGAGTGTTCTGGTGATTGAATCGATTCCAGCCTTTGAGGCGGCATAAGAGATGCGACGGGGCCAGCCAAAGATATGTGAGACCGATGAGAAATTGACGATAGCTCCTGGGAGTTTATTTTTGATCCAGAATCTTCCTGCCGCTTGATTACAGAAGAAAGTGCCATCAAGATGGCAACCGATCATGGCACGCCACTCTTGAGGTGTCGTTTCGATACTCGCTTTATTGGTAGCAAATCCAGCCGCTGCAATTAAACCTGAAAAACTCTTTCGCAAGGCAACTACCCCAGCAAAGGAATCCTGAACCGATTGATAATCGGAGACATCGGTCTTGAAAAAATTAATGCGATCGACGCCAAATGCACTGGTTAACTCTTCTATCCGCCCCTCTTTCATATCTAAGAGAGCAACATTCAGGTCAGGCCAATCTGTGAGCGCGCGATGTGCTGCGGCAAAACCGAGGCCACTCGTGCCTCCAGTAACAATGATAGTTGTGTGATCAATCTGGATTCGATTCATCGATGATTGCCTAGGAAAAAGTTAGTCGACATAGAGAGTCATTTCGATTTCTACACAGAGTTCAGGGAGCATAAGGCGACCAATCTCAACGAAGGATGAAGCCGGCATAATGTCAGCGAAGAATTCACCGTGAGCTCTTGCTGCACCCTGCCAATCATCGATATTAGTGAGAAAGACTCTCGTTCTAATCACATTTTTGTACGTAGCACCGAGTTCGATTACTGCCCTTTCAATCTCTTCCAAGATGTACTTAGTCTGACCATAAGCATCATTAGGAAACATCACACGACCATCTCGGGTGGTTGAGCTTGTTCCTGCAACTTCAATGAGTTTGCCCATTCTTACTGCACGCGAATACCCAACAATTGCTGCCCAAGGTCGATTTCCATCGACACGTTTCACCTGACCCATGTTGTAAGACCCACTCTCAATCCTAAACTCCGTTTTTCTGTCTGAAAGCATCCTATCAACTTGCCGTTTTAAGGGCAACGAATTGAGTAATTACGATTCAAAATTTCACCAAATGAATCCCGTTTAAAACCCTTTGAAAAAGATGGGATCGATGCTAAAATCGACATATGTCTCTAACTGCTGTTTGTAGTTTCGATATAGATAGCGAAGGAAGGCACTGTGGCTATATTCGTATCGGTGACTCGACTAACAGTAGTGGTTGGGCATATCACAGCCTTCCCATCACATCGGTAAAAAATGGTGCTGGAGTAAGACTTCTCATACTTGGCGGTAACCATGGCGATGAATATGAGGGACAGATAGCGGCTCTCGATCTCGCTCGCCGATTACAAGTAGAGGATGTTCGTGGTCAGATAATTATCATCCCAGTTTTGTCTCTGGCTGCATCCGCAAGTGGGACTAGGCTCTGGCCAGATGGGACAAACTTCAATCGAGTTTTTCCTGGAAAAGTTGATGGAACAATCGCAGAAAAACTTGCTTTTTACCTTTCTCATGATCTCTTTCCAACCTGTGATGTAGTTGTTGATATGCATAGCGGCGGTAGGAGTATGTACTTCATACCAACCTCAAATATGGGTTGGATAAAAAATCTTCCGCTGCGGGACGTGATGGCTCGCCACATGCTCAGTTGGAAGAGTCAATATCACATGATCGGCGGGGATCAACCATCGACTAATCCTGATTCACTCCTACCTGGAGATGTAGTGCGACAAGGGAAAGCAGTATCTACCGGTGAATTTGGCGGATCTGGATGGGCTACGGCCGAGAGTTTAGAGGTGATAAGAGTTGGACTCGAAAACTTTATGCGCGGCATCGGGGTCTATATCGTCGGCAAGGAAAGTGTGCTTTCGGATTTCGGAAAAATCATTGATTCACGCGATCCACTTTCATTTGTTACTGCTCCAGCAGAGGGGATTTATGAAAATACCGTTGACCTTTATGATCACGTTACGGCGGGAGATATAGTTGGCCGAATTCACAATTTTAAGCAGGCAGGGGGCGAAGTAATAGAAGTGCGCGCTCGCCGCAGCGGAATTATTGCAGTCATTCGTGGATATCCTCCAGTAACTATCGGTGATGTAGTCTGCTATATCGGTGCGCTCTATAATGATTTTTATTCATTTCAAGCGCAGGCTGCAAGTGAAGTGGTTAAACAATGAGTCGTACCGTTTCTTCATCTATTAACTTTGATCAGGTAGGAAAATTTGAAGGCTATCTTCAGATTGGTGATTCAACAAATACCAATGGCTGGGCAACCTTTCATTTACCGATTATCTCAATCAAATCCGGGGATGGTCCCACGGTACTTATTACCGGAGGAAATCATGGTGATGAGTATGAAGGACAATTTGCAATTGCAAATCTTGTACGTCAATTAAAGGTTGAAGATATCAAAGGAACATTAATTGCAATTCCTTCACTCTCATTTCCAGCCTCTTATCTTAGTACCAGGCTCTGGCCAGATGGAACTAACTTTAATCGCATCTTTCCAGGTAAAGAAAGTGGCACTATTCCTGAGAAAATTGCTCACTATTTGGCTACTGAGTTAATACTGAGACTAGACGCAGTGATTGATATCCATAGCGGTGGAAGAGGCCATTATTTTCTACCAAGTGCGACAATGACATGGTCAGAAGAACCAAAATATCGTGCTGAACTCTTGAAAAATCTCAATGGTTGGCAGTGCCAGAATGCGATGATTTTTCCCTCACAACCCGGCACCAACGAGAACTCGCTCTTTCCAGGACATGTTGCTGCTCTCGGTAAATCACTCTTTACCGGAGAGTTTGGGGGCGCTGGTGTTACCACTGCTACAAGTAATAAAATCACACGAGCTGCGTTAATCTCAGCGTTGAAAAGTATCAATCTCTTGCCACCACAATGGTTGAGCCAGAGTTATGACCATAATCTCAAAATCGGCGAGCGCAGATTTATTGATATGCGAGCAGGCGACTCTTATCACTGGGCCGAAGATGAGGGTCTCTATCAAAACTCTCGACGATTAGGTGAAGAGATCAATATGGGAGAGGAGATTGGTGCAATCCACTACACCGAATCATCAGATCGCCAACCTACCCGCGTCTTTGCTCAGCGCAGTGGGATTCTCGGTGTTATTCGTGGATTTCCTCGTATTCGACGTGGTGATTGTCTGGCGCTGATCGGTCCTAGCTATCTCACAATCGATGCAGTTCCAAATCAACCAACTGAATAACTAACCAATCTCTGCCAAATTCAATGCCCCTTGAGCTTGAATCAAACCTGCCAGAAGGAGATGGAGATAGTCAGAGAGTAGATAGGCGGTCAGTTACTTAAACTGGGCTCGACACTAATCCAATGTATAGATAGCAATCCTCCCCCTCCTTATCACTGGTTTATTGGGGGTTTCCAGTCCTTCAAGCTGGGTAAGTTGGCTATTGCTACAAATGGTGCGGTGTACTACTGTGTGCTGGAAACGTTTTTGTTATGGTTTTTTAGGAGAGCTCTAGTGAATTTGAAGATTGTAGCCCTTGAGACTGAACAGATAAGAGTTCCGCTTGATCGCGTCTATAAAGGCAGCCATTACAAGATGACCCACCGCTCCACCATCATTACCCGGATCTATACCGAGAGTGGTCTAGTTGGTGAGGCGTATGCCGGCGATGAAGATGCAGGATTAGCTGAGATCGACAAGATTATTCACGAAGAGATTGCACCAAAGCTTTTGGGTGAAGATGGCGGCTCAATAGAACGGTGTTGGGATTTGGCACGCCCTGCAACATGGGATATCTTGCGCGACCGTCGACTCGGTTTAGTTGCTACGGCGTCAGTGGATCTTACGCTCTGGGATCTCTTTGCTAAATCTCTCTCCACTCCACTCTACAAACTCTGGGGCGGTTTCAGAAACTGGATTCCAGTCATCACTATTGGTGGTTATTACAACAGCGAGATGTCTATTCAAGAAGAGGTTGAGTCGTTGGTAGAGCAAGGCTTCGCTGGTATGAAATTTAAAATAGGCGGTCTTACGCCAAAAGAAGATGCAGCACGATTTAGACAGGCGCGAAAGTATGGTGGTGACAACTTCCGTATTGCTGTAGATGCTAATCAAGGATATTCACTTCCAGAGGCAATTGAGTTTTCACATATTGTCCGTGATGACGATCTGCTCTGGTTTGAAGAGCCATGTCAATGGCAAAACGATAAGCGAGCCATGCGAGATGTTCGCTACTTAGGTGGAGTTCGAGTCTGCGCTGGACAAACAGAGTTCTCTGCTGCAGCATGTCGGGATCTTATGGAGATTGGTGCTATTGATTTTTGTAACTTTGATTCATCATGGTCGGGTGGGCCGACAGAGTGGCGCCGAGCCGCTGCTACTGCCCATCTCTATGATGTACAAATGGCACACCATGAAGAGCCGCAGGCAGCATCTCACCTTCTTGCTTCGATTCCACACGGTACTTATCTTGAGTTTTTTCATAAGACCCGTGATCCAATCTGGCATAACATGATTGCTAATCGTCCAGCGCTCAAAAATGGCTCCATCACCCTTTCAGATGCTCCAGGTCTTGGGTGGGAGTTGGATCGCGAGTATGCGGGGAAATACCGGATTAATACTCGCCGTAGCGAATGAAAGAGGAATCACGGTGCTTTTAGCTGGCTCTTCGGTAGTCAATATCGATCCGCCGCTGCCCTCTGATCCGCAAGGCTTTGTCCGTCGTGCTTTTGCTGTTCGTGATTCACTTGATGAATGCCAGGTCCGTGCGCTAGTGCTCACTATTGGCGGCATGGAAATGGTTATTCTCACTGCAGATCTTGCCAACATTGATAGTTATTTTGCTGACCGGATTCGCTCCACGATAGTGAGTACAACGGGAATTGATTATGACAGCATCTTGCTCAATGTAAGCCACTCACATGCCGGTCTCTGGCCCCGCAAAAATCATGAGAAGTTGCATGGAGAATTTTCTGAGTTAACTCCAGCAGAAGCTGTTTACTTTGAGAAACTTCCTTTTGATTTTGCAAGCGCAGTTGTAAAAGCGCTTGCGCATCAGAGACCAGCACGAGTATCAGGCGGTACTGGCGTTGCAAAGGGAATTGCAGTTAATCGTCGAGAGCGGACTGAGGATGGTCGAACAATTTTGGGATGGAATAAGGAAAACTTCATTGATGAAGAAGTCCCTACTATTCGAATCGATGATTACGATGGAAAAGCGATAGCAACAGTAGTGGGGTTTGGTTGTCATCCTGTTTCACTTAGTGGCGAAGTACCTTTGAGTGGTAGTGACTTTATTGGACCACTTCGCAACCAAGTCGAGTTGATCCGTGGTGGAATCTGTCTCTTCTTACAAGGTGCAGCGGGAAATATTCTTCCACTAGAAGCTTTTTGTGATCAACCAGGTCCAGAGGTTGCGATGGGCAACCGACTTGGTATTGAAGCTATTCATGCCGTAGTTGATGTTGAACCGCGAGAGATGGAAATTCAACGGATCGAATATGGCTCAGTAACGCCGATTGCACTTTATCGAAAACGGCCAGTCAATCCTCAACCAGTCCAACCGATGGGATCGCGCCGTAAAGTTTTACAACTTCCTCTAAATCCGCCGATGACAATCAGTGAGATGGAGGAAGAGTTAGTTATAAAACGTACTGATTATGTGGGTAAATCCGGTTCTGGTGCCGGACGAGATATTCTAAATCCCATTGGGTATCACATTAATTGGTTAGCGAAGATGATTACCTGGTCTCGTGAGAGTTCGCTACCTACTCATGTTGAAGGTGAAATCTGGGCCGGACGAATTGGCGATGTTGCAATCCTGGGATCACCTGGCGAAATCTTCTCTGAGATAGGTTTTCAGGTCCGTCAAGCGTCACCCTTTAGAACTACGATTTTTGCTGGTTATTGTCAAGGTGTTTTAGGTTATGTATCTACTCGAGCTGAATATCCTTTTGGGGGATATGAACCATCAGTAGCTCAGCGCGGGTATGGCCATCCAGCACCATTTGCACCTGAGGCAGGAGAGTTGATCGCTGCCGAATCAATTGCGCTCTTAAACGAACTGTACCAAGCGAAATAATTTACCGAACTCGATCCAAGACTCGCAAAGCTGCTGCGACCGCCTCTGACTCTGAATCAGGATGCCAGAGAGCAGGTAAGCAGTAAACCTGTGGTAAGAGATCTGGAAGAGCATGGGTATTAGGCCACTTCCATCCATCTTTGGGAAAATCTTCTTTTCGTGGCAGATACATAATGGTGCCATTGCTATAACCAAGAACAAAAGTATTTGGCCATGGCGATTGCTTGCGGATTGTTTCGCCAGTTTCAAAGAATGCCTCAACTCCAAGTCCAACGAGTACAACATCTCCAATTCGAAGGGCCTGTGCGATGAAATCACAGGTAGGGTTCGGATCTTTTAACCGTTTCAATGTTGCAACGGTCCAAGCATGGGTAGCGCGCGCTATACGAATCTCCCAAGTGAGTGCGTTACGTGCAATCCGCTCTTGAACTTCCTTTCGCCACTTCTCTTCTTCTTGAAGTAGGTAGCTCTCATCAGGCAGTGGTGAAAATTTAAATGGAAGTATTTCTTGAGCACCAGCAAGAGTAACCTCTGGATGATCACTTCGCTGATGCCATGGCTTAAAAAGAATATTAGGAACACCGTTGAGAGTGGTCCGCTCACTTTGATAGCGATGGGTATTGATTCCTAAAGCAAGGCGTACAACTTCGGCGCCTAGGGCTGTACCAACTCGATATACCGATTCGCTGCAATCTCGTTCATATCCGATACCTACCTGAGGGTTGAGATTACCACCGCAACCTTGAAGAAAGAAGGCGAGGCCACCTACCTTCTCTTCAATTAGACGGCGTGCCGGTCCTGGAAAATCAGCAGAGAGTGTTGGTGAGGCTGCGCCGTTAACGACTGGATGGCAAGAGTATCGAAATAAAGTTAGAATCGCACTGCCATCTAAATTATCAAAGCGAATTACTCCGACGCTATCATCAACTCGATACCCAATAACTTCACCGAGAATGTCTTGTTGACCATTCCACTCTCTTCGGTAAATGTTGAGATCTGCCGAACCCCAAGCAGACGCCATCCGTGCATCTTTCATCGATTGCAGCGCTAATTTCGTACAATCTACAATTTTGTTAATCAGATCACGTTGGTAGGCATCTGTCAAAGCAAAATCTTCATCACTAACTGGGCTTCCATTATTTCGTTTCAGAAATGGAGAACTATGGTTATGGCTGAGATTGAAGAGAACCTGTGAGCGATCTATCTTCAAAATATCTGCCACTAAATCTCTGAACTCATTTGCCTCTTCAGTAGTTGCACTACCAAGATCACAAGCAATTAGAGCAACGGTGACTCCCATAGATTGAAATACAGCAACGCCTAATTCAATGTCATCATCAATGGAAGAGATTGGTTCACCAAATAGCCTAAAGCCACCTTTTCTTGCCCCCATGGGTGGATTGATTTTGATTGAGGCAGCACCAACTCTTAGACCGGTCATCGTAATACTCACTTTCATTTCTAGGCTCAAGAAAAAAGTTATAACAACTGTAGGAAAAAGTAAAGGTTTTTTTAAATATTATTCTCTGGAAATTTCTGGAATTTCCAGTTTAATTCTTAGATTAGGAGTGCTATAAGTGGAAAGATAAGAATGGCAGCAACAACTAGATACTGAGTTAAAGCATGTAATAAGGCAATAGATGAATTGGGGCCGAATCGATGATGATTAAAGGTTGACATAATCGTTGTCATCACAGGGTACATGGCAAAAGCGCCGGAGAGATGAGCTCCTAAATCCTGAGCAAACTGCGTAATGGTGAAGATAAGAAGCAGAGCCGAGGCAATTCGAAGCCAGAGATCCCACTTCGGTGCTCTTGGGAGCTGGGAATTTCGGTCATAAGAGACAAAGTTCTTCATCAGTACCACCCAGGCAACCAACCAGAGAGCAATGCCTTGCCAGAGAGAGTGGATTAATGGACCAAAGATTGTCACTGAGACAAAAAAAGCGAATGTAGCGGCCGTGACACAGATTGGCCAAGGAAATCGAATAGCAAGATGTGAATAGGTAGTAATAAATAAAAGTAGTCCAAATTGACCGGCATAGGTACCAATAATCGCTTCATCAAGGAACTGACTTCCTTGTTGTAGATAAATAACGCCCAAGATAGGCAGCACAATAAATGGCACTGCCAAAAAGGCACCGCTAATTCGGGCACCAAATTTCCTCTGAATCAGATATGTTAAGACAATAAAAAGAGGAGCAAAAAATAATTTTATCGCGAGAATTACCATAAAATTATCGTTATATGCTCGTCAATATTCAAAGCGATCTGTGATTAGCGCGGAACGATCCATTTCTAAGATCGATCCGATGAGTTCGTTTGTAGCCAGAAGAGCGCCCTCAAAAATTCGCTGACCCTTCTCTTTTGTAGCAAGAGTAGGGTCTCCCATAACACCTTCACGGGAGTCGCGACGAAAATCAAGTGGCATGCTGAGAAACCCTGGTTGGCGAAAATCAATACATGAGTGGGGGAGTCTTGCATTAGGAAGATCCTTTCGTAGTGCATCAAGATTGACGAGTTCTGGGCGCAAATATAGGGCGAGTGATGTCTCCATTTCACAGGCATGTCCCATTCCCCCAATCTCGGATTCACCAATTTCAATTAAGATCTTTTTGATTGACTGCCAGTATGACAAGGTTGGAATAGAAACACCCAGTGATTCACTGAGATCTCCCGTTGATGCAGTAAGAATCCCCGCATTGCCTCCATGGCCATTAATAATAAGAAAGCGATAGAAACCATGTTTGGAAATAGATGAAATAATGTCAGTAAGAAGATGATGAAATGTCTCTAAACGTAGTGAGATAGTGCCTGGGTAACCTTTGTGATGCGGAGACGTGCCCCACCAGATGGGAGGAAGGGCAATAACCTCATAGTTATTAGCTTGAAAATTAGGGTTCCAATTCTTTACTAATGCTTCAACAAGCGCGCTCGAGTTAAAAATATCAGTATCTACCGGCAAATGCGCTCCATGTTGCTCTATCGCGCCGGTTGGAAGTAAGAAAATTGTTCTGTCGCGCTCGAGTTTATCAATCTCGGTCCAAGCTAGATTACTCCATTGATGGTTACTTCTCTGATGGATTTGGCTCATAAGAGGATTCTATCTGGCTCTTGATAGCTAGTTCAATCCTCGAAACTCCATTTTTATGATTTTTATACTCGTTTCAGCAAATTTCTCTAGTGCAAAGTACTTGAAGAAAATAGAAGTATCTAATATAATGGCCACGGCTTTTATTATCTTGAGGGAGATAGGTATGAAGAGCGTTGAGACAGTACTGGGACCAGTGTCTGGAGCAGATCTAGGTTTTATATTGCCCCATGAACATCTCTTATTTGATACCTATGATGTGAGAAGAAATTCTGATGGCGTTCTTCTGGAATTATCAACGATGCGCGATGAGGTGGCCGATTATCAAGCCGCCGGTGGTAACACAATTGTTGACCAGACTATTTACGGTTTGCATCCTGATCCACAAGGGTTGGCGGATATCTCTCTAGCAACCGGAGTGCATATCATTGCAGGTACTGGTTTTTATCATCAGCAGTATTACCCAGAGTGGCTTGATCAATGGAGTATTACCCAAATCGCAAATCGACTCACTAGCCATATCACAGAGGGTTTTCCTGGTACTAATATTAAAGCAGGAATAATAGGAGAGATCGGCACCCACCATCGCGGTGTTAAACCAAATGAACGGAAAGTTTTAGAAGCTGCCGCGAGAGTACAACGCGAGACCAACACGCCAATCGCCACCCATGCCCTTTTTACAGAGGTAGGTATTGCGCAATTGGATATTTTGGAGGCAGCAGGGGCAAATCTTGACAAGACTCTGATTGGCCATTGCGATACTAACCGAGATCTAGAGTATTCGCGCAAACTACTTCGCCGTGGAGTATGGATCGGTTATGACGCGGTCGGCCAATTAGATAAGCAACGCGATGAGCGCAGGGCAGTCAGTATCGCCACCCTAATTAATGAGGGATGGCTCGGGCAAATCTTGATCTCTACCGATATCTGTAGTCGATCTCGCCTAAAGATTCATGGGGCTGAGGGTTACAAATTTTTGATTACTAAATTTTTACCGATTCTTCGTAGCGCTGGCGTGAGCCAGGATCAGATCGACACTTTGACTAAGAAAAACCCGCAGAGATTCTTGGCGGGAAGTTAGTATAAGAGAGATCTGCTCAGCAGCCGCTAATTAGGAATGCCAATGTTTACCGTAATTGCAACTAACTCTTGAGAGATTTCGTCATCAATCTAGTGCAATGGTTGACAATTGATGTAAAGGAACCTTTTCCATATGGTGGCTGCCATGCCTGGTAGAGATTGAGATCGCATAACTCTTCCCGAACGATATATCCGATTGCAGAATAGTTGACATCGGCTACTGCGATAACTGCATACTCTGGGTAAGCCGCTCTTAGCTTTTGTTGCCAAGCAACATCTATCTCGCAGGAGATTCCAACAAATATTAAATTTCCGAATGCCCATGCAAATATCTGCGTTGGAATCTCACTCTTTCCTTGAGTGAAATTGGCGATTGTCTTTTTCCGCAATAAACGCTCACGAATTCGAAAATCGCTCTCAACCTCTAATTGGCGATCCAATTCATCAACGTTTGGCCAATCTTTTGATGGTAATCCGACAATCTCATAATTAATCGAATTCTTACTAGGGATCTCGTAGGAGCGTGGTTCCCAGTAGCCCAGTGGTGCACCCGATTCAATTGGCTTGATGTATTCCAAACGATGACCAGCAGGATACATTCCACAGAGTGTTGAAAGACCGGCATATCCAAGTTGATGTCCATAGCGATCAGCAACTGAGGTATCTTTCACATATTGATAGGCCGGTGCTAAATCACCTGATCCACCCTGGAGAAAGAGACAGATTGCGCCATCGGTATTTGCCTCCATCACATCGCGCATGCCTCCGATGAAATCAGGTGAAATCAAACGATTATCACCACCGAGAGTGGTCGGATGGCAGGCATAATTAATAACAGTACCTTTTATTAAATTATCACTTACTCGCGTAATCCGACCGACCATCACCGTGTCATCTGTGATTGATTGATTGGCAGGGTTATAACCGGTGAGATAGCGAGTTGAATCTGCCGGATCTGCAAAATTTCTATTCTTTGCTAGATCGCACCGACCTGGTTTAAAAGTTAAAATGCACTCTTCAGCCGTTTCTATAGCCTCCCTTGAAGCTTCTAAAATTGCGCTTTTTAATAGATTTAGATAATCCTCGATCAGATGTCCACCAGGAAAATCAACGCGGCTTCGATATGGCCATGGTGCACCATGAGTATGTGAGGATGCGAGCATCAAATGAGAGAGTGGAATATCTAGCTGGGCAATAACATCTTCTCGTATCCATTGATCCTCAAGACCGGTGAGATCACCGGTGGTACCAAGATCAACACCAACTATCACCGATGGTTTACTGGCCCCCTTAGCTGTAATTGCCAGAGCCGTTGCATATATTGATTTATGGGTTCCCTGCGAACTTCCATCATGGGTAGAAAATCCCCAAACTGGACCATAGATTCCAAATGGTGGAGTGATATCGCGTCGCGCAATACCGATAAGGCCACTGGCTTCATGAGGTTGATCAATTAAATTTGCATTAAGGCGAGTGAATACCGTCTCATCAAGGGAATCGCTACTTAAGGATTGATGTCGAGATTGTGAATTTGTCACTATGGTAGCCCTCTCTCTTTTTTCTACTGCGTGAGTAAACCTTGAGGGTAGCAGCAGATTCTCATTCGAGACAAGCCCGTTTTTTGTATGTTGGAAGTGCCCCAATCCAAAGCGCAGCAGTATCTCCTATAGCAAAAAATACAGAAGAGCATTACTCTGTAGCATATTTCTTACCCTGCCGGGGAAGGACTCATGAGCGACTTTCGTACTCTCTTACCGGAGAGTAAAGGTTTGATTTTTGAAGAGATTATTGAAGAACATTTGTTGGTAAATACTGATGAAAATATTTCATTAGCAGTTTTGATTAGAAGACCAAAGACCGATCAAAAACTTCCAGTTCTAATGACCTATACTCCATATCGAGTCAGTACTGGTCTTGGCGGCGTAGATCTCCTAGATTTTGCAAAATATGGATATGTCACTCTAATTTTTGATGTTCGTGGAACGGGCGATTCGAGTGGTATCTGCGACTCTATTTATAGCGATGACGAACGGGCAGATGGCCTCTTTATGATCAACTGGGCAGCATCCCAGAGTTGGTGTAATGGAAATGTAGGGATGTGGGGCATTTCTTATGGTGCAATCATCTCGATTCAGATGGCGGCAAAGGTTCCATCGGCACTCAAGGCGATTATTGCGCGCTCAGGTAGCGATGACCCATTTGCCGAATGGACCAACCTTGGTGGGGTCCCGCGTAATTATATCTATGAGTCCTATTCACCATTTATGAGTGCTCGCAACTTTGCGCCACCAAGTATTAAACTCTGGGGCGATAAGTGGCAAGAGATTTGGCAGCAACGGCTAGATGGTAATACACCCTGGGGAATCTCTTTCCTGAACGAAATTGAAGACTCCAACTTTTGGCGAGATCGTGCTGCCGTATCCCAGCTCAATGAGATTGCATGTCCGGTCTTTGTCGTTGAAGGATGGTCAGACTGGTACTCCAACCCGATGCTTCGAATATTCTCAAAATTACAGGGGAGCAAGCGTGCCCTGATTGGACCATGGGGACATCAATGGCCACATAAAGCCCTCCCAGGACCGCGGATCAATTGGCATAAGGAAGCACTTCTATGGTGGGACCATTGGCTCAAAGGGATTGATAACGGAATTGAAAAAAGTTCGCCACTTACCATCTATGTTGAGAAATATCGCCAGCCGAGTAACTTTATTGAGGATTCACCGGGATTCTTCATCACCGCCAAAAAATGGCCAATCGAAAAAACTCATGAAGTTACCTATTTTCTAAATTACTCTGACTTAGCCCTTAGTACTAACCAACCCGAGAGTGATGAGCGCATCGAGATTCCTTATTCACCAAAAGCTGGTCAATACTCCGGAAAGGTCGGTGGTGGTCCGTTTCGTTACAACGTTCTTAAACCCTTAGATCAGCGGCTTGAATCTCATCGCTCAATTACTTTTCTCTCCGGTGTCAACAAAGATAAAACTTTAATCGTAGGAAATCCAAAGGCCCATCTCTACCTTTCAAGTGATAGCGATCTTGGCCAGATTTCAGCATCACTTGTTGATAAGGCACCCAATGGAAGTGAATCACTCATCTCTCGAGGCTTCATCAATATCTCTTATGCTCACTATCCAAAAGAGAAGCCAGCGCCACTTAAGGCCAATGAGATTTATGAGGTGGACATTCAACTCCACGCCTTGGCATATCAACTCGAACCAGGGCATCGCATAGCTCTCAAGTTAGCAGCTGCAGATGTTCAGATGTCTTGGCCAGCAGCACATCCTTTTACGCTTACGCTACATAATTCAAAGAGGCTTCAATCATCATTAACAGTTCCTTATCTCGCTCCAGATCTCTTAGGTAGCCAGACTGGATCACTGCCAGCCACGATCGAACTACTTACCAGCGATAAGGCGCCAGAGCTTCCATCAGTTTCCTATCAGCTCACAGAGGATATTGTTAATAATGAGTTCGGGTATCGTTTTGAGAGTAAAGCAGTCTTTGGAAATTCAGGATTACTTCGTATTAATAATACTCAACCAGGTTTTGCCGAAATTTCTGCTCGATCGATCTATGAAGAGGTCAATGGTCCACACGAGTTCAGAATTGAAGCAGATTGCACAACCACAAGTGATCCCACCGACATTTGGCATCAGGTAGAAATCATCGTAACGGTCGATGGCAAAGAGTATTTTCGTCGGAGTTATGAGAGTAGAAAGCCGCGTCGCCTCTTTTAATAAAACTAGAAGCCGGATAGTTCTGCACCTGAATCGGCACGGAGAACATGACCAGTAACAGTGCTCGACATCTGACTTGAGAGAAATAGAACTGCCGCCGCCACCTCTTCGGGGTGAGTCCATCTTCCATAGGTATTAATCTGCAGATGCTGCCGTTTCAACTCTTTCAACTCTTCATCGTCCATCCCTCTGCGAAAGAGTGGAGTATCTAAAGTGGCTGGGGAGAGAGCGTTGACCAAAACGCCAAACCTTCCGTTCTGTCGTGCGAGATTCTTTGTCATAGCAATCGCACCTGATTTAGAGATTCCATAAATAATCGAACTGGGAAGACCACCAGAGAGACCAGCCGTCGAGATGAAATTAATAATCCGTCCCCAACCTGCCTCACGCATGATTTTTGCCACTCCACGCGATATAAAGAATTGGCTCCGAAGGTTGACGTCGAGAGTTGTATTCCAATGATTTTCATCGACCTCATCTGGCAGGCGCGTTTGTAGAACTGCCGCGGTATGTACCAAAATATCGATCTGACCAAAATGGCGATGGACATCGGCTACTAATCGGTCACAGTTATCGACCAAGGAGATATCGGTTATGAAAATCTCTGTATTCGAATCTGGTGTTCCAGCAATAATCATCGATTGAGTCTGCCTCAACCCCGCTTCGTTACAATCAATGAGTGCAACTTGCGCACCGCATTGCGCCAGTGTTATCGCACTTTGACGACCATAACCACTTGCTGCTCCAACAACCATTGCAACCCGATTTCTAATTCCAAGAAGTTGATCAATCGAATTCATAGTTTTCCCTTCTCTAAAAAAAGATATTATACTATTAGAGATTGCTCTCACCTGTTACTCTACTGGAGTGTTTGAACTA
>JAQBVO010000017.1 GCA_027728065.1 Actinomycetota bacterium
AATTATCTGCGGCCCGTGCTGCCTTGTCCGCAGCAAGTGCTGCATCTGCTGCCGTCTTATCTGCGGCCCGTGCTGTCTTTTCCGCAGCAAGTGCTGCATCTGCTGCCGTCTTATCTGCGGCCCGTGCTGCGGCCACAGCGGCGATTTCATCGGCGGCGTCAACCACATCTATAAAAGCAGAGATTGATTTAACCGATCTTGCAAGATCACTTACATCTACTGCAGGAATTGCAACAGAAATGGCGCTTTTGCTCGGGGTTGCAGGATATGTAAGCATGAACTCGGAGACGCCAGCGGCATTTGAGGCAGTAGGAACCGTTGAAGTTAAGTTAATTAATGCCAGGGTAGGTATAACACCAGGGACGCCATTTCCAAAAACATCGGTAATTTTTGCGCTTTGTTTTACAATGGTTGATGTATATGGCTTCACCTGCGCTGTATATGCAATCGTATAGACAAGACCAGCGCTACCTTTTAAGTAATAAGTAAAAGTACTTCCACCATTTGTTATGGTAATAGTGCCAAGTGCCGTTGATCGTGTAAATGCAAAAAACTCATACGTTGTTCCCGTACCGACACTGTAGTTTCCAGTAGCAACACCAGCCGTGCTTTTAACTGAGTTTAAAGATGTTGAAAGGGCGGGAATAATAAGGGCATTTTGTGCTGTAACAACAACAGTTGTCCTTGGAGTGATGCCGGTCAGATAGAAGCGAAGAGCATCTAAGGCATCCACTGAGTTATCAGATGGGACTGTGATAACGACAGGCATCGTGGAAACATTTGCATTAAATGCAACCCCATTAACACTAAGGGCGACAGTAGGAGCGGCATTTGCCGGAGTTGCTCCAATAAGTGAGATGAAGAGTCCACTAGCCAGTAATATTGCGATCAATGGTTTTCTTGAAACAGACATGCCGTACTCCATTCAAATCTTTAATCCGGACTATTTGCCAGATACCCCAACGTTAGTAGGCCGTAACTGCAGATTTTGGACCGACACACGTGCCCAACCCGATGCGATTACTGGCTCCAAAAACTGCAGATTTAAGGAAGAAACTGGTAAAAGGACTCTTCCTGCTAGCCTGCTGCGTATGAGTTATGACGTTAATAGAATTCGTTCCCACTTTCCCTCACTCAATACTGGTCTTGCATACTTTGATGGCCCAGGAGGAAGCCAGGTCCCTGATCTTGTAGGCGCGGCTATCGCCGCAGCGATTACTAAGCCGATCTCTAACCGCAATACTAACACTGAATCGGAGAAAAACGCTGAAGAGTTAGTTCTGGGATTTCGCGCAGCCGTTGGTGATTTAATCGATGTAGATCCACGCGGAGTTGTTTATGGCCGCTCTTGGACACAGCTTTCTTATGATTTCTCGCGCACCCTTGCCAAGAACTGGCGACCCGGCGATGAAATCGTTGTTAGCCGTCTGGACCATGATTCAAATATTCGGCCTTGGATTCAAGCTGCCGAAACCGTTGGCGCAACCGTGCGCTGGGCAGAGTTTGATGTTAAAACATCTGAACTCACTGTTGCCGCCGTTGAAGCGGTTTTATCGCCCAAGACAAAGTTAGTTGCCGTGACTGGTGCAGGAAACACAATCGGTACTCGCCCAGATTTAAAGGCTATTGGCGTTGCCGTACATAAAGTTGATGCGCTGTTTTTTGTTGATGGAGTTCACTTAACTCCACATGCGGCAATTAGCGCCAAAGAGATCGGCGCGGATTTCTACGGTCTCTCTTTCTATAAGTTAATGGGTCCACACTGCGCAGCTTTGGCCGCATCCCCTGCGTTGCTTGAAACTCTCAACAATGACAAGTTATTACCTGCCACCAACGTTGTTCCAGAGCGTTTTGAATTTGGAACTCTGCCTTACGAACTCATGGCTGGTTGCATCGCAGCCGTTGATTTCATTGCAGATATGACTCCGGGTAATGCCACTAGTCGGCGCGAGAAGATCGTTAACTCAATGAATGCTCTAGAAAAATATGAAGATGAACTGCTTGAGTATCTTGAAAGTTCAATAAAAGCGCTGCCTGGTATAAGTATGTATGGCCATGCAAAGCACCGCACGCCAACTCTCTATTTCTCATTTGCAGGTCATGACTCGGCAGATATTTATAGGGCGATGGCGCTAAAGAGCGTCACGCTTCCCGCATCAGATTTCTATGCCCTTGAAGTTTCGCGCAAACTCGGCCTTGGCGATGCCGGGGCCCTGCGCGCGGGATTAGCGCCATATTCAACAAAAGAGGATGTTGACCGCTTAATCTCGGGCTTAAAAGAGCTGGTCGCTTAAGCGTTTTAATTAAACCCTAGAGAATCATAGAGTTTGAGAGCTCTCTCATTATCGGCATCGACATAGAGGATCGCATCCAGTATGCCCTTATTGAAGAGATAGTTCATGGCGGTGATTGAAACTGAACGGGCGATACCGTGGCCATGATGCGATGGATGAGTACCTACGACATATAACTCACCGACTGGTGGTTGATTTACAAGGCTATGGTGGATTTTCGTCCAGCAGGTTCCAACTAGCTCACCGTTTTCAACGGCTAAAAAGAATCCTGCGGGATCAAACCATGGTTCAGCCATTCGATTTTCTAAATCCTTCATAACCCAATTACCTTGGTCTGGGTGGTGAGCGAATATTACATTGTTCAGGTCCAGCCAATCTTGTTTATGGACTGTGGGATTAAATCGTTCGATAGTAAAACCATGATCTGTATCTGGAATCAACCCTTGCAGAGTTCGGTGAATCTTTAAAATATGTCGCATGTTTAGATGCGTTCGTTAACTGGGCTCTCTTTGCCACCACTTGGCGCTGTGAATTTATAACCAACATTTCGGACTGTGCCGATGATCGCTTCGAATTCGGGACCCAGCTTTGAGCGAAGGCGACGGATGTGAACATCGACGGTGCGAGTTCCACCAAAGTAGTCATAGCCCCAGATCTCTTGCAATAACTGGGCTCTAGAAAATACTCGACCTGGGTGTTGGGCTAAATACTTCAACAATTCAAACTCTTTAAAGGTTAAATCAAGAACACTTCCTTTTAGGCGTGCGGTATATGTGGTCTCATCAATTGTTACATCACCGCTGCGAATCTCGCCGTTATGTGGATCGTTTTTGACGGCTGAAGCAGCCTGCTTTCCTAAAACAATTCGAATACGGGCATCGACTTCGGCCGGACCTGCCGTATCGAGCATGACATCACTGATTCCCCAATCGGCGTTAAATGCAGATAAGCCACCTTCAGTAGTGATTGCAATGATTGGGCAATCAATTCCAGTAGTAGTAATTAACTTCGTTAATGACTTCGCAGCCGGTAATTCGCGGCGGGCATCGATTAATAAAACATCAACGTCGGGTGCATCAACTAGGACACTTGCTTCGGCGGGCAAGATGCGGACCTGATGCTGGAGCAGAGCAAGCGCCGGTAAAACCTCAGCACTAGCACCAAGGGTGTTCGTAAGTAGCAGAACCTTGGCCATTGGGACAGACTACTCCCGTGAATTCTCTGCTTCCAATCGTGATTGTGCTGGTCTTAGCCAGCGTGTATGGCATCTGGTATGTGCGTTCGCGAGGAAAGGTAGTTATCAAGGCCGGTAAAGGGTTAATTACTGCTCAGATGATCGATGCTGATTTGGGCTCCCGAGCAACCCTGGTGCAGTTCTCATCAGCATTTTGTACTCCATGCCACACGACTCGGCTGTTGCTAGAAGATGTAACTGCAGAGATGTCTGATGTTGCACATGTTGAGATCGATGTTGAGAGCAATTTAGAACTAGTTCGCAAGCTCGATATTCGAAGTACCCCAACCACCTTGTATCTTGATGCACGCGGTCACGAGGTAGGACGGGCAATTGGTGCCCCAAAACGTACACAGGTGCTCTCAGTTATCGCAGCAATTGCGAATTAGTTGCAATTGGCATAATCACCTCAGCCACATTACTATTCACCCGTGTTGTTAGCAGCTACGAAGCGCCGAGTAATTGATTACGGCCGTATTGCTGCATCTTTGTGTCTTGCTTAATTGTTTTTTTATCTAACAATTAATCAACAACAAAGGAGTCAAAAATGGTAAAAATATTAGATTTGAAAAAGAGTTCAACAATCCTTGATGCACGTGGTCCCCGATTTGGGGCGGGTATCACAACGGCGGTTCTTTCAATTGCACTAGCAACTAATAATCTTTGGGTAATTACAATTCAAGCGATTGTTTTTGCGATTGGCGCATTTAAGGGACCACAATTCACCCCGTATGCATTTGTATACAAGAAGTTTGTAAAGCCATACTTAAAAGGTGAGACACCTGCTGAAGATATTCGCCCACCACAGTTTGCACAAAGTGTTGGCTTACTTTTTGCAATCACAGCAATCGTAGGTCTTCTCAGTGGTGTTGAGATAGTTTTCACTCTGGCAGTTGCCTTTGCACTCGGTGCAGCCTTTCTAAATGCTGCCTTTAACTTCTGCCTCGGATGCGAGATCTACCTTCTTCTGCTTCGCGCCCGCTCAAAGTAAGGGCTCAATAGGCTACGGGGTAGAGTTCTCACATGGGTGGGAAACAGGAGCTTCGCGAAAAAGGATTGCGACTTACTGCTCAACGTGGGCTGGTTTTATCGGCGGTGCGTGAATTAGGACATGCAACGCCAGAGGAGATTTTAGAAAAAGTTCGCCTGAAGCATCCAGGAATTAATCTTTCAACTGTTTATCGTAACCTTGAAACCCTTGAAAAGGTTGAACTTGTTAAGCACACACACTTGGGCCACGGCGGCTCTACCTATCATGCAAGCCAAGAGTTATCGCATCTGCATCTGTTATGTATCGAATGCGGGTCTATGAGTGATGCCCCGATTGAGATCGCTGCAAGCTTTATAAAGGCGCTAGCTAAGGATTATCACTTCACAACAGATGTCACACACTTTGCTATCTCTGGAACCTGCGCTGCATGTCTTAAGCCCGCGCAGTAGATTGGTTATATGAGCGCGGTAGTTGTCCAAGACGGGGTTGATAAAGGTGCAATCTGGCACTTTGGTGAGCCTGTTAAAGAGCAGCGCGCATTAGAGGCTGGCAAAGCATGGGCCGATCTCTCACATTTAAATATTATTGCTGTGAGCGGAGAGGATCGCCTGACATGGTTGCATGATTTAACAACGCAGTTTTTAAAGGATTTAAGCGCGGGTATCTGGAAATCTGCGTTGATTTTAGATCCGCGGGGCCATATCGAGTATCAATTTAACCTAGTCGATGATGCAACAACGACATGGCTGGCTGTAGATCCTGGATATGTAGATACCTTGATTGCCTATTTAACAAAGATGAAGTTTATGTTGCAGGTCGATGTACGTGATGCAACGAGTGAGTATGCCCTCTTACGAGCACCTGGTCTTACAACCGATATTGGTGGGCCATTTGCACTGGTACCTCGAACAGAGCTCGATCACATGAAGGAGAGTTTTGGCGGAGTAGCAACTCAGGTTGGAACATGGGCATTAGATGCTCAAAGGGTTGCCCAGCATCGCCCACGTATTGGTTTTGAAACCGATCACAAGACAATCCCTAATGAGATTGGCGTCTTAAACGGTGCGGTGCACATGAATAAAGGTTGTTATCGCGGACAGGAAACCGTTGCAAAGATATTTAACTTGGGTAATCCTCCGCGTCGCTTAGTGATGCTCCACCTTGATGGTAGCGATGTTGGATTTCCGTCGCAGGGCAGCACAATTGAAAACGATGGGGTAGTTGTTGGCTTTATCGGAACCGTTGCCCGCCATTACGAACTTGGCACAATCGCCCTTGCAATCCTTAAGCGCACAACGCCGATCGATGCCGTTCTGAGAGTTGATGGGATTCCTGCCTCGCAGCAAGCAATTCTTTAACCGCTATTGTTAAGCCATGGAGCTATTCACATCGATAATCCTCGGCCTTACCGCCATCGCTCTGGGAATCGTGTTGATTATCTATGCATTTAAAGGTCGCCAATCACAGGCTCGACGTTTACCTAAGTTCAGAGGCCGTCCATAAATGGTCTTTACAATCCCTGAAGGCTTGCACCCAGATTTAAATCCGTTGGCTTGGATGATTGGAACGTGGCGAGGGAAAGGCCACGGTGATTATCCGACGATTGATTCATTTGATTTTGCCCAAGAGGTTGTCTTTAATCACGATGGTCGTCCATTTCTTACTTTTTACTCACGCTCCTGGCTCTTAGATAAAGAGGGCGAAATCCTGCGACCAGGTGCCTCTGAAACCGGCTTTTGGCGCATTAAAGCAAATAATGTTTTAGAGGTTGTGATTTCACATAGCAGTGGAATAAGCGAGGGTTGGGTTGGAACATTTGATGGTCCGAAGATTCAATTAGTTTTAGATCGGGGATACTCAGCGCCATCGGCCAAGATTGTCACTGCAGGAGTTCGTTTATATGGGCTTGTCGCCAGCGAACTCTTTTATGCATACGACATGGCTACCCAAGGCCAAGAGCTACAAGCACATATTTGGTCCTCACTTGAACGGCAGAGGGAATAGTTAATGCTTGGAGAGGTTTTAGCAGAGGTTGTTCGAAGCGGGATCGTGGAATCTGTCCATGCCGGACATTTTGTTGCACTCAATAGTGATGGTTCGATACTTGCACAAAAAGGCGATCCAACTCTGCCGATGTATCCACGTTCATCACTTAAATCGATTCAAGCATCGGCGATGCTTCGCGCAGGTCTAGATTTGCAACCACGACTACTCGCCTTAGTTTGCGCCAGTCATGCAGGAACGGCGATGCATCAAGAGGCGGCGTTAGAGATATTAGCTAGTGCCGGCTTAAATGAATCGGCGCTCAAATGTGTAATAGATAGACCCCTTGATGAAAAACTACGCCGAACGAGTGCGCCAACGCGTCTTGCAATGAACTGCAGCGGGAAACATGCGGGCATGATTCTGACATCGCAAATAAATGGTTGGCCTATTGATTCATATCTAGAACCATCGCATCCATTACAGCTAGCTATTGCCGCAGAGGTCGAATCGATGAGTGATGAAAAAATAGTGCTCACTAGTACTGATGGCTGCGGTGCTCCGCTCTTTATGTTTTCACTTTTAGGTTTAGCGCGCGCAATCCAGGCATTAACAGTTTCAAAGGAGCCACTACATCAAAGAGTTACAGCGGCCTGTCGTGAAAACCCAGAGATGGTTTCAGGCGATGGTCGCCTTGCTACACGGATGATGCAGAGGGTTCCCGGCCTATTTATGAAAGATGGAGCCGAGGCCAATAACATTGCATCTCTACCCGATGGGCGAACATTTGCATTGAAAATTAGTGATGGTAACGCCCGTGCAACCCCGGCCGTGAGTGCGGCAATCTTGAAATTATTTGGCGTCGATGCGCATGAGGGCCCTGAAATTGTCTATGGTGGCGGTAAAAACCTAGGTAGCATTCGCGCAACCTTCTAACAAGTCCTACCCTTATGTAATGAACGGCCGCATTGCAACTCTCATGGTGCATACATCACCTCTGGATCAACCCGGTATTGGTGATGCTGGCGGTATGAATATCTATGTTCTTGAATCTGCCCAGCACATGGCTGCGATGGGTGTTCAGGTCGATATCTTTACACGGCGTACTGATATCCAAACACCTGAGATTATTGAGATATCTAAAGATGTTCGGATTCGGCACTTTGACTGTGGGCATGGACATTTAACTAAAGAGGAGTTACCAGCACATATTCTGGGTCTATCTAAAGAGTTTCTACGGATGATTAAAGATGAAAAATACGATGCTATCCATTCACATTATTGGATCTCAGGAAAAGTAGCGATGCCAGCGGCAAAGCAGTTAGGAATTCCACTTATTCATACGATGCACACGATGGCGCGTGTAAAAAACCTTAATCTGGCAGAGGGTGAAAGCCCTGAACCAATGATTCGAGTACAGGGTGAAACACAGATTGCAGCAGCAGCAGCGGCTTTGATCGCTTACACAGACTCTGAAGCGGCCAGCCTTGTCTCTCTCTACGATGCCTGCCCTGATACCGTCCACGTTGTAAATCCTGGCGTTGATTTATATTCATTTACTCCTGGCCCAGGTCGCAAAATCACACGCAAGCAGATTGGCGTTCCAGAGGATGCACTAGTTGTTACCTTTGCCGGCCGCATTCAGCCGCATAAGGGTCCAGAGATATTAATCCGCGCAGGGTTAGAGTTAGTAAAGCACTCACCTATGATGCGTGCAAAGTTAACTATTAACATCATCGGTGGCGCATCTGGTGCCAATACTGAAGAGGTCGAGCGGCTCCAAGAGCTAGCAATTTGGCTCGGTATCGATGATGTGGTGCATTTTGTACCACCAGTACCGCACGCTGATTTAGTGAACTGGTATCGCGCCGCCGATTTAGTCTGCATTCCAAGTTACTCTGAAAGCTTTGGATTAGTTGCACTCGAAGCCCAGGCCTGCGGAACACCAGTTGTTGCAACAGCCGTTGGTGGTCTGCGCACGGCCGTTGCCGATGGAATCTCTGGCGTATTAGTCGATGGCCATGACCCTAAGGCCTGGTCATCGGTTATCTCCCGTCTCTTGCAAGAGCCCCAGCGCCGTTTACTGCTTTCAGTGGGCGCGATCGAACATGTATCTCACTTTGGCTGGGATGCGACTGCGCGCGGAACTTTAGATATTTACGACCAAGTCATCACTGAAAACAATGCAGCTGCCAAAATAGCAGGACAGTAATGGCTGCGATCGACCCCCGAGTCATTATTGAAGAGTTTTTAGACTCCCATGATTTGGCATATGAAAAAAGTAACGCTAACACATTTCTCATTACTCTCCCGGGTGAGCAGAAGTTACAGACACACTGTGCTCTGATAGTTGGCAATCATTCGTTGAGCATTAACGCTTTTGTGATTCGCAGGCCCGATGAAAACGAAGCGGCGGTCCACGCCTGGTGTATGGCTAAGAATGCATCGTTATATGGAATCGCATTTGCAATCAATGAAGTGCGAGATATCTTTCTTGTTGGCCGCTTGCCCTTATCGGCCGTAACGGATCGAGAGGTAGATCGTCTTATTGGTGCAGTACTGCAAATCTGTGATTCATCCTTTAATCCACTACTAGAAATCGGCTTTGCCAATGCCATCCGCCGCGAATGGGCTTGGCGAGTATCACGTGGTGAATCTCTGGCGAATTTAGATGCGTTCAAGCATCTGGTTTAGGATGTAGCCATGAGCGATTTTGAATTAATTCTTTTGCGCCATGGACAATCCCAGTGGAATGCAAAAAACCTATTTACTGGTTGGGTCGATGTCGCCTTATCTACCAAGGGCGAAGATGAGGCGAGGCGCGGCGGTGCATTACTCGCCCAGCGCGATTTGCTACCTGATCTACTGCATACATCATTGCTTCGTCGCGCAATTCACACAGCGCAGTTGGCTCTGGATGCATGCGATCGTGCATGGATACCGGTGGCGCGTTCGTGGCGTTTAAATGAGCGCCACTACGGCGCTCTGCAGGGTAAGGACAAGGCTCAGACATTGGCGCAGTATGGCGATGCCCAGTTTCAACTATGGAGGCGCTCTTTTGATGTTTCGCCGCCACCTATCGATGACAACAATGAGTTTTCACAGAGCAAGGACCCTCGCTATGGCGATATCACACCGCCAAAGAGCGAGTGCCTTAAGGATGTAATCGAGCGGATGTTGCCGTATTGGCGAGATTCGATCGTGCCTGATTTAAAGCCTGGTAAGCGGGTTCTGGTCGTTGCCCATGGAAATTCACTGCGCGCCTTGGTTAAACATCTCGATGGCATTAGCGATGCCGATATCGCCGGGCTAAATATCCCAACTGGAATCCCTCTGTATTACAAACTCAATGCAGATTTAACTCCAGTGGTTAAAGGTGGAGAGTATTTAGATCCGGCCGCTGCACAAGATGCTATTGCCGCAGTTGCAAATCAAGGTAAAAAGTAAAACTAATTATTTGATGTAGTAACGGCCTGCATTTGCGCAGAGATTCCAGCGTAATCATCACGCTGATCTCGCACGACTGCATTAAGCGTTAACTCTCCGGCCCGAGCAAAAAACAGTGTAATGGTTACGTTTTGACCGGCGACAACCTCTAGAAAAGGAATCACAGCCTTTGCATTTGCAGATTCGCCTTCAAAAATAACCGGTGTATTTTTGGCAAGTGTTGTGGTTCCAGTAATCGTTGCAACTTGTGCATTGACGGCAAGTCCCAAAAGAGCATCATCGGTATCTGCGGTATTAACGATTGTGCCAACGATGACACCTGCTTTCTCTGCCGTCTCAACGACTAAAAGATTGCGGACTTTGATCTCATACTGGTCGGTGGAGATTGCACCTTCAACACCATCTGTTACCTGCTTGATTTGACGTGTCTCGGCATTTAAGCCCGCCCCACATGCACTCAGTAAGACGGCAAGAGTGAAAGTAAGTAGTGCAATACCAATGCGAGGCATGGGGCATATTCTCTCATAGGAAATAAGTAGTAAAATACGCTGGTTTAAGGGCAGATAATGCGAGGTGACTCGACTCTAAATCGCTGGTACAATTGCCCTCTAGCGAAGGGCAACACATGACATTTAAGGTCGGCGAAACCGTTGTTTATCCTCATCATGGAGCAGCTCTCATCGAAGCAATTGAAAAGCGCGTGATCAAAGGTGAAGAAAAGACCTATTTAGTGTTGAAAATCGCACAAGGAGATCTCACAGTACGAGTTCCCGCCGAGAATGTAGATCTAGTTGGCGTGCGCGATGTTGTTGACTCTGCAGGCCTAGATCGCGTATTTAACGTCCTACGCCAGCCATATACAGAGGAGCCAACTAACTGGTCCCGCCGTTACAAGGCAAATCTTGAAAAACTAGCATCAGGCGATGTCATTAAGGTCGCCGAAGTTGTCCGCGATCTATATCGCCGCGATCTAGACCGGGGTCTATCAGCTGGTGAAAAGCGCATGCTCGCCAAGGCGAAGCAGATCCTTGTTTCAGAGCTCGCACTTGCTGAGCGCACTGATGAAGAAAAGGCTGCAGTAATCCTTGACGAGGTTCTCGCCTCTTAATTTAAATGTCTGTAACCGCCATCATCGCCGCTGCAGGCAGTGGTGAAAGATTTGGCGCAGGCATCCCAAAGGCACTCATCCAACTTGGTGATAGAACACTGTTAGAGCATGCCCTTGCATCTCTCTCTCCAGCCGTAGATCAGATTGTCATTAGCGCACCACCCGGATATGAAAAACAGATTACCGAACTCGTCGGTCAGGGTATTGATGTAGTCACAGGTGGCAGAACGCGCTCCGAGAGCGTGCGTAATGCACTAGCGGTAACCACTGGAGATTTCGTATTAGTCCATGATGCAGCACGGGCCTTAGCTAGCAGTGATTTAGCACACGCTGTAATTGCATCACTTAAATCCGGTGAGAGCGCAGTCGTACCAGCAGTGAGCGTTGTTGACACCGTTAAAGTTTTAAGCAGCGAAAGTTACGTTGCATCGACCTTAGATCGTGCATCTTTAATTAACGTTCAGACCCCACAGGGTTTTAAAACTTCATTGCTTCGCCAAGCACATGCTGCAGGTGCGCAAGCAAGCGATGACGGCGCACTCATTGAGGCCATTGGGGGGAAAGTAAAGGTTATCGCCGGTGAAGATCGCGCATTAAAAATCACTACACCCGCCGATCTTCAAATAGCCCTAGGCTTTCTTGGTTTTAATTCAACGTATCGAAGCGGTATTGGTAGTGATGCACATGCATTTGGCGTGGGTCGTCCGCTCTGGTTAGCTGGCTTGTTCTGGCCCGGTGAAGATGGCGTAGATGGCCACTCCGATGGCGATGTTGCCGCTCATGCGATCTGTGATGCTCTATTTGCTGCAACCCAACTCGGTGATTTAGGGAGCAATTTTGGAACCGACCGACCGCAGTATGCCGATGCATCCGGTGTGCAACTTCTACACGAAACATTATCGATAATTACCGCTGCCGGATATTCGATTTCAAATGTGACGGTGCAGATCATTGGCAATCGCCCCAAGATTTCCACTCGTCGCAGCGAAGCTATCACAGCTCTCTCATTAGCCCTGAGTGGCGCAGATGTTTCATTATCGGCCACAACTACCGATGGTATGGGCCTCACTGGTGAGGGCAAGGGGATCGCTGCCATTGCCTCGGCCTTAGTTTTCAAGCAGTAGAATCACACAATGCCTGCACTGAACTTGTATGACACCGCAACACGTTCGGTTAGTCAATTTACCCCAATAAAACCCGGTGAAGTTTCGATATATGTTTGTGGTGCAACCGTTCAAGCCTCGCCACATATCGGCCATGTTAGAAGTGGAATTAATTTTGATATTTTGCGGCGCTGGTTGATCAAGAGTGGATACCAGGTCACATTTATTCGAAATGTCACAGATATTGATGACAAGATTTTAGATAAAGCATCACATGAAGATGTGCCATGGTGGGTTTTGACAATGAAGTACGAGCGCGAGTTCTCTGCCGCCTATGCCGGGCTCAATGTCATGCCACCAACGTATGAACCCCGCGCTACTGGCCATATCACGCAGATGATTGAGTTAATGCAGATACTTATTGATAATGGATCTGCATATGCTCCAGGTAATGGCGATGTTTATTTGGAGGTCCGCAAATTAAAGCGTTATTTGACCTTATCGGGCCAACGTATCGATGATTTATTAACTGCCGCCGATCTCGATGCCGCTACTTCACAAAAGCGAGATCCACGGGATTTTGCGCTTTGGAAAGCGGCAAAGCCAGGTGAACCATCATGGCCAACGCCGTGGGGTGCAGGTCGCCCAGGCTGGCACTTGGAGTGTTCTGCGATGGCACATGCCTATTTAGGCGAGAGATTTGATATCCATGGCGGCGGATTAGATTTAATTTTTCCACATCATGAAAACGAGATTGCACAGTCAGAGGCGGCAGGTTTTGGATTCGCACAACGCTGGATGCACAACGCATGGGTCACACAGTCTGGCGAAAAGATGAGTAAGTCACTAGGTAACTCATTATTAGTTGAAAAGATTTTACAACGGGTTCGCCCAATCGAGCTTCGTTGGTATTTGGGTTGTGCGCATTACCGTTCGATGCTCGAATACTCCGAGCAGGCTCTAGATGAATCAGCCATCGCCTTTCGCCGAATTGAAGGCTTCTTAAAGCGTGCAGCCGAACTCCTTGGCAAAACTCCAGAGGCTCTCATCAGTGATGCATTTGCTGTGGCAATGAATGATGATTTAGCAGTACCTGCGGGCCTTGCAACAATCGCTGAAAATCTGCGTCTGGGCAATCAAGGGATTACCGATGCAGATCTAGCTGCGATCTCTAAGAATGCTAGTCAGATTCGAGGCGCATTAGAGATACTGGGCTGTGATCCATTTGATTCTAACTTTGCAGGCAGTACGAGCGATGATTTAACACAGTTGATGGATGGTGTAATTAAATTATCACTTGCAGAGCGCGCAGCCGCACGCGATCGTAAGGATTTTGCAGCATCAGATGCCATACGTGATGGCCTTGCCGCTTTAGGAATTACAATTGAGGACACTGCGCAAGGCCCACGCTGGTCGATTACGGAAAAGAGCTGACAATGGCCGGCAACTCCTCGCGCAAAGGCGCCGTCCGCGGATCGAAAAAAGCTCCAACAAGTGGCACAGGCGGAAAGAATAAGAAGCGCTTAAGCGGTAAGGGCCCAACGCCCAAGGCGGTCGATCGTCCCTATCACGCCGCGGCAAAGCGAGCCAAGGCTGTTAAAAAAAGAGTTGAAAACAATGGTGTGCGATCTCCTCGAATAGCTAAGGCCGGTTCTCCACGCGGTGAAATCGTTGCCGGACGTAACGCCGTCTTAGAGGCGTTGCGTGAGAACGTTCCATCGACTGAGTTATTAGTTGCACGTAGCATTGAAGTCGATGATCGCGTAGCAGAGTCCTTAAAGTTAGCGCTGCATGTGGGTCTGCCGATACGCGAGGCACATCGCGCCGAAGTTGAAGGGATTTCGCCAAACAGTCAAGGAATCATCCTTGCCATCAAGCCATTTCAATACTCAAGCTTTGAAGAGATTATGCACCGTGCCAAACATCCAGCACTTATCGTCGCACTCGATGGCGTTACCGATCCCCGTAACTTAGGCGCAATTATTCGAAGCGCTGCAGCCTTCGGTGCAGCCGGTGTAGTAATGACCGAGCGTCGCGCAGCTGCAATGACGGCATCGGCGTGGAAATCATCGGCTGGAGCAGCGGCCCGTTTACCCATTGCACAAGTGACAAATCTGGCACGCACAATCGATGCGGCAAAGAAAACTGGGCTCTTTGTCGTTGGCCTAGATGGGCAATCGCAAGAGGTTATCTCCGTGATGAAGATTGCTGCCGAACCGCTCATGATTGTGGTTGGAAGCGAAGGTAAAGGTTTAGCGCGCCTTACCCGTGAAAAGTGCGATCTTGTAATCTCGATTCCAATTAGTGCATCTACCGAGTCTCTTAACGCCAGCGTTGCAACTGCAATCGCTCTCTTCTTTGTAGATCAGGCGCGTAAAGGCTAATTACATTGATTTATCAACGTTTTATCGCACTCGGAGACTCATTCACCGAAGGTATGTGCGATGAGAAAAAGTATGGCCAATACCGTGGTTGGGCCGATCGCGTTGCCGATGTCATGGCTCAGTATCACCCTGATTTTACTTACTCCAACTTAGCCATCCGCGGAAAACTAGTGCGGCAAGTCGTTGACGAGCAGATAGAGCCAGCGATTGCACAGGTGAGTGGGGCCGATACTCTGATCTCCTTTCACGCTGGTGCTAACGATGTAATCCGCCCAGGTTATAAATCTGAGACTGTTTTAGCTCTCTACGCCGATGCGGTGCGGCGTTTAGCGGCATCGGGTGCAACGCTTATTTTATTTACTGTCTTAGAGCGAACCGGCAATACGGGCCGCTCTGCAAAGATGTGGGAGGCGCGCTTTCGAGAGTTCAACCGCAATGTGCGCAGTGTTGGTTTTGAAGTTGGTGCGATTATCGCCGATCCTAATAAGGAGATTGCATTTAGCGATCGTAGGTTTTTGGCATTTGATCGCCTGCATCTGAATTCAATGGGGCATTATCGTGTTGCACAGGCAGTTCTTGAACTCTTAGAGCTTCCATTTGATGCGACCTGGCGCGATGCATTGCCACCTGCTAAGGCGAATCCAAAGATTATGCGTGCATTTATAACAGCTATGTGGTTTATAACCTTTGCACTACCCTGGATGTGGCGGCGCGCACGCGGTAAATCATCGGGGGATGGACGTAGTTGCAAATATCCGACTGCGATTCATTGGCCGCTATCGCACCTAGATTGAGGTGCTCGATATTGAGTATTGGAAGGTGATTGACCGAGGTGGTCTCAGGGCTGATCCAATAGTTGGTAATCACGGCCCATAGTCTGCCAGCCAATTCAGAAGACCTATCCTTTGGTAAGCCCGAAGCTCTCGATTTTATGTTTTTGCAACTCACTGCCATAATTGCCGCTGGTCGCACGATCAATACGTGCTTGCACGTAGGCCTCTCTAGCTCAGTGGTAGAGCAGCGCACTTGTAATGCGCAGGTCGTCAGTTCAATCCTGACGGGGGGCTCGTAGTTTTTTAATATTGGGGAGGTCATCACATGCCTGATTTTCCTTATGAACTCTTCAAAGATGTGATCTCGGCAAATAATGATTTCATCAAGGGCTTTGAGCACTCAGAGCTAACCGGTGTAGCCCAGCGAGGCTTAGCAATCGTGACATGTATGGACTCTCGAATCGCTCCACTATCAGTCGTTGGTATGGGCCCAGGGGATGCCAAAATTCTACGTAACGCAGGTGCACGCGTGACCGAGGATGTTCTGCGTACTCTTGTTTTAGCCACATATCTACTCGGTGTAGATCGAATACTGATTATGCCTCATACCAACTGTCGTATGGCGATGGGGGAAGAGGAGGATATCCACGCATTAATTCAAAGAGAGCATAGTGTTGATACTCGCGGCCTTGAGTTTCGAATTGTTTCAGATCAGATCAAAGCCTTAACCACAGATGTTAATCGCGTGCGCTCATATCCACTATTAAATAAGGGCGTTATCGTTGGTGGAGCGATTTACGATGTAGCGACAGGAAAACTTACTCCTGTTGATTGTTAATTCGACGCACAGGCATCCAAGTAACGGGATAAGTTAAATCCTCTAAGAATTGAATAATTACAGCGTTCATAAGATCTGGTTTTTCTTTCAGGAGCGCATGTGATGTTCCAGGAATTACAGCTAGCTGTCCTAGTGGCAACGCCTCATAGAGCTCAATTGTGTGGTGGTGGTCAATAACATCATCATCACCGACTAGAACAAGAACGGGGCATTGGATCGTTGATATCTCTTTTACGGTAAGCGTCGGTTCACTGATCCATATAGCGTTCATACGTATCGATTTTTCAAGCAGTGTATCTGGGGCATCGGGTGAGATTAAGTTGTATTCGGCTTGATCCTCGGGTGAAATGACAACATCTCCAAAGGGCTGTTTTACTCCGCTGTAGTGGAAATTACCACCAATGGCCACGATTGATTTCACAAGATCGGGGCGTTGGATTGCAACCATGAGTGCGATATTGGCGCCATCACTCCAACCAATTAAATGAGCAGGCTCTTTAACGAAATCCTCTAAGTAGGCGATCGCCTCGCGGCATTGAAAATCAAAATGCAGACTGCCTTTTTGATCACCGGTAAAGCCATGGGCTGTGCGGTCATAGGCGAAGATATGAAAATCATCCTCCAGCGCAGGCACCATGATGTAGTCCCAGCTAGAGGTCTTACTTAAGCCGCCATGTAATAAAACTACGGCCTGGCCATCGTTTTCCCATTCATAGCAGTAAAGATCGTGGCCTCGTAAGTTTTCATACTGCGGCATTACAGGGAGTCCATAATATGGCGGTTGCCGCGGTCAAAAGTAATGTAGTTCCAGGTCCAATCGGCCACAGTGCCGATCTTATTGCGCCCACCTAAGAGATAAAATAGATGAAGAAACAACCAGGCATACCACGCTAGGAATCCAACGAGTTTAAATCCCTTTACCTCTACTACTGCCTTGTGCCGACCGATCGTCGCCATCGAACCTTTATCACGGTATGTGAAGGCTAACAACGGCTTGTTTTTAATTAATCGCTCAAGTTGTCGTGCAACAAATCTTGCCTGTTGTAATGCAACGGGTGCCACCATCGGTAAAAAACGTCCGTCTTTACCTTTAATTCCAGCGATATCACCAATAGCCCAAATATGCGGATAGTTTTTTACTTGTAACGATTGCTCAACATCGATGCGCGAGGTGATTAAAGGAAGATTTAACTGCGCCGCCGCAGGCTCACCTTGTACGCCAGCGGCCCAGATAGTTACTTGCGATGGAATAGATGGTGCATCTTTGATCGCTATCTCTCGGGGGCCAATTGCAGCTACGACAGTATTTAACCGAACCTTCACGCCAAGTTTTTCAAGATCTCTTTTAGTTCGCTCTGAGATACTCTTTGAAAAACTAGGCAGCAGATGTGGTCCAGCTTCAATTAGATATATGTCAATATGAGCGGCGGCGTGGGCTTGATCATTTTTTAATGGACCTCGAACTAACTCTGCAAAGGCACCGGCCATTTCAACTCCAGTTGGTCCACCTCCAACAACTGCAATTGATAAGATACTCTCATCTTCAAAGCGGCATAAATCTTCAAAGCGGCGCATAACCTGCGCCCGAATCGTTATCGCTTCATGGACACTCTTCATTCCGAGAGCGTATTCATGCACTCCAGGGACTCCAAAGTCGGCAGTAGCAGAGCCAAGAGCGACTACAAGATGGTCAAAATCAAGGATCTCACTGCTATCTAACTTTATAGTTTTATTTTTGTGGTCAATCGATAGTGGAGAGCCCATACGAAATGCAACACCTGTATTTCTAAGGGCACCACGAACAGGGTGGGCCACGTGATCTGCGGCAAGACCGGCCGTGGAGACTTGATAGAGAAGGGGAAGAAAAGTCTGAAAGTTATGTCGATCAACGAGTGTGACATCGGCAAAGCCAGCCATCGCTTTAGCGGCCGTTAAGCCGCCAAAACCGGCGCCAAGGATTACTACGCGCGGCTTTTCAACTATCGTTTGCATGTACCTAAGTCTAGGCTCTGAGCCATGAGCGCTCCACTTCAAAGCCGTAAGATTCTGATTACTGGTGCATCTGGCTATGTTGGTGGCCGTTTAGTTAAAGCCCTCGTCGACGATGGATTCAATGTACGAATCTTGGTGCGTGATTGGCACAAGATTCAAGGTCAACCCTGGGCATCTGCAGTTGAAATTACTCAGGGGGATGCGCAAAACCGTAGCGATTTAGAGATGGCATTAGATGGAGTGCATACTG
This sequence comes from Actinomycetota bacterium, assembly GCA_027728065.1. Classification (GTDB taxonomy): domain Bacteria; phylum Actinomycetota; class Actinomycetes; order Nanopelagicales; family Nanopelagicaceae; genus Planktophila. The sequence goes on from JAQBVO010000017.1 coordinate 18,398, forward strand.
CTTATTACTTACTGCACTCCATCAACTTGGGTCCAAACTTTGATGAGATTGAAGCGCAGATGGCGCGCGATTTTGCCGAGGTATCAGAGGCTGCCGGTGTATCACAGATAGTTTATTTAGGCGGTATCGCTAACGATGTAAATATCAGTAAACATTTAGCATCACGCGCTCGCACAGGTGCGCAGTTAGCAAGCACGACAGTGCCGGTTCTAGAGCTACGTGCTGGAATCATAATTGGATCTGGCTCTGCCAGCTTTGAAATGTTACGTCATTTAACCCATCGCCTACCAGTAATGACTACGCCTAAATGGGTGATGAATCGCACGCACCCCATTGCTATCCGCGATGTTTTGTATTATCTCAAGAGCGCCGCCGTTTTATCTCAACCTGCGGGGCGAGTATGTGATATCGGCGGCCCTGAAGTACTTACCTATGCCGACATGATGCAGAAATTTGCCAAACTATCTGGATTGAAAAAACGTTTAATTATTAAGATTCCAGTTTTAACCCCTGGGCTTTCTAGTTTATGGATTGGCTTAGTTACACCGGTACCAACGGCGTTAGCGCGTCCACTCGTTGGCTCATTAATAAGTGAAGTTGTCGCCGATCCTGCAAAGAGCGTTGCCGATCTTATTCCACCACCACCTGGAGGATTAACAGATGTAACAACGGCGATGAACTTAGCGCTTTCAAAGATTACTGCGCACGGTGTTGAAACTCGCTGGTCGGATGCGACTAGTCCAACTGCTCCATGGCAGAAGGCTCAAGGAGATCCCGATTGGTCAGGGGAGATGGTTTTGCGTGATCGCAGAGAGGTAGTCACCGATGTTAGCCTTGAAAAAATCTGGCGACAGATTGAGGGCATTGGCGGTGAACATGGATGGTTTGGCTCAGATTTTCTCTGGTGGGGTCGCGGAGTCATAGATCGATTCGTTGGCGGTGTTGGCCTGCGTCGTGGACGCCGTGATCCAGATTATTTACGGATAGGAGAGAGTGTAGATTTTTGGCGAGTAGAAGAGTTAGAACAGGGACGTCGATTAAAACTCTACGCAGAAATGATTTTGCCGGGTAAGGCTTGGTTAGAGTTTTCACTGAGCCGGGAGAATGGAAAGACAAAGCTTGTTCAAGAGGCGACCTTTAATCCCCGTGGACTTGGAGGACAGATGTACTGGTATGCGATCTCACCGCTACATCTCTTCGTCTTTCCAACGATGTTGCGCAATATTGTAAAAAAAGCGTCGAAAGATGCATGAGTTCACGGCCGAAGTCGAATCGTTAGCACAGGAGATTCTGGCCTACAGCCTAGATCGTTTAAAAAACGATCCTCCGCTAGATGGTCCACGAACGGCCGAAGATTTATTTTCAGAGGTAGGCAACACGATCACTGGGCGCGGACTCGGCGGCCATCGCGCGCTAGAGATACTCACAAGCGTTTTAGCAAAGGCCTGTATCTCAACAGATCATCCGCGAAATCTCGCCTTTATCCCATCTGCACCGAGTGAGTATGCAAACCTCTTTGATTTAGTAGTTGGTGCAAGTGCCTTATATGGCGGTTCGTGGCAAGAGGGGGCGGGTGCAGTCTTTGCTGAAAATCAAGCGCTGCGCTGGTTATCTGATTTAGCAGGATTGCCAGCAACTGCAGGTGGTGTCTTTGTACAGGGCGGAACCATCGGAAACCTTTCAGCCTTAGTTGTTGCACGTGCCCAAGCTCGCAAAGAGCATAGAGCTACCGGGCGTTGGGTAATCGCATGTAGCCAAGAGTCACACTCATCTATTGCATCAGCTGCCAATGTCATGGATGTGGATCTCTTAAAAGTTCCGGTTGGGTCAGATGGAAAGTTGTGGGGTTCAGCTGTTGCAGCAGCTATTGATCACCTTCACGCAACAACACAGAACCGAGTCTTTGCCGTTGTTGCAACCTCAGGTACTACAAATCTTGGAATTATCGATGATTTAAAGGGAGTTGGTAGCGCAGCCCGCGAGCGCAACATCTGGTTCCATGTCGATGGTGCATATGGATTAGCAGCTCTATGTGCCCCCTCGGTGCGTGATAAATTCGATGGGATAGAGATAGCAGATTCATTTATCGTCGATCCGCATAAATGGCTATTTGCACCCTACGATGCATGCGCACTTATCTACCGCGAACCCGAACTTGCACGGGCAGTACATTCTCAGCACGCTTCTTATTTAGATACATTAAAAGATGATCAATGGTCGCCATCTGATTATGCAATTAACTTAACTCGTAGAACTCGTGGATTGCCATTTTGGTTTTCATTAGCAGCTCATGGCACTGATGCATACACCGAAGCGATGGAACATACGATCACAGTTGCACAAGCGGCCGCGGATTTAATCAGAGCACACCCAGATTTAGAGCTCGTCGTTGAACCTGAACTCTCTATCGTTGCATTTACGCGTACAGGTTGGCAGATGAAGGATTATCAAAACTGGTCGGATGCATTACTAACCGATCAGATTGGATTTATCCCACCCTCATCCCACCAAGGCCAAACAATCCTGCGATTTGCAATCGTTAATCCATGGACAAAAATCAGCGATATCGAGATTATTTTACGTAGGCTTTAAATCCCACATTTTTACGCTCGCCGCGATAGGATTTAACCCATGTCTGCACAGCAAGAGCCAACGCTCAACACTGGCTTAAGTGATTTAGAGTCTAGAATCCTAGATTTTGAAGGCAATTGGTGGCGCTATGCCGGGGCAAAAGAGAGTGCGATTAAAGAGCTCTTTGACCTTAGCGCTCCGCGCTATTACCAACTCCTCAATGATTTAATCGACAGGGACGATGCCCTTATGGCCGCCCCAATGCTGGTCAAGCGCCTTCGCCGCCTGCGCGAGGCCCGTATCTCCACCCGTATCGCCCGCTAACCCCCCTCGTTTTGCGTCCTAGGAGTACCTCCCGTAGATTTGGCGTTAGCACTCTCGGGGTGCGAGTGATAAGGCCCCCATACAACAAAGGAAAGTGAGAACTACTCATGGCAAAGCAGATTGCCTTTAATGAAGAAGCACGTCGTGGTCTAGAGCGTGGGATGAACGTCTTGGCCGATGCCGTCAAGGTAACCCTTGGGCCTCGCGGACGAAACGTCGTTCTTGAAAAGAAATGGGGCGCCCCAACGATTACCAACGATGGCGTCTCCATTGCAAAAGAGATTGACTTAGAGGATCCATGGGAGAAGATTGGCGCAGAGTTAGTTAAGGAAGTTGCCAAGAAGACCGATGATATAGCAGGCGATGGAACAACTACTGCAACGGTATTGGCACAAGCGTTAGTACGCGAAGGTCTACGTAACGTTGCCGCTGGCTCAAACCCAATGGCGCTCAAGCGCGGAATTGAAAAGGCTGTCGAGCAGATCGTTGCCGAGCTCTTGTCTATGGCAAAGAGCGTGGATTCAAAGGAGCAGATCGCTGCGACCGCATCGATCTCTGCCGCCGATGCCACTATCGGCGAGATGATCGCTGAGGCGATGGACAAGGTTGGAAAAGAAGGCGTCATCACAGTTGAAGAGTCAAATACTTTTGGTCTAGAGCTAGAGCTCACCGAAGGTATGCGCTTTGATAAGGGTTACATCTCTCCATACTTTGTGACCGATCAAGATCGCATGGAGGCTGTTCTAGAGGATGCATATGTTTTAATCGCTAACTCAAAGATTGCAAATATTAAAGACTTAGTACCGGTTCTTGAAAAGGTTATGCAATCAGGTAAGCCACTTGCAATCATCGCCGAAGATGTTGAAGGCGAAGCGTTGGCAACACTTGTTGTCAATAAGATTCGTGGAACTTTCCGCTCAGCCGCCGTAAAGGCACCAGGCTTTGGAGATCGTCGCAAGGCGATGCTTCAAGATATTGCAATCCTTACAGGCGCAACGGTTATCTCAGAGGAGGTCGGTCTTAAACTCGATCAAGCCGGCCTAGAACTATTAGGTCGCGCTCGCAAGGTTGTTATTAGCAAGGATGAGACAACAATCGTTGAGGGTGCTGGAGATGAGGCGCTTATTAAGGGTCGCGTCGCACAGATTCGCTTAGAGATTGAAAAGAGTGATTCAGATTATGACCGTGAAAAACTTCAAGAGCGTCTTGCAAAACTCGCTGGTGGCGTTGCCATTATCAAGGCAGGTGCTGCAACTGAGGTAGAGCTCAAAGAGCGCAAGCACCGCATTGAAGATGCAGTACGTAATGCAAAGGCTGCAGTAGAAGAGGGAATCGTCGCCGGTGGTGGCGTTGCACTTCTACAGGCAGGTACTGCAGTATTTAAGAAGTTATCACTTACTGGCGATGAAGCAACTGGTGCCAAGATTGTTGAGTACGCAATCCAAGCTCCTATCAAGCAGATCGCAATAAATGCAGGACTTGAAGGTGGAGTTGTAGTTGAGAAGGTCCGTAACTTGCCATCAGGTCAGGGATTAAATGCCGAAACTGGAGAGTACGTAGACATGATTAAGGCTGGCATCATCGATCCAGCTAAGGTCACACGCTTTGCCCTTCAAAATGCGGCATCTATTGCAGCTCTCTTCATTACCACTGAAGCAGTGATTGCAGATAAGCCAGAAAAGAATCCAGCACCAATGCCACAAGGTGGCGGAGATATGGACTTCTAAAACCCAGTAGTTACGCCTAACGCCGCCTTCGAGCAGTACTGATTTATCGGCTCATTTATTGGCCGATTAACACGAGGGCGGCGTTCTGCTTTATCCTAAGAACATGGCAAAGAAGTCGCTGCTAAAGAAAGCAGCAAAGGTAGAGAGATCAACTGGAGCAGATCCATTTGATGCAACTGAGCTTGCCCGCAACGCAGTAATCGCTGAACTACATAGCCCATCAGAGATTGGAAAATTTGTTTCAGTTGAGTTCGATGATGAAAATCGAGTTGCAACGTATTTATTTGAGGCAAAACTTAAGGGCTACAAAGGTTGGCGCTGGTGTGTCACTGTTGCAAAGGTCGATGCCGATTCTGCACCGACAATATGTGATGTTGTACTTCTTCCCGGCCCGGATGCATTAACTGCCCCAGAGTGGATTCCTTATCGCGATCGAATTCAACCTGGCGATGTTGGAGTTGGTGACATTGTTCCAAGCTCACTCAATGATGCACGTTTAGTTGCAGGGGCACAGGCGTTGCCTGGCGATGAGGATTTAGATACTGCGATGGCAATTGAACTGGGTTTTGGTCGCGCACGCGTTATGTCTATTGAGGGTCGCGATCAAGCGGCAAAGCGCTGGTATGAAGGAGAGCGCGGACCTAAAGCCCCAATAGCGCAATTTGCACCGCAGCCATGTCATTCCTGCGGATTCTTTATCCAAATTGCGGGCTCGTTACGTTCAACTTTTGGTGTCTGCGCCAATGTAATTTCACCCGAAGATGCACGAGTCGTATCGGTTGATCACGGCTGCGGGGCTCATTCCGAAGCCACCATCACTGCTCCTGGTGTTAAACTAGAGACTTGACCGCAGCCCGCGGCTACATGAGAAGAAAAAAACCTTAAGGAGTAACCCCTATGCCTACAGGCCGCGTTAAATGGTTCTCGCTTGAAAAAGGTTTTGGCTTCATTGCAAATGATGAGGGCGAAGATGTTTATTTAGCTGCATCCTCACTTCCCGAAGGTGTCTCAACGGTTAAGCCTGGGACCAAACTTGAATTCAGTGTCGCCGATAGCCGCAAGGGTCCACAAGCGATGTCGGTTCATATCGTTGATGCACCGCCATCACTTGCAGATAACTCACGTGCTAATACAGATGATTTAGCTGCGATGATAGAGGACACGATTAAGATTCTAGATCGCGTTGGAAATGGTCTTCGCCATGGACGACATCCATCGCCTTCCGAGGCCGAACGAATAGGACGTGTTCTGCGAGGTATTGCCTCGGCGTTAGAAGCTTAAATTCCCCGTCGTCGTGCGCGACGTATTGAGTATCGAATACCTGTTACACCTAATACTGCGCCACAGGCACATGTCCAGATAATCTTGGCATCGGCATTCATCGCTAGAGCAACTACTCCTGCAACTAACCAGCAGATTGTTCCAATTGCTACTAGGATTACAACTGCTCGGATATTTGATTCCATGGAAGAAGAGTAATGCGGATTTCGGTAGAAGCAGGTGGCAATTGGCGCTCGTTTCGCCACCGTAATTACCGCATCCTCTTCTCAGCAAATGCGATCTCAAATATAGGTAGTTGGGCCCAGCGCATCGCCCAAGATTGGCTCGTCTTAGAGCTAACCAATAATAACGGAACTTATTTAGGCCTTGTGACAGCTGTTCAGTTTGCCCCCTTTCTACTTTTCTCATTACATGGTGGCGTCTTAGCTGATCGCTTAGATAAACGCGCAGTGTTGATTGCTACAAATCTCTTGGGTGGGGCAGCATCGATTGGACTTGGTCTATTGGTGATGAGCGATGCAGTTCAACTCTGGCATGTATTTGTATTGGCT
>JAQBVO010000018.1 GCA_027728065.1 Actinomycetota bacterium
GCCTTTCTCTGGTATTTCTTTTTTACACTACCAGTAGGCTTTAAAATCATCTTGATTGGATTAGAAGCACCCGGTGATTAAGAGTTAACGGAAGTAGTGGTTTAAGCACTGCTCCTTACACAGTGAATCTTATAACACAGGCTTGTTTTACTGTTTACTGACGGACGATACTGGGATCGAAGCAGTCGCCTTTGGCAGGTATATCCACTATTCAAGGGTTTGATCTACATCCAAGGTTTGGACATAGAACTCGGATTCACTTACGTAAGTGGGTGGTGAGGGACTCGAACCCCCGACCCGGTGATTAAGAGGCTGGTCTAGATCTTTAATAGGCTGAAATACCCTCATCTTGAAGCTCTGAAACTACTCTATCGAATTTACTATGAAATTCTTTATCTAAACGTTCATCACCTTTCCATCTGCCGATGTGTGCTCTATCCCCATCGACCTCTTGAGCGAAGTAGTTACTCATTTGCTCTTGATCACTAATTTTGAGAAAATTGAGTATCTCCTCATAAGTTTCAGTTCTTTTCTCAACAACCAGGTTTTCAAGCTTGATATTCAAAAATTGGTCAGGACCCAAAAGCCGGGTAGCCCTATTCGCTAATTGCAATTTTTTCTTCCACCAATCAATAGCTACCAATGGTTTTTTAGGTCCCCACGGCTCCCTCAAAACGGAGCTGATCGTATCCTTTCCACTTCTTTGCATATGAATAAATAGCGCGCCTTCAAAAAGCTCACTTATTTGGAGAGCCCTTTCAATATTTGTCGGTGTAGTGTCTACAAATATCTTTGGGTTATCGAAGTGCTTGTGACTCTTAACCACTTCAAAAAAGAAATTCCGTGTGCTGCATAAAGGATGATTTCTATATTCTGACTTTAATCGCTCAATTTCAGCATTTAGAGTCGGAAGCGAGAATCCCTGCTGCAATCCGGCTATTCCACCTCGTTTACCGGGTCTTTCCCACCAATCTTCAATTATCCGTCTCTCTAATTCCTCAATATTTCTCTTTGATTGTGCAAGATTTAAAAAACGTCTTCCACTACTAATGGGATGAATTCTTTTCAAAATATCTGGAGTCTGAGGTTTTGGAATACCATCAACCAGATCTAGTAGCCCACCTTTTCCTGTTAAAAATTTTATTTCATAAGGGTTTCCTGCGAGAACCAATTCATGTCTGGAAAGTATCTTCCCAACCAGCGTTGTTCCTGATCGCCCAGTTCCGCCTGAGAAAACCGGTCTAAATTCTGGTGTCATAATCACACCATATGTGTTTTATGAAATTGCTATCTGATTTATCTCAATGCGTTACCTGTTAAAGTACTGTGAATTCAACCGCTGTGTGGGTAGCTCCTGCAACAAACACCCATATATTTGTGTCGAAGTGGTCACCGCCATCACCTAGGCTCACGGGTAATGACTGGACATATTCTCTCCTTTTTAGAGGGTGGAAGTGTCTAGTGTTTTTCGCTCAGGCCCAAGCATTGAGTTCTCCTTCGTTACTTCAATCTGTCCGCCAACACTTGGCTGAGTTGATACAGAATATGCTTTTTCTTAGGTGGCATGGCCACCCCTCCTGTATTTTAGTCCTTTCTCTCCCCGATTTCGCCGGTTAGTCCTGGGTTATCCCGATTCCTGGCCGGTGCGAACCGATTTAGACTTTAACTAACCGATTACTAACTGGGTAAGTGACCTAGTTTTTAGTCGGCCTTTTCAGGGGAAAGAAAGCCACGGGAGAGTCAAGGGTGGCAACGCACCACAAAAAAGACCGGGAGATTATGGAGTTTATGGAGTCACTCGGGAAGTTTTCCAAACTTCGTACGTAACTCGCTAAGTACCTGCTCCGTCTCCGGTGTCTTAGGCGTAATTACTCTCGTCTCCGGCTCAAACCGTGGCGGTAAGTTCGTCACCTGCTCCGGCGCTATTACCGCCTGACCTAGTCGCTTTCTTTCTATAGATTCCTTGATGAGTTTATTAACGATACCGCCGGCGTTCGCCTGGACGTTATCCCACCGGTTAGTAGCAATTACTCGCCGGACATCCTCGGATATTCCTAACTCGTCACACTCATCTAGGAGTCTTTCGTAGTTCGCTCCAGGACTAAGAGTTCTTAACCTTTCAGGTAAAGCGCTAAGAACGATTAAGTTAAACCTAAATAGGTCGTACTTATTAGTATTTACATTACTTACAGTACTTATGGTGACCGGTGTACTAGACACTCTCTGCTCGTGTACGCGACTCTCTAACCCGGTATTGCTAACACTCTCTGCTCGTGTACGAGACACTTCATTATCTAGAGTGTTTACATACGCAACACTCTCCGAGTTATGTAATAGAGAAATGGAGTAAGTGGGCACGTACTCGGCTCGTTTACCTATATAGCCTTTCTGAACCTGGGTTATAAGACCTTTAGTCTTTAGCCGGGTAAGCGCACACTCGATAGCCGAACGGGAAAGAGTCGTAGCGCGACGAAACTCGTCCATACCGGGATAGGCGGACATAATGTCGGCTCGGGTGTCGTACCTATGGCAGATAATTAAATAAATAGCGCACTCCGACCCGGATAACTTAACTCCAGGTGGTGCGCCATACTGAAGGTAGGCGTTCATCTCTTTATTACTCATATGTACCGCCTAGAGGCGTACAATTCACTCTAAGAGACGCGTCGCCATACACGGCGCGTTTCATACTTTTACTGCTCTAGCGACTCGATAAAGCGCGTTAGCTCTGACTCGCTAATCCGTACGGAACGGCCGATCTTAATTACCTTTAGCTGGCCTGAGTTAATAACGCGATAGATACCCGAACGAGATAAGCCCGTCCGCTCCTGAGCGTAGGCCAAGCGGTGAAGTGTGGGCGGTGTAACTGTTTCCATTAAGTAGTCCTTTTTGGTATGTAGTGGTGCTTTCTTATGTCCTACTTTAGGTGTAGGGTCGTCTAGGAGCAAGGTAGTTACTACCTCGATTACTAAGGAGTTTATTAGGTATGGCTAAGCCGAAAGAGCGTAAAGACGTTTACCTACGAGGTAGATTCACCGACTCGGTGCAAGGTGCTAAGCCGATCAAGTTTAAGGGCTACGTACTACCTGAATACTTTACCTGTACGGTCTATTTATTCGATAGCGACGGTAAGCAAGTAACGAAAGCTAACGCCGAAAGATTTAAGGTGTGGTCGGTTGAGTTACTAATCCGAGTTACCGCCCCTGAAACTCTAGAAACGATTACTACGACTATTAAGGGCTCACATAGCTTTAAGGGTCACGACTCGATGAAGTTTATTAACACCTCTTTAACGAGTGTAAGTCTTGAAAACCTAAGAGAGCTAACTAAATTACAGAAAGTTAAGCCGTCCTACTATAAAGCCGTAGCCGATAACCGCGCTCGCCTTATGGGTTGGGCGATTACCGAGGCCGTTCAGAGTTTCATCTATAAGAAACAAAAAGACGGTACGCACTTTTGGCCACCTTTTAGCAATGTTAAAGTTTCAGAGGACGAGCTACAGTTATTAGCTACAGGCGCAATAGATAACGCGTACATAAGACATAACGACACTTTCTTAAAAGATATAGCGCGCCTGTATAAGAAAGCCATAGCCGACGGCGAGCGGCCTAATGAGGTAATTAAGCAGACATACAAGCGCCCAGATGAGTCAGAACCCTCGACTAAAACAGTTCAAGCGTGGACACGCAAGGCCTACGAAAAACAATTCTTAACTGATAAAGATAAAGGCAAGGTTTCTACAGGCAGAAAGCCTGTTAGAAAAGCAACGAGAAAGAAAGGATAAGTAATGGCAAAACCGATTAAGAAACAAGTAAGAAACGGTGTGGCCTTTACTGGTAAGAGCTGGTCATACGTCTTGCGCGTACCTGACACGACTACTGGTAAAACTAAACCGTTATGGGTCGGTGGTTTTGACTCTGAGAAGTCGGCCAAGCTAGCACGTGATAAGGCACGTGTATCGCTCTCCAACTCAAACTACGTAAATCCAAGTAAGACGACCTTAGGCGAGTACTTAACTAGGTGGATAGATCAAGTCCACGCTAGTCAGATAAAAGCTACGACCCTATACAGACATAAGGCCGTCATAGATAAGTACCTCATACCTGAACTCGGCGCGATCAAGTTACAAGAACTAAGACCGTCGCACGTACAGGCTTTCTACACCTCACTACTGACACACTCCACGGTTACAGGTGAACCTCTAGCGCCTCGATCGGTAGTACGTATTGGCTCGGTACTAAAGAAAGCCATTAGGTACGCCGTAGACGTAGACGGTGTTCTAGCCGTTAATCCTGTAAATAGAGTGCCACTACCTAAAGGTAAAGGCACGATACCTCAGCCTTGGAGTATCCAAGAGTTAAATACGTTTCTAGACGTTGCACGTACTCACCGCCTTTTCTTTTTCTATCGCCTGAGCGCCTTTACAGGGGCAAGACGTGGAGAGTTATTAGCTCTAAGGTGGTCGGACTTTGACGGCTCTGCCATAACAATTAGTAAGAACCGCGTTAAGGTGGATAAGGCAGTCTTAGAACAGAACTCCACTAAGGGCGGTACTAACGGTCAGCGCCGAGTGCCATTAGATAGCGAAACTATTAAGCTCTTTAACCTGCACCGTAAAGAGCAGTTAATCGAGCGTATGGCGATAGGTGAGTATTGGCAGGATACGGGCTACGTATTCGTCCAAGAAAGCGGACTACCTCTCTATCCTGATACACCGTCTAACGTCTTTAATAAACTACTCATAAAGGCAGGGCTACGGCATACACGCCTACACGATCAACGCCACCTACACGCTACCGAGTTATTACGACTAGGTGAGCCTCTGCACGTAGTAGCTCAGCGCTTAGGACACCGTGATGCTATGACCACGGCTACGGTCTACGCCCACGTATCAGACCAACAGGCAGAAACCGCCTCTAGTGTTTTTGCTAATGCAGTAGAAAGAGGGCGCTAACTAACTAAGGTGTTAGACAAGTGTTAGACAAAACCTAAAACTACATAAAGAAGCACGTTAAGGACTGTAATATCCGCGTTATTACGAGCCACCTGTGAGAATCGAACTCACGACCTTCGCTTTACGAGAGCGACGCTCTGCCAACTGAGCTAAGGCGGCGTTAATCCGTTGTCGAGATGCGCCAGAACCAGATAAAGCTAACTAGCCAATATGCACCTGCTAGTGCAATGACCGGTGTTCCAAGGATTGGACTCCATTTATAAACTATGAGGGCCAGTGCAACAAAACTCGCCTGCATACTCCATAGGCAGATTGCAGTCGCTGATTTGCTCAAGCCTTTGCGCATAAGGCGATGCGAGAGATGGTCCTTGCCACCGGTAAAGGGAGAGATGCCGCGGCGCAGGCGGGAAAATACGACCAGAGACGTATCCAGGATTGGAATCGCAAGCAGCATAGGCAGCAGAGCAAGTGAAGCCCACCTCGGGGCGATTCCCGGATTTAGGCGGATTGTAAGTACGCTAACGATGACTCCTAGAAAGAGTGCACCAGCATCGCCCATATAGATCTTGGCTGGAGACTTATTCCAGAATAAAAATCCAATCATTGCACCACAGGTAACTATGGCTAGCGCTGCAATCAGTTCTTGGTTTTCACCTAAGGCGATTAGCGCGATTCCAGCGCAAGAGATTAAAACAGTTCCTGCAGCGCCGCCATCGAGGTTATCGAAAAAGTTAATTGAGTTACAGATTGCCACGATCCAAATCACAACGAGGATTTCATCGAGAGTTGAGTTACTTAACTGAGTCCCAACTGTATTGGTCTGAATTAAATAAACTACAACCGCTAAGGCGACAAGGGTTTGAAGTAGTAATCGCGGTAAGGGTTGCAATCCACGTAAATCATCGACTAGACCCATAAGTGAGAGTAAGGCTGCGGGTAGTAATAAATATGTGACTAGTGGAAAACTTATCTTCGTATTATCTGAGTATAAGATCGCCGCGTATGTAACGATAGTGATGCTAAGAGATATCGCAACGCCACCTAAATACGGCACTGGCTCTTTCTGAGTCTTGCGATCTAAGTTGGGCCGATCCATAGCACCGATCCAGATCGCTACTTTTCGAATGGGCCAGGTGAGAAACCCGCTTAAAACTATGGCTGCGATACCGAGAATGAGGTATTCGCTAGCGGCAATGCTCATTAGCGCATTATATGTCGGGCCTTAGCCTTTAAGGCGCATAGCCATTGTCACGGCGACTTTGAGCCACTTGGCCACTTGAGCATCGCTAAAGCCTTCAGTGTTCATGACATATAGGCCAGTGAAGGTATCGCCATTGAATTGATAGAAGCCGAGAAGAGTGCGAGCTCTTTCATTAGTATCGATTACGGCGTAGACAAATACACGGTTGTCTTCAGAGGCGACATCGGCTAGGATATTTTTTAGCTCTTTAAAATTATAGGAGAGCAGAGCCCCTTTTGGATCCTTAAATCCCTTATCGATCTGGCACTGAGCTAAAACCTTGGCCAACTCTTTTTGTGCAGCGCTAGCCGCGCCAGAGGATGAGTACTTGACAACCTCAGTCGATAGGAATGAGAAGGTTGATCCAATTTTGGTTGCAGTTACTTGACGTCGCTGAATACGATTTTGTTCCGATGTAAATGTTCCGCTGCATAAATCCAACGTTGGATCTTCAAGGGTTGTTCCGCGAACCATTGGCAGTACGCTCCATTCCTGGCTAAAATCATCGGCGCTGAAACCGAACTTAGCTAGTGCAAACTGTTTGCTATCAGATAGTGAGGGATCGTTAATTGTTGAGATGCGATCTAACTCCTTCATCTCTCCGAGAGTTGTTGTTAACGATGCTAGACCAACTAATACAAAGTTGCTGCCACTGATGCGCACAACTTTCTTTGTCGCACCGACATCGATGCTGGCACTTATGGTTAAAGAGTTGGACTTCTTCTCTGCAATCGATGCCACGGTTTTGCCAGCGAGTGCGATCGTTGCTGCGCCACTGCCTAACACAATATTAATGCGTCCTTTAGTACCTATAGATGCGGTGCATTTGCCCGTGCACTTCATCGCACCTGGGCCAAAACCGGCCGCTGTGCTCCACTTGCCTGTGCGCGATGATTTATTGGCTGCAATATAGGTAGTTGCAATGCTTAGATCACCTGTTAGACCATTGCCCAGACAGTCAAATACCTGTGCGCTGCCGGCAACAGTTGTACCTGATGCGACTATAAAGGCCGGTGCATTTTTCACTGCAGAACTTTGAATAATCAATCCATCCTCATCGACTAAATTAACTTGGCAGATTCCGCTACCCGTATCGGTTGCGCCTTTCCAGGCAACAGATAACTCTTTACTATTGACCCCTGTTAAAGCAAAGTTATTGGTAACAACTGGATCCGCGCGATCGATAACTACCTTCATCGGTGCAGACCAATCACTCTTGTTACCGACAATATCTATAGCACGCATAGAAAATGTGTAACTGCCCTCAGGTAAATCGCGCAGATAGAGAACCTTAGGCACTACAAAAGGGTTCAAATATGTTGGGATCCAACGAAAGGGCTCCGATGCCTTCAGCGGAGCAACTACCCCATCGATCTGAGATTCAAAGCCGGTAATCACAGTATCTGCATCTTCATACCCGGGTTTTAAAATGAGCATACTAGGCGAGCTCCACTGTTCCACTGGAATAACTGGTGGCACAGGGGGCGGGGTTACATCAACCTTTTTCTTAATAGTAACAACGGCCCCGGTCTCAGATGGGACTGCGCTAAAAGATACATCGCCTGAATAGGTTGTCGCCGTAAGTGCGCTCATCGATCCACCTTGGGATGTTGAGTTTAGATATCTATAACTATCCAAGTTGAGCATCCAAACGTCAGTGCTCAAACCCATGCCCAGAGCACTGTTTGCGGCACTGCCCAGATTAGGTGAGACAACTGCTGTAAGGGGAGGTGGATCCATGCGAAAGATTACTAAGCCTGGCTTATATCCAACACCGGTTAAGGTGCGGCGATACTCAATCCAATATGCAGATTTACCGTCGCGAATATAAATTGCACGTAACCCTTCTGCAAAATCCGATGGAGCAAGGGTTAACGTCTCGCTCTGCCACACCTGCTTAATCTGTGAATCATCAAGTAGGCCCATGCGCCATTGGTGATAGGTATTTAGTGGCGAATTAGTTGCAACGTTACCCATAACATCAACGATGCCGCCATATTCAACGGCTTTACAGGTTTCACCCCATGGACCGTCATATGCTGCATTCTCACAACGTAAAAAATTTGTATGACCTAGACCAAATGTATGTCCAAGCTCATGAGTGATGACATAACTATCGCCACTATCATGCAAAACCAATGTACCTTCGCGTGATTCCGAACTCCCAATCTGCGCACGACCTGACCAAATACATCCAGCCTTTGGTGCTGCGATTAATAAATAGCGTTTGCTGGAATCATTAATAGCCAAACGATCATATGCCTCATTGCGCACCGAGCGAATAAACTCCGTTGAATCATTACCCATGCATGCCATCTTTGAATTCAATACGATCGGTGTACTGAGTACCTTGCCAACCACAAAGGAGACTGCTCGATCTTGAGTATCTCCCTTTAATTGTGTAAATACTTTCCAACTGGCATTAACTTCGGTATTGATTAAGTTCGCTAATTCATTAACACTGGCAGGCAATGGCACAGAGCCAGTCCAACTAACTGAGACGATATCAATAATGCGCTCATCGGCGGCGTATGCAGGGGTTAGGCCAGTGGAGATTGTCGCCAGAACAGCTGCCAAAATAGTTGCAATGCGATAACGACTCATGGAGCTACGTCCGCGATCTTGCATCTTCACAACTACAACCTTAACTCTTTTGTCAGATTCGGCAGATTATCGAAATTATGGCTTGGTTCCCGCCACCCACATATTCCCAAGGGGTACAACAACCTTTATTTTGCCAAGCAAAGTTCCAATAGGGCTTTCTAAAACTCTTTTTCGAAAACTTCTCGAAATTGGAATTAAGTGAAGTATGTAGGCTAATGAGTAATGGTTGTTATATGCTCCAGAGCGAACACCGATAAATCCAATCTTCTTAAATAACGCCCCACCTGATTTAAGGGTATAGAGATGCGTATGTTCAACATCGATGATGGGTGACCTCTCCCCCATTAACCGTGCCGACCAGGAGCGTTCATTATGGACTGCTACAACAAAGACTCCCCCAGGCTCTAGGGCATCGAAGCAGTGCTTGAGCGTTGTCACAGGATCGGATAAATGATCGAGGGTGTGAAACATCGTACCTACTTCAAATGATCTATCTTTAAGTACTCCGCCCTTCATCATGCTGGCTATCATGAATGGCTTGATATCGGCCCTGGCTGCACTAATCGCCTCAGTACTTGGTTCTACGCCAGCAACGAGAGCAAATTTTGCATCCTTTGCCGCTTCAAGAAAGAAACCATTTCCGCCACCAACTTCAAAGATCGACTTACTAAAACTTTTTCCTTTGGTCGCCTTATTGACCAGTTTGAGGTATGTCTTCTTTAAACCATCTATCTCAGTTGAATAATCAAAGCTGGATTCGACATAGAGCTTTTCAAGGTCAACATCTAAAACTGGATCTGAGCGCAGCAAGGTACAGGCTTTGCAACGCACCCATTGATAGTGACGTCGATCAGGCAAGCGGCGGGCTGAGAATACCTCGGTAGAAAAACTCTGCTCATCCACATTCGATGGATATACAGGAACGGAGTTTCCTAAGCTCTCACAAATTGGACACTTGGTTGCAATCTCCATACAAACCCGACCCCTTAACTATTTCGTAACTTTGACTGCAAAGCGCCCGGGGCGAACACCGGGAATATCCTGTTGAATATATGTATTGCATAGCGTGTTGCCCTCAAACCGAAAGAGGTTCGCCCCTTCGTCACTTACGATGATTGTATCTGGATTGATTTTAAAAATATAATCACACGAGGTTTGCACCGTCTGTTCGCTCATAAATAAGTCAAATGGAGAGTTAAGGATTGAGACTGATTTCACACCGCTCTCCATTTGCACGTAATTTGAGGATGCCCCAAAGAAGGCCAATGAAAGCCCGGCTCCCTTGGCGTAATCAGCGGCTATTTTGGCATCGCTCACCGAGGCGAGAATGGTTGGTTTTGGCCACCGGGGCGATGTCTTGGCCTCATTAATTCGCTTCATCTCAACTGATGGATTGGGTGTGAGTAAGAGCGAGGCAAAGGGGATTGAAATGATAAGTAGCAATGGCATCACCCAAGCGAAGTTTTTCTCTCTGATAGCACGGGGTGAGAGTAGAAAACCCTTTTGCAGGTTTCCAAATACCAAAGATCTAACAGGCTCTTTCATTAATATTCCAACCAGGGCCGCTAGAGAGATAGCTAAAGGTAAAAATAGAACTTGCATCTGTCCTGAAGCATAGGATCTATTCAAATAGTATGTGAAGCCAAAGAGTGACCAGAGGCCATAAGAGAAACCAATCAGACTATTAAGTGAATAGTCACCTGTTTCGCTACTGCTTTTCTTGGACTTATAGATATAGATGCCATGAACCACAACAAGCAAAACTAATAACGGCAGGATAAATAGAACTGGTCCTGGGGTCCTTATCCGTTCGGCGCCAAAGCCTGAGCCAAACTGGCGGGCAAAGAAGAGAAAGAATTTGAAGTCGATGGGTTTTCCAGCCGCTGTTGCAATGATTGGATAGAGAAGAAAGCCAGGTACGTATCCAATGAGTGCAAAACCAGTTGTTCTTAAATCTAAGATTTTGGAAGATCCGGCAAAGGCGATAACCAGGTATGAGGTAACGACGGCAGCGATTCCGAAATCTTGAGATTGCCACGTGGTTAACCCTGAGATAAAACCAAATATCAAAAATGCTGTAGCTCTTTTGCCTGTCCAAGCCAGGGAGCTCTTTCGAAGTAGCAGAATAAGTAGCGCAATGAGCACGAGTCCCGGAAAGATTCGGATTGAAATCCCTGATAAGAGCGCTGCAATTGAGCCCATGTAGCCCTCTCGAGTTGGAAACTGGGTTAGGCAGGTCAAAGGAATGATTAAGCCAACTGCCAAAAAGATAGAGCTGCGATTAATTGCTCGCCAGGCGATAAAGACTGAGAGTATGAGAGTGATAAAACTTAAGATAGTTAGAGCTATCAGCGCTAAATTTGAGATTTGAGCCGCATTCATACCACTGGCAAATGGCTTTAATAAAAACCCATAAAAACTCTGATACTGGGGAATGAAATCAGAGTAAGGCCAGTATCCGACAAGCGGTGCTAATAGCTCATTAATAACGTACTCCGAGTGGTCTGCATCGATAACAGTTGCCGCACTCTGCCAAAAGCTTGGAATGACCAGTACCGAGTTCAGAAAAAACAAAGCAGAGAGAAGAGTTTTCCACGCGATATGTAAACTGCGCCACTCGATAACTCTAAAGACAAATGGGGTTAATAGCAGAGCTAAGAGTAGAACATAAGGCCCAAACCCTAGCCAGAGTCGATATGAAAGTACTACACCATTAATCGGTTCATGCTCCTCTAGACCACCGATACCAATGGCGGTAACAAGAAATGCTACGGAGCCATATAGGTATTTCCCAGATGGTTTAACCGCCTTTGAGAAACCAATCAATAAAAAGATTCCAGCCACTAACAAGGCTAGAAGGTAAATTGCCTTGTCAGGGCCCTCGCTCTGGGCCTGGCCCCGTAAGAGTTGAATTGTAAAGATTAATGCGCCAGTTATTGCAAAGGCTTGAATACCTAAGGCTATGGGGGTTGGAAAAGTATCGGAAATTACTCTCTTTGCAGATTGTGCTTGATTGGAGGTTTTTTTCCTCTTAGCCATTCTCATCCTTGAAATTTATCCGCTCTACTTCAAACATTGGTGGCGTTCGTCTTACCTGCCCGTGGATACTCAAAATATACTCACCGATTAAGCCTAGGAATAGCAGTTGGACACCGCCGAGTAAGAAAATACCTACGATGATTGTAGGAATTCCGACGGGGGAGTTTCCATGTGAAACGAAGGCCATAACCAATGTAAATATCGCGTATGCAAAACCTAAAAAAGAGAGAATAAATCCTCCCAATAAAGCTAGCCGCGCAGGCACGCGCGAGGTAGAGACAAAACCATTGATCGCTTGATCAATCAGAGAGATAAAATTGTTCTTAGATTTTCCTCGTTCGCGCTTTACCCAGGTATAAGAGACCGATGTGCTCTTAACGCCTGTCTGAGCTATTAATCCTCTGATGTAAGGATATTGATCATCTACTGCCAAAATCGAGTCTATGACTTTTTTATCGGCCAGTAAAAACTCTCCCGAGTTCAGTGGAATTACAGCGGCGGCAAATTTCTTAATTATTCTGTAATAAATCCCCCGCGCCATGCGCATGATCACCGGCTCTTCGCGTTTGGCTCGAACTCCATAGGTTACTAAGAAGCCTGCCTCCCAGTTCTTGACGAACTCTGGGATGACAGAGGGTGGGTCTTGCAAATCCGCGGCTAGTTGGGGCACGACTGCATCACCTGTAGCACTCTTCATCCCATTCCACATATTTCTAAATGGACCTACGTTGCGGCTATTGGAGATGACTTTAATCCGCTTATCTTGCGCCGCAATCTCTCGCAGTTTTGCTAGCGTGGAATCGGTCGAGGCGTTATCTGCAAATATATGTTCGTAGTCATAACTCGGGAGCTGCTGATCCATAACTCGCTTTAACTCCCGCGCGCAGATCTCTACATTTACCTCCTCGTTATAGCAAGGAGTCACTATTGAAATCTTCTTCATCGACTCACTCCATAAAAACTATCTATCTGCATATCCAGCGCCTCTAAGGGAGATGTTTTCATAGCCGCTTTCTCCCAATCGGTAGTCCAACGAATCGCCTCAAGGGCCTCAAATCGATTGCTCCATCCTAACTCCACGGTGGCTAAGTGCGATGAAAGCCATAAGAGTTCAGACTCATGCACCGCTGTTTTATCAATCGCAATATCTATACCTTTAGCCCCCTCCCACTGCCTGCAGGCATAGTCGGCCATCTCTTTGACAGTTAACTTGGATTCATCTCCGGGACCAAAGTTATATGCAGGTGAGATTGTGCGACCTGCCATCAACGCCGAGCCCATATACAGGTAGCCGTTAAGTGGATCTAAAACATGCTGCCATGGACGGATTGATTCGGGGTTTCGAATTACGGTCTTACTATTGGAGTGAAAGCCGCGGATTAAATCTGGGATTAAGCGATCCTGGGCATTATCACCGCCACCGATTACATTTCCAGCACGGGCCGAAGATATTGTAATCCTGGGATCTAATCCAGCGGCGATAGTCTGCCAAGCCGATACAACCATCTCAGTTGCAGCTTTACTGGCGCTATAAGGATCCTTGCCACCGAGGGCTTCACCTTCGCTATAGCCCTCTAGTTTTTCAACATTTCTATAAACCTTATCGGTGGTAATAACGACAATCCATGCAGCCGAGTTATTATTTACTACGGCGTTAAGAATATGGGCTGTTCCCATTACATTTGTCTCAAAGGTTTCAATCGGCTCTTTATATGAGCGGCGCACTAAAGGCTGTGCAGCAAGATGGAATATGCCATCAAAATTATGGGTCTTAAAGTAGTTCTCAACCTCACCACGATCTCTAATATCAAGAATCGCACTCTCCTTCATCCCTAAATTATCGATGATGGAAAAGAGTGAGTTGGCATCGGCCTTAAGGGCTAGGCCGTAAACCTGCGCACCGGCTAGAACTAAGATTCGAGAGAGCCAACTGCCTTTAAAGCCTGTGTGCCCCGTAATTAAAATTTTCTTTCCGGCGTAATCTTTCAAAAAATTAGACATGAAAACCCGTCACCAGATTTTCCAAGGAGCCTCGTTATTATTCCATAGTTCATTGAGCTCTTGAGATTCGCGATAAGTATCCATCGGCTGCCAGAAGCCCTCATGTTTGTAGGATTTAAGTTCACCTTTTTTAGAAAGGCTCTCTAGTGGTGCCTTCTCTAAAACACACTCGGCATCGAGATAGTCAAAGATGCTTGGTTCAAAAATAAAGTAACCACCATTTACCCATTTTTCAGCCCGTGGTTTTTCAGCAAACTCTACGACTGTATTGTTTTCATCTATCTGCATCACACCAAAGCGATTGGTTGGGCGCACAGCGGTTACTGTCGCAGTTTTGCCATGTGATTGATGAAACTTAGTCAGCGCTTTAAGATCAATATCTGCAACTCCATCCCCATATGTGCATAAGAATCTCTCGCCTTTGACATATTTTGCAATACCGTGAATTCGCCCGCCTGTCATGGTCGTTAAGCCTGTCTCGGCAAGGGTGACGGTCCAATTTTCACTCTTTGACTTTGTGTGCTGAACTAGTCCCTGATTCTCACCGAGCTTCATGGTGATGTCATAAGTGCGGGCCTCGTAGTTGATAAAAAAATCTTTAATGAAATCTCCCTTATAGCCAAGGCAGATTACAAAATCATTAATACCTTGAGTTGAGAGTGTTTTCATGATGTGCCAGAGGATGGGGCGTCCGCCAATTTCAACCATTGGCTTTGGACGAAACTCTGTTTCCTCACGAAGGCGCGTTCCCAGGCCACCTGCAAGAATTACCGCTTTCACGGACTCCCCCTTTAGTAGACTTATAGTGAAGTCTATCGGCACAGGCTCCTAAAGATTATAGAAGCGGTATTTTGAGCCCTATATTACTATCCTTATCTATGTAATCGAAGAGATAGAAGGGTCGCGAGCGATGTCTGATAACGCCTCACCCTTCATAGATAGCGCCGAACTTGCACTAGCGGCCCGTCATGAAATCATTTCGATGACGAGTGTTGCCCAAGCATCCCATGTGGCATCTGCTCTATCTGTCGTCGATATTTTAAGTGTCCTTTACACGGGTACTGCAAATATTTCAGCGAAAAATATGAAGGATCCTGATAGAGATATCGTAATTTTATCTAAGGGCCATTCGGCGGCAGCGCTTTATTCGGTATTAGCACTTCAACAATTCTTTCCCAGAACATGGCTAAGCCAATACTGTAATAATGACGCCCCGCTTGGCGGCCACGTCACATCTAAGGGTGTGCCGGGTGTTGAGCTCTCTACTGGATCTCTTGGACATGGTCTTCCCTATGGAGTTGGTATCGCACTGGCGAGAAAGAAAGGCGGTGCAAAGGGGAGAGTCTTTGTTGTTCTCTCTGATGGTGAGTGCGATGAAGGCACAACCTGGGAGTCGGCGATGATTGCCAATCACTACAACTTAGATAACTTAGTTGTCATCATCGATCGCAATGGAATTCAATCTCTCACCTTTACAGAGGATACGTTAAAACTGGAGCCATTTGCCGATAAGTGGAGAGCCTTTGGTTGGCAGGTGCAGAGCGTGCCGGGCCATGACTATGGGCTATTGGCTCAATCTCTCTCATCACAGAGCAAGCCTTTGTGTATCATCGCCGAGACGACCAAGGGCAAGGGCGTAGATTTCATGGAAAATACGGTTTTGTGGCATTACAAATCACCTAGCCCCGATGATGTGGTTGTGGCATTTAAAGAGTTAGATGAGCACTACTGATGCGCGATACTTTTGTGAAAGTCTTGCTAGAAGAGGCGAAAAAAGATCCCTCTATAATTTTAATGACTGGAGATCTTGGTTATGGCGTGCTCGATACTTTTGAAAAAGAGTTACCGGGCCAGTTTATTAACTCTGGTGTAAATGAACAGGCCATGATGGGTATGGCCGCAGGATATGCCTCTACTGGGAAAAGGGTTTTCGTTTATAGCATCGCTAATTTCCCTACTCTTCGATGCCTTGAACAGATTCGAAATGATGTCTGTCTGATGGATAACCCCGTGGTTGTGGTCTCGGTGGGTGCGGGCTACTCCTATGGCAGTCAGGGCTATACCCATCACGCTCTTGAAGATATCGCCGTCTTGCGCGCCCTTGCCAATATGCAGGTCATCGTCCCTGCCGATCCGCTGGAGACGCGCGAACTCACCCTTGCGATTATCGCCTCTAAAGAACCTACTTATCTTCGCTTAGGAAAGAGTAAGGAGCCGGCGATTCATACGGCGGCGTTAAAGATCTCTGCCGGGCGCATCAATGAGGTCAGTGGCGGAGATGATGGAACGTTGGTATTTGCCGGCTCGGTTGGAACGGTTGCAGTTGCCGCAGCGAAAGAGTTAGCCGCGGCCGGTAAGCGGGTTGCCGTTGCATCTATGCCCTATGTATCCACGATAGATATTGACTATCTGCAGAAAGCCTTGGCGAAGGGGCCGATCATCGTCATTGAAGAGCACTCCTATAGAGGCGGAGTTGGATCTGCCGTATTAGAGGCGTTAAATGCGGTGAATCTACATGGTGCAATTGGATTAATTGCCGCCGATCAAAATAATCTCTCACAGATTGGTGATCAAAGCTTCTTACGTCATGCAAATGGAGTGAGCGTTGAAAATATCGTGCGGAGATTTATCGCCTTGGCGGCAGATCAAAGATAATATCCCGACCATCTTTGCAACGTAATGGCGTGAGAGCTTGACCGAGTTGCCATTGAATCGTCTGCTTAACTCCATCTTCAAATGAAACTATCGGCCTCCATCCAATGGCGGTGAGTGATTCGCAGGCCGGCTCTAACTTCATCACTTGATCGGGGCGATAAGGCAGTGCGCCAAAGTTAAGTTGCGCCGATGCATCTAAGCTCTGGGCAATGAGATTGACTGCATACTTTAGATTTATCGTCTCTGGGTTACCGACGTTAATAATTCCGCAGATAGAGCCATCTTCAACGACCGCTTCAAAGGCTCGCGCTAAATCAAAGGCGTGCAGATAAGACCACTCCTGTTCGCCCTTGGTTAGCTCCATAGGCCGCCCTTTACTCAACGTATCGATAAGGCTGGGTATCAACCAGGTATCGGCATCTAATGGGCCGTAAGTAGAAAAGATTCGTATCCATGCGCAGCGCGTCTTAGATCCTGCAAGGCACTCCTGGAGGATCCTTCGCGTCTGGGCTTTGGCGACTCCATATGTAGTTGTGGGGCTATCGGGCAGATCCTCGGTAATACGATTAGATACTGGGCCTAGCTCGGCCTGACTGCCCACCCCAATAACTAGACCAACGCCAGCGTTTTTTGCCGCGATAACTAGGCCCTCTATTCGCTTGATATTGCCCATCTGCCGCTCATCATTGCGGTCGTGATTCTTTACCCCCCACCAATCGGCCAGGATGAAGGCCTGTGGTCTTGCAGCGATGATGTAGTCAGGCCATTGCGCAGTATCTCGCCTTACTATCTCTAAGTTCTTAATACTATTTAGCCGATATGTATCAGAGCCCGGACGAACCAGGGCGCTTACTTGATGTTTAAGAGATAAGACTCGACAGATCCATGAGCCTAAAAAACCCGAAGAGCCCGTTACAACAATCCTCATGTATTTGGCTTCAAGAGGGGATTTCCACCAATAAAGCGATCGGGAATTACAAATCTAGGTTGGCCAACTGCATCCATCGCTACGTTAAAACGATCTAAGGGCTTAAGGGCTGCATACTCTGGTGTAGTAATCGGTGATTGATAGACATTAATGCCATAGCGTGCCAAAGCCGGGCTCGCAATCTGTGGCGTCTTTGGCGTGCAGAGAGTATCGATGCTAAAACAGATAACTCGTAACTCTCTATCCATCCGAGTTGCGAGCAACATATCGTTAGGGGCCTTTCCTATCCAGTATGTATTACCTAGAAATCCAAGGACGTTGCTCAGTGAGCGGTATGAGGTTAAGTAGTTATAGTTAGTGAGTTCGGCTTGAGCGGCCTCATCATTTAAAATCTCTGCCACAGCTGGAGGAAAAGAGTACTCATAATTTTTTGCGATGTGAGAGTTAATGTGAATAGTTGAGGCGACTAAGATCGCCACAGATAGCACTGGGCCCACCATACGTAGCCAGTTGGGCGAGTCCTTTCTCTGATTTTTCGCTCTCTTGCCCTTTGGGTTTTGCAATTTCGCTACCTGCAGATTCTGCGACACTCTCTCACCGATAATAAGCAGAAAGAGCGGGGTCAGATAGGTTGCAACTTTTATATAGGAGTAATTGCTGCTAAGGCTTGTGTTTTTAGCCCAGAGCGCCACGGCGCCACAGACGAGAATTATGGCCAGCCCTAAGATCGAGACAGATTTATCCCAGGCGGTCTTGCTCAACAAGCCTCGGATAACTAACCAGATAATCCAGGCTGAAAATAAGAGGCCGATTAACATGATGATCGGATCTCGCGCCGTGCCTGCTCTCCCCGTCCAAATATTAATTACACCCAACATCTCAGAGGGCAAAGGCCAGTGGTTAAATAAAATGCCCGTACCCGATGCCAGCTTTAAACGGATGCTCATTGTGCTTATCGCTGCATAGGAGTATGGCGCAACGGTAATGGCTGCAACAATGCCACCGATAAAGATTGTTGTGGCCACACTCAGACTCAAATCTTTTTTACCAAAGGCGGCCAAGAAGATAGTTGCAATTATAAAGACTGCCGCTAAAGTCATACTCGAATCTATGTAGGTCACGGCATTAGCAAGCCATCCAAAGGCGGCCAGTGCGATGAGGGCCTTTTGTGCCTTCGAAGTGAGTTCCTTGTTAGCTTTTAAATAAAGGCTGAGCAATAAGACGCTGGATAAAACCCCAATACCTGGAAGCGCCCATGCCTGCGCCATTCCACCATTAAAGACTTGAATCATGATGGGGGCCGATGAGATTGAGGCGATTAAAAGTAGAAATGGCAGCGCTGGATGAGTAAAGACAATGCGTGAGAAGGCGAAGATAATTAGAGCAAGGGCTGCAAGGCCAACCGAGATAGCAATCCCTTGGCCAGCGATAATATAGGTAGGGTCGATTCGCAAGAGTTGGGCAAATGGAATGCTTAACCCCCAACGAGTTCCATAGATAAGATAGTCAACGCCTGCCTGCTGTTGCATCGAGGGCAGTTGATATAAGTGGTAGACAGCCTCGCCCAAACTGCTATCGCCTAAAAAGCTTAAGAAATTATCGCGGCCCTGTGCCCATGTAGAACCAACCCCGGGTTGTGCCAACACCGTCATAAGATTTTGTGGAATATCAGGGCCATTTCCTGCAGTAATTCGTAACCCCGTTGCACCGCTCCAATATGGTTGAGAGTAAAAAGCAGTCATCAATGGAAGAAGTAAGAGTAAAGAGTCCCAACGGCCAAACTCTCTCCAAAGAGTAAGAGATTTTCTAACAGATGGCAGAAGCAGCAAAGCAACCGGTACCAGGGCAAGGGCGATGAGAATAAAGAGATAGTTATCGGCACCGAGTAGACCAAATGCCCAAGCGGCGGCGATGCTAGAGAGTGCGAAACCGATTGCGATTGAAAAACCCAGAGCGATGGGGCCGCGTCTCTTTGAGTGAGTAGATATCGCCGCTGTAATAATAGAGCCAGGGATAAGACCTAAGACCAGTGCCAGGAAGAGGATGGCAGATGTAATAGCGGCGAGAGTTAGCATGTGATCCCCAATCTAGGCAGCTTAAGGGTTAATTATAAGTGATTAGCAATGTAATTGGTTCAAAACTAGCGCTGTCTAGCCAAACTCACTTCCACCCCGGATTAAATGGATCGAGCCGTCGCATCTGGGCTCTTGCAGTTGCTATATCACTTGCAGATGCGGCTTGAATCCCTGCCCAGATACTCCAGAGATCATGCGAGTCTGGGTAACGTGCGGTGCCATCGCGCAGGATTGCGATCGCCTCCGATTGGCGTTCATTACCAATAAACATACTTGCCCCATGCGATAGCCGTCTTTCATCTATTGGCCGTAAGTATGTTGCAGATTCAACAGCTTTAAGATCACTGGAGTAGAGAGCTGTAAAGAAACGCGCATGTACATAATAGGGAGGGATAGCGATAAGCGCTCCAATTAATACTCCGGCAAAGAGAGAGATAATTGATTTCGATGATAGTAGTTGCACCGAAACCTTAGCTTTCTTACCAGTGTGCTTAATCTTTGTTGGTAGCACCTGACCCGTCTCTTTAACCCGTGTATTAATCTCGTAGCCGATTATCAATCCCGATAAGAGCCAACCCCAAATCGCTAAACCAAGTTGATTGATGCTGACAAAGGATTGAACGTGCCAGGCAAACCATGCACCAACTGTGGCTAGAAAATAGGGATCAAATCCATCTTTGCGCCGTATGATTCGTACTATTGAGAGAATTACCAGGACGGCGATCGCGCAGTAGATCGTAACGAGTACAACTCCTCCACTGGTTGCAATATCTGCAAAAACATTGTGGGCCGAGTTTGTATATGTAGAAAACCCTTTATTCATAGCCGCCTCGCGATATCGCAGATACCAGGTTCCATAGCCATCCATACCTACTCCAAAGAATGGGTGGTCGATGAGCATCTTTGCCGCGGCCCACCAGTAATAGAGCCGTGAGGCAACGGATGCTTCAAATATAAATCGCGCCAGTGGGCCAAGATTAAACAGGGCTAAGAAAACTAATCCACCGCCCATAAGAGCTAGGCCAGCAGCTGCCATAGCCAGAGTTTTTCGTCCATGGATGATGAGCCAAAGGATTGCAACGAGGGCTAGGCCTGCAAGAAAGTTTAAATATCCCTGACTGGAGAGGGTCTCATAGATCACAACGATGGAGGCAAGGCCCATAGTGGCAAAACCAAGGCGCACAAGGACTTTAAATGCAGTATTGAGAGCCATCGTCATCGCCACAGTAGCGATGAGGCCCATAAAAGCCGATTGAAAATTGGAGTTACCAAATGTGCCGATGGGGGCGTTGACGGTATAGAGGGTTTTATAGGGGAAGGGCTCTAGACCTAGATACTGAATATTGCCATAGATAATTAAGATCGCCCCAATGATTAAAACTATACGTATAAATCTCTTGACAAACTCTTTATCCGATACCAGCGAGGAAGAGAACAAGAGAACGGCAAGTGCGAAATAGGCAAGGGCGCCGTTGTTTCGTGTATAGGCGCCATAGAACTGGGCTCCGAGGTCAGCCCCAGAGAGAAAAAGAACGAGAATAA
The DNA here is from genome assembly GCA_027728065.1 of Actinomycetota bacterium. Classification (GTDB taxonomy): domain Bacteria; phylum Actinomycetota; class Actinomycetes; order Nanopelagicales; family Nanopelagicaceae; genus Planktophila. The sequence continues at coordinate 21,039 of JAQBVO010000018.1, forward strand.
TCTGCAGAATAAAGAGTGTAAGAAGTATCACCAGGGTTCGAAACTCAGATCTAAAGAGCGCTTTAATCGCTGGAAGGACAAGTGAGAGTGCAACAACTGCAAAAAAAGCCAGCATTGAAAGTTTAGGCAGACCCATCGGGTCGGTTAACGTATACGGGGCCACTATTAAGGTCACCACCACAAGTGCGGTAAGAATTATCCGCCCCAGTAGTTTTTTATTTGCAGTATCCAGCACAAAGGTAAGCCTACTTAACAATCTTTAGAAAGGCCGAAGCCCGGCCCCTCCGAAGAGGGAACCGGGCCTCGGTTCTAGATCTTTATCAGATCAAAGGGGGCTTATTAAGCCTTTACCTTCTTCTGGATCTTGATTACTAGGTTAGTCAACGCTGTCAACTGAGCCTTGAGGCCCTTGATAAGTGTTGCTACCTGAGTAGATAGAGCTGCAACTGCATCTACTGCATCTTCAGCTGCAGCTGTTGCTGCATCTGCCGATTCAGTAGCGGAGTTAGCTGCATCAGTTGCAGCATTTGCTGCATCTGTTGCCTCTGATGCTGCATCAACTGCAGCGGCCTCAGCGGCCTCAGCTGCTTCTACTGCCATTTCGCCAGCCTCTATAGCTGCAGCTGTTGCTGCATCTGCCGCCTCTGCGGCTGCATTTGCTGCATCTGCCGCTGCATCTGCTGCATCAATTGCCTCGAATGCTGCATCTGCCGCTGCCTCTGCTGCTGCTGTTGATGCGGCGATCGCTGCATCATTTGCTATTTCATTAGCTGTCTTACCAACTGTTGCAGTGATTGAAAGCGTGCTTCCAGCCGATGCATTATGAGCTCCTGCTGTTGCAGAGAATGTGAAATCACCTGATGTAGATGGAGCTTTGAGAGCGTAAGTAAGGACTCCATATCCAGCCTGGCTAACAGTTGTAGATCCAGATACTAGGCCAGTTGAGCCAGTTGTAACAAGTGAAGCTCCTGGCATTGTATCGCTAGTAGTTAGAGCTCTAGAGCTCACCAAAGTAGTTGAAAGTACTTCGTGAGTTCCAGCGGCTACTAGGCTTCCAGCTGCGTCCTTGATTGTAAGTGTAAGGAGCATAGCCTCACCTGGTGTGTACGTTGCCTTGTCCAGAGTCATTGTGACCGAGTCAGCAAGATTCTGTCCGGAGCGGATTGAAACAGCTGTTGCCGAGAAGGTAGCAGTTGATCCAGATGCCACGTTTTGAACAGTTACAGATGACGTTCCTACTGTAAGTCCAAGGACAGAGAGAGCAACAGTACCGGCAGAGCCAGTTGTTCCAGAGGTGCTGGCAAATACCGTCGTGGTACCTGAGACAGCATAAACAGTGGCATTAGGAATAACGTTTCCGTTCACGTCCTTAACGGTCGCAGTCAGAATCGCAGTTGATGATGCACCTGAACCAGAGTCGATAACCGACTCAGTTGTGGTAGTCGTTACCGAGGCAGCTGCTCCATAGAAGTAGACAGTCTCGGTAAAGGTAAATGCTCCCATCGTGATAGTAATCGTTGTGGTACCAGTTGTACCATCACCATATACGTAAAAGGCATGCGTTCTTCCATCTACTGCTACGGTCTGTGTGAGCGTTCGTGCGCCATTTTGGGCGACGACAGCGTGTGATGCAGCCACATCACCGGTTATAGAACCTGGGCCTGTAACAACTGCGGTAGTGGTAGATGAACCACTTGCAAGATGCACGGACGCGGCCTTAGGTGTGATCAAGATGGCTGCAACTGCCGTTGATCCAGCGGCCGCAGCATATCTCAAATTATCTGCAACCTCGTCGGTAGAGCCAGTGTTCACCGAAGCGCCCCTTGCTATAACCGATGTTGTTGTGGAATCTGCAGCTGCTGCTGCCTCAACCACAACAGTCCATGTCACCGCTGATGCAGCGGGTGCAACTGTGGATCGACCCGCATCTGTGAGAGTATGAGTTTGGTTGTATGGAGTGAAAGTAAATACATAAGTACCAACTTTATCAGGTGTGAATCCAAGACTATAAACACCTGTAGTTATGCGGAATGAACTTGATGTAACACTTGGGGTTGTATCAGAAAGGTATGCCGATAAACCATCTGCATTTATTGATACCGAGCCAGTACTTGATTGCGATGAACCTACTGAAATCATCGCAGTACTTCCAGTTGGTGCAGATGTACGTCTTGCGCTTACAGACATTGTGTCGCCTTGGTTGCCAAGAAATGTCTGTGTTAAAGTATTTGTTCGTGCGGCAAATTGAGTACTACCTGCCGCCACTGTGGTTGTCGCTGTGGTAACTGCCAAAGTATCTGACTGGGTAGTAGCCGATGAAGGCGCCACCGAAGTCAGAAGCCCAAAGCCCAAAGCGGCAACAGTAACAAGCGCTATGCGCTTGAAAGTTGTCTTTGTAGACATTTGTTTCCTTTCGATTAGTCGAGTTCGGGAATCTCCCATCCTCGGCTTGAATCAGATCTCTCTGATTCGATTCGATGAATCGCACGTGCTGATTCATCAAATTCCCCACCGCGTATCCGGACCCGGCGAGGAAACCTATTTAGTTATTCACCTGCACCGCTTGCGCTAGTACCTGTGTCTTGCCCGCATTCAAAAGAATACGTGTCGTGATCGACTTGGGAGCATCGGCTAGGTCGTAGCCGCGCTTTCCAGTTGAGATCGCGTAATCTGATTCGGCCAAATAGCCAATGGTGAAGGTCGCCGTAATTAAATACTTGCCGTTGGATAGACGATCAATCGATGAGTCCGTTGAGGTAATCTCAACGCCGTTCCAGTTACCAAGCCAGCCGATATTGACTCCATTTGTGGAGTAGTGGGTGCCAGCTGCATCGACTGTAATTACCTGATCGATAAGAACGTTTGGACCAACTGAGTAGGTAATGAACTGGTTGTTAATCACAATGCCACCAGCGCCAACGGTTGATGTGCCCTTAGTAACGCGGCCAACGCCTGCAATGTTGCTGGAGTCGGTAACGCTAAAGCCTGTTGGAACTC
>JAQBVO010000003.1 GCA_027728065.1 Actinomycetota bacterium
CAACTAAGCGATATGAGAGTTGATCTAAATACTCAAGGGTTGGAAGAGATTTAGCCCATGCGGTGCGTTCGCCCTTTGACTCCATTGCATCTAGATATAGGTAGGCAGCAGCGATCGCATTAGCGAGCAAAAATACGCCGCCTGAAATAATCGCTGCCGATACATGAATAACTAACCATGTTGATTTTAGGGCTGGAACAAGCGGAGCACTTGGTCGGTATAAAACTGCAACTGCAGTACCCAGAGTTAGAAGTACGGCGAGAGAGGTTATTAAGCCTAGCCAGCGCAGATTATATTTTCTAAGCGCCGCTAGATAAGCACCAGAAAATGCAAGCGCGCCAGTGATTGAGAATTCATACATATTGCTCCAGGGCACTCGTCCTGCCGACAGTCCGCGCGCAATAACGCCTACGAATAAAAGTAAAAATCCCAGAATCATCATCGCAGTTGCAATCCGTGCGACCTTATGCGTGCGCTTGTAATCCAATGTTTTAGTGGTGGAGGGATCGGGAGTTTTTACAGCCCAGGCTGTTTCAACGGCATGAGCGAAAAATGAGAGTGTGTAAACAGCCATCGATGAATAAACTAAGTAGTTAGAGAGAAGTGCCCATGTACGTGACATCTATCTCCCCGCCTTCAAAGCTCGTATAAAGATTTCCAGCTCCTGTTCTAAGCCTGGGGCTGCATTCTTGGCAAGTCCTGCAACTTCAACGACACCTGCGACACGAACCCAGATTCTGCGTCGGCGTGTAAATAGAGATGCGAGCAGCCCAGCGATGGCAACAATAGCGCCGACTAGCGCAAAGTTCTTGCCAGAATCTTCAACAATTGAGAGATTAACCCACTGCACATAGCCTTCAAAGGTTATTGAGCCAGTGCTGTATGTAAAGATCTCACCTGGTTTGAGTGACTTTAAGCCAATCTGTGACATAGATGACGTGTCAATGCGATAAATCGATTGTGGTGTGCCTGAATCTAAACCGAGATCACCGCTCCAGACCGATAGTAATAAACGTGGGTCAAGGGCTTGAGGGAAGGCACTAATAGCGCCATCGCCATCGCTGCGTTCATAGGTCGGCACGAAAGATCCTACGAAGCCAACCTGTGGGTCGGCATCTGGGGCTTTAATCGCACCGATTGAACGCAGGTTTGCATCCTGTGGCAGAAAAGGAACTGGACCTTGCAGAGCAACATTGCCCTTTGAATCTCTAACCGTAACAACTGGTGAGTAACCAGTTGCCTGCAGATATATCTTTGTATTTCCAATTGCAAGTGGCGAGTTAACTTTAATGACATGCTTTTCACTCCTAGTTAAATCACCTTGCTGCAGAGTTAGATTGAGCGTGTAGTCCTCAGGTGCGCTGGTCACAAGATTGTAAGTCGCATCAAACTTATCAATAGTAATAATGAAGCTCTTTAACTTTCCCTCCTTATAGAGCTTGCCATATGCCAGTGAGTCATAAGATGTAGGTGCGTTAACAAATCGTTCACCAACATTTAGAATGGCATCACCGCGCATACCAAAAAGTGATGAAAATGAGATGCCAAGTAAAACTAAGATAAGTGCAAGATGAAAGAATAGATTTCCAGTCTCGCGCATAAAGCCTTTCTCCGCCGAGATCGCTCCATCTTTCTCTAAAACTCTAAATCCTTGTGCCTTAAACCATAGGCGAGCACGTTCAAGCTCTTTGCCTGAGGCAGTCCATGTCGAATAAAACTCCATGCGAGAGAGGTTTTTAGGCGTAGTTGGCGGTAGTGCCCGCATAGCGTCGAAATGCTCGATAGAACGAGGCAGAACACAGCCGATAAGTGAGATAAAAAGGAGAATATAAATCGAGCTAAACCAAGGGGATCCATAGACATCAAATAGATAAAAACGATCCATCCAGCGTGAGAGCTCGGGTGAGCTTTTATACATATCCCTTACCGCCATTGGGTCCTGTGTGCGCTGGGGAAAAACCGAGCCAGGTATAGATGCAATACCTAAAAGCAATAAGAGAATTAACGCTGTGCTCATGCTTGTTAAATGTCTCCATGCATAGCGCAGCAAGCCCCCAGCACCAATCTCTGGAATTTGCACCTCTTGGCTCATCTATATGACCGGGATAAAATCTGTAATCACCGAACGTATCAAGTTTATAATCTGGCTCCACGTCCCAGTTACCTGTAAGAGACCGATCGCAATGAGAAAGATCCCGCCAATCTTTGAGATTAAATCTCCACGGCGAATCAGATACTTGCGGAGTTTTTGCGAACGATCCAGAAAAACTCCAGATGCAATAAAGGGTAGCCCTAAACCTAAGCAGTATCCCAGTGAGAGAACTGCACCACGCATCGCAGATGACTCTTGAAATGCCAAAGTCTGTACAGCGGCAAGAGTTGGCCCAATGCAAGGAGTCCAACCGATTCCAAATAAAAATCCAAGGAGAGGTGCACCGATTAAGCCGCCCGTTGTCTTCATACGTGGGCGAATCGTAAGAGCCATAGGAAATTTACCTAGAAATATATAACCCAAAAAGATTGTGAGTAGGCCAAGCAGGCGCGAAATAAGTTTTTCATGTGCAATTAGTTGATTTCCTAAACCACCAAAGATGGCCCCGTATGAGATAAAGACGAGTGAAAATCCACCAACAAATAGGAGTGAACCCAAAAAAAGTTTGCCTCGATTAGCCGAAAATCCTGCGGCAAATGACAGATAGCCAGGTACGAGAGGTAATACGCAGGGAGAGAGAAAGGAGATTAGGCCTGCAATAAAAGCGACTGGAAAGGCGGTAAAGAGAAAACCACTAAAGATCTGCTCCACGAGGAAATCTTTCATTCAGCGCTCACTTGTTCAATTAATTTACTAAGTGATGCGACTGTAACTTCTCCCAATATTCGTCCGGCTACCTTTCCATTTTTGTCTATGACGGCAGTTGATGGAATTGCATTAGCGGGCAATGAATCTCTAAAGCCCAATAAAATCGAGTCATCTATAAGCGTAGGATAGGGAATTCCAAATCTACGTGCAAAGGCCTCTGCTGCAGGAGGCATATCACGAGTAAGAATTCCGATAAATGTAACACCGCTGTACTTTTTAGATAGAGCGATTAATGTAGGAATTTCCGCGCGGCACGGTGCACACCATGATGCCCATACATTTACGACGGTAACCCTGCCAACTCCATAAGAGTAATTTGTTCCAGAGAGTGTCATGCCTGCTAAGATTGGTGCATCGATGCGATCATCGACATTAATAAAAGTAACCGACCCATCTCCGGATATAAAACCCTCTTGTGTATTTGAAGAATCCGCATCACCGCAACTGCTCAGTGCAATCACCATGATTAACACACTAAAAACTCTATAAAAGCGCTTCATTTTATTTATTTGATAAAAGGTGACGCACAGGCTCGGAGTATGTCAGACCAGAAATGAGGCCATCTTCATCTAAATGAATACTGGTCGCTGATGCTAATGAGCATTCTCGTTTACGTGGATCGTGTAACAAGGGACGGCTCTCGATAGCGCTTCGTAGAATCCAGATTGGAAGTTGGTGAGATATACAGATTGCATCTTTGCCATTAGCGGCATCGCGAGCGGCAAATACTGCAGCTAACATTCTAATAATCTGCTCCTCGTATGGTTCGCCCCATGATGGCCTCCAAGGATTCCATAAGTGTCGCCAAGCCGCAGGATGGCGAAGTGCTCCATCGCCGACACCAAATGCCTTTCCTTCGAAAACATTTGCAGCCTCTATTAAACGCTCATCGGTTGTAATAGAAATATTGTGTGCAGCGGCAATAGGTACAGCCGTCTCTTGCGCCCGCTGCAGGGGTGAAACATGCAACGCCCCTAAATCAATCGACTTAGACCAATCACCAAGGCTTAGCGCCATTTCATGGCCACGCTTTGAAAGGGTCCATCCAGGTTGGCGGCCATAGAGAATCTTCCCCGGGTTTTCTACTTCGCCGTGACGAATCACATGAACCGTTGAACTCATTGGCCAATCATAAAGCGTCTGGAATCGACTGAGTTCGTTAGGGTAGTGACATGGCACTCACGGCTAAACGAGCGGCCTTTTTCGATGTAGATAACACACTCATACGAGGCTCAACGATCTATTTCCTTGGTCATGGCATGTATCAGCGGGGCTTCTTCACAAAGAAGGATATCTCCCGCTTTGTTCTAGCCAATCTGAGATTTCGTTTAACCGGGAAAGAGAATAAAGAGGAGATTGCTCGCTTTCAAAAAGCAGCAACCGACTTTATTGGTGGTCATAGCGTTAAAGATATTGAGGCAATTGCACAAGAAATTTATGATGAATTTGTTTCTCCCGCAATCTGGCAAGGCACAATAGATATCGCTCAAAAACATCTTTCAAATAACGAAGAGGTCTGGTTGGTTACCGCCGCCCCTGAAGATATGGCACTACTAATCGCCAATCGCTTAGGTTTTACCGGAGCCCTCGGTAGCAAGGCTGAGATTAAAGATGGTGCCTATACCGGTGCAATGGAGGGCGGGCTTTTACATGGAAAAGAAAAAGCTATTGCGGTCCAGGGTTTAGCACAGCGTGCAGGATTAGATCTGGCCAGTTGCTATGCCTACTCTGATAGCCATAACGACCTACCACTATTGCAATGCGTCGGTCATCCATCGGCAATCAATCCAGATGCGATCTTGGGACTTCGGGCAATGGCAGAGGGTTGGCCAATCTATGATTTTCGCAGAGCTCGCTTTATCGGACGCTTACTCTCTCCCGTTGTTGTGCGCCTGGCCGGCCTTGTAACATGGCTAACACCACGTAGAAAGCCTCGTTGATTACGCAAGAATCGATAAAGCCAGTAATGTTAGCAAGTTATGGAAATGCGCTCATTCTCTGACTACTTGCGTAGTGTTGATGACCCTGCCTTTTTAGATTTATTTTCTGCTCGCCCAGATCTAATAACACCAGTACCTCCTGACATCGCATCTCTTGCCGTACGTGCATGCTCAGCGCCAAGTTTGGCACGCGCGATTGACTCACTTAATCAATGGCAGTTTCAAGTCCTTGAAGCCGCAGCCGCACTCAACGAACCTTTTGCGCTCAAATCTCTCATTACACTCACCGATAAAGCCGCATCGGATGCGCTCACGCATTTAATTTCTATTGGACTTATCTACCCTTCAGAAGATGGCATGCGACTTTCATCGCAGCTGCGCAATGTGATCGGAAACGAGCCTGCAGGTCTAGGACCTATGTCGGTAGCAAAACTCAAACTAGCCGAGTTAGATAATGCACCCAATGATGCGAGAAAAGTCTTAGAGCGCATTATTTGGGGGCCGCCGCGCGGAAGCGTTGGGGATATCAAGAATCCAGGACCCGGAGTTGCATGGTTATTAGAGCGCAAATTCTTGGTTCCTTTAGATCAAAGAACAGTTATTTTGCCCAGAGAAGTTGGCATTTATCTGCGCGGTGGAAAGGTACATAAAAAAAACTCGATCAATCCACCGATCCTAGAAGGTAGCAAACGCGATGAGCCCCAAGTAAATCTTGCAGCGATTGCAAATATTGCAACAGTCCTTCGCTGGGTTGAAGAGTTATTAAATTTCTGGGCAGAGGAGCCGGCTGATGCTTTGCGCGCAGGGGGCTTAGGTGTGCGCGATCTTAAAATACTCTCTAACCACTTAGGTGTTGATGAGTCATGCACTGCCTTTATTGCAGAGTTGGCCTATCTAACCTCACTTATAAGCATTGATGCCAATGATCGAATTATGCCGAGTAATAAATTTGATATCTGGCTAATGCAAACTCCTGCCGATCGATGGCAGGCTCTTGCCTCTGCCTGGCTCATAACATCGCGCGTAAGCGGTTTAGTTGGCAGAGTCGAGTCTAGAAACGTTGCGGCGTTGGGGCCTGAACTCGATCGAGTCAACGCCGCACGCGTTCGCGCTTTAACACTTCTGATTCTGAGCGAAAATGAATTACTAGCGCCAGATACCACTTCCTTTAATCAGCTCATGGCCTGGCGAGCGCCAGTACGCCGTAACTCTTCACTGCAAGAGGAGTTATATCTCTGGACCCTGCGCGAGGCCGAATGGCTCGGAATCACTGGCCAAGGTGCGATTTCTGAGTATGGAGAGATTTTTCTTAGCGGCGGTGATTTAAATGTAATCAATAATGAGTTACCAAAGAGCGTCGATCATATTTTGATTCAAAGCGATAACACTGCAATCGCACCTGGACCACTAGAGCATGAGATTTCACAACAGTTAGCGGTCATGGCAGAGATTGAAAGTCGTGGTGGCGCTACCGTTTATCGCTTTAGTGAGGCAACGATTCGTCGTGCCCTGGATCACGGCAAGACTGGTGATGAGATTAAAGCCTTCTTAATCAAGATATCCAAGACGCCAATGCCACAACCCCTTGAATATCTCATCGCCGATGTGGCAAAGAAACATGGCAAGTTACGGGTGGGAAATACATCTGCCTTTATCCGCTGTGAGGACACGACTCTCATCACGCAGATTATGAGCGATAAGAAACTAGAAGTTCTCGCGCTTCGTAGGATTGCACCTGAGGTCGTAATCTGCGATCACGATGCAGCTGACACCATGCGCGTTTTGCGTGAGGCTGGTTATCTGCCCGCTGCCGAATCCTCCAATGGTTTGATGTTAACTGCCCCGCGTGCAAACCGTGCGCAGACCAAGCCAAGACCGCCGAGGATTATCGGTGAGATTGAGATACCGAGTGATGATTTACTAAACGCCGCCGTGCGTGCAATTCGCACTGGTGAAAAATCTAGTCATAGACAGACACATTTGCGAGAGAGTGTAAGTCAGGCGTTCGGTGCATTGCCGCGCAATAGCGCTAATGAGACATTGGAGTTAGTAAATAGATTTATTGACGAAAAGAAATCACTCTCAATTGGATATGCCGATAACAATGGCAGCGTAACTCATCGAATCATCGATCCAATCCGTGTCAGCGCTGGAGCCCTAATCGCCCGTGATCATGCAACGGGTGAAGTTCAATCCTTCCGAATCCCCCGCATCACCGGCGTAGCACCGATGTAGACTTAGCCCATGTTATCAGCGCTGGAAAAACTCGTGCGATTGGAATCGCCATCGCAGGATCTAGCTGCATGCCGCGAAGTTATTAAGCTTGCAAGTGATATCGCATTAGAAGTATTAGGTAGCCCCGCACAGATTTTAGAAGTTAACGGGCGACCAGTTTTTTGGTGGGGTGCTGACAAAGCAGATGTCGTTGTGCTCGCACACTTGGATACAGTTTGGCCTAAGGGCTCTTTCCAACCACTATGGACGCTTAAAGATAATGTAGCCACAGGCCCTGGCATCTTTGATATGAAGGCGGGATTTATTCAAGCACTCTTTGCACTCAGAGGCATCAAAGGCTCTGTCGCATTAGTTGCAACCAGTGATGAAGAGACTGGTAGCACCACGAGCAAGGATTTCATTATGGAGATCTCTGCGCGTGCTAAAGCCGTACTCGTTGTTGAAGCGACACTGGATGGTAAAGTAAAAACCGGTCGCAAAGGTACTGCTATGTATCAAATTAAAATTCATGGCAAGGCATCTCATGCCGGTCTTGAGCCAGAAAAAGGCATCAATACCACCGTTGAGATCGGACATGTAATCCTGGCCGTATCGAGCCTTGAAAATATTGATTTAGGAACCAGTGTTGTTCCAACGATGCTGCGCTCTGGTAACACAACAAATACTGTTCCAGATTTAGCAGTACTTGATATCGATGCCCGCTCATTTTCAATAGCCGAACTCGAACGTGTAGATAGATCTATCCGAAGCCTTAAAGCGGTCAATCCGCTTGCCCGATATGAAATTACAGGTGGATTTAATCGTCCTGTACTTGAGATAACAGCAACAATGGCCCTCTATGAGCGGGCAGAAAAAGCAGCTAAAGCGCTAGGTATGCCACCTCTTGGACATGCATCGGTTGGTGGTGCCAGTGACGGTAACTTCGCAGCTAGCGCTGGTGCGCAAGTATTGGATGGTTTAGGTGCAATTGGTGGTGGCGCTCATGCTGCACACGAATGGGTCGACGTGACAACCCTTGAAATTCGTAGCGCACTTTTACACGAACTTATCAAGGAAATTCTCAATGGCTGATGGCCCGTTAATTGTTCAAAGCGATAAGACGCTTCTACTTGATTTAGATCATGTGCTCTCAACTGAGTGTCGACGCGCAATCGCTCCATTTGCAGAGCTAGAGCGCTCCCCTGAACACATTCATACTTATCGCTTAACTCCCCTAGGTCTTTGGAATGCACGTGCAGCTGGCCATGATGCTGAGCAAGTAATTGACACGCTTATTAAATATTCAAGGTATGCGGTACCGCACTCAATTTTGATAGATGTTGCAGAGATTATGTCGCGATATGGTCGTCTGCGTTTAGAGGCCGACCCAGTACATGGTTTGATTCTTGTTACAACAGATGTTGCAGTTTTGGAAGAGGTAATCCGAGCGCGCAAGATTGCAGCTTTACTTGGTGCTCGCATTGATGCCGAGACAATTGCCGTTCTTCCAAGTCAACGTGGAGCTATTAAGCAATCACTACTGCGATTAGGTTGGCCGGCTGAGGATTTTGCTGGATACGTCGATGGGCAAGCACATCCAATCGAGTTAGTGCAAAGAGGTTGGAAGATCCGGCCCTATCAAACCCTAGCTGCAGAGAGCTTCTGGCATGGTGGATCAGGAGTAGTTGTTTTGCCATGTGGTGCAGGAAAAACTATTGTGGGTGTTGCTGCAATGGCCCATGCTAAAGCTACGACTTTAATTCTGGTTACAAATACCATCGCCGCACGACAGTGGCGAGAAGAGCTATTAATGCGCACAACCCTTCATGAAGATGAGATTGGTGAGTATTCAGGGGCTAAGAAAGAGATTCGCCCAATAACTATTGCCACCTATCAAGTTATGACTAAGAAGAAAAACGGTGTGTACGCTCACTTAGATCTCTTTGATACTCATGACTGGGGCTTGATTATCTACGACGAAGTCCACTTATTGCCGGCACCGATTTTCCGCTTTACCGCAGATATTCAATCCCGTCGACGCCTGGGTCTAACGGCAACGTTAGTTCGCGAAGATGGCATGGAGGGTGAGGTTTTTTCTCTAATCGGTCCTAAGCGCTATGACGTTCCATGGAAAGAGATTGAATCTCAAGGCTATATCGCCCCTGCCGAGTGCATTGAAGTACGCGTTAATTTAACTGAAGGCGAACGTCTGTTGTATGCAACAGCCGAACCTGAAAACCGTTACCGTGCCTGTGCAACAACGCATACCAAGCGAAATGTAGTTGAAGCATTAGTTGAAAAGCATGCTGGCGAGCAGACGTTAGTTATAGGTCAGTACATTGATCAATTAGATGAACTATCGGAGGCGTTAGGTGTTCCATTGATTAAGGGCGAAACACCGATTAAAGAGCGTGAAATTCTCTTCAATAAGTTTAGATCTGGGGAGATTACCTGCCTTGTTGTATCAAAGGTTGCAAACTTTTCAATTGACTTACCCGATGCGACCATTGCAATTCAAGTATCAGGGGCTTTCGGCAGTCGACAAGAAGAGGCTCAACGTTTGGGCAGAATTCTTCGGCCAAAATCAGATGGTCGCAGTGCCAAGTTTTACTCCGTGATTTCACGTGACACAATTGACCAAGACTTTGCACAAAACCGGCAACGGTTTTTAGCTGAGCAGGGCTACTCGTACAAAATTATTGATGCTGACGATGTTTTTCAAGGGAAGATGTAAAGCGTTCTGGATCAACTCGCCAGAAATCGTGGTGTTGCCCATCAATATGTATGACAGGCACCTGTTCGCCATAGAGTTTTTCTAAGTTTTCATCGCCATCGATATAAATCTTCTCAATCACAAAATCTAATTGCAGCGCCATGGATTCTAAAAGCTCTATAGCAACATGACAGAGATGGCAACCATGGCGGGTATATACAGTAACGATGCAAGTGCTAACCCTGTCATTTTCCTTTGAAAGTTGGCTATCTATGCTATCGACCATGGAGAAATCATCTCACCTTGGTAGTGTTCTCGCTTATGAGGACGGTACGGTTGCAGAGTCTAGGAATAGCGACGATTATCGCCGCCCTCTTTGGCTCGGTCCTAGCAGCTCCATCTGCCGAAGCGCTCTTTTTGAAAGCACCGGCATTGCAATGGGGCCATGTTTATGCCGGCACTAATCCAGTTACAACAACCACTCCGCGTCCTAAATTTGCGCAAGGTGTAGTTAAATCCACTTTCAACGTTACCTATAACAATTTTCCCGATTGGGCTAAAAAAGAGATACAGGACGCTGTTGATGTATGGTCTGCAAACTTTATTTCCTCAGTAACGATAAATGTTGATGCATCATGGGGGCGCTCTAGCGCATGGGGTATTTTAGGCAGTGCACGTCCCGGTAGCTTTTTCTCCTCCTTTGTCGGCGCACCCGATCCATCACTCTGGTACACATCGGCCCTTGCAAATGCCCTCGCTGGAAAGGATTTAGATAAAGCCAATCCTGAAATCATTATCCAAGTCAACTCAAGTGGTGGGTGGAATACACGCGGAGATGGAGCACCCACCGGGCGAGAATACGATCTACAATCGGTTTTCTTACATGAGATTGCACATGGCCTTGGTTTTTTATCAAATGATTCTTACGATGCATTCTTTGGTATTGCAAGCCTAGATCAACCAACACCATTTGATGCATATGCCCAAACTCTAGATGGTCGCCGCTTGGCAGATTTGCCAACACCATCGCGCGAACTTGCACAAGCACTAACATCAACACTTGTATGGTCTGGCCAGTTTGCAATAGCTACAAATGGTGGGGTAAAACCAAAACTTTATACGCCTCCCAACTATGAGGGTGGATCATCAGTTAGTCATTTAGATGAGGCGGTTTTTTCAAACTCTGGCCTAGATTCAGTGATGACACCTAATTTAGATCCCGGTGAGATCTTCAAAGAGCCTGGACCTTTACTGCTAGCGATGATTGAAGATATGCGCGCCAAACCCCCTGCAGGTGTCTCAACGCAAATTCCACAAGCTCCGCGCAATGTTGCGGGTTTCACCGCCGACTCAGCCGCGCTCATATCCTTTGATCCGCCCATAAATCTACGTACTGCCCAAGTCTCGGAGTACACCGTGAAAAACCTGACTACTGGGGTAGAAAAAAGCACAATATCAAGTCCAGTTATGATGCGTGGATTAAAAAATGGCACTTCCTATAAATTTTCCGTAATTGCTAAAAACAATCTCGGAGAATCTGATGCTGCAATAACCCAAACGGTAATTCCGCAAGCAGGCTGGAAAAGCACCGTCTTAGATAGCAGCGCCGATGGCAAATCAGTTGCTAGCACTACTTTTAATGGCAAACCCACAGTTGTCTATAGCGATACCAGAAGCGGTGATTTAAAGCTTGCAAGCTTTAATGGCAAGGTGTGGAAAAAGGTAACGGTTGATGGGGCTGGTGGTAATAGCGGGCGCACATCGCATGCAATAAATAGTCCGCTCTCTATCTGTATGAATGGCAGCGGAACTAAACAGTTGCTTCATATTTTTTATAGCGACTCCACAGACAAAGATCTGCGCCATGTAACCTATAACGGTAAGGCTTTCACCTATGAAATCATCGATGGTAATGCTCTATCAGTAAACAATTACGAGGATCCGGTTCGGGTACGTACATCAAGTGATGTCAGTGTTACAAATGCCTGTGTGGCAACGGCGACAAGTGTTCAAGTCTTCTACCGCGATGAGAGCCAGGGCATCCTCTTAGGGGCGATAAAAATAAAGAGTATGCCGTGGGTATATGAACTAATCGATGGAGATCGAAAAACCGATGGTCGTTCAACTGGCGATGTTGGCTTTGCCTTGCGAGCCATTATTGATGGAGGTAAAACATATCTCCTCTATGACGCAGTCATTAGCCTGAATCAGAGGAAGGAGGTCTCCTCTGGTGTTATTCGTCTTGCAACTCGCACGGGAATAGATCCCACCACTTGGTCATACCAAACCCTTGATATCTCTACCGAAGAGGCATCAGTCTTTGGCTTTAGCGTGGCACTAGCCAAAGTTAAAGGTGGTGTAATGGCCACCTGGTTAGCCACATCTGCAGCGGCCTTTCCTAAACCCGATCAAATACGGTGGGTGATGCTTGATACCCCACTTAATATTTCACGGATAACAACACAAAACTTTGGATCTCCAGGTCCGTACCTGTCTATCAATGATAAAACCATCATATTCAACTGCCAGGAGCGCTTATGTGCACTCGATACGGACAAGAAAGATGCAGGTCAATCTGCTATCGCCTTAGTACGAAGCTCCCAAACTGCCGAGCCAACGCAGAGCTCATGGGTGGTTCTTAATAAAGTTAAATACCTAGTTGCAGCAGTCGGCAATAAGTTAGCGCTGCTTAAGCCTTAACTAGGCCAGAGTAAAGATTGAAATTCTTTCAGCATCTGAGATTAATGCCAGAATCCCTAACTCTTTGCTACTAATTAACCCGATAACTTCGCGCTGATCCCCTGGTGGAATGTAAGCGGCAACGATTGCTCCCTTGGAATCAAAAGATAAAAGTATGGATTGAGGTTTCTTAGGAAGCCAATTTGCTAGCTGCTTAATCGCTCCCGTTGATGAAAAGAGTGCATAGGTGGAGCCCAATGTAAATACGCGACCAGTGGATAAGAATCTATATGTCCATAGTGGAGTATACGTACTAGAGAATTTTGTTACTGCGCTTTCAGTTTTACTTCTCGTAACGACCTCTCCTGCAAGTAAGAGCTTTGGTGTGGCACTACTCCAATTGCGTTTGGCCTTAGGGGCAGAGCTTCGTACAACTGAGAGAATGGTGTTGGTCTTTGAAATCTTTATAATTACTCCATCAATTACACCGGCTAACTTTTTCCTTCCTAAACTCTCACCGCTGGCACCCGTTACCGTTACTGTCCCATCGCTATGGCGAACAACTGCATCCAGTGTTGTCGATGCTTTCCCAATTAAAAGCGGTTTACCAAACTCCCCTGCACTATTAGCACTGATTACAAAGCCACTGCTTCCTTTTGCTGCTTGCGCAATACCAACCATCGATATCCCACTCTGATCTGGCGCTAGCGAGGTTATTAAGACAGGGGCCGCCTGCTCGGCGCTATAGAGAGTTGGTAGTGAACTCCCCGCTGGAATCTTCCAGAGTGCAATGGCATTCAAGTCGGGGTTAAATCTGGCAGGGCTATCTAGAACAGCATCGGGATTGAGCGAAGTCGCGGTGGCAGAGGATGTCGGTTTTGGCCGAAGCAATGATGTAGAGCCAGCGATCCAGATATTTCCAGCGCTATCAACCGCCCCTGCCGTTGCAATAGAGGCTGAGTTCGGATCTAGCGCAATACTCCATAACTCTTGCCCATTGATATCGATTGCACGGGCAAAGGATCTATCTAGCACGGTACCAAAAACAATAACTATTGTACCCGCCACAACAACCCCAGCGACATCGTCCTTATTGCTAATTGTTGTTACTAACTTTAGAGCCTTTACCGAAATCTTCTTAGATGCAGCGTGTGTTGTTGGTATAACTAAAAGTGATGAGATTAATACCAGTGAAAATATGCGCTTCACGCTAGTTCCTGCGAGCGATCGCACGCGGCTTTCATAGCATCGGCAACAACCTTGGCAATCTCATCACTTTCAAATGAGGCTAAGGCCGCCGCTGTTGTTCCATTAGGGCTTGTTACATTCTCGCGCAAAGTTGTTGCCGATTTGCCAGACTCATCCAATAACTTGGCCGCTCCTACCATTGTCTGAACTGTTAACTTTGTAGCAACTTCATGAGATAGACCAAGGCTTTTTGCACCTGCAATCATTGCTTCAACAAATCTAAAAAAATACGCAGGGCCAGAGCCACTTGTTGCCGTTACTGCATCCTGCAAATCCTCTGGTACTTCAACAGTTTTACCCGTTGCCGACAAGAAGCCAGTAACGAATTCGCGTTGCTCATCACTTACTCCAGCCCCTATAGAGATTGCAGCCATCCCAGCTCCAACAAGGGTTGGCGTGTTTGGCATAACCCGCACGACTGGATTGCCTGTAGCAAGAGCATCGCTAATAGATGCAATCGTCTTGCCTGCAGCAAAGGTAATGACAACGGTAGCTGGGTTAATGAAGCTCTTAATCTCGGCAAGGACGCTACCCATATCCTGTGGTTTAACAACGAGGAGCACGGCTTGGGCTTTAGAGATATTGCTACCAATCTCGGCAACTCTTATCCCGTAGCGATTAATAAGTTCATCGGCACGATCTTTACGTTTTTCAGAGATAGTTATCGACTCTGGCTTAACACCATATGAAATTAATGCAGCAATAAGTGCTTCACCCATTACACCGGCACCAATCACAGCAACTGATATCGACTTACTCATTGTGCAAGCCTACCCGTTGAGCGTGTAGGCTCTAGGACTATGTCTGAAGTAAAGCCAGGTTTTGCGCGCGATTGGGTTGAGTTTTTTGACCCGAACGACCCGAAAGAAATCTTCAAGTGCGATCTGACTTGGTTGACCTCTTACTGGACTTGTATCTATGGCAATGGCTGCCAAGGTGTATTTAAGAATCAACCCTATGGTGGCTGTTGTACCGAAGGTGCGATGTATACCGATAAGGACGATGAAGCGCGCACGGATGAGATTGCAAAGCATTTAACGGCCGATATGTGGCAATTCTATGCACAAGCCCGTCCAAAGAAGCGGGACGGCAAACTCAATATCTCTGAAAAAGATGAAGATGGCGAGCGCAAAACTCGTAACGTTGAAGATGGCTGCATATTTTTGAATCGTAAGGACCATAAAGCCCCTGGCTATGGCGGATCTTTTGGATGTGTTCTGCACCATTTAGCGATTAAAGAAAAGTTGCACTTTGTCGATACCAAACCAGATGTGTGCTGGCAACTTCCTCTGCGACGTAGTTTTGAAACTCGTGAAGTTGGTGAGCGTGAATATTCAGTTACTGTAATCGGTGAATATGAACGTCTTACATGGGGCGATGGTGGTGAGGATTTTGATTGGTACTGCACCAGCAATACCGAGGCCCATGTTGGCAAAGAGCCTGTCTACATCTCAAATAGATACGAACTGCAAAAACTTATGGGTGAAGCTGCATATGCAGAGCTTGCACGTCGGTGTGATTTACGTATGACAGGAATTCGCGATGCGCAATCACGTTCGCTGCCTTTATTTGTGATTCAACATCCAGCAACGCTGGCGGCACAGAAGAAATAGTCGGCGGCAACGAAAAACTAAGCGATGAATACGCTTGAAAAGCCGATAGTTGGTTGGTTTAAGAGGAACAAACGGGATTTACCATGGCGCGATACGAGCCCCTGGGGCGTGATGGTCAGCGAATATATGCTGCAACAGACCCCTGTAAATCGCGTCCTACCTAAGTGGCATGAGTGGATGCAGCGCTGGCCAAGCGCTAAAGATTTAGCCGCAGCAACCCCTGCACAGGTAATTACTGCATGGGGTCGCTTAGGTTATCCCCGTCGGGCTCTACGGCTGCATGCTGCAGCAGCGATAATCGCTCAAGATTTCAACAACACAGTTCCGCAAGATGTAGACAGACTTCATTTACTTCCGGGGGTTGGAGAGTACACGGCCGCTGCGATCGCAGCCTTTGCTTTTGAACAACGAACATTGGTGATGGATGTAAATATTCGTCGTGTCTTAACCCGCGCAATTGATGGTCAAGAACATCCAAAGCCGACGCCTACTATAAAAGAAAAATCTAGGAGGCTGGCACTGCTACCAAAAGAGAATGCACATATCTGGGCCGCTGCGACTATAGAGTTAGGCGCATTAGTTTGTACATCAAAGAATCCTTCGTGCGAACTGTGTCCGATTATTACCCAGTGTCAGTGGCGAAAGAATGGTTATCCAAAGACAGAGCTGCTTCGTAAATCACAGGATTGGCATGGAACCGATCGCAAATGTCGCGGCACGATTGTTCAAGCACTTCGCGAGAATGCATCTCTTACAAAGGTTGCGATTAAAAAGCTCTGGCCCGATCAATCTCAAGTTGAAAAAGCTCTTGAAACTCTGCGAGAAGATTTACTTATCGAAGCAATCCCCCGCAACCGATATAGACTTCCACAATGAGTTTTGCCGCAGAACTGGAAAAGGCTATTGGGGTCTCTCTGATTACAGACCCTGATGTCACTGCAACCTACTCTAAAGATCAAGCACCGTTTGCCGACTCATCGCCGGCTGCTGCGGTTTTACTTGCTCGCAGTAGTGAGGAGATTGCAAAAGCTCTCGCTTTTTGCTCTGAACGCTCTATTCCGGTTGTTATCCGTGGCGCGGGGAGTGGTTTATCGGGTGGGGCTAACGCCGACTCAGAGTCTCTTGTTATCTCCTTAGAGAAGATGAATAGGATTCTTGAAATTGATCCTGCAAATCAGTTGGCCCGTGTAGAGGCTGGTGTAATTAATCTAGATTTGGATAATGCTGTCAAGGAGTTTGGTATGGCTTACCTTCCAGATCCCGCCAGTCGTGACTGGTCCACCATTGGTGGGAATGTAGCTACTAATGCTGGTGGGATGTGTTGTGTCAAATATGGAGTGACATCACATCACGTGCGAGCATTAAAAGTGGTTTTATCAACTGGGCAGATAATCGAATTAGGTAAAGCAACTAAAAAGTTTGTCACAACTTTAGATTTGACGCACCTGTTTATTGGCTCTGAAGGCACCTTGGGTGTAATTACTGAAATTACTTTAAACATCCTTCCGCGCCCGAAACCTCCAGCAACCCTGATAGCAACTTTCCCAAGTATTACCCAGGCGGCGGCGGCTTCAGCAGATCTTTTACAGTATCGCCCTTCCATGTTAGAGATTATTGATCAAACTACCTTAAAGGCGGTCGAATCGTGGCATCCGCTCGGTTTTGATATTGCAGGTGCAATAGTTCTAATGCAGTTAGATGAAAACTTTGAACTGGGTGAGAAGGCAGTTTCGACGGCTCAGTCTCATGGAATGATCGATGGCATGTTTTCAACGGATCCAAATGAGGCAGTTGATTTGATTCGAGTCCGCAAGTTAGCCTATCCAGCCCTAGAGCGACTTGGAGCGACTTTGCTAGATGATGTTGCTTTGCCAGTTACAAGAATTGCCGAGTTTGTTAACAAGGTTGAAGCCTTAGCTAAAGAATATAATTTAATCATTGGAATTTTTGGACATGCTGGTGATGGAAATATGCATCCAACTATCGTCCACAACCATGGTGATTTAGAGGGTGAAAGACGTGCAAAAATAGTTTTTGCGAAAATAGTGGAGATTGCCCAAGCTTTAGGGGGTACGGCAAGTGGCGAACATGGAATTGGTTCTATTAAACGAAGTTTGTTATCTAATGAGCTTTCTCCGCTAGTCATCGAGATTCAACGAGGGATTAAGCAACTGCTCGATCCGGCTTTAATCCTCAACCCTGGGAAAAAACTACCTTAGATAGCGCTGCAGCTCGTGCGGCAAGATAACATCTGTCTAAGTAGCCCTTGACTCTTTAGCGCACATGAACTTCACTGTTATATAAGTCATTTACGTGGAAACGAGGCAGTTATGAATCTAGCAGGTATGCATGTTTTTGTTACAGGTGGTTCTCAGGGGATTGGCGCTGCAATAGTCAAAGATGCGGCTCAGAGTGGAGCGAAGGTTACTTTCGGCGACATTCAAGATGCTCAAGGTGAAAGTTATGCAGCAATTCTAAGATCTGAGGGCTTAGAAGTTTACTATGTTCATTGTGATGTTGGAATTTTAGAGAGTGTTGAAAAAGCGCACGAGATGGCCGTATCTCACTTTGGAATAGTGCAAGGGCTAGTCAATAATGCTGGAGTAAATTCTAGTGTCGATCCCGTAAAGATGACCTCTGAAGAATGGGATCGCTTTTTTGCCATTGATTTGAAATCGGTCTGGCATACAGCTAGATGTGTACTGCCAGCCATGAGAGTAGAGAAAAAGGGTTCTATCGTAAATATTGCCTCCATTCATGCCAGGATGACTTTCCCAAAATTCTTTCCATATGCTGGAGCTAAATCTGGGGTAATTGGGCTGACTAGAAATTTAGCTCTTGATGAAGGCGAATTTAATATCCGAACAAATGCCGTTTCACCCGGTTATACCCTCACGCCTATCTTAGAAAATTGGTTCAAGTCAATCGATCAGAAACAGAGGCAACTTTCTATGGATCCGCAACCGCTTAAAAGATTTGCTCATCCCTCTGAGATCGCGAAGGTTGTCACTTTTTTGCTCTCTGACGATGCAAGTTTTGTCAATGGGGCAGATTGGATTGTTGATGGTGGACTTCATGCTCGATATGCTTAAGACTGGCTGTACTGGTGATGTCTCTAAAGCGTTAAAAATAACACTCTACCCATTATAAAAATTATCTAACTTTCCTGCGATAGGAAGTCTCACCTCAAAGCACATCCCGCCATAGGGGTCATTTACGGAATCAAAAGCGAACTCCGGATCGCGCTGATCTTGGGCTGAAGTGATGAATAAGGTTTTTAATTCCTCACCTCCAAAGGATGGGCAGGTCGTTAACGCTGTTGGCGCTTGAACGATATTAAGAAGCTCTCCCTCTGGGGTGTAATTGCGAACCTGCCCACATCCCCAGAATGCAACCCAGAGATTCCCGAGAGAATCGGTGCACATACCATCTGGCACCCCAGTAACATCACTAACATCAATTGCCGAAAGTTCCCTAACGATTTCTCCTTTTTTAGGATCAAATTGATATCGATAAATCTTGCGAGGAGCCGAATCAATATAGAACATCATTGTTCCATCAAGGGACCAATCCATTCCATTTGCTATTTGAATATTCTTACGATGAACCGATTTATTTAGCTCTCTATCAAATTTATACAATTCACCAGTTACGCCACCTTCTACAACATCACTGCCCCCAATGGCGCTCGCCATTGTGCCAACCCAAAGAGATCCGGATGGATCAATATTCCCATCATTTGTTCTAAGTACCCTTGCATCAAAATCCAACTTAATCTCACGTTCAATCTTAAAACTTTTATCCGTGAACGCGATCGAGTCACCAAGGGCAAGAACGAACCCTCCACCATCTCTTTTACCCACATACGTAACTGATTTACCTAGAACTACTTTAGAGATTTCTCCAGTTTTTGGATTGTATCTCTTGATAGTATTCTTGAAAATATCGACCCAGATAAAAAATCCGCTTCGCTCATCCCAGAGCGTTCCTTCTCCTAGGTCGCTACCCGAACCCAAAATTGGCCTTGCCTCATAATGAGTCATAATCTCTCCGATTCAAATTTCATATAGTCTATCGGCTCCCAATAAACTATCAGGCAGGTAAGATTTAGAATCAACCTTCTTGGTTTGCTCTAAGCCTAACTCTGGCTCTCTATAATTGCTTGGCATGGTTGTTAAAGAATATAGACTTCCACAATGACACACTCTGGGGTCCGCTTGGCACGCAAAGAGGATGCTCCACGCATACATCAACTCATTAAAGATCTCGCGGTCTATGAAAAGACACCTCTGGAAGCTAAAGCCACGATTCAACAAATTGAAGAGACAATCTTTGGCCAAAACCCAGTCGCTTTCTGCCATGTTGCACAGGAGAAGGGTTTGGTCGTTGGAATCGCTATCTGGTTCCTTAACTACTCAACATGGCTTGGAAAACCAGGTATCTACCTTGAAGATCTCTATGTTGACCCGCTATACCGAGGAAAAGGCTACGGCTTAGCACTCCTAAAAGAGCTTGGAAAGATCTGCATCGAACGCGGTTACGAGAGATTGCAGTGGTGGGTCCTGGATTGGAACCAATCCAGCATCGACTTCTACGAATCTTTAGGCGCAGTCGCTATGGATGAGTGGACTGTCTATCGCGTGAGCGGAGATGCACTTAAAAAACTAGGAAGTTAATTAAGTCGTTGGCGCCTCTTCAGCTAGATCCTCAGGGCTATTAGGGGTTTGCACCTTTGGTGATCCCTTGAAAGTAAATACGGCCTCTGCGCCTTCGCCCTCGATATCGACGACGATGATTTCACCGGCCTTGAGTTCACCGAACAGGATTCGCTCTGAAAGGGCATCTTCGATCTCGCGTTGAATCGTACGACGCAACGGACGTGCACCAAAGAGTGAATCGTAACCGCGCAGGGCAAGTAAATTTTTTGCCGCTGGCGTTAGTTCGATATCCATCTCCTTTGCCTGCAGACGATTATCAAGATTCTCAATCATTAAATCGACGATTTGAACAATCTGCTCTTTCGTTAACTGGTGGAAAACGATGACGTCGTCGATACGATTAAGAAACTCGGGGCGGAAATGGGTTTTGAGTTCGTCATTTACCTTGCCCTTCATCCGCTCGTAATTAGTCTGATCGTCATCACTATTAGCGAAACCAAGTCCGAGTGACTTAGAGATGTCACGGGTTCCAAGGTTTGTCGTCATGATGATGACAGTATTTTTAAAGTCAACGGTGCGCCCTTGTGCATCGGTGAGGTGTCCATCTTCTAGAACCTGTAGGAGTGAGTTAAAGATATCTGGGTGTGCCTTTTCGATCTCATCAAAGAGAACAACTGAGAATGGGCGACGGCGAACCTTTTCAGTTAACTGTCCGCCCTCGTCGTAGCCGACATATCCTGGAGGTGCTCCAAATAAACGCGATGCTGTGTGGCGCTCTGAGTATTCAGACATATCTAGTTGAATCAATGCATCTTGATCGCCGAATAAGAAGGCGGCCAGCGTGCGTGAGAGCTCGGTCTTACCAACTCCTGAAGGACCGGCGAAGATAAATGATCCGCCAGGACGACGTGGATCCTTAAGACCTGCACGTGTGCGGCGAATAGCCTGTGATAGAGATTTAATCGCTTGATCCTGCCCGATTACTCTTTTGTGCAGCTCTTCCTCCATGCGCAGAAGTCGCGCAGTCTCTTCCTCAGTTAATTTAAAGACTGGGATTCCAGTTGAGATAGATAGAACTTGGGCGATAAGCTCTTCATCAACTTCGGTGACCTTATCTAAATCAGTCGCCTTCCAATTCTTTTCAGCCTCATGCTTTTCAGTGATTAAGGATTTTTCCTTATCGCGAAGTGATGCCGCTTTTTCAAAGTCCTGACCATCGATTGCAGACTCTTTCTCTCTACGTGCATCAGCGATTTTGTCATCGAATGCACGTAGCTCTGCAGGTGCGGTCATGCGCTTAATGCGAAGACGGGATCCCGCTTCATCGATTAAATCAATCGCCTTATCTGGCAAGAAGCGATCAGATACATAGCGATCGGCTAAATTGGCTGCAGCCGCTAGCGCTCCATCGGTAATCGATACACGGTGGTGCGTTTCATAACGATCGCGAAGACCCTTCAAAATCTCAATGGTGTGTGCAACCGATGGCTCTTTAACTTGAATTGGTTGGAAGCGGCGCTCCAACGCTGCATCTTTTTCAACATGCTTTCGATACTCATCCAGGGTTGTTGCACCGATTGTCTGTAACTCTCCGCGGGCTAGCATCGGCTTTAAGATGCTTGCAGCATCGATTGCGCCCTCTGCAGCCCCCGCACCGACAAGGGTATGAATCTCGTCGATGAAGAGAATGATGTCGCCACGGGTTTTAATCTCTTTGAGAACCTTCTTTAAGCGCTCTTCGAAATCTCCACGGTAGCGACTACCGGCAACGAGTGCGCCTAAATCAAGTGAGTACAACTGCTTATCTTTTAAAGTCTCAGGGACATCGTTTTTGTAAATTGCTTGGGCAAGACCCTCTACGACCGCTGTTTTACCAACACCTGGTTCACCTATTAATACCGGGTTGTTCTTTGTGCGACGTGAAAGAACCTGCATCACGCGCTCGATTTCATTTTCGCGCCCGATAACTGGATCAAGCTTTCCTTCACGTGCGGCTTGAGTTAAGTTGCGACCAAATTGATCAAGTATCAAAGATGTAGATGGAGTTCCCTCTGCAGGCCCACCTTGTGTAGCCGCCTCTTTACCTTGATAGCCAGAGAGGAGTTGGATTACTTGCTGGCGCACACGATTTAAATCGGCGCCAAGTTTTACAAGTACTTGGGCGGCAACGCCTTCACCTTCGCGAATAAGTCCGAGCAAAATATGTTCAGTGCCGATGTAGTTGTGGCCAAGTTGTAGCGCTTCGCGCAGTGAAAGTTCGAGAACTTTCTTAGCGCGCGGAGTAAATGGAATGTGACCACTTGGTGCCTGCTGACCCTGTCCGATGATCTCTTCAACCTGTGCGCGAACACCTTCAAGTGAGATTCCTAGGGATTCAAGTCCTTTAGCGGCAACGCCTTCACCTTCATGGATCAAGCCGAGCAGAATGTGCTCAGTACCGATGTAGTTGTGGTTGAGCATGCGTGCCTCTTCTTGGGCAAGCACAACTACACGGCGGGCTCGATCTGTAAAGCGCTCAAACATTGCTGTACTCCTTCTTATTCGATTCAATAAGCCTAATACCTGAAAGACCAAACTCGCACGGCGAGAGAGGCCTTTAGAGTAAGAACCCCAGAAGTTGGGCTTTTATGCCCCAACCAGCCCTATATCTAGGCGAGAATTTTGAGCATTCTGGTATTTCCAAGGGTATTTGGCTTGGCAGATTCAAGATCTAAGAACTCTGCAATACCGACATCGTATGAGCGTAAAAGTTGCTCATATACCGCTGAATCTACCGGGGTGCCCTCAATTATTTCGAAGCCGTGGGCGCTAAAAAACTCCGTCTCGAAAGTTAAACAGAAGATTCTCTTTACGCCGAGTTTGCCTGCGCGCGCAATGATTGCATCGAGAATCAAATGTCCTATCCCCTGTCCCCGCAAATCTTCAGCCACTGCAACGGTACGAACTTCAGCCAAATCCTCCCAAAGTACGTGGAGCGCTCCACAGCCAATAACTTGATGGCCTTCGACTGCAACCATAAACTCCTGAACGCTCTCATATAACGTGACAGTCTCTTTACTTAAAAGCCGACCTTGCGGTGCATATGAATCGATGAGTGTGCGAACACCCTTAATATCGCTCGTGCGAGCAGAACGAATCTCCACGATTAGTCGATTTCAGGTTTTACTAACGGAAACAAAATAGTTTCGCGAATTCCAAGACCAGTTAGCGCCATCAATAGACGATCTACACCCATCCCCATTCCACCCATCGGTGGCATTCCAAACTCCATAGCGCGTAAGAAATCCTCATCTACTTGCATCGCTTCTAAATCACCCTTAGCACCTAGTGATGATTGTTCGATTAAACGCTCCCGTTGAATCACTGGATCAATTAACTCAGAATATCCTGTTGCTAATTCGAAGCCATCAACATATAAATCCCATCTTTCAGCAACACCAGGTAATTCGCGATGGGTGCGAACAAGTGGAGATGTGTCAACTGGAAAACCCATTACAAAGGTAGGTGCAATTAATTGATCCTTAGCTACGTGCTCAAAGATCTCTTCGGTCAACTTGCCTGTAATCCACTTAGGGTCGGATTTAATGCCGAGTTTTGTCGCAATAGTTTTCAATTCAGCGATAGGTGTTAAGGCGCTTACGCTCTGACCAACGCCCTGCGAGACAGCCTCGTATAGGGATATTTCCCGCCAACTACCGCCAAAATCTACGGTGCGTCCATCGTGGTGTGTAACGACATGTGAGCCTGCAACTGCCATCGCGGCATTTTGCACAAGAGTGCGCGTTAAATCAGCGATTGATTGCCAGTCGCCATATGCCTGATAGCTCTCAATCATTGCAAACTCCGGTGAATGGGATGAGTCTGCGCCTTCATTACGGAAATTCCGGTTAATTTCAAAAACGCGCTCGATACCACCAATGACACATCGCTTTAAAAATAATTCAGGTGCGATACGCAGATAAAGATCCATGTTGTAAGCGTTTGAAAATGATTTAAAGGGGCGAGCGGTCGCTCCTCCATGCATGACCTGGAGCATCGGGGTTTCAACCTCAATAAAATCGGCCTTAGCAAAAGTATCGCGTAAAGATTTCATCAGCCTTGGACGTAAGCGAGCATTGGCGCGCGCTTCGGGGCGCACAATTAAATCTACATAGCGCATACGTACACGTGTTTCTTCCGACATCGGTTTGTGATCGTTGGGCAATGGGCGCAGAGATTTAGCGGCTAACTGCCATGATGCTGCAAGAATTGAAAGTTCGCCCCGCTTTGAAGAAATAATCTCACCGGTAACTGAGACAATGTCGCCTAAATCAATAGCAGATTTCCAGGAATCAATGGATGCCTGACCGATTTTATCTAGCGAAAACATCGCTTGAAGCTCGGTGCCATCGCCTTCACGCAAAGTTGCAAAGCAAAGTTTGCCAGTATCGCGTTTAAAGATAATGCGGCCTGCCAGGCTTTCGGTGATACCGCTTGCGCTATCCATCTCTAAGTTTGCGTGCTCGTTGCGTACAGCTAAGAGTGATTTAGTTCGCGGCACTGATACTGGGTAGGGCTCTATTCCATCGGCGATAAGCGCAGCCCGCTTCTCGCGGCGGATCCGCAACTGCTCGGGCAAATCCTCCTCGGGTGCTGGCTTTTCATTACTCATAATGAGATGGAGTCTACCGACTTAGGCATTTCGTTCGTGAATTAAACGAAGCCCAATCAGCGTTAAATCTGGCTCATGATCTGTGATTGTTTCTGATACGCCAATAATCAACGGTGCTAATCCACCCGTGGCAATTACCTTTGGTACTCCAGAATATGAACCGGCCAGTTCAATGCTAATGCGATCGACAAGGCCATCGACTTGACCGGCAAAGCCGAAAATCGTGCCCGACTGCAACGCTTCAACGGTATTTTTACCAATTACATTCTTTGGTCTTACTAATTCAACTTTGCGTAGCTGCGCCGCACGTGCAGCTAGAGCATCAACTGATATCTCGATGCCTGGTGCGAGTGCCCCTCCCAAAAACTCACCCTTGGGTGATACAACATCGAGATTTGTCGATGTTCCAAAGTCAACGACAATAGCGGGGCCGCCGAATAATGTGTGCGCCGCCAGGGTATTTACAATGCGATCAGCGCCGATTTCTTTAGGGTTATCAACTAATAAGGGAACCCCCGTCTTGATTCCTGGCTCGACAATCGTTGTGCGCACATCGCTAAAGTAATCACTAATCATGTTACGCAGTTCGCGCAACGTTGCTGGCACGGTTGAGCAGATTGATAATCCAGTCACTGTGTAATCCTCAACTAAGGAGCGGTACTGCAGCCATAATTCATCGGCAGTGCTGCGTGGATCAGTCTTTACCCGCCAGGAGTGAACTAGTTCATCCCCATTGAATATTCCTAGAACTGTATTGGTATTACCGACATCGATTGTTAACAGCATTAGGCACCCATTCGCATATTATCTATTAAGCGCACACCATCTATCCATCCGGCGATTATTGCACGTTTTTGCTTTGTTGTATCTGTTGCAAGGCAAAAGTCATCTTCATTAATAATTGCAGCGTAATCACATTTAAAACCAAAATCGGTTGAGATTGTGGTATCGATAATCTCTTGCGCAATCGCGATAGTCGGTGCTAAACGTGCTGCCACCATTGCACGATAGATTACATTTGCACTTACTCGACCACTTTGGCTCAAGCGAATATTGCGCGAGGAGATTGCCAATCCATCGAATTCGCGCACCGTTGGTACTCCAACAATTTCAACAGCGCTCTTCATCGAGCGAATAATCTGCAGCTGCTGAAAATCTTTTTCACCAAAAATTGCCGCCTCTGGTTTAACTATCTCAAAGAGACGATTAACAACTGTTACAACGCCATCAAAGTGTCCAGGCCGTGATGCACCCTCGTAAAGATCGGCGATTGATGAGGCTCTTATCTTCGTAATCGGATCTGGATAAATCTCTTCATACTCTGGCATCCAAATCTCTGTTGCCCCGGCCAACGTTGCCAGTTGAATATCGCGCTCAGCAGTGCGTGGATACTGGGCAATATCTTGCGCGTTTTCAAATTGAAGTGGATTAATAAAAATACTGACTACAACTTGTTTACTCATGCTACGTGCACGTTTGATCAACGCTTGGTGGCCCTTATGTAGGGCGCCCATCGTTGGAACTAATACGCTCATATGGCTCCAGTCCTTTCAGGTACCGGGCGAGGTAATAGAAAGTTTACGGTGTAGGAGAGAGTTGCGCCAAAAGCTGATCTACCCGTCCATGCGTCAGGAGTACGGCATCTGCATCGATTTCATGCCACGGTTGTAGAACAAACCCGCGCTCATAGGCGCGTGGGTGTGGCAGCTCTAACTCGTCGCTTTTGGACAATAGTGGGCCATATTGAATTAAATCCAAATCAATGGTGCGTGGCCCCCATTTAACCAGACGCTCGCGACCCATGCTTTTTTCAATTCCCTGCAGCATACCGAGTAAATCCAATGCAGGAAGCTCGCTTTCAATAATACAGACCGCATTTACATAATCTGGTTGGGTTGGTCCGCCCATGGGTGCGGTTGTGTAGTACGAAGAAACCGCAACCACATCGGTTGATTCACGTAAGAGAGCCAGTGCGATATCTAAATTTTCGTGTGGGTTACCAAGATTTGCACCAAGTCCTATTACTGCTTTCATCGTGTGCGTTTTATTGCTACTGCAATATCTTTCAGTGATGCAGTTACCGGTGCCTGTGGTTTATGGACTGTAACTGTTACTGAAACAACTTTCACATAGGAATTCAAAATCCGTTCAGCGATTCGTCCTGCAAGTTTCTCGATGAGTGAGACTGGATTAGATGTAATTTCGGCAACAACTAGATCGGTAATCTCGGCGTAGTTGACGGTATCCTCGATTAAATCACTAGTGGATGCTGCACGCAGATCAATTTCAAGGGCTAAATCAACATAGAAATCCTGACCATGGGCGCGCTCATGTTCGAGCAGGCCGTGGTATCCAAAGCCGTGGATCGCCTCGAGCAGTATCTGATCACTCATGAGCGCAACACATCTTTATGGGGCTTCACAGAATGAACTCTAACTCCCCAAATACCGCTCGTGGAAAGCCGCTTTGTTAGGGCGATACTCGCCTGTTCACGTTTATCGGGTGTAGTGCCGCCAAGAAAACGTTTTCGAGAGCCACCAACTAAGACCCGATATCCAAGGGCTACGAACTCATCGATGCGATCAATAATCGCCCAGTTGTGATCGGCGTTTTTGGCAAAGCCAATACCTGGATCGATAATTAAATTATCTTTGCTTATTCCCGTATCTAACGCCGCAGAGATTCTCTCTTGCAACTCGCAAATTACATCGCGCACAACATCCCCATAAATGGCCATACTATTCATATCTTTTGACTGTCCGCGCCAATGCATGGCGATATAAGGCGCCTGTAATTGCGCAGCGGTTGCTAACATTTGCCCATCTGCTAACCCCCCACTGACATCGTTAATAATCTGAGCCCCGGCTGCTATCGCAGCTCTTGCTGTGCTAGCACGCATCGTATCGATGCTTATTGGGACACCCTCTTTAGCAAGTTCAGAGATTACTGGAATAACGCGGGCGAGCTCTTCATCTGCACTAACACGATCTGCGCCAGGTCTAGTTGACTCACCACCGATATCAATAATCTCAACACCCTCGGCGATCATTTGACGCCCATGGTGCAATGCGCTTTCAATAGAGTTATACCGACCACCATCGGCAAATGAATCCGGTGTGACGTTAAGAATCCCCATGACCAACATGGGTTTTACCGATGTGTAATGAGGCTAATTGCTTCGGCACGTGTTGCAGCCTTTAGAAGCGCACCACGAACCGCACTTGTTGTCGTGCGAGCCTGTGACTTCTTTATACCACGCATCGACATGCATAGATGTTCGCAGTCAATGATCACAATTACACCAAGTGGATCAAGGATTTCAACTAAAGCATCGGCGATCTGCGTAGTTAATCGCTCTTGCACCTGTGGGCGTTTAGCATAGACATCGACTAAGCGCGCCAACTTTGAAAGGCCGGTGATTTTCCCGCGCGGTATATAGCCAATGTGTGCAACACCGTGAAAGGGAGTTAGGTGATGTTCACAGTGCGAAAAAACCTCAATGTCGCGGACAATAACTAACTCTTCATGCCCAATATCAAATGTTGTTGTTAGCACATCCTCTGGAGCCTGCCAAAGCCCTGCAAAATTCTCCTTCATCGCGCGAGCAACACGCGCCGGCGTTTCTCGTAAGCCCTCTCGATCTGGATCTTCACCAAGTGCTATTAAAAGCTCGCGTACTGCACGCTCGGCTCGTTCTTGATCATATGGAGCGGGTCTGTGAGCGTCGGTGAGAGTAATTTTACTTATTGTCATCTGTCAGCTTCTTACTAGGTGTGGGCTTCTTTACTTTTGTAATAACGGCTCTTTCTGGAACATCAACTGGTGGTTGATCTGATGGAATTCGTGTAATTGAACCCGTCCATGCCGGCCGTGCCGTAACGGATTTAACCCGCTTAAAGATCTTTGCTATCTCTTTCTTACTGAGCGTCTCTTTATCTAGGAGCTCTAAGACCATCTCATCTAAAACCTTACGGTTTGCAACCAAGATATCAAAGGCCTCTTGATGAGCGTTTTCAATAAGTCTGCGGATTTCTCGGTCAACAACACCTGCAATACTCTCAGAGTAATCGCGTTGGTGGCTATAGTCCCGGCCCATAAATGGAACATCGCTACTTGTTCCTAACTTTATCGCGCCCACCGCTTCAGTCATTCCATATTGAGTAACCATTGCACGGGCAAGTGTCGTCGCTTTTTCAATGTCATTTGATGCACCTGTCGATGGATCATGAAAAATCAACTCTTCTGCCGCCCGACCGCCCAATGAGTATGCCAACTGATCAAGGAGTTGATTGCGCGTAGTTGAATAGCGATCCTCATCGGGAAGAATCATCGTGTAACCAAGGGCGCGGCCGCGAGGTATGATTGTTATTTTATGCACAGGATCTGTGTGTGGCAGTGCATGGGCTACAAGAGCATGACCAGCTTCGTGATAGGCGGTAACGCGTCGCTCATCCCCACTCATGATGCGCGATTTGCGCTGTGGACCCGCCATCACACGATCAATAGCCTCATCGATTTCAAGATTTGAAATCAACTTGTTTTCTTCGCGAGCCGTCAAAAGGGCAGCCTCGTTAAGAACATTTGCAAGATCGGCACCAGTAAATCCTGGTGTGCGACGTGCATAATCAATAAGTTTTACCGAGTCACTCATAGGTTTATTCTTTGCGTGTACTGCCAAAATCGCTTCACGACCCTTAAGATCAGGGCGATCAACTGCAATTTGTCGATCGAAGCGGCCTGGACGCAACAGCGCTGGATCTAGTACATCTGGACGGTTAGTCGCGGCGATAAGAATGACCTTCGTATTTTCTTCAAAGCCATCCATCTCAACTAAGAGTTGATTAAGGGTCTGTTCACGCTCGTCATGTCCGCCACCCATACCTGTGCCGCGCTGGCGACCAACGGCATCTATCTCATCAACAAAAACTATCGCCGGTGAATTTTCTTTTGCTTGATTAAATAGATCACGCACACGCGCTGCTCCAACACCAACAAACATCTCAACAAAATCAGATCCAGAGATCGAATAAAAGGGGACTCCCGCTTCGCCTGCGACTGCGCGAGCAAGTAGCGTCTTGCCAGTCCCTGGAGGACCAAAGAGTAAAACACCCTTTGGAATCTTCGCGCCTAGTGCACCGTACTTATCTGGGTTGGCTAAAAAATCCTTAATCTCCTCGAGTTCGGCTATGGCTTCATCGGCACCGGCGACATCTTTAAAAGTGGTCTGCGGCACGTCATTACTTTGAAGTTTTGCACGCGACTTACCAAATTGAAATATCTTATTGCCGCCTTGCGCCTGGCTCATCATCCAGAAGAATAAGAAGCCAATAAGTAGAAATGGAATTATCGAAAATAGAAATGAGACAAGGAGTGATTGCGATGGAACACGGACGTTCCAGCCTTTTGGTGGTGGATTTGAGGTAAGAGCATCAATTATCGTCGGCTCCTGTCGGGCAACATATGAGGCTTCAACTTTAGCTGCCCCTTTAATTGCAGCACCCGGCTTTAAGACGAGACGAATCTTCTGATCTTTATCTACAACCTCTGCCGAGTCGACGTTAGAGCGGGCAATAGCATCTAGTGCTTGCGAGGTTTCAATCTGCGTATATCGGTTGCCGGCAGATGTAATCTGGCCAAAGATAGAGACGACAAAAATTGCAAAAAGAATCCAAAAAAGTGGTCCACGAAGAATTCGGCCAGTACGAGTTAATGGCTTTTTAGAGTTTGAACCGCCTGCGAAACTCTTTTTGAGGGGTTTAATCTTCGCCGGTTTCTTCACTGGTTTCTTGACTTGCGACATCTCGTGCATCTCTCAATTCTTGGGGTTATACGTACATGTGCTTAGCAAGCACGGCGATAAATGGGAGGTTGCGATATTTTTCATCAAAGTCGAGACCATACCCAACAACAAAATCTGGTGGGATTTCAAAGCCAACATATTTAACATCGACCATAACTTTGGCTGCATCTGGCTTACGAAGAATGGATAGTACCTCGACGCTGGCCGCTCCACGCGATTGAAGATTTGCTATAAGCCACAAAAGTGTTAAACCAGAATCAACGATATCTTCAACGATTAAAACATTTCGGCGTGTAATGTCGCGATCTAAATCTTTAAGAATTCGAACTACGCCACTTGATTTTGTGCCTGAGCCATAGGATGAAACAGCCATCCAGTCCATCTCTACGTGACGCGCTAGTGCACGTGAGAGATCGGCCATCGCCATCACTGCGCCCTTAAGTACTCCAATTAAAAGCAGGTCTTTGCCTTCGTAATCCTTTTCAATTCGTAGAGCGAGCTCTTTAATCTTTGCTTGCAGATCTTCTTCACTCACGACTACGCGCTCTATATCTTTTTCAACTCCAGCTAAATCCACGAAGGCTCCCTTGGGCTAGTTGCGTAAGAGTGAAAGTCTGCCCGATAATCGCTCAACCTTCACACCACCCGGCAGATAAGAAGCCCCCTGCCCGCTCCAGGCCGTGATTAAAGCCTCAATTGAGGTGACGTGCTCGGCTGAAATTGAGCCCGATGGCGCCCCTGCCGCGTAAATCGCAGCCCGAATAACCCGACTTCGGATCGCTTGTGGCAATGTGGCTAGATGCTCACAGGACAAATCAGCTAAATCTAAATGTTGAATTTCGCGCTTTGTCCAGGCATCGAGTGCATCGGCGTCGTGGCGCAATAGTTCGGCGCTGCGCGCGAGAGCATCGGAGATGCCTGGGCCAATTGCTTTTTCAAGCGTTGGAATTGCGTCGGTGCGAACACGCACGCGAGCAAAATTTGAATCGAGATTATGTGGATCGTTCCATGCGATTAAACCAACATCTCGACAAAGGCTTTCGGTTTCTGCGCGGGTAATTGAAAGAAATGGACGAATATATTTTCCCTGCAGCGGTGCCATCCCTGAGAGCGAACGAGTTCCAGAGCCACGTGCAAGACCAAGCAAAACACTCTCGGCTTGATCATCACGGGTATGACCTAAGAAGATTGCAACTGCTTTTAGATCATCACTTACTCTATCTAATGCACCATATCTAGCTTTGCGCGCCGATGCTTCTAGACCATCGGTAATCTCAACAGTGACCTTTGCAATCGTCGTCTTGATACCTAAAGACTTCATCTGCTCAGCAGTTTTCTCTGCCTGTATTGCCGAACCCGATTGCAGTTGATGATCAACTGTTACTGCATGCACGTCAATTGCTAATTTAGGTGCCTCAAGTGAAAGTGCATAGGCAAGGGCAAGTGAATCGGCTCCTCCGGAAACGGCTATGACTACTAAATCTCCAGCCTCTAACTTTTCAAGCCATGGACGCACAGCGGCGCGGGTTAACGGTGCGCTCGTGCTCATGGGTTAAGACTAGACCCGACCACCAAAAGGCATAAGCCCCTTAACGCTATAGATATTTGAAAACAGCAGGCCCTTGTCCTTTGAGTTTGCCTCCCACATCATTCCATTACCCGCATAAATGCTGATGTGATGAATAGTAGAGATTGTGCCCTTATATGAATAGAAGAGAAGATCCCCCGGCACAAGTTCATTGAGTGAAACATGTTTGGTATAGCCCGAATACAGAGCTGAGTTTAGACGATCCCAGTTTGGCCAACCCAATCCCGCATACTTATATGCGGCATATACAAGTCCTGAACAGTCAAAAGTATTTGGCCCTTCTGAACCCCAAACATATGGTTTGCGCGCTAGCACTTGCTTTTTTGCAAACTCAACGGCCTTTAACCGTTGCTTTTCATTAGTTCTAATCGTTGACCGACCTCGGAATCCAATATCTGGCCAGATCTTTGACTGTCCTGCAGTTTGTCCGGCTTGATTAGCTTGAGCCTCTTCTAAGAGTGCGAGTTGTCGTTGCTGCTCAAGAGTGGTTCGCACTTTACGTGCACTGAGCAAATCTTTCATTAACTGATCTTGTACCTTTTGTAACTTAGCAACTTCTTTGGCCTGCTCGGCTTTTGCATCATCGGCAACTTTTTTAGCTGCAGCTACTTTGTCTGTTGCTTTTTGTTGAACAATCTCGGCCTCATCTGCGGCTTTCTTCGCCGCACGTGCAATAATTTCAGCGGCTTTAAAACGCTCTAGGGCAATTGTGTTCTTTGTCCCCAATGTACTTAATGTGCTGAGTTGATCCATTAAATCCTGCGGTCCATTAGCACTAAGCAATGGCTCTATATTGCTCATGTTTCCACCCAAGATATAAGCATTAGCGGCAAGTCTTCCAATCACATGGTGTGCCTCTGCAACGGCCGCAGCGGTTTCGGTTGCGTACTGCGCCGCTGAGCGTGCTGCGGTTTCGGCAATCGCTAACTCTTTTTGTGCCTGTACATATAGCGCCCTAGCGGCATTTGCTTTAGCAGTTAACGTACGTAAATTTTGATTTGCCGCAGCTAATTTTGCCGCTTGCGCCTCGGCAGCTTTCTTCTTAGCCGCTTCAACTTTCTTAGCCGCTTTAATCTGTGCCAACGTTGGTTTTGGGGTCTTTGCTATTGCCGGCGCTGTTGTCAGCGTCAGTGCAAGAACGAGAGCAAGTGAAACCGCTCTATACATTTTCAATTCAAAACCTCCGGAGGAAGGTCTTAAGAATAAATGACTAACCTTAGAAAAACCTGATAAATCCGCTGGTGTCTTTAATTAGATACATCTCGTCGAAGAAATAGAAATGAGGCGATAATGACCCCGACTGCAACGTATGCTCCGCCGACTAATAGAGCATGCGAATATTCAATTCCTGTGGTAAACCCACGCACTGCTCCACCAGATGCTATGGCTGAAAGCTGTGCCCCTGGCATCCAATCTTGTAACGAGTTTTTAACAGCAATTAATAAATTCTCAACGATTAGCAACCACAAAACACCAAATGAGATAGCGCTAATCGGAGAGCGCAGTAAGAGACCTAGGACCATGCCAATAGTTCCAAAACCGATAACAGAGATGATTATATTTATGGAGGTTGTAAGCAGTGCATGCCGACCATCAGGGCCAAACCAAAGATCAGTTGAAACCTTTGCACGCGGTGCTAAAAGTATGGAGGCGCTAATACTTACAATCCCTGAAAAAATAATCATCACAAGTGCAAATAACTTCATCGCAATAAATTTTCCAACTAGAATACGTATGCGCCCAGGTTGGCGAACCAAAATATTGCGCAAAGTTCCATAGGTATATTCCTGCGCTGTCTGTGCGGCAAAAACGCAGAGCGCGATTATCCCGAGAAATCCACCTACGCTGCTAAAACCCTGTACACCACCTGTTGCAAGTCCAAGAACTTCACGGCTAACGGTTCGGCCGCGATCGGAGTTTCCATCAGGTGAGTCAATGAGTAAGAACAAAAGAGATGAAAAGAGAGCGCTGAAAAAAACAACGGCGCCCATGGTGCCCAGAAAAAGTGTTGGTCGGCGTAATTTACGCAACTCTGATAAAGCTACTCGCCACATTATTTTTCACCAGTCATTTCAAAAAAAGTTTCTTCAAGGTTTGGAAGCTGTGGCGTTAACTGCGAAAGAGTTATCCCTGCATCAAATGCGGCACGGTTAAATTCAAGAGCCCATTCAGCTGGACCTTCAACATGCACGGCGCCATCTCTAATTACTGCTCGGTGACCAGCTCTTTGCGCTATCGCTAGTAACGCGCCAAGATCGCTCTCATGTGCGCCCTTAGCGATGATTACTGGCTGCTGATCGAGCATTAAATCACTCATCTTGCCGGTAAAGACAACTTCGCCCTTGCGCAACATTACTAAATAATCGCTGATGAGTTCGAGTTCAGATAAGAGGTGTGATGAGACAAAGACGGAGGTGCCTTCATCTGCTAGCGCGCGCAAAAGTGAACGAACCTCTTGGATTCCCTCGGGATCTAAACCATTTGTAGGTTCGTCCAGCATCAGCAGTTTTGGATTAGGCAGTAAGGCGGCGGCGATCCCCAAGCGTTGCTTCATTCCAAGTGAGTAGGTCTTGTACTTTGATTTCGCGCGATCACCTAGACCTACTTGATCGAGTAAATACTGAACACGATCAGTTGAAAACCCGCCAAGATTTGCTAAGTATTTTAGATTCTCACTACCGCTTAATGCTGGATAGAAAGCTGGTCCTTCAATCATCGCCCCTACACGTGGCAGATATTTCTCGGGGTGCTTAATTGACTCACCCAAGATCTCTCCCGTGCCACCAGTGGGTGTAATTAAACCGAGCAACATGCGCATCGTGGTTGTCTTACCCGAACCGTTAGGTCCAACAAAGCCACAAATCGTGCCTAGTGGGACTTCAAATGTTGCATGAGATACTGCCATGCGCCCACCGTACTTCTTACTTAAATCACTAACGGAGATAGCGGTATTAGACATAGTTATAACCTACACCGCTAACTGGGCAACTACCAGTACAACCGATAGCAGGCTCAGGTAAGTAATCGACCACTGAAAAATCTTGCCAGCGCTCTTGGCATAATCAGGTGAACTCTCTTTAAGTCCAATCAGTTCACGGGCAAAGATCAAACCGAGCACAATGGTTATTAGAAGTGACCACGTTGGCAACTGCGCCGAGAGTATTAACCAGATAGATGATGCAATCATTAAAATAGTGTGAGACCACATCTGTCGATGTACCTGAGATTTAGGCGCTACAACTGGAAGCATTGGGATACCAGCTGCTGAATAGTCATCTTTGTATTTAATTGCAAGTGCCCAGAAATGTGGAGGTGTCCAGAAAAAGATAACCATAAAAAACGCCAATGCAGTTAAGGAGAGTGAATTAGTCACTGCTGCCCAGCCGATAAAAACCGGCATGCACCCTGCTATTCCACCCCATACGATATTTTGAGATGTACGTTGCTTTAGCCCTATCGTATAAACAAATACATAAAATGCGATAGCAATAAAGGTTAAGAACGTTGCTAACGGTGTTGTATAGAACCAAAAAATAATCAGAGATAATGCGCCGATAATCGTTGCAAAGAGCGTTGCCTTCGTTTTGCTTATAACACCGGTAATAATCGGGCGTTTGGCAGTGCGCGCCATTAACTTATCGCTCTCACTTTCGATCACCATGTTGAATGCGTTGGCACTTCCTGCAGCTAATGTTCCGGCAAGAATCGTTGTGGCCACGAGTGAAAATGTGGGTAGGCCTTTGTCGGCTAAGACCATGGCGGGCAGTGTGGAAACTAAGAGTAGTTCGACAACCCGTAGCTTCATCAAATCTAAGTACCCACCTATGGTTCTCTTCACGCCCCTAGATTACTTGCCAACTTGGTATTGGGTTTACCGAGATTTCTACCTGTGCAGGTAGCTCTCAATATATTAAAGAGTTTTTCATCACCTCTGCCCACATTAGAGTGGGCCAATGCGCTCCATAATCTTTCTCGCCCTAAGCTTGCTTTCAACGGCCCTGCTGCCGGCACAGGCTCAGCCCCTGACCAGCGATACAAAGATGAGTTTAGTTAAAACTATTACTGGCGATATTTCACCAAAATCGGTGCGCTCTTCGGGTAATGGTTTAGTGAGTGCACATAACATGATGTACAAGCACAGCGTCACAATCTATGACGCTAATACCTTCGACTTAATCAGAACAATCTCTGATTCTGTCCAACTTTCTAGCTTTGGACATTCGAAATCTACTTCAATCTTTAAAGGCGCACCGGTTGAAGGCGCGTATTCGCCAGATGGCAAGTACTTATATGTTACGAATTATTCGATGTAAGGCAAAGGATATAACCGTGAAGGCCATGATACTTGTTCTCCGGCTTCAAAGTTCGATAAGAGCTTTCTTTACCGGATTGATTTAGGTAGTTACGAGATCGATGCAGTCTATCCAGTTGGCTCAGTTCCAAAAGTTGTCGAAGTAACACCGGATAACAAATATATCCTTGTCTCAAACTGGTGCACATATGATCTCAATGTGATCTCGGTTGAAACTCAAAGAACTGTAAAGATTGTAAAAATCGGTAGGTACCCTCGTGGAATTGCTGTCAGCGGGGATAGCAAGACGGCTTATGTTGCTCAGATGGGTGGAAGTCGAATTCACGTTGTAAATTTAGAGGATTTCTCCATCACACACATCCCGATCGGAGTGACTCCCCGTGCAATAGTTATCTCTCCGGATAACACGAGAATGTATGTAACACTCAATCTCTCTGGCAAAGTCACCGCATGGGATTTAGTAGCCAATAAGAGCCTCGGTAACGTTACGACGGGTAAAGCGGCACGCTCCTTAGCTATCTCTGATGATGGCAGTGCTCTATTTGTCGTTAATTTTTCAAGCAATACCGTTACAAAACTGCGTACCAGTGATTTAAAGACGGTTCAAACAATAAAGGTCTGTAATGAACCGATTGGTATTACCTTTGATACACCAACACAGCGCACATGGGTAGCTTGTTATGGTGGATCAATTAAAGTCTTTGATAACTAGAGTTAAGGCGCTGGTGTTGGTGTTGCCTCAGAGATTTGTGCTGGAATATTTGGTGCTGCGATTCGACCCACTAATCGATCGATAGCTGCACGAGCTTTAGCATTAGCTGCTGCTCCGCGTCTAATCTTATCGGCTAGAGTCACAAATATATATTCGCCATTAGTTGATTCGACATAGCCTGCCAGAGTTACAGTCCCATTAAGGGTCCCTGTTTTTGCCCGAACCAAACCAACTGCCTTTGGCGCAGTTGTTAAGAATCTCGATCGCAAGGTTCCGGAGACTCCACCTAATGGTAGTGAATCATAGAGTAATTTGTATTGTGGATCTTTGTGGATCTTATAGAGAAGCTCTCCGATCATCTGGGCCGTAATACGGTTCTCTTTCGATAATCCACTCGCATCACTTACAGCCAGCTTCGAGGAATCGATTTCAAAATCAGCAAGAATTTTCATGAAAGTATCTGAAATACCTTTACTACTGAACGCATATCCAGCGGCCCGCGATGAGAGACGAGATAAACGATCTGCTAAATTATTATCACTCCACTTAATCATGAACTCTAGAATTTCATACAGTGGAGGAGAGGTATCTCTTACTATCCGTGTGCCCGCTTTAAGTAAAGTCTCCTCTTTGCTTATCGCCTTCATCATTGGCTTAAAGCCCCGTTTGGCCCAGAATCTCTTTAGGTTAGTGACATCTTGTGAATATAAACCTGAGTAATAAACAGTTATCTTCTTTAGCGAACCACCGGGTGCCCTCTTGAGAGCGTTTAAAGAGTTAAAGCCCAGATACGGAAGCGATGTACGCTTCATCTTCCGCGCCACTTCATGGTCAAGACTTATCCATGGATCGTAACTACCCTCAATAATCAGCGTCTTGTCCTGCACCCCCAAAGATATATTTGTTGCAAAATTAGACTGAGGATCTAAATATTTAAGTGTCGCAACCCCGGCAAAGATCTTCATGACCGAGGCTGGCTTACGTTGTGAGTATGCGTTTTTCTTATAAATCACTTGGCCTGTTGTGCTATCTATTAAAACCACTGCAGGATTAGAAAGCACCGATGATCTTAAAAGCTCATCAAAGACGGCTGGGATTGAGGCCGCTGATAGCGCGGCATTGGCCGGCGTAATTGAAAAAACAATCGTGAGCGATAGAAGAAAAATACCTACTTTGCTTCGCACAATAACTCCATGTTGATACTGCTCATGTCGACAGTTTAGAGTGACCATATGTCCACACCAACGACCCCAGGCATTATTGGAGCCGGTGAGTTTTTTCCAGTTGTCGGTGTAGGCCCACATGAAAAACCATGGCCAGAAGGTGCTCAATACGACCATGAATTATTACTCCATGGTGACCGTCGAAATGTCTTGGATCATTATCGCTACTGGAGTATTGAGGCGATAGTTGCCGATTTAGATAACAAGCGCCACAAACTACATATTGCGATTGAGAACTGGCAACATGATTTAAATATTGGCTCAATTGTCCGCACAGCCAATGCATTTAATGTCGCCGGCGTTCATATCGTTGGAAAGCGTGACTGGAACAAGCGTGGTGCAATGGTTACAGATAGATATCTAACGGTTTATCACCACCCAACAGTTCAAGATTTTTCACTTTGGTGTAAAGAAAATCATCTGCCAATCATTGGTATCGATAACGTCCCAAGCTCCAAACAGTTAGAGTCTGCGCAATTGCCCGAAAGTTGCGTTCTATTGTTTGGCCAAGAGGGTGCAGGTATGTCGAATGAGGCACTTGCTGCCTGCGAAGTTTTATATGAGATCAATCAATATGGTTCGACGCGTTCTATGAACGCTTCGGCAGCTGGTGCGATCGCCATGTATCACTGGGCGCTACAACACATACTTCGCTAACTTTGCAACTCTTCTAACAAACCATCTATGGCTCGCTCAAGCATAGCTAATGTTTCTTCATAAGCTTCAACACTTTGATTGTAGGGATCTGGAACTTCTAGTTTGTGATAGTCAGCAGATTGCGGATCAATCTCTCGCAGTGCTGGATCAAAACTCCTCAGATAAAAAACTTTACTTCGGGATTCATTGTTCTCTGCCAGTTTTAGAACAGTGGTAAAATTGCTGGAATCCATTACCAAAATTAAATCTGTTGCATAGAAATCACTAGATTGAAACTGGCGGGCAGTGTGTGTGTGCTTATATCCGGCTTTTTCCCAAACTTTTTGCGATGTCGGATGTGCGCCTTGACCTACATGCCAAGGACCTGTGCCTGCACTATCAACGATTATCTTCGGTGTACTCCAACTGGCGGTACGGTTTGAGAGAACGGCCGCGGCCATTGGAGATCGACATATATTGCCCATACAGACCATCGTTATTCGTATCTCGGGCCTTATTTTTAACTGCTTAATCAAGCCTCGGTCTCTTCCCCTAACGCCTCTTGTACTGACTTTAATCGTCGCTCAATCTCATCGGCCTCTTGAATACGGCCCTGTAAACGAGCGATTTTTGCAATACGGGATTCAACATCGATAATAAACTCAAAGTCCTTGGGTTCATCCTCACTCACAAAAGTAAGTACTCTGTTCAAAGTTGCAAGACCCTCATCATATTTCTCTAGTAAAAGTTGGGCCTTACCTAACTCAAAGAGTGCAAATGTTTCACGACGATGATCGTGGCCGGTTTCAAAGACGTCGATTGCTCTACGCGCAGTCTCCATCGCGAGTTCACCTTCATTAAGTTCAACTAAACACGAAGCCATTTTCTGATCGCATCGCGCGACATGAATAACCTCTTTATTTCCCTTAAAGAAGATGCGAGCCTCTTTGAATGCATCAATAGCTTTTTCATAGTTTTTTAATTCACGTTCGGCACAGCCAATCAAGTACAGATCGTTTGCCGCACCGATTTCATTGCTATCTAATAAATGCTCCTGTGCACACTCACCCATAGTTAAAACAACTTTTGCATACTGTTTAGATGTGTACCACCATTCGCCCAGTGTGCATGCAAGTTCAAGAGCTACCGGTGATTTATTCTCGCGCAAGATTTCAACGGCTTTACTCATTGCAGTTGCAGCCTCGTCCATACGTTTTAATTGATTAAGGTTGTATCCGATCGCTGAATATGCCTGGGCCAAACCCTCACTCGGAGCGTTTGTGCCAAGTGTTGAATAAATATCCCGCGCCGTTTCTGCCAACGCAAGAGCCTCGTCGTACTGCCCCCGTGCATAGATTCGAGCGCTAAGTTCGTAATATGTGCTGGCGCGCTCCTCGCCATCGACATCGGGAATTCGATCCCAGAGCATCTCCTCGGTGATGATCTCTTCCATCTCATCATCTTCACTCACGTCCACGACCTTATACGTATTGGGTCAATGACGCGGGGGATTTGCCATCTGTGACCGAGCTTTGATTCAGGCGGCAGTCAGGGCCCATTTCAAATAGACAGCCCCCAAGGCCTAACCTAGGATTTCTTTCTGCAAAGACTTTGCATCTCAGGGGGTGGCATTTGAACGTAGTTCTCAAAGAGCCGATCCGTATGCCTCTGCAAGATCGTCTTAGCGCCGATGAGTGGCGGCGCATGGCCTTGATGTTTGGCTTCATCGCCTTCCTGCATATCAGCGGCACCGTATTAATGTGGCGAGCCACAACTGGAGATTATGTCTTGGCCGATGGCACCCTATTTGGCTGGGGAACTGCAATCC
Organism: Actinomycetota bacterium; assembly: GCA_027728065.1. GTDB lineage: Bacteria > Actinomycetota > Actinomycetes > Nanopelagicales > Nanopelagicaceae > Planktophila. The sequence goes on from JAQBVO010000003.1 coordinate 40,676, forward strand.
TTGCATACACTCTCGGTGCACGTCACGCCTTCGATGCCGACCACATCAGCGCAATCGATAACACCACACGGAAATTGATGTCGGAGGGACAGCGCCCTCTTGCGGTCGGGTTCTTTTTCGCTCTTGGCCACTCCTCTGTCGTATTTGCTCTAGCGATGTTGCTGAACTTTGGAATTAAGGCATTAGGAACTCAATTAAAAGACGACGATTCAACTTTGCATCGTTACACCGGACTCATTGGCATGACCGTCAGCGGTACTTTCTTAATGATCATCGCAATTTTAAACCTCATCGTTTTAGTTTCCATAGTCAGCGTCTTTCTTAAGATGCGTCAAGGTGCATATAACGACGAAGAGCTTGAGAAGCATTTAAATTCCCGTGGCTTATTAATGCGCTTTTTTGGACCAATAGCTCGTCGAATTGATAAGTCATGGAAGATGTACCCATTAGGTATTTTATTCGGTCTAGGTTTTGATACTGCAACTGAAATCGGTTTACTTGTCCTTGCAGGAACTACAGTGATAGCAGGTCTGCCTTGGTGGGCAGTAATCTCGCTTCCACTATTTTTTGCTGCTGGAATGAGTTTGCTAGACACTATCGATGGTTCTTTTATGAACTTTGCCTACGGCTGGGCCTTTTCAAAACCGGTTCGTAAGGTCTATTACAACATCATCATCACAGGGTTATCAGTTGCAGTTGCCTTGTATGTAGGTGGGTTAGAGCTCTGCCAGGTCCTAGCCGAGCAGCTTAATTTGTCAGGTGGTTTCTGGAATTACGCCCTTGCTTTCAATCTAAATAGCGCTGGCTACTTCATAGTTGCATCTTTCGTTGTGGTGTGGGCAGTTGCCTTATTACTTTGGAGATTTGGAAAAATTGAAGAGCGCTGGCATAACAAAGCTCATGCCGCACAGTTAGCGCGAGGTGAAGATTCAAATCACACAGCCGCTGGAATTGGACTTGGCCCTATCAAGGATGGATTTAAGATCGATTAATCAGTATTTTGTAAGTGGTAATAAGTAGAGATAATCCACGGTAGAATTACCCCGTTGGTGCAACCGCATCAATGAACTTCTCCTAAGTGCTGCGCAATGCAGCACTACATGCGAGTCTTATCTTCGCCCTAGCCGCCATATGCGCGAGCTATACCCGAGACGCGCTTGTCGTCTCGATTGGTATGCATTTATATGTCTCTACAACCACGCACTGTCGCGCCCGGAAAGGCACGTCGCGCTGCATCAGCAGGAAAGTCTAAGCGAGCGAAAAAGTCTGTGGTATCTAAAACCGCTGTATCAAAACCGCGCCATACAACTGCGCAAAAGAATGCGCGCAAAATAGCTGCCCAAAAGCCAGCAACAACTCGCCGCTATACCGATGCAGATCCTAAAACTCTCTCAAAGAAGCAGGCCCGACTCAGTGATCGCTCAAAGCTTCGCGCTAAACGCTTCCAAGAGAAAATAGCTTTGCATCCACGCCCACTTGAAGCGCCAGAAGAGCCAAGAGTGGGCATTCAGAGATCACAAAAGCCGCAAAGCCGCGCAAAGAAATTCGTTACACAACGCGAAGTTCGAAATCAAGATACGCGCCCGACAACTCGTCGCGAAGCAGTCAAGGCAAAGATTGCCCGCACCGATGATGGTCGACCAAACTTTGAACCCCGTAAACGTGAAAAGTTTGACCCAACCCGCCCAAAGAAGCGCAGCCACGCACCCGATACACGTGCGGCCAACGCTCGCACCACCCGCCCGGTGCGAGATCCTCGAAACGACTCGCCGGTAGATGCTCATGATGGGTTTAAACACTCATCAAAGACACATACCAACGCCGCAGTTGATTTTGGAGCAGATGATAATTACATCTCGACAAATTTAGCCGATGCTAATCTCATTGATGCGACTCCTCTAACACAGATCACAACAACATTTAGCGATCTTGGAGTTGGGCTACCTCTTGTTAACGCTCTTAGTAAGCAGGGCATTCTGCATCCGTTTCCAATTCAGATCGCTACTTTGCCTGATGCATTAGCTGGCCATGACATTTTAGGTCGTGGACAAACTGGTTCAGGTAAAACCCTCGCCTTTGGATTAGCACTACTTAACAATTTGAATGGAAAAGTTGCCAAGCCTCATAAGCCATTAGCACTTGTATTGACGCCGACTCGCGAATTAGCACAGCAAATTGATGAGGTGCTAACACCACTTGCACGTTCAATTGGCCATGAATCAGTCGTTGTTGCCGGCGGGATGTCATATGCAAAGCAAATAACTGCAATGCGACGTGGTACAGCAGTCTTGGTTGCAACACCTGGGCGCTTAATTGATCTGCTCAATAAGGGTGAAGTTCAGTTAGATAATCTAGAGATAACTGTTCTCGATGAGGCCGACCAAATGGCCGACATGGGCTTCTTGCCTGTTGTTAAAGAGATTCTAGATCAAGGAAATCTCGATGGGCAGCGCATGCTGTTCTCGGCCACACTCGATCGCGGTGTTGATTCATTGGTTCGTCAGTATTTAAAGAGTCCTAAGACGCACTCACTTCAAAATGACCGTGCGTCGGTTTCAACAATGAAGCACTTTGTTCTAGTGATGAACCCCGGCGACAAAGATGAGATTACAAATCAAATCGCTGCACGCACCGGTAAGACAATTATGTTTGTAAAAACGCAACGAGGTGCCGATCGATTAGCCGACAAACTTGCCCACGCAGGTGTTCCGGTTGGCGCACTCCATGGCGGAAAAACACAAGCGGTACGCACTCGCACGCTCGCCTTGTTCAAAGAATCCACAAACGCCGCTCTTGTAGCAACCGATGTTGCAGCACGCGGGATTCACGTTGATGGAATCTCACTCGTTGTCCATGTTGATGCCCCGATAGATTACAAAGATTATCTACACCGTGCAGGACGCACTGCGCGTGCAGGCGAGGCGGGAACCGTCGTAACAATAGCTACGACTAAACAACAGAAATCAATCGGTGGACTCACTTCACGTGCTGGAGTCACCCCTAAATTTGTTGGCGTAACCCCTCTTAGTACTGAACTCATGAGAATTACTGGTGCACAAGAACCATCTGGCGTACCATATCTCGTTCCAATAGTTGCGAAATCAGTGCGCAGCGGTGGAAAGCGTCCTCGTCCTAACTCAAATACCAGACGTCGTCGACCTCGCTAAACTCTTTTTAATTAGTAAGATTCGAGTTATGACAAACGCAAACCCTTTTGCCCAACGCAGCACCCTCGAATTTGAACTACCTGCATTTGCACAAATTAACCAGGAGCACTATCTGCCTGCCTTCTACGAAGGATGCACACAGCAGTTAGCACAAGTTCAGGCCATTCTTGATACTCCAGGTGCTGCAACCTTCGAAAATACAATTGTCGCTCTTGAAATGAGTGGGCAGATGTTGAAGCGCATGTTGTTGGTCTTTTATAACAAGTCATCTAGCGATACTAATGATGCATTAGATGCAATCGAAGAGGAGATGGCTCCAAAACTTGCCGCGCATGAAGATGCAATTAATTTAAATCCAACTTTGTTTAAGCGGATTAAGGATTTGTATGATAACCGTGAATCTCTATCTCTCAATAGCGAAGATGCATGGCTGCTCGAACGCTACTATAAGGATTTAATCCATGCAGGTGCCCACTTAACCCAATCTCAGCGCGATCGACTAAAAGAGCTTAACGAAGAGCTCTCCTCCCTTGAGACTCTATTTTCAAAAAACGTCCTCGCAGATACTAATAACCTCGCTATCGTGGTTGAAACTCTTGAGGAGTTAGATGGGCTTAGTGAGAATGAAATCGCTAGCGCAGCAGCAGCAGCTAAAGAGCGTGGGTTTGATGGCAAATGGCTTATTGGAATGGTCAACTTCACCGGCAATCCACTCCTTAATTCTCTAACCAATCGCCAACTGCGTAAAAAGATTATGGAGGCATCCAAGCTAAAGGCTAACCGGGCAAATGAAAACGATAACAAGCCTATTCTGCTCAAAATGGTCAAATTACGCGCAGAGCGTGCCAAATTATTCGGTAAGCAAACACATGCCGAGTATGTAATCGCTGTTCAGACCGCCGAGCATCCAGAGAACGTCCACGCGATGCTCCGAAAAATTGCACCTGCAGCCGTTCGCAATGCAAAGGCAGAGGCCGATGATCTCAAAAAATCAGCGGGAAGCGATATAGAAAGCTGGGACTGGGGTTTTTATACCGAACAAGTCCGTCTTGAAAAATACAACATCGATACAACAAAGATGCGCCCCTATTTTGAATTAGAGCGCGTACTACACGATGGTGTCTTCTTTGCCGCCAACAAGTTGTTCGGTCTTGTCTTTAAAGAGCGTCCAGATTTAACTACGTATCATCCAGAGGCCCGTGCCTTTGAAGTTAATCATGAAGATGGCAGCAAGGTTGGTTTATTCATTGGAGATTTCTACACGCGGGATTCAAAGCGTGGTGGGGCATGGATGAATAGCCTTGTCAATCAAAACTTTTTGATCAATCAACTCCCCGTGATAGTCAACAATTTAAATGTTCCTAAGCCACCAGCGGGAAAGCCAACATTGCTTACTTATGATGAAACAACAACCTTGTTCCACGAATTTGGCCATGCTCTGCATGGTCTGTTGTCTCAAGTTAGGTATCCCCGTGTTTCCGGCACCAGCGTTCAGCGCGACTTTGTTGAGTTTCCATCACAAGTAAACGAGATGTGGATTCTGTGGCCAGAGGTTGTTGAAAACTACGCACGGCATAATGAAACTGGTCAGAAACTGCCACAAGAGTGGATCGATAACTTAAAAGCGGCTTCAACATTTAATGAAGGTCATGCAACTACAAGTTATTTGGCTGCGGCCATTCTTGATTTAGCCTGGCACTCGCTGACAGTTGAAGAGGCGGCTAAAGTCAATGATGTAGAAGGCTTTGAGGCTCAAGCGATTAAGGATTACGGTCTTGATTTTGCACCTGTACCAACTCGATATCGCTCTACTTATTTCTCACATATTTTTGCTGGGGGTTATTCAGCTGGGTATTACGGCTACATCTGGTCTGAAGTTTTGGATGCAGACACTGTGGATTGGTTCAAGGAAAATGGTGGATTGCAACGCAAAAATGGTGAGCATTTCAAGAACACACTACTCGGACTCGGTGGATCGATTGATTCAATGCAGATGTTCCGTAACTTCCGGGGATGTGATTCAAAAATCGAACCGTTGTTAAAACGTCGCGGTCTGCTCTAAAACTATTTAGCCGGCAGAGCCAGAACCCGACGGACCGGCTTTGCGCTGAATTTGTGGCGCGCCACCGCTGCGTTGCCCTCCACGAATCTTAGATCCAGTTTCAGTGTGTGTCTGAGTGCCTGGTGCGCCCTTTTTATTTCTCTTTGCTTCAAGGGCGGCGAGCATTCTTGCCTTCACATCATCATTTTTATCGGCCATGAGGTAACTCTAGTTGGTTGATTCCTTATACTCACGCAAACGTTCAAGAACCTCTGACTCGCGATAGCGACGATGTCCGCCAAGGGTACGAATCGCAGTAAGTTTGCCGGCCTTAGCCCAACGAGTCACTGTTTTAGGATTTACTCGAAAGCGTTGTGCCACTTCTTTTGGCGTTAAGAGAACTTCTGGAGCGGGCGGGCGGTTCGTATCCATCGCTTGACCCCTTGATCAATCATGTCCTAATTGCACCGTATTGTGACGAAGTATCGCCGATTTAAGTAGCTTAAAGCAATACTGCCGAAGGGGTTAATTCGCCGATTCTAGGCTTTGAACGTTGCGCCAACGCGACATTAACCGCTCGTACCCTTGTCCTGCAACCATTCCATCGGCGGCTGCTAGACCGCTCAATGAGCGCGCTACATCCTCAATCGATGTATCGGCTATTAATCCATCTTCACCATTATCTCGAAGTGATTTATCTAGATACGTTGCAAGGCCGCCGTAATCTAGTTCGACGAAGGATTGTGGGTGAAACATTTCAAGCCATGAGATTAAGTTTTCTAAATCCTGTTCTACCGGCCCTTGGCCAAATGCACCGACTACTGTTTCGTGTGCAGCTTGTGCACGTGATTTTGCTAGAGAAATAGTTGTACGGGCGATTGTAAATAAACCATATGCATCCTTACCCCGCTGACGATCTTGCGGCTGGAAAAGTAAGAACCATCGTGGAGGGATTACCCACGTCTCGTTGAGAATATGCGGAACCTTATCTTCTAGTAAATCTACACCAGCGGTTATTACATCTTCCATAGCCGGTGTTATAAAGAAAGGGATCACTGTGCTCGGTAGTGAGTCTTTAAAGTTATCGAGTGCAGCCCAGCAACGTGTCGCCGTCGCCCATGGCGATATGTATCGCTCGCCTTCAACCTCAAGAATATGAACACCATCTGGTCGGCCTGCTGGGGATTCCAGAAAAACTAAACGGCGAAGCGCTAAGGTCTCTTCGAATATATAACTCGCCCCATCTATATCAATCGACTGCCAACGCAGGCGATCGGCGGGTTCAAATGCTGAAAGTGGTTCGTAGATACGAAGAGATGCAACGTAAGGAGTTGGTCTCACGCACGTGGGATATAATTGCCCTCAACGAAGGGATCGTCATCATCTTGATTTTTTGCTGTATCAACTTCGCCATGGAGCTCTTTTGTTAAACGATCGAAATCCATATCTTGTGCGTTGTACTTTAAATCCCGTGCAACTTTTGTCTGCTTTGCTTTTGTTCGGCCGCGACCCATAGTGCGACCTCCTCACCTGTGTGTTTTCGTCAGAGCCGTAGATTACCGCCCTCTGTAGGCGCCTTCCAAAGTAGAGCGTGGCCCTGAGCCAGTCGTCGTTGATATAACGCCAGCTACCCAGGCTTTCATCCCACGTGCGGCCAGGGATGCCAGGGCTAGATCGGCTGAATCCGGGGCCAGAACTGCGACCATGCCGATTCCAGCGTTCCACGTGCGCTCCATATCGGCCTGCGGTACGCCACCAATCCTGGCCATAAACTCCATCTCAACTGGAAGCGACCATGTTGAGCGATCATAGATGGCGGAGAGATTCTCTGGAATCACTCGCGCCGTATTTTCGGCGATGCCTCCACCTGTGATGTGAGAGAAGCCGCGCAGTGCAGTCGGCATGGATTTAATTAAAGCCAAGCAATCTAAAGTGTAGATCTCTGTGGGTTTGAGAAATACCTCACCTGATGTTTTTCCATATTCACTTACACCCAGTCGTATGCAGATATTCGATCAGAGGCAACTAACAAAATCTGATTCTTCTCATTTGTATATAGGTCTCGTACTTTTCCCGTGCGCAGATGTGTCCACCCAGGTATCGCAGGCGCTGGCGGTGGGCCAGTTAGGCCAAAGCCACTCACCGAATAGAGCCGGGTTTGTACTGCACTGCTGCAGGGTGCGCGGATGTAATCGCGTCGATGCGACTGACAACTCGAGCAACTTGTTGGCGAGCATCGCCAGTAAATTCAAGTGGTGTACTTATCAATAGATCTAAAGCCGCTCGATCTAAAGGTAGGCGCGCATCATTAGATAAATCCTCAAGAAGAGAGTTGCTCTTACCCTCACGCATTTCAAGGGCGGCCTTGATCGCATGCTCTTTAATAATTTCATGTGCACTCTCGCGTCCAACGCCAGCTTTGACCGCGGCCATCAAGATCTTTGTGGTGGCTAAAAACGGCAGATAGCGCTCTAATTCTGCGGCGATAACGGCGGGGAAAGCGCCGAACTCATCGAGTACCGTCAATATCGTTTCAAGTAGCCCATCCATGGCAAAAAATGCATCCGGGATCGCCACTCGACGAACAACGCTGCATGAAACATCGCCCTCGTTCCATTGATCTCCGGCTAATTCGCTGACCATCGATGCATATCCACGCAGGAGAACAGCTAAACCATTTACTCGTTCGCATGAGCGTGTATTCATCTTATGCGGCATCGCACTGCTGCCGACTTGCCCCGCTTTAAAGCCCTCGGTTACAAGCTCTGCACCAGCCATTAAGCGAATCGATGTTGCCAGCGATGATGGAGCAGATGCTAACTGCACAAGTGTTGTGAGAACATCATAATCAAATGAACGTGGGTAGATCTGACCTGTCGAGTCCATGACTCGATCAAAGCCCAAGGCTTTTGCGATAGCAGATTCAAAGTTTGAATGTGCATCGGATGAACCCAATAAGTCAATTGAATCCTGCGCGGTGCCTACTGCGCCTTTAATCCCACGCATTGGATAGCGCTCTTGTAATGCAATTAAGCGCTCGTATGCAAACAGTAACTCTTCAGCTATAGATGCAAAACGTTTCCCAAGTGTTGTGATCTGTGCCGGTACATTATGTGAGCGGCCAGTGATAGGTTGATTGGAATACTGCATTGCACGCTCTGCTAACCGTGCCAGCAGAGTAATCACTTTTTCGCTTATAAGATCAAGTCCGTTGCAAATTTGTTGTGCCTCGATATTTTCAGTTAGGTCGCGGCTAGTCATCGCGGCATGAATTGATTCGTGACCGGCCAGAGCATTAAACTCTTCGATACGTGCCTTAACATCATGACGAATCTTTTTTTCACGGACATCGATTGATGCAAGATCCACTCGTGCAATTACATTCTCATAGGCTGTAATTACAGCCGGAGAGATTGCGTGAGCGTGGGCCGATTGTGCCCGCATAACAGCGATCCATAATCTTCGCTCTGCAATAATCTTTGCCTCAGGCGAAAAGATTTCGCGCATCGGCGCAGTTGCATATCTATTGGCGATAAGGCTCACTGATGGATTATCGGCCATTTAATTGCCCTTCTCTGCCACTGAGGCGTTCAGTGCAATGTCGCTGCGAAAAAAGGAGCCGGGTAGCGAGATTTGACTAATGGCACGGTAGGCGCGATCTCTAGCCTCGGTCAGATCAGATCCAACGCCGGTCACGGTTAAAACACGGCCTCCGGTTGCTATAAGGCCTTGGCCGTTCTGTGATGTGCCTGCGTGAAAGATTTGTACATTCTTAATCACTGGCAACTGGGAGATACGGCCACCACTCTTTGGGGCAGTTGGATATCCCTCAGCAGCTAAAACAACAGCGACTGCCGATTCATCTCGCCACTCCAATACAGTGTCGGCAAGATCTGCAGTAGCAGCCTTATACAGAAGTGATGCCAGTGGAGTTTTGAGTAATGGAATTAGCACTTGCGTTTCTGGATCTCCAAAGCGCACATTGAACTCTATGACGCGCGTTCCATGATCGGTTAGTGCTAAGCCTGCATAGAGTAAACCGATAAAGGGTGTTCCACGCGCATTCATTTCGGCGATGATTGGTGCAAGGACTTGCGTATAGGTGTCGTCGATAATATCCGAGGGTGCCCAGGAAAGTGGTGAGTATGCACCCATTCCACCAGTATTAGGACCATCATCATTATTGCCGACACGTTTGAAATCCTGTACTGGTTGCATCGCAAGAATTGAAGTTCCATCACTAATGCCAAAGAGTGAGATCTCTGGTCCATTTAAATACTCTTCTATAACGACACGTTTACATGTCAGTGCGTGATTTATTGCCTCTTGCCGATCGTGCGTAACGACGACGCCTTTACCACCAGCTAATCCATCATCTTTAACAACATATGGTGGGCCAAAAGTATCGAACGCCTTTTCATACTGTGCAAGCGTTGTACATGTAAAGCTATGCGCAGTCGGTACACCCGCATCCGACATCACCTCTTTAGCAAAAGTCTTTGAACCCTCTAACGCTGCCGCCGCCTTTGATGGACCAAATACAGCGATTTTCAATCGGCGTAGATCATCGGCAACTCCATTAACTAGTGGAATCTCTGGACCGATAACTACTAATTCTGCGGCGATTTCCTGTGCCAGGGCAACGATTTGCGCGTTACTTGTGATGTCGATTCGATGGCATTGGGCAAACTGGGCGATACCTGGATTGCCGGGTGCAACATGTAGTTCGGTACAGGCGGGATCTGCATGTAGAGCTAACCCAAGGGCGTGTTCGCGACCGCCGCTTCCAATTAGGAGGATTTTCATTGTTAAATGAAATCTGCTACGACAATTGTTTCATCGCGGCCAGGGCCAACACCGATGGCGCTGATTGGAGCACCCGATATCTTCTCTAAAAACGCTACATACTCTTGAGCAGCCTTTGGAAGATCGGTAAGTTTTCTAGCTTTTGTAATATCCTCACTCCACCCTTGCAGATATTCATAGATTGGTTTGGCATGGTGAAAATCGCTCTGTGAAGCTGGAAGCTCTTCTACCCGCTTACCATCGATTTCATAGGCAACACAGACTGGAATCTTTTCCCACCCAGTCAAAACATCTAACTTGGTCAAGAAGAAATCAGTTAAGCCATTTACGCGCACTGCATAGCGCGCAATAGGCGCGTCATACCAGCCACATCGGCGGGAGCGACCAGTAGTAACACCGAATTCACCACCGATGCGACGCAAGGCCTCTCCATCTTCATCAAAGAGTTCTGTCGGAAATGGGCCGCTACCAACGCGTGTTGTATAAGCCTTTACGATTCCAACTATTTTACTGATTTTTGTTGGTCCAATACCGCTACCAGTACATGCTCCACCTGCAGTTGGATTACTTGATGTAACAAATGGATAAGTACCGTGGTCGACATCGAGCAACGTACCTTGTGAGCCTTCAAGTAACACCCGCTTACCGGCTTGGAGCGCTTGATCGAGTAGTAAAACAGTGTCTTTGACATAGGGACGAAGAATATCTGCGTATGCCAAGTACTCCTGCATTACTTCGTCGATTTCTATGTTTTTACGGTTGAAAACCTTGATTAATAACTGATTTTTATCACGCAGCGCGCTCTCAATTTTTTGACGAAGAATCGATGGGTCGAATAAATCTTGGACGCGAATTCCAATGCGATTGATTTTGTCGGCGTATGCAGGCCCAATTCCGCGCCCTGTAGTACCGATCTTTGATTTACCCAAGAAGCGCTCCGAGACCTTATCGATTGTGCGGTGATATGGCGTAATCAGATGGGCATTTGTTGAGATGACTAATTTGCTGCAATCTATTCCGCGCTCTGTTAAACCTTTGATCTCTTCGAGCAAGACACCTGGGTCGATTACAACACCATTTCCAATTACTGGAATCACATTAGGCGAGAGAATTCCAGATGGTAATAAGTGCAGTGCATATTTTTGATCACCTATGACAACTGTGTGTCCAGCGTTATTGCCACCTTGATAGCGCACAACGAAATCAACGCGATCACCCAGTAAATCGGTAGCCTTACCTTTGCCTTCATCGCCCCATTGAGCGCCGAGTAAAACAAGTGCAGGCATTGGTGAAGCCTTTCTAGTGAAAACTACTTGAGTATAGAAGTACCAGTCGAGCGAAGATCTTCACAACCGCGAACAACACGCGCAGCCATTCCAGCTTCAGCGGCTTTGCCCCATGCGCGTGGGTCGTAAAGTTTCTTATTCCCAACTTCTCCGTCAATGCGCAATACACCGTCGTAGTTCTTAAGCATGTGATCTACAACTGGACGGGTAAATGCATACTGCGTATCGGTGTCGATATTCATCTTAATCACACCATAATCAAGGGATTCGCGAATCTCTGAAAGAAGTGAGCCAGAGCCGCCGTGAAAGACTAAGTTCATGGGCTTACTTCCTGCGGCTAAACCTAGTTTTTTTGCTACAGCCTCTTGCAAAGTTGCCAAAATCTTTGGCTGCAAGACGACATTTCCTGGCTTATACACACCGTGAACATTTCCAAATGTTGCAGCGACCATATAGAGCTCATCGGTTCCGAGCGTTTGGACAGTTAGCAACGCATCCTCTGGAGTTGAATAGAGTTTGGCATCATGCTTTGCTTCAACACCATCCTCTTCTCCGCCAACGACACCGATTTCAATTTCAAGAATTGTGCGAGCGGCAATCGACATTGCCAACATCTCCTTAGCGACCTTCATATTTTCGCCCATTGAAACTGCTGAGCCATCCCACATATGTGAGTTAAATAGTGGTGCTTTACCCGCTGCAAGACGTTGTGCTCCGATTGCTAATAGTGGACGCATAAAGCCATCTAGTTTTTCAGCTGGGCAGTGATCGGTATGAATTCCAATATGAACGTTGTAGTTCTTGGCAACGATATGTGCGTATTCGGCTAGGGCAACCGCGCCATCGACCATGTTCTTCACCGTCGAACCTGAGGCGTATTCAGCCCCGCCCCAGGAAAATTGAATAATCCCATCTGATTCGGCCTCGGCGAATCCACGAATTGCAGCGATGAGGGTTTGTGAGGATGAAACGTTTATCGCTGGATATGCATAAGCGCCTTTCTTGGCGCGATCTAACATCTGCCGGAAAATCTCAGGGGTTGCAATTGGCACTTTGGCTCCTTGTCGCTCTGGCGTAAAACTCTAGGCGAGCGCTTCGTTGAACCATCTAGAGGCTTACGGCCAATCCTCTCACTTTCTAGCCTAATCGCACAAAGCGGCACAAAGATCTGCAGAGAGTGGCAGAGAAAATGCCCCCGGACTGGGTTGGGGGCATTTTCAAAGCCGCTTAGGACAGGCTCTTAAGGGCGTTAGCTAAGAACTTGGCCAGGGCTGCAACTAGCACTGGACTACTCAGTAGCTTTAAAAACATGAGGATAAAAGACGTAAGCATGTGAACTCCTTTCCATGGCGAATCATTGGCCGTGTTCACTCACAAAAAAGCTATCTGACAAAACCTTGTTGATAAGAACAAGGGCGGGTAGCCTCTCTGGCTATGGAACAAGAGCATGAGTCGCTTGAAAATCTCCTACACGAAGCGCGCAAATTCCCGCCAACTGCCGAGTTTGCTGCAACGGCAAATGCTCAGCCTGAGATTTATGCACGTGCTGACAAAGATCGCTTAGCTTTTTGGGAAAATCAAGCTTGCGATCTTGAGTGGGAGAGAAAATGGGATTCGGTACTTCAATGGAATGTCCCCTATGTACAGTGGTTTTCCGGCGGAAAGTTAAATGCCTCTGTTAACGCACTTGATCGCCATGTGGCACAGGGCCGCGGTGAGCGAGTTGCATTTTATTTCGAAGGTGAACCTGGAGATACGCGCACAATTACTTACGCGCAGTTATTAATTGAGGTTAAAAAAACCGCCAATGCTCTGACCGAAATCGGAGTTAAAGCTGGGGAGCGTGTTGCTATTTATATGCCAATGATTCCCGAGGCTGCGATTGCAATGTTGGCCTGTGCCCGCATTGGCGCGCCACACTCGGTTGTCTTCGGTGGCTTTTCAGCCGATGCCCTCTTATCACGTATTCAAGATGCCGATGCTAAGTTGGTTATTACCGCCGATGGTGGGTTTCGAAAGGGTGCCCCGCTAGCCTTAAAGAATACGGTTGATGATGCCCTTAAAGGCCGGCACAATGTTGAAAAAGTTCTAGTTGTTGCACGCACAGCGCAGGAGGTTGCATGGGAATCTGGCCGCGATCTCTGGTGGCATGAAATCGTTGACCGGCAGAGCCCAGAGCATATGGCGCAAAGCTTTGACTCTGAGCATCCGCTATTTATCCTCTATACATCGGGTACAACGGCCAAACCTAAGGGTATTTTACATACTACAGGCGGCTATTTAACCCAGGTCGCCTACACCCACAAAGTTGTCTTTGACCTTAAGGCCCAGAAGGATATTTATTGGTGCACAGCAGATGTCGGTTGGGTGACCGGACATAGCTACGTTGTTTATGGCCCACTTATTAATGGTGCTACACAGGTTATGTATGAAGGTACCCCCGATACTCCACATAAGGGACGTATCTTTGAAATTATCGCAAAGTACGGTGTCACTATTTTATACACCGCGCCAACGCTTATTCGCACATGGATGAAATGGGGCGATGAGATTCCTTTGGCACATAACTTAAAATCTCTCCGCTTGCTGGGCTCAGTTGGTGAACCGATTAACCCCCAAGCATGGATGTGGTATCGAGAGATTATCGGTGGCGACCGCTGCCCGATCGTAGATACATGGTGGCAGACCGAGACCGGCGCAATCATGATTTCACCACTACCAGGAATTACTGCAACTAAACCCGGCTCTGCGATGCAAACTATCCCCGGTATCAGCGCGCAAGTTGTTGATGATTCGGCCACCCCCGTTGGAAACGGGCATGGAGGTTATTTAATTCTCGATAAACCATGGCCATCTATGTTGCGGGGTATTTGGGGCGAAGACGCGCGCTACAAAGAGACTTACTGGTCTCGCTTTCCTGGGATTTACTTTGCAGGAGATGGCGCTAAGTTAGATGAAGAGGGCGCTATCTGGCTGCTAGGCCGAGTCGATGATGTTATGAATATCTCAGGCCACCGAATCTCAACAACTGAAGTTGAATCCGCTCTTGTTTCCCATGAAGCCGTTGCAGAAGCGGCAGTTGTCGGCGCCGCAGATGCGATGACAGGTCAAGGCATCGTTGCATTTGTGATTTTGCGGGGAGGCGCTGCCCATAACAATGGCGAGCTCTTATTAGCGCAGCTTCGAAACCATGTGGCAAAAGAGATTGGTGCGATAGCAAAGCCCCGTCAAATATTGGTAGTTAATGAACTGCCAAAAACTAGAAGTGGCAAAATCATGCGGCGCTTACTCAAGGATGTTGCCGAAGATCGCCAGGTTGGAGATGCAACGACCTTGGCCGATCCAAATGTAATGAAGCTTATTTCTGAGGGTTTAAAAAGTGCCAAGGATGAGGATTAAATTTCTATTCCTAAATACTCACTCGTCAGAGTAATCAACTCTTCTTCGCTCTTTATCTCGCCTATCTTTTTGTAGGCCACACTGCCATCGGTGGCTATAAACCAGGTCACAGGTACACCCATCCCGAAGTATGCCCGCGATTGACCATCGCTATCGTAGAGATTTGGCCAAGTCATCCCGTTTTTTAATACAAACTCCCGACCATCTTCAATCGAAGCCTCTTCGACATCAACCCCAATCAATTGGAGTTTGCCCTCTGCCTTTTCATAGAAAGAGCGAAAGTGGCCCATCTCCGCTTTGCAGGTAGTACACCAAGATGCCCACACATTAATAATCATTGGCCCACGCAAAGAGTTTATTGCAACCCCGGTTGAACCATCTAAACAATCTAGGGTTATTGGGTTGGAAATCGTTTTGCTTTGTAGTGATGAGCAGGAAATGACTTCGCCAGAGATCTCTTCAACAGGTTGTGTACAACTGGTGAGAAATAACAGAGATAGAGTGAGTGCAATAACTCTCAACGAAAATCCTTATCTGTTTTTACGAGTAGTTTAGCATTTTCAATATTCATCTCACCGATACCTACACTCGGACACAGCTTTGCAACTGGGCAAACACCGCATGCGGGTTTGCGAGAATGACAGATGCGGCGACCATGCCAAATCATCCGCTGGGAAAGATTAGTCCATTCAGCCTGTGGAATTAAATCACCAACGATACGTTCCACTTTTACTGGATCCGTCTCGCTCGTCCAACCAAATCTGCGAGAGAGGCGACCAAAGTGTGTATCTACAGTTATCCCTGGAATATTAAATGCATGCCCTAGGACAACATTTGCAGTTTTACGACCGACGCCTGGCAATGTAATTAACTGCTCTAATGTTTGTGGAACTTCACCTTGAAAATCTGTAAGGATCTTCGTCGTTAGGCTTTTTATGTGTCGGGCCTTTGCGCGGTAAAAACCAGTTTGGAAAACGAGATCTTCAATGTCGCTTAAATTTGCGCTGGCAAAGGCTTCAACGTTTTTGTACCGCTTAAAAAGTGCTGGGGTAACAGTGTTAACCCTCTTATCTGTGCACTGCGCGCTGAGCACCGTTGCGATAATTAACTGCAGTGGATTCTTGAAATCTAGTTCACAGCGGATCTCTGGGTACGTCTTAGTCAGGACTCGATAGAGGGCCCGCGCCTGTTTGCGTCTTTCATTATTGATGGGCATGAGGCTAAAGTACTCCTTGTGACTCCAGAAGAAGATGTATTCCGTAAAGCCCCACTTTTTACTGCCCTCGATGATACGGCTGCAGCTTCGCTGCGGGCATCAATGGAGACGGTAAAGATTCTAAAAGGCAGTGTGCTTTTTGCCGAAGGTGACGAGGGTAATCATTTATATATCGTTGTTGATGGGAAGTTAAAACTAGGTACATCTAGTGGTGATGGTCGTGAAAATCTTTTATCCATCCTTGGACCGGGTGAGATGTTCGGTGAGTTAAGCCTCTTTGATCCAGGACCTCGCACCTCAACTGTAACGGCAGTTACCGATGCAAAACTCCTTACTCTTGGACGCAAGGAGTTAATTCCGTGGCTTGCGCTAAATCCCGTTGTAGCACTGCATCTACTTGGAAGGTTAGCCCAACGTCTGCGTGGGGCAAATGATGCAGTTGGTGATTTGGTTTTCTCTGATGTTCCAGGACGAGTTGCCAAAGCACTCATCGGTCTTGGCGAGCGCTTTGGAAAAACCAGCCCTGAAGGTCTTTATGTCAATCATGATTTAACACAGGAAGAGCTTGCACAGTTGGTCGGTGCATCGCGCGAAACAGTCAATAAGGCACTAGCCGACTTTGCTAGCCGCAACTGGATTAAGTTAGATGGTCGAGCAGTATTGATTACAGATATTGAACGCTTATCAAAGCGGGGAAAATAACTGGACCCATTAGTCGGTAATCTCGACTGTTAATTCAATCTCAACCGGTGAATTCAACGGTAGTTCAGCAACTCCTATAGCGCTACGTGCATGCTTTGCACCATCACCCCAGATAGCTAGAAACAGTTCACTGGCACCATTAACAACAAGGGGGGCATTAATAAAGCCAGGCACGCCGTTTACATAACCAACCACTCGAACAATCTTTGTAATCTTATTGACATCTGCAACGGTTGCAACGGCGGCAAGTGCATTGAGAGCGCAGATTTGAGCGAGCTCTTTTGCGCGCTCAGGGGTGATCTCCCCGCCGACTTTTCCAACACCGGCCATCTCACCATTTACTAAGGGCAACTGCCCTGCAGTAAAGACAATATTTCCCGTGCGAATCGCTGGGACATAGGCCGCTACAGGCTTTGCAGCAACTGGAAGCTCTAAGCCAATCTCTTTCAACTGTGCGCCAACATCTAAACTCTTCACTTAATCTCTCTCTTCATGTAAGCCACTAACTGCTCACCAGTACCTGGGGCTGGAATAACTTGGATGAGCTCCCAACCATCAGAGCCCCAAGTATCAAGAATCTGTTTAGTTGCATGTGAAAGCAGCGGAACAGTTGCATATTCATATTTCATTTATTTAACGCCTCTTTCACTAGATTTGAAACGGTAGAGCCATCGGCTTTGCCCGCAATTAATGGTTTAACTGCGCCCATAACCTTACCCATATCGGCCGGTCCTGTGGCCCCAGTTAATGCGATTGCACTGGTAATCATCTTTTTAATATCATCAACGCTTAACTGCGCTGGCAAATACTTTGCAATTACTTCGCCCTCTGCCTTTTCAAGGCTGGCTTTATCGGCACGCCCAGCACTTTGATATGCCTCGGCTGCTTCCCGACGCTTTTTTGCCTCACGTGAGAGGACGATAATAAGCTCATCATCACTTAAAACGCGCGCCTGCTTGCCGGCAACCTCTTCATTAGTAATCGCCGTTAAAACCATTCGAATTGTGCTCGAGGTAATCTCATCACGAGCGCGAATCGCTTCGGTGAGATCGCTGCGTAACCTCTCTTTAATGCTCATGCTGTGAACTCTATCGCGAGAAGTTCGGCTATCTGCGCGGTATTTAGCGCAGCGCCCTTTCGAAGGTTGTCACCGCATACAAATAGATCAAGGGCCATGGGATTATCAATGCTCTTGCGCACACGTCCCACCCATGTTGGATCAGTGCCTACGGCATCGGCAGGTGTTGGAAACTTATAGTTTTCAGGATCATCGACTAATTTGACCCCTGCAGCGTTTTGCAAAATATCCTGTGCACCTTTGCGTGATGGCTCTTTTGCAAATACTGCATGGACTGTTAGCGAATGAGTTGTGAGTACCGGCACCCGAACACAGGTAACTGCAACCTTTAAATTCGGCAGAGCTAGAATTTTGCGAGACTCATTGCGAACTTTTAACTCCTCTGATGAGTAACCATCTGCCTTTAACGATCCCGCCCATGGCACAACGTTTAAGGCAAGGGGTGCTGGGAAAGGTCCGTTATCGCAGATCATCACACGTAAATCGGCAGGGTTTTCACCAGCATTTGTTCCAGCAACTATCTTCATCTGTTCGCGCAGAGTGTCGATCCCTGCCTGGCCCACACCTGATGCAGCTTGATAAGAGGATACGACTAACTCCTGTAGATCATAATCGCGATGAAGCGCGCCAAGGGCAACAATCATCGAGAGCGTTGTGCAGTTCGGATTAGAGATGATTCCTCGTGGACGGTTTTTTACTTCCTTTGGATTTACTTCGGGCACAACTAGTGGGACATCGCTATCCATTCGAAACGCCCCAGAGTTATCGACAACAACGGCGCCGCGCGATGCGGCAATCGGTGCCCACTCTTTTGATATCTCATCGGGTACATCAAACATCGCAACATCAATACCATCAAAACTCTCTGGTGTAAGTGCGACAACGGTTAACTCTTCACCGCGGCAGATGAGTTTTTTCCCAGCGCTGCGCACCGATGCTATTAAACGGATCTCTCCCCAGACATCTGGGCGCTCGGATAAGATTCCAAGCATCACTGTGCCTACCGCACCAGTTGCACCGACAACTGCAAGTGAGGGTTTACTCATCGACCAGAACCCCCATAGATAACGGCCTCACTCTGATCGGCATCGAGTTCAAATGCGGTGTGAGCCGCTTTCACTCCGCGCTCGAGATCGCCCTGGCGGCAGATAATTGAGATACGGATTTCAGAGGTTGAAATCATCTCGATATTGACACCCGCGGTCGATAAAGCCCCGAAAAACGTTGCGGTGACGCCTGGGTGTGAGCGCATTCCAGCACCTATTAATGAGAGTTTTCCAATCTGGTCATCGTACTGAATCGATGCAAAACCAACTTCGCCCTGGAGTTTTTGTAAAATTACCGTCGCATCTGGACCTTCCGATTTTGGAAGCGTGAAAGATATATCGGTTAAACCAGTAGCAGCGGCAGATACATTTTGAACAATCATGTCGATATTAATATCGGCATCGGCAATTGCTTGAAAGATACGGGCGGCAACGCCTGTTCGATCAGGTACACCGACGATTGTAATCTTTGCCTCGCTCTTATCGTGTGCAATGCCCGAGATAATTGCCTGTTCCATGTCTGCTCCTTCTGGGTGATCTTTGACCACCCAAGTTCCTTCGTTAGTAGAAAAAGATGAACGTACGTGAATCGGTAAGTTATAGCGACGTGCATATTCAACGCAGCGCAAGTGCAATATCTTTGCCCCACTTGCAGCTAGCTCTAACATTTCTTCATATGTAAGGGTCTTTAATTTACGTGCCTGTGGTACGACGCGTGGGTCTGCACTAAAGACTCCGTCAACATCGGTATAGATTTCACAGACATCGGCATCAAGGGCAGCTGCAAGTGCAACGGCAGTTGTATCACTACCGCCGCGACCAAGTGTTGTTACATCTTTGGTATCTTGAGAGATTCCTTGAAAACCTGCAACGATTGCGATTGCGCCCTCTCCTAGCGCCTCTTGAATCCGTCCAGGTGTTACATCGATTATGCGAGCGCGACCATGTGTAGATGTAGTAATCACACCGGCTTGGCTACCTGTAAAAGAACGCGCTTCATGTCCTAGATTTGTAATCGCCATTGCAAGAAGGGCCATAGAGATTCGCTCTCCGGCCGTGAGCAACATATCGAGTTCGCGCCCTGATGGGATCGGAGTAATCTGTTCGGCTAAATCGATGAGTTCATCGGTCGTATCCCCCATCGCCGAGACCACCACGACGACCTGGTTGCCATCGCGCTTTGCCGCCACGATGCGGTTGGCAACGCGCTTCATCCCCTCGGCATCGGCGACCGAGGAGCCGCCGTATTTCTGAACGATCAACCCCATGGGGCAATGGTGACATCTGGGCCTGACTCTGGCTAACGAGTTTTCCGATTTTCTTACTATATGAGATGCTAGGCGTACCACATTGTGGGATTAAACGCTGCGCCGGCCCTCAAAGGCGCGACCGAGCGTAACCTCATCGGCATACTCCAGATCTCCCCCTACCGGCAGACCAGATGCCAGGCGCGAGGTTTTAATATCCAGGGGCTTAATCAAACGCGCCAGATAGGTCGCCGTCGCCTCGCCCTCCAGATTTGGATCCGTTGCCAAGATAACCTCTTTAATCTCTGAGCCACCGAGTCGTTTCATGAGCTCGCCGATACGTAACTGCTCTGGTCCGATTCCATCGATGGGAGAGATCGCGCCACCTAACACGTGGTACTTACCGCGAAATTCTCGCGTGCGCTCGATAGCGATGACATCTTTACTCTCTTCAACGACACATATCGATGAGTTTTCACGACGAGGATCGCGACAGATCCGACACTGATCCTCTTCAGAGACGTTTCCGCATGTTATACAAAACTTAACTCGCTCTTTTACTGTGCGAATCGAATCAACGAGTGCTGAGGCGATTTCAGGTTCGGAGTTCAAAATATAAAAAGCGATTCGTTGTGCAGATTTTGGGCCAACACCTGGCAGGCGGTTTAAGGCATCGATAAGATCTTGTATCGCACCTTCATACATCCCCGACATCGCTTACTTCTCAATCAATTTGGCACCGAGCTCTTGCGCCAAGAGCGCTGCACCCGATAGTAGTGTCTTATCTGTCGGTGCCTCCGATGTCCGCATCTCACGCGCGGCTGGGGTATTTGTATCTAGGGATAGATCAACTATGCACTCTATCTTTCGATCAATTCCAACTACATCTATAAACGCTTTGCGCAAAATCTCATCGGATTCAGAGCGCACAAATGAATCGCGTGCACCGGCGTTAACGATTCCGATTGTGATAGCAAGCTCATCAACGGCTAATACCTGTGCCGAGGCGCTCAATAACGACCATGTGAGTCTGCGCCGCTTCTTTACATCCTCGATGACATCTGGCCATGCACGTCGCAGTGCCGCAATATTAAAGCCACCATGCTGTGAGGCTCCAGGTGGAACAGCGGCAGGTTTCGCTAAGATGTGCTCTTTAACCTCAGCTACAACCTCTGCCCGTTCAGCCTTTTTAACTGGAATGTTTTCTTTTGGCTCCACGGTTTGAGATCTAGCCGAGCTCCCAGAACTCATGGGTGCGATATTTTCAACCCGCTCAAGGCGTTCTATGCGTGAGAGCATTCCCGCTTGAGTGTTATCACCAATCGGCAACAGGATCCGTCCGCAGATAAGTTCAAGCATTAAACGTGGCGGCGTTGCCCCGCGCATCTGAGTTAGACCTTCAGCGGTGATATCGGCGGCGCGGGAGAGATTAGCAGTTCCAATTCGATTAGCTTGATTGCGCATACGCTCCATCTGATCATCGGGCATATCGCGCAGGATGGAGTTAGCCGTTAAATCTTTTAGCGCATCGACGATCATTAAATCGCGGATTCGCTCCAACATATCGATGGTAAATCTACGGGGATCATGGCCAGATTCGATAACACGATCGATTGTCTTAAACAAAGTTGCACCATCATGGGCGGCAATCGCATCGATCGCATCATCTAGTAATGCGCCATCGGTAAAGCCCAACAGTTGAACTGCGATCTCATAACTAACGCCATCGCTACCTGCACCGGCCAAGAGCTGGCCGAGAACAGATAAGGCATCTCGTACCGAGCCACCAGATGCGCGAACCACTAATGGAATAACACCTTTTGCCACGTTTACGCCTTCGAGGTTACAAATTTTTTCTAAATGTGCAGACAAGATTCCAGGTGGAACCAAACGGAATGGATAATGATGTGTACGTGAGCGGATAGTTGCAATTAACTTATCGGGCTCGGTCGTTGCAAAGATGAAAATAACATGTGGTGGTGGCTCTTCTACGACCTTCAAAAGCGCATTAACCGCCCCTGGGCCAAGTTGATGTGCCTCATCGATAATGTAAATCTTATATCGTCCCTGTACCGGAGCAAAGAATACTTTATCGCGAAGATCGCGCGCATCATCTACTAAGCCATGAGTTGCAGCATCAAGTTCAATAACATCGAGAGACCCCGGACCATTTGCAACTAAATCCTTACATGATTGACAGATCCCGCAAGGATTAGAAGTAGGGCCGTTTTCGCAGTTAATCGAGCGCGCCATAATCCGTGCACTCGATGTTTTACCGCAACCGCGTGGACCACTAAATAAATAAGCATGGTGTGTGCGATTACCAGTTAACGCATTTGAAAGTGGAATGGTTACATGATCCTGTCCGATTACATCGGCAAATAGAGAGGGGCGATATTTACGATACAAAGCTAATGACATCGCCGCTCTCCTCTACTCTTCGTCGCGTTACTCTACTTAAAAGATCCACATTCAGTTTAAAAGGATCCCTCGCACACCTGCCAGAGCCGACCTACCCTTGCTGCATTCCTGCCCTGGGGGAGTTTGGTACGGATAACACCGTACGAGGGATCTGGCGTAATCATAGTTATAGCCACCGATAGAGTGCTCCCCTCGGGAGGATTCGCATAGCGGCCGAGTGCGCACGCTTGGAAAGCGTGTATAGGGAAACCTATCGAGGGTTCAAATCCCTCATCCTCCGCCAAGTTTCACTCCCTTCGGCTGAATCACTCATTAATCAATTCGGCGATTTAACTAGAACCCCTGCCACATACAGAAATAGCGAGTTCGGACATCCTCGGCACATAAAATACCCCTGGAGGATTCGCATAGCGGCCGAGTGCGCGCGTCTCGAACACGCGTAGATGAAAATCTCGAGGGTTCAAATCCCTCATCCTCCGCTGATTAAATCTCGACGCCAATGAATTTGGATTGTAGGAACTCATGAATTCCATCAAAGCCGCCTTCGCGACCTAACCCTGACTGTTTTACGCCACCAAATGGTGCCGCTGGATCTGAGATAACACCCTTATTGATTGCAACCATTCCAGACTCCATCGCCTCTGCTGTGCGCAGTGCACGAGTGAGGTTTGAAGAGAAGACATAACTAATAAGTCCAAACTCGGTGTCATTAGCCATCTGGATACCCTCTTCATCGCTATCAAAGATCACGATCGGTGCGACGGGGCCGAAGATTTCATGGAGAAGAATCGGGTTATCTTTTTCAACTAACAAAACCGTTGCTGGGTAGAAAGCTCCTTCGCCTTCAGGCTTTACGCCTCCTATTTCAACCTTTGCGCCAGCTGCAATGGCTTGATCTACTAACTCTGCGATCTTATTGCGCTCTTTCATGGAGACAGAGGCGCCTAACGTTGTTGTGGCATCTGTTCCGCGGCCCATCACATAGGAGCTCATGGATTGAGAGATCTTTTCGATAAACTCTTTGGCAATTGGGCGTTGGACAAAGATGCGGTTGGCAGATGTACATGCTGCACCACCATTACGCATCTTTGCAAGTGATAGCTGAGGAATCGTTACTGCAAGATCTGCATCTTCGTGAATAACAACTTGCGCATTTCCACCTAACTCCATGGAACAGCGAATAATCCTATCTGCCGCCTCTTTAAGAAGGATACGACCGACCTCAGTTGAACCAGTAAATGAAAGATTCTTAACGCGTGGATCATGCAACATCTTCGAGATCGCAGGACCTGTTTTCTCAGGTAAGACTAAGTTTAAAACACCTTTGGGTAGGCCAGCGCGCTCCATAATATCGACGATATACATCGCCGTTAACGGAGTCTCTGTCGCAGGCTTTAAAATCATTGTGCAGCCAGCGGCAACAGCGGGGCCAATCTTTCGAGTAGCCATACCTGCAGGGAAGTTCCATGGCGTAATAAGAATTGATAAACCGATTGGTTGGTGAGTTACAAGGATTCGTTTATCTCCCGATGGAGATTTACGAAAATCTCCAGGTGTGCGAACGCTCTCTTCTGCAAACCAACGGAAAAACTCTGCAGCATAGGCCGCTTCACCACGTGCATCTGGCATAGCTTTCCCATTTTCACGCGATATCAATGTTGCAATTGTTTCTATTTCACTTGTCATGATTTCAAATGCTTTACGCAAAATCTCTGATCGAAATCTCGGAGCCGTCTTAGCCCATGCCACTGCAGCGGCATCGGCGGCTGCTATCGCCGCTTCACACTGGACATCGGATGCTAATGAGACTTTGGTAATGACCGAACCATCGCTGGGGTCATGGACGGCGACTGTGCTGGCGCCCTGAATCCATTGGCCATCGATATATAACTCTGTGCGCATAGGGCGAGCATACGCGCTGCCTGCAAGAAGTCGAAGTCGGTGCGCTCTACGATAGAGTCATAGCAGTTAAGTTGCACTATGGCGCAATTATTAAAGGAGAAAAAGTGCCCAAGTCTTGGACCGATGAGGCGCAAGAGCCAGTTGTTAAGAAAGATCATGCGCACCTAAAAGACCCTTTCATTTACAAAGTTAAGAGTTTCTTTTTAGGTACTCCTCTGAATAGGCACTCTCTAGAGTCTCAAAGACTAAGCAAAAGGAGTGCCTTCGGAATACTTTCTTCCGACTGTATCTCCTCCTCTGCTTATGGAGGCGAGCAGATTCTTGTTGCGCTTATCCCCGCCTTTGGTCTTGCCGCTTTTACAATCTTTCCACCGATGGTCGGAGTCATTCTTGTTATGTTGATGGCAATAACTTTGTTATATCGAGATGTAATTAGTACATATACCCGCTCTGGCAGTGCTTATATTGTCTGTAAAGATAATTTTGGAAGAGTCATCTCTCAAATTGCTGCAGTTGAATTAATGTTTGGCTACATCATCACAGTAGCGATTCAATCTGCCGCAGGTGTAGCAGCCATTATTTCAACATTTCCAGAGTTAAATTCTCTCAAGGTCCAAATGACGATAATAATCGTGATTCTGCTGACCTACATCAATTTACATGGGGTTAAAGAAGCCGGTTTTGTCTTTGTTCTACCATCGTATTTATTCATGGGGAGCATGTTTTTGGTTTTCTTATTTGGAATTTATAGATATTTTACCAACACACTACCGGTTTACGATTCCACTACCGTTGGACTTGTTCCAATCGGGCAGGCACAAGGTCTATTAAGTTTTGCTGCATTCTTATATCTATTAAAAGCATTCGCTAATGGCAGTGCCTCTTTGACTGGCATTGAGGCGGTTTCAGATAGTGTTCCTTTGTTTAGAAATCCTCAACACTCAAACGCAAAAAAGATCTTGACCTTTATGAGTTTAGCCTTAGGCACGTTAATAATCGGTATCGCTTGGCTTGCAAAGCAGACACAAGCGATTCCCTACGAAGATGGAACACCTACGGTTATCTCCCTTGTTGCAAAAGCTGCGCTGGGTGAAGGAGTTGTGGGTTCCTCTCTCTTTCTGTTGACCCAACTAGGTACTATGTTGATTTTATTTGCTGGCGCTAACACCTGCTTTAACGCCTTTCCAAATATGGTTAATATGGTTGCAAATGATGGTTTCTTGCCGCGCAGATTGACTCAGCGTGGCCACAAATTAGTTTTCTCTAATGGGGTTTTCTTTATTGCCGGTTTGGCATCATTATTGGTAATCGTCACAGGTGCTAGTATCACAATTTTGGCTGCTATTTATGCTCTTGCGGTATTTATTGGCTTTGCATTAACTGGCGCTGGTATGACAAAAAAGAGTATGTCCACTCAAAACTTGAATTCCAAATTAAGAGTTGGGGTTCATGCTTTCGCAACCTTGCTTGCCTCTTTTACGGTAATTGTGCTCTCAATAGTTAAATTTGCAGAGGGAACATGGATCATAGTTATCGGTACACCGCTGATTGTGCTACTAATGCTAAAGTTCAATAATCAATACGCTCGCGAACAAGATGCACTTTCGGTTAAACAACATCAAGAGCGAGCTACGTCAATCTCTCGCCATGATGTTGCAGTCCTTGTCGATAGCGTCGATATTGCAACTGTTGGTGCGATTCGATACGCCCGCAGCCTTAACCCAAGACACCTAGTCGCCGTCCACTTTGTCATCGATGATAGGCGCGCTGCCGATATTCAAAGAGCGTGGGCGGCATCTGCTGCTCTAGATGATGTCACCCTTGAATTAATCGACTGCCCCGATCGTAGGCTGGCAAATTCAGCCTTGGATTATGCGATTCGAATGACTCAAAAGCCAGATGTTGAATTGACATTACTCTTGCCGCGCCGGGCATACTCTGGATCCTTGAGTCGTTTACTACATGATCAAACTGCCGAAGAGATTGCAGCACCTATCTCACAACTCTCTCGTGTTGTCGCAACGATTGTTCCTTTCGACGTTGATCGCATCATTTCTTTTTCAAAACTAACTACCCCTAGACAACCTCAAAGCGTTGGGAAAGTAGCCGAACCAGAAAAAGTAACCAAAAAGCCTTCTGTGTCGGTGAGTACCGAGCCAGTTAGCCATTACGCCGAAAACGTAACTCCTATCGATAAAATTAAATGGAGAAAACGTGCCCGAGTTCAGGGTCACGTCACCTCGATTAAGAGTGCGCCGCGTGGTTCAGCACCGACTCTTGAAGTAGAAATCTGGGATAAAACCGGTGGTGTCTCACTTCATTTCTTAGGCCGGCGAGAGATTGCAGGACTTGCAGTTGGATCACAGATGCGTGCCGAAGGAATGGTTGGCGAAGAAGAGGGATCGATGGTAATTCTTAACCCCTCTTACGAACTCCTTGTATAAAATCCTTTAACATCGCAGCACACTCTTTGGCTAATACTTCGCTGCGGACTTCGACTTTGTACAAAGAGCGGCGATCACGTAGAAGATCCCAAACCGAACCCACTGCGCCAGCCTTTTCATCCCATGCTCCAAAGACTAGGGTAGAAATTCGCGCCTGAGCAATAGCCCCTGCGCACATTGCACATGGTTCGAGGGTAACTACAAGTTTGTATTCTTCTAAGCGCCACTTACCGATTTTTTCACAGGCTCTGCGTATAGCGACAATCTCTGCATGTGCAGTTGGATCATTACGTAGTTCGCGCTCATTGTGGCCGATTGCAATAATTTCGCCCTCTTTGTCCACAATAACCGCACCTACTGGTACGTCACCGCTTGCAAGGGCTTTTTGCGCAACAGCTAATGCTGCGCGCATTAACTCTTCATCGCTCACAGCTCTAAGAGCTCTGCAAACTGATCGCCAAAGCCCAAACGGTTAGCTATCGCCTCTAACTGTTCATCTGGATATAATTCAAAGTCATCACAGAGAGCAGATATCTCCATTCCATTCATACCAAGGTCAGCCAAAATATCAATATGCCCAATAGGATTTGTATCCTCGTCCTTTTCTGGCATTGGTATATCTGCAATCTCAAGTAGCTCTTCGGCGA
Organism: Actinomycetota bacterium; assembly: GCA_027728065.1. GTDB lineage: Bacteria > Actinomycetota > Actinomycetes > Nanopelagicales > Nanopelagicaceae > Planktophila. The sequence continues at coordinate 68,078 of JAQBVO010000003.1, forward strand.
CTGGATAAGACAAAGCGCATGTCACATCGCTGAGAAAGAGCCACATATGTGCACCAAGAACTCGAATCAAAATAAAAAACTCTTCATCGATCGAAATCAATGCGATTGCGCCACCATTTGTCTGTTGTGATTTAAGGCTTGTAATTATCTGTGCGATATCAGTTGGGTCTGGGAGTAGTCCTAGCGTCCAGCGACCATCTTCATGCCAGGCCGCTACAGCGATATCTAACTCATTTGTGATGCTGCTTACTTTTAGAATCGCTTCAGGTACATCCTCGTGCGCGTCGAACTCTTCGATCTCCTCTGCGATCTCCTCATCGAATCCGGACATGCGCTCATAGTTCCACTCATTTGGAAGGAATGAAACCCCTGTAAGGTATGGGCATGAAGGTGCACGTTACAGATCACCCACTCATCGCCCACAAATTGACGGTTTTGCGGGATGAACGTACCGATTCGCCAACTTTTCGCCGACTCGTTGAAGAGCTCGTAACTCTCCTTGCCTACGAAGCGACTCGCAATGTACGTACGCGCCCAGTTTCGATTACAACCCCTGTTACTCAGACCACTGGAATAAAGATGGCCGATCCTCGGCCCGTTGTGGTCCCAATTCTGCGTGCGGGCCTTGGAATGCTTGAGGGAATGAGTAAGTTGATTCCAACGGCCGAAGTTGGTTTTCTTGGAATGGTTCGCGATGAAAAAACTCTACAGGCTAGTACATATGCCAATCGTCTTCCAGATGATTTATCTGGGCGCCATATCTTTGTTTTAGATCCGATGCTTGCAACTGGTGGAACTCTAATATCGGCCTTTCACTACTTAATCAATCTTGGAGCAAATGACATAACTGCGATCTGTATCTTGTCTGCTCCTGAAGGCATCGCAGCGGTTGAAAAGGAGTTCGCGAGCAGTAATGTTCCGATCACAATCGTGACTGGCGCACTTGATGAAAAACTAAATGAGCATGGATACATTGTTCCGGGGTTAGGCGATGCCGGCGATCGTTTGTATGGAGTCGTATAAATGGCAACAACATCACCTAGCTATGGCATCACGATACGCGTTGAGGGCTCTTCATCGGCGCAACCTGTAGCACTAGCCACAACGGTCATCGCAGGAGCTGGCGCAACGATCACTGCCCTCGATGTCGTTGAGTCGCTCTTAGAGCGAGTTGTTATCGATATTACCTGTGACACTATCGACTCCGCTCATGCCGAGGAAATTACAATCGCATTGGCAAAAAACCCTGAGTTGACCGTTCGCAAGGTCAGTGACCGAACTTTCTTGCTACACCTTGGTGGAAAGATTGAGATTACATCTAAAGTTCCGCTGAAAACACGCGATGATTTATCGCGCGCATATACCCCCGGTGTTGCCCGCATCTGCCAAGCGATAGTTGATGATCCTGCCGATGCCCGCCGCTTAACAATTAAGCGCAACACTGTGGCAGTTGTGACCGATGGATCGGCGGTTTTGGGCCTTGGCAATATCGGTCCTGCCGCTGCCCTGCCTGTGATGGAGGGTAAGGCCGCATTATTCAAGCGCTTTGCCGGTGTAGATGCTTGGCCTGTATGCCTTGATACGCAAGATGTAGATGAAATTGTCCGCACCGTACAACTAATCGCTCCCGTATACGGTGGAATTAATTTAGAAGATATCTCCGCCCCGCGTTGTTTTGAAGTCGAACGCCGTCTGCGTGAACTCTTAGATATACCTGTTTTCCACGATGACCAACATGGCACTGCAATTGTGGTTCTTGCCGCTCTGCGCAACTCACTTAAGTTGGTTAAAAAGGATTTGAGTAAGGTTAAGATAATTCTTATTGGTGTTGGCGCCGCAGGTAATGCCATTGCACGCCTATTGGTTCTTAAAGGTGCTAAAAACATTATTGGCTTTAACCACCGTGGTGTTGTCACCAGGGATATGAAATCTACAGATGCAATGCAGCAGTGGTTTATTGATAATAGCAATCCCGATAACTTCACTGGAGATATCGCAGGGGCTATGAAGGGTGCCGATGTCTTTATTGGAGTTAGTGCTCCAAATGTAATCAATGAATCTCACGCCGCTTCCATGGCTCCAGGTTCAATTATCTTTGCTCTTGCAAACCCGAATCCTGAGATTGACCCAGCCATCGCACGTAAATATGCAGCTGTTGTTGCAACCGGTCGTAGCGATCAACCTAATCAGATTAACAATGTCCTTGCCTTCCCCGGCATCTTCCGAGGACTTCTAGATGCAAACGCCCACAAGATCACAGATAAATTATTAGTTGCCGCAGCCGAAGCGATAGCCGACTGTGTTTCCCCTGAACAGCTCAATGCATCTTTTATCGTGCCAAGCGTCTTTGATCCAAATGTGACTAAAGCAGTTGCCGCAGCGGTAAAGAAGTCTGTGTGATAGAACTTGCCGCCTCTTTTGACGCTCAACTCTCTGCCCTTACGCCATATTTAATCTACATAATTGTTGGAGCTATTGTCTTCTTTGAAACAGGTGTCTTATTCGCGTTTTTCCTACCTGGAGATTCAATACTTTTTAGCGCAGGTCTTGTCGCCGCCGCACATGGTGAAGTAAATATTGTTATTCTCGTAACGGTTATATTTATCGCCGCATTTTTTGGAGATCAAATCGGCTTTGTTTTGGGGCGCTTAGTCGGTCGCCCCTACTTAGATAAACATGATTCACCGCGTATGAAGTCGATGATTGCCCGCTCTGAGCGCTTTTACGAACAGACAGGGTGGTGGGCCGTTGTCGCTGCGCGCTTCTTCCCCTGGATTCGCACCTTTGTACCGCCCATTGCCGGTGCCTCCAAGATGAACTACTACAAATTTTTAACCGCTAACGCGTTAGGTGCCCTGTTGTGGGGTGTAGGTATAACTCTTGCTGGGTATTACGCCGCTACCTTGCCATGGGTAAAGACATGGTCCTATGCGATAGCAGCGTTCTTTATATCTGCTTCGCTGGTCTCGGCCTTGGTGAACTACTTACGACACCGGCGATAAATCCTGCGTAGGTCATAACAATTCCCGTTACTAGACAAGTGCTGCCTGTAGCCCCTTGTTTAACTCAGAGGAGAGAGCACCATTGACGCGGGCCTAAAGTGCGATAACTACACCTGAAAGTGCGGCAAGTAAGTCTTATCGTATTTTTTAATGTGTGCCGTCGAACTCTCGTTTATCAGCAATCCAATCCATGAGCGCAAATAAAACTCCTGAGGCAACAAATGTGAGATGAATGATTCGCCATTTTGTTCCACCACCTACATGATCCTGTCCAGCCAATTCGATGAAATCTTTAAGAAGTTCGATTACGGATATGGCGACTAGCGAGCCAATTAATTTGATTTTTAATCCGCTAAAGTCAATCGTGCCCATCCAGTGTGGGCGATCTTTTGACTCGGTAGCTACATCGATGCGTGATATGAAGTTTTCATAGCCTGCAAAGATCACCATCAGAATCAGATTTGCTAAAAGCGTTAAATCTAATAAAGCCAATAAATCCAGGGTAAAACTCTGTGGAGTCGCCTCACCAACCTTCTGCGCTAAGTGATAAAACTCAACGATAAAGCGGAAGCACAGTAATACGAGTGCACCAACAAGGCCAAGGTAGAGGGGGGCCAGGAGAAATCGTGCACGGAAGAGTAAAACTTCAACGCCATGAGAGATTCTATTCATCTGAGGATTTTAACTTAATCCTCCAGAGAAAGCGTTATTTGAAGCCACTCCTCTTCGAGCCCCTCCAGTTCTAACTGCAGACGTAGCGACTCTTGGCCAATCTCGAGCAGTTGTTCGGCATCAAATGCCGCCGATTCCTGCTTGAGCTCTAGCTCCATAATTCTTGCCTTGCTCTTTTCTATCTGACGTTCAACTCGTACTTTGTCCTTCTTTAACTCTCGCTCCTCTACCGCACTTGATCGTCTCTTTTCTTTCTGTGGCGTAATGGGCGTATTTAACCCCGCACGGCGTAGTTCTAGATACTCATCGACGCCACGTGGTAAATCACGAAGAGATTTGTCACCCAGTAACCCAACGAAGTGATCACATACACGCTCAAGGAAATATCTATCATGTGAGATAACAATGAGTGTGCCACCGAAACTATCCAATAAATCCTCTAACTCAGTCAAGGTTTCAATATCAAAATCATTTGTTGGCTCATCGAGTAATAAGACATTGGGGCTATCCATCAATAAGCGTGTTAACTGCAGACGCCGCTTTTCTCCACCTGATAAATCTCGCACAGGCGTCCACTGTGATTCACGGTCAAAGCCCAAACGTTCGCAGAGTTGTGATGCTGAGAGCTCGCGCCCACCACCGAGTTCTACTCGATTAGCTATTTTTTCAACGGCCTCTAAGACGCGCCATGTGGGATCTAGCTCGTCTAAATGCTGTGTTAAAAAAGCTGGTTTTACAGTTATACCCGTAACTAATTTGCCTGCAGTTGGTTGAACCTGACCAACGAGAGCGCGCATTAACGTTGTCTTACCCGCACCGTTTACGCCCACAATCGCGACGCGCTCACCGGGGCCAATATTCCAATACACATCATTTACTAATTCATTATCGCCGAGCTTTACTTGCATATGGTGGGCCTCATAAACCGTCTTGCCTAAACGATTGAGGGCGAATTTAAGTAGCTCGCCTTGGTTTCGTGGCTCTGGCTCACTTGCAATGAGAACATTTGCAGCATCGACTCGAAATTTCGGTTTCGTTGTGCGCGCTGGTGCGCCACGGCGCAACCACGCTAACTCTTTGCGAATAAGGGCGTTTCGACGAGCATCCATGGCCGAACTCTGGCGAGCGCGTTCAGCCTTTGCTAAAACAAATGCGCTGTATCCACCCTCATACTCTTCAACCTTCCCATCAACTACTTCCCAGGTCCTATAGGTAACGGCATCTAAAAACCAACGGTCGTGAGTTATAACAACCACCGCTAACCCTTTGCGTTTGTTTAAATAGTTAGCGAGCCAGGCAACACCTTCAACATCGAGATGATTGGTTGGTTCATCAAGTAAAATTAGATCGGGTTCATTGATAAGTAGTTTGGCTAATCCAACTCGTCGTCGCTCACCACCAGATAACTGTCCAAACTTTCTCTCAAAAATATGATCGTCAAAACTTCCAAACAAACCAGTAAAAACTTCGCGGATATTTGGCTCACTTGCCCATTCGTGTTTTTCTGTATCCCCTAATATAACTTCACCGACAGTGCTATCCGGGTTTTCAACATCAACTTGGAAGAGAATTCCGATACGTGCAGCGTTAGATTTTGTTACCCGGCCAGCATCTGGGGCTTGGTTACCAGCGATAACTTTAATCAAAGTGCTCTTACCAGATCCATTTCGGCCAACGATTCCGATCCGATCGCCCTCAGATATGCCTAATGAGACCCTTACTAAAAGCTCTTTAATATCAAAGCTCTTGAAGACCTCTTCGATATTTACAATGTTGCGCGCCATGATAGGAGAGCGTACCTTTCATCCATGAATGTGACGCAACGCGAGTACGCCTTAGAGCTAGATAGGAATGACCCCCTAGCCCGCTTTAAATCGATGTTTGTCATCTCCGATCCGCAGATGTGCTATCTCGATGGAAACTCCCTTGGTCGCCTGCCCAAATCCACGATTGCGGCCATCAACGATTTTATGGTCGATGAATGGGGACCACAGGTTGTTACTGGATGGAGCCATTGGGTTGATCAGGCCCAACCAGCTGGAGATTTATTGGGCTCTGCAGCTTTAGGTGCATCCCCTGGACAAATTCTGGTGTGCGATACAACCTCTGTTAATTTCTATCAGCTCTGTCTTGCTGCGATTAAAGCAAGACCTGGACGTAAAACAATAATAACTGATGCTGCGAACTTTCCAACTGATCGCTATATTCTCGATGGAATCGCTAAGCAATTTAATTTAAAGTTAGTGATTATTAATAACGAAGATTCAGCAATTGCTGATCATGAACGAATAACGACGCAAGTACTTGCTCCATATTTAAATGAAGATGTGGCTCTAGTTACCTTTCAAGTAATCCAATACCGATCTGGTGCCCGTACCGATATGAAATCAATTACAGACCAGGTTCGCGCAATCGGTGGATTAGTTGTTTGGGATGCTAGCCATGCAGTGGGTGCAATCGAATTAAACCTTGATGCAAATGGTGTCGATTTATGTGTGGGCTGTACATATAAGTATGGAAACTCCGGCCCGGGATCACCAGCTTGGTTATATGTATCAAAGAGCCTCCAAAGCCAGCTGCAAGTTCCAATTCAAGGCTGGTTCGCCCAAGATGCACAGTTTGAAATGGGCCCGATATTTGAACGATCTCTAAGCATCCGCGGTTTCCAAATTGCAAGTCCACCGCTGATGGGAATTCGCTGCGTGCAAACTGCTTTTACAATGATTAGAGAGGCTGGAATCGATGCAATCGCCAAAAAAGCAGCTATCGGTACGCAGATGATGATTGATTTATATGATGCATGGCTTGCCCCCCTTGGAGTTGAGTTGAATACTCCCAGAGATCCGAAAGAGCGCGGTGGTCATATCTCATTAGGCCATCCAGATGCCGCGCAGATTTGTTTAGCTCTGCGCCAAATATCTAATGTGATTCCTGATTATCGCGCTCCACACTCAATTCGTTTAGCAATCTCCCCCCTACCAACTTCCTATACTGAGGTTTGGGATGGTTTCGAGCGCATGCGTGATTTAGTGGCAAGTGGTCGCTATAGCCAAATACAAGAAAGTGGGTCTCGAGTCACATGAGTGATGAAAAATTTGATTCAGCGTTGACATACACATCATATCTAGCAGTTGATGAACTACTTAGTTTGCAGCGACCACTATCTGCTGGACCTGAGCATGATGAGATGTTATTTATCATCATTCATCAAACATATGAGCTCTGGTTCAAGCAGATAATTCATGAGTTCCTACAGGCACAGAGAACTATGGAGTCTGGTGATACATATTATTCATTAGCGATTCTTGGCCGTATCCGTACGATTATGAAGGTTTGTGTTGCTCAAATAGATATTTTAGAGACAATGACTCCACTGCAGTTCAACTCCTTCAGATCCTATTTATCATCAGCTAGTGGCTTCCAATCTACGCAGTTTAGAAAAGTTGAGGCTCTGTTAGGTAGACGAGATAACAAAATGGCAGACCATCTACCGCCAGCTATTCAAGCCGAAATCGCTCTACTCACAGCAAAAAACTCGGTTTGGGACTCTGCACTTGCCTATCTGGCAAAGCGTGGCCATGCGATTCCAACTGATGTTCTCAACCGTGATCGAGCTCTGGCCTATGAGACAAATCTTCAAGTCCAAGATGTCTTGCTTGATATTCACCGCCAAGATCCTGAGAGTTCAATGGTCTGTGAGCGATTGCTAGATATCGATGAAGGTATTCAAGAGTGGCGATACCGCCACGTAAAAATGGTAGAGCGTACCATCGGACATAAAGTCGGTACTGGTGGATCTAGTGGTGTTGAGTACTTATCCGGCACTCTGTTTAATCCTGCATTTCGAGATCTCTGGGAGATTCGCTCCCGTTTTTAATCTCACCGCCAATAATAAATGAGCACGACAAGAATTCCGGCGATGGTTGCACCTGCGATAATAAAATATTTAATCCAGAGTGGAACTCCAGCTTTTTCAGAGGCTGACTTTGCCGCCGATTTAGTTTTTTCCATTACGCGAGCGGCCCAGGCAAACTCTGTTGCCAAAATACCAAGACCTGCAAGAAGTACCAATAAGCCAGGACCTGGAGTAACAAGTGTGATTAAGCCAAGAACGGTGATACCAGCACCTAAGACGCCGATAAATACCCGCCAGAACAAACGGCCAGCGGGTGTGCGCTTAACCCAGCCTCTCAACTTCAATTCTTTGCACTCTCCACTTGCTCACCATATGCCACAAAAGCAATCTCTTCTCGCCGTGCACGGTATACGGGGGATGCACCTGAGATTAAATGCTCAAAACGGGTAGATGCCTTAATTAAAGCCCGAAGCTCATCGGGGGCGGTTGAATCACTAAAGATAGGGGCGCTCTCTTTGACTACTTCATCGTTTTTATGCGGAATAAAATAGCGATAGACCAGGGCTAATCGCCGAATCCCTAGATTCGCAACATGGCGTAGCCCGCGGTTAATGTGATCTTGCGCCATCAAGCGCTTAAATGTTAAAGCTTTAGGGCTCCCTGGCTTTTGTGCCATTGATAGCGAAAGCAAAATCTCGGCAATCTCTTGAGCACCGGTTGTATCGGCCAGCTTGGCACATTGCGCGGCTAGTTCCAGCCGAATCTGTGGATCCTGTAGCTTTCTTACGCTCTGTGTGATGTCGGCTAGATCGCTTTGATCAGCTCGCAAGGCATAACCAAAGTCATTACACCAGCGCGCGCGCGCCTCTTGATTATCGGTTCCACGGATATTTGATACAAATACGGTTGGTATACCTGCAGGTAATAGTTCGTGAACGCCATTGTATCCCGTGGCACAAATTCCGGCATCAAAGGCATGTAAAACCTTTGCCAATGGAAAGTAGTGAATAGTTTTAATATCTAGTCCTGCAGGAGCTAGAGAGCTTCCATCTTTAGCTACTGGAGCCTTTGTAACGATAACCTGCAAATCTCTCCAGCCAATTAGACCTTCAAGTGCGGCCGTCATTTTGTGGTTAACATCGCTATCGCCCGTGCCTAACTGCACAAGAACTACTGGTCGATGCAGATCTAAGCCGAGTGCTCTGCGTGCATCATCACGTGTCATCGCCTCTTCTTTTTTAAAGAGCGAAACTGGTGATGTTAAAACGCTATCTTTACGCTTTGATGTTGGGCCATGATCATATGCACGGGCGATATCACCGGGTTCAATAATCACATCCATCATCGCAGACTGTAATCCTAAGATAAAACGCTGCGGTTTTTTCTGCCACAAACCCCGGCGAACCCAGACTAATTTAAGCGCTGGATTTGAGTTCTTTGTGGCAATAACCCCTGGATAAGGAACTACCCCATCAAATGAAAGAACTTTCGCATCGGTCTCATCGATGAGAGCAAGGAGCCGATCACGTAAGTACTTATCCCACTTTTTTCTAGACATCCATAAACGATCTCGCCCTGGAATATATTCACAACGAATATCCATAAATGATGCAATCTCAGCGATACCGCCGGCCATTGAAACAATTATTGGATTAGCTACATCTTTAAGTGCTAACGCCACTGCACTTGCGCGGGCTAAATGCCCCATGCCAACCCCATTACTCGTTGCAAGAATGATTGTTGGCTTCGCCATATGCCTTAGCCTACCTAACTGCTCACATGAATTAGACTAAGGGCGTGAACCTAGTAGCTGAACATGCGTTGATTGCAGGAAAACTGGAGCAACGTGTTTGCGTCGAATATAGCGATGGGTTGATTACGGATATCACAATTAACTCGACTCTTGCCACAACAGTAAATGGAACTCTCATCCCAGGCTTCGTCGATATTCATTGTCATGGTGGAGGGGGCCACTATTTCTCAGCTAAGCACCCTGAAGAGATTTCAACGGCCATCAAGACACATAGAGCCCACGGCACAACATCGATGTTGGCTAGTTTGGTCTCCGAGCCTATTGAAGCCCTAATGGCACAGATAAAAGCGCTACAACCCTTTATTAAACAGGGCGCCGTCAAAGGAATTCATTTAGAGGGTCCTTATCTCTCCCATACACACTGCGGTGCACATGATCCAGCGTTTTTTAGAATACCAACCGTGGCGGAGTTAAGTGAACTTATCGCAGTTTCTAATAACACTATCCGTATGGTCACAATCGCTCCCGAGATAGAAGGTGCGATTGCTGTTATCGAATACTTAGTTAAGCAAAAAGTTACAGTCGCTCTCGGACATACTGGTGCTAACGCCTCAATCGCCCAAGAGGCTATAAATGCTGGGGCAAAAATAGTTACGCACTTTAATAATGGCATGCCTAAGTTGGACACGGGCGATAACATCAATTCCCTCTCTCTGAGTGATTCTTCGGTAGCCCTCGAGCTCATTCTCGATGGCATTCATGTAAATACCACCGATCTCCAGAGGATTACCTCAACTGCTCCAAGACGCATCATTGCAATAACCGATGCTATGTCGGCCGCTGGTGGCAGAGATGGTGATTACACGATTGGTAAGCTTGATGTGCAGGTTCTCAATGGCATTGCACGTTTAAAATCAAAGGACTCTCTGGCTGGTAGCACTTTAACTATGGACCGAGCCTTTCTTAGCTTGCTCAATAATTTTAAGTTTTCAATCGCTGATGCTAGTTATTCGGCATCAACATTACCCGCACAGCGAATTGGTCTAAGTGATGTTGGCAGTATCGAAATTGGTAAAAGGGCTGATTTTGTTGAGCTTACAAGCCAAGGATCAATCAGGCTGGTTTAGATTTAGCTACCCCAGGATGAATGAAGTGGCCGGCCCTCTGCATATCCTGCCAATGATTGAACTCCAATAACTGCCCGTTCTGCAAACTCTTCAAGTGTACGAGCGCCTGCATATGTGCAGGATGAGCGCAGACCCGCGATAATCTCATCGAGTAAATCTTCAACCCCTGGGCGGGCGGGGTTTAAGTACATGCGTGATGTCGAGATGCCCTCTTCAAAGAGAGATTTACGGGCACGCTCAAATCCATCTTCTCCGTTGGTGCGGGCCGCTACTGCGCGCGCAGATGCCATTCCAAAAGACTCTTTAAATAACTTTCCGTTCACATCACTCTGTAAATCACCAGGAGATTCATATGTGCCTGCAAACCAAGAGCCGATCATCACTTGTGATGCACCCGCGGCAAGAGCTAGTGCTACATCGCGGGGATGACGTACGCCACCATCGGCCCACACATGTGCGTTGAGTTTTTTAGCTTCGGTTGCACATTCGAGTACGGCAGAAAACTGTGGGCGACCCACACCGGTCTGCATGCGAGTAGTGCACATCGCTCCTGGGCCAACACCGACTTTTACAATTGTTGCACCGGCTTGAATTAAAGCCACTGTACCTTCGGCCGTAACAACATTGCCGGCAACAATCGGTATCGATGAGCCTAGAGATTTGATTGCACGTAAAGCTTCAAGCATCTTTTTCTGATGGCCGTGCGCAGTATCAACAACTAATACATCGACACCGGATTCAATAAATGCGGCGGCTTTTGCTTTGATATCACCGTTTATACCAATGGCTGCAGCAATTCGTAGGTGATTATTACTATCAATGGCGGGTGCATAAAGCGTGCCTCGTAGCGCTCCGATTCGCGTCATTATCCCCACTAAATCCCCGTTAGGTGAGACAACAGGTGCGAGTTTATGCCGATGTAGATTTAGAAATTCAAAGGCAGCTCGAGCATCCAAGTTATCGGCCATTGTTATTAATTCTTTACTCATGACTTGGTGTAACTGCGTAAAGCGATCAACGCTCTTGCAGTCCTCTTCAGTAACGATACCAACGGGTTTTGCGTTATCAACAATAACGATCGCGCCATGTGCGCGTTTGTGTAACAGGCTTACGGCGTCGGCGACTGTTTGATGTGGGTTAAGCGTTATAGCTGTGTCAAAAAAGATGTGCCGTGATTTAACCCATTTAATAACGCTATCTACAACTGAATGTGGAATATCTTGAGGAATTACAGTAATCCCACCGCGACGTGCAACTGTTTCAGCCATTCGGCGACCAGAGATTGCCGTCATATTTGCAACAACAATTGGAATTGTCGTTCCCGAGCCATCTTTAGAAGTTAAATCAACATCCATTCGAGAGGATAACTCTGATGCGCTAGGCACCATAAAAACATCGTCATAGGTGAGATCGTGGCTTGGGGTATTTATGAATCGCACGTGGGTAAACAATACTCGGATAGACTACCCAAGTGTCCAATCCGCTCATCTGTGTACGTGGGCTGACCAAGAAATTCGGTGATTTAACGGCCGTCGATGGCGTCAACTTTGAAGTAGCCGAGGGTGAATCCTTCGGATTATTGGGTCCGAACGGGGCCGGTAAATCGACCATCATGTGCATCTTGGCGGCAACATCTACCCGCACATCGGGCACAGTTGAAATACTAGATAAGGATCCTGAAAAATTTGGACCCCTTGTGCGTGCCCATCTTGGAGTTGTGCCCCAGCAAGATAATCTTGATGGCGAGTTAACTGTTAGTGAAAATCTATTCATCTATGGCCGTTATTTCGGTCTTTCAAAGAAGTTTATTAATAATAAGATTGAAGAGTTACTGGAGTTTGCCCAGCTGCAGGAAAAGCGCGACGTAAAGGTCGAGGCCTTAAGTGGTGGGATGAAGCGGCGTTTAACGATTGCCCGCGGATTGGTTAGTGAGCCAGATATCTTGTTGCTCGATGAGCCAACAACAGGTCTAGACCCACAGGCGCGGCATATTCTCTGGGATCGTTTGTTTCGATTAAAAGAGCAAGGCGTCACTCTCGTCTTAACAACCCATTTTATGGATGAGGCTGAACAGTTATGTGACCGTCTTGTTGTCATGGATAAAGGCGCGATTATGGCGCAGGGCTCACCCGCTGGATTGATTAAGGAGTACTCCAGTAAAGAGGTACTCGAGGTTCGTTTTGGTAGTGAGCGCAACGCTGATGTCGCACTCGTATTACGAAACATCTGTGAACGTATGGAGGTTCTGCCCGATCGTATTTTGATGTATGCCGATGACGGTGAAAAACTACTTGAAGAGATTACGGTGCTCAAGCTCCATCCCACTACTTCTCTGGTGCGACGAAGCTCGTTGGAAGATGTCTTTCTGCGCCTTACTGGAAGGACTTTGATTGAATGAACACTGGAATTGATGTTGTACGCATTGCCCGCTTTGGAGCGCTGTATATCGCTGCAGCTCGTTTTCGTTCGATGTTTAAGTGGAGAACGGTTATTGCCGCAGTCGATATTGGAAACCCACTTTTCTATTTAATCGCCATAGGTATCGGTATCGGCGTATTAGTTGAAAATAACTCTGGGACAAGTGGCACTAGTGGAATTAAGTACATCGCCTTTATCGCACCGGCACTACTTGCAAGCTCAGCGATAACCGGTGTCATGGATGAGTGTGTTTTCCCAGTCATTGAGGGGTTTAAGTGGCGCAAACTCTTCTACGCCCAAAACGCTACCCCAATAACCGGTAAGCAAATCGCTATTGGTGTCTATCTCGCCGCGCTGAGTAGAGCCGTTTTTAGTGTTGTTATCTACTATCTTTTGTTACTGACATTTAATGTCGTTGATTTTGGTATCAGTATCTTAATTGTCCCAATCGCTATTATGGCAGGTGGCTCTTTTGGTGCTGTAATGCTCTATTTTGCAGCTAAAGTTGAGAAAGAAGATTATTTTTTCAATATTATTGGGCGCTTAATCGTTATGCCTATGTTCTTATTCTCTGGAACATTCTTCCCGCTATCTTCAATGCCGATTTATTTACAACCGATTGGCTGGATTTCACCGCTATGGCACGCTACCGAACTTGGCCGTGAAGCCGCCTTTGAATATGGCCTCTCACCATTAGTGATCACGACCCACTTACTGTTTTTAACAGCAGTGACGGTTGTTGGATTGATCTTATCTATCGGCCAATTTGAAAGGAGGTTGGCCAAATGAGCACTGCCATTGAGATTGCCCAAAGCCGTTCATCTAGCGCGATGTATGCCGGTCGCCCACAAGTTCTTCTTGAGCGTAGTTGGTTGGCTTTTCGCTCCACAACATGGGTCCCAATCTTTACCGGATTCATAGAGCCGGTTTTGTTCTTACTCGCCTTTGGCTATGGAATGGGTAATCTGGTTGGCAATATCTCCGTGGGGTCGGCAAGTATTGATTACACGATGTTTATTGCACCTGGTTTACTCGCAACTAGTGCTATGAATGGCGCGGTTTATGATTCAACGTGGAATGTATTTTTCAAGCTTAATGAATCCAAACTATATAAAACTATGCTCTCGACTCCACTTGGCCCGATGGATATCGCCTTAGGTGAGATTACTTGGGCGCTTTTGCGTGGATTGGTCTACTCGATCGGTTTCCTAACCGTTGTCAGTGTATTTGGCTTAACACCTAGCGTCTGGGCTGTTTTAGCTATCCCAGCGGCCTCTCTGGTCGCCTTTGGTTTTGCATCCTTTGGAATGGCCATCACTTCATTTTTTAAGACTTACCAACAGATGGGCTTTGTTACCTTTGTTCTCCTACCCATGAATTTATTTTCCGGATCTTTATACCCAATCTCAGTTTACCCCGATTGGTTAGAAAAGATAATTATGGCGTTGCCGTTATGGCATGGAATAGAACTAGTTCGGGCATTTTGGTTTGGAAATATTAACTCAGGGATATTAGTACATATTTTTTACTTTTTAATAATGATTGCTGTTGGTTTATTTGTTACTTCCCATCGTTTGCGGGCGCTTTTCTTACGCTAGGGCGTGAGGGGTTGCATTTAAAAGGTAATGTGGGATACTTAGCCCCTAGTTCACATGAACTAAAAACGAACCGGGAGAGTACTTCTCAAACGAGTTTCAAACGCTGAAACCTTTGCCGTACAAGCTTTACAATGATTACACAAGTTAATCACAAAGAAACTTATAGATCCGTTCCTTCAACATCAGTAGCAATTCCACCTGAAAGAATCGCTGCCCTTCTAAAATCTGAGTGGGAGCTATTTACCAAGCAGACAGGCAAAAGCTTGGAAGAGAGTAAGCGCTCTTGCAAATCACTTCCACTTGGTGTGACCTCAAGCTTTCAGTACTGGGAGCCTTACCCGCTCTCTATCGTGAGCGCTAACGGTGCATGGATAACCGATGTGGATGGCCGTCAACTGTTAGATCTATCGATGGGCTTTGGTGCGATGCTGGTAGGCCACCTCAATCCAACAGTTGTTACGCAGGTGCAGGGAGCACTAGAGACTGGAATGCTCTTTGTGACACCATCGCCAATCTCTACCGATGGCGCAGAGCGCATCTGCCGCCGTTTTGTCATTGATCAGGTTCGATTTACCAACAGTGGAACCGAGTCGACTATGTATGCCGTTCGCACAGCGCGCGCTGCCACAGGTAAGGATGCAATTGCTAAAGTCGAAGGTGGTTATCACGGTAGCTACGATCCATTTGTAGTATCTGCTAAACCACCGATCGACAAGATTGGTGATCCAAACGATCCAACTGCCTATATCCCTCCAGCGATTATCCCTGGAGAGATCTATGTTGTTCCTTATAACGATGCCGATTCATTAGAGCGTCTCTTCGAGAAAAGCGCGTCGAGAATCGCCTGCTTTATTGTTGAGCCAGTTATAGAAAACCTTGGAATCATTTTGCCAGATGAGGGATACCTCGAGCGAGTACGCGAACTCTGTGATCAATATGATGTCGTTCTAATCTTTGATGAGGTTAAGACAGGTTTAACTGCTGGCCACCAGGGCGCAGCACAGCGCCTGGGTGTTATTCCAGATCTCATCACACTTGCAAAGTCAATCGGTGGTGGAGTTACTGTGGCCGCTTTTGGTGGCAAGAAAAAATATATGGATTTTGTTACCAACGGCAAGATGGCACACTTGGGCACTTTTAATGGAAATCCTTTAGCGATGGCAGGTGTGCGTGCCGTGGATGAGATCTGCACTAAAGAAGCTCTTGCTGGTGCTGAAGCTTTTAATCAACAAGCCCTCGATCGCATTAGTGAAATCATTAATGAATACCAACTACCAGCTCATACAGTGGGCTTTGGTGTAAAGGGCTGTATTACCTGGTCGACTACACCACTGCGAAATTATCGCGATTATAAAGCGAGTGATTTTGTGATGGCAGAGCTATCGTGGCTGTGGTCAATTAACCGTGGAATCATCACTCCTCCGGGATTAGATGAGCAGTGGTTGATTTCATTAGCCCACGGCCAAGCAGAGATTGATCTATTAGTAGAGGATTTCCGGGAGTTCGCTATAGCACTTCGAGCATAATTCGAACCGCTTTGACCATGTCATCTAAGGGCATCGTCGGTAACCCCGGAAACTCCCCTGCCTGCTCATCCATCAGTGGCACATGGACAAAGCCGCTGCGCACATCTGAACCATGAAACTTGCTTTGAACCCGATAGAAGATGTGATTACACAAGAAGGCCCCTGCGCTTAATGAAACCGCCGCAGGAACTCCCTGTGCCTTAATCGCATTTACAATCTCTTTGATTGGCAGAGTTGACTCATATGCGACAGGGCCACCTGGCAGGATCTGCACATCGTCGCGAAGTACACCTTCATTATCTGCAATACGAGCTTCATCTAAATTGATTGCGATGCGCTCAGGGGTAATCTCTTTCCGACCCTCGGCTTGCCCCAAACAGATAACTACATCCGGGGCCTGTTCATCAATTAAAGCCAATAGCACTTCGGCAGATTGCCTATAGGTAACGGGCAAGATCGCGGTAATGATGTTCTCACCGCTGATCTGCTTAACGATTTCACCTGATGAATTAAGAGTTGCCTTTCCAAAGGGTTCAAACCCTGTCAGCAGCACCTTGGTCATAGCCTTAGCCTACTAAGAGAAGAAAAGCCCCCAGTGTGAAAAGCACCGAGAGCTTAACTTGTGCGCGCGAAGAGATTGAGTTAGTTAGTCTTGAGGTACTGCGCGGCATCTGCAAAGTCCTTGGCTTCTAACTTTGCGATGAGGTCAGCCTTTACCGCTTTCACGACATTATGTGTTCCGTTGCAATTCTTCTCTGGATCTGTCGTGTATCCGCAAACGCATGCTCCCATGGTGTTCCTTCTCTTCTCATAGTCATACGCCGGAAGCGCAGTAGGTGGGTCTCACCCTGGTGCGCGCGAAGGGATTTGAACCCCCAACCTTCTGATCCGTAGTCAGATGCTCTATCCGTTGAGCTACGCGCGCTTATGTAATTTTGTACAGCCTAGGAATACTACCTTCTTTTTGTTGGCTTCC
Organism: Actinomycetota bacterium; assembly: GCA_027728065.1. Lineage (GTDB taxonomy): Bacteria > Actinomycetota > Actinomycetes > Nanopelagicales > Nanopelagicaceae > Planktophila. The sequence continues at coordinate 85,006 of JAQBVO010000003.1, forward strand.
AAAACATCAAAGCGAGAATAAACCAAGCAGAGAGGGCGCCCGACCACTCGAGCGCCCTTGACTTACTGCTTATGTCTTAGCCTACTTTTTTGATGCGGCCATCTACTACGGGTGTCTGCGTAACTTTTCCAGCGGCCATATCTGCCTTGAGCGCATCTACAAATATATCAAGTAACGCGCCTTTGACCTTGGACTCTGCAGGTGAGAAGACATTTGCATATCCATCCCCACCATAAATTAGGAAGTCAACAGTTGTAAGTGTGTACTGCTTATCATCTTTAGCAATAGCGGTTCCATCGTTCTTAGTAACCGTAACTATCCGGCTTCCAATTGCTTTAGATGCATCAAATGAGAACTTGAATCCTGAAATCTGTGGGAAACGTCCATCTCCTGGATAGCTACCACCAACACCGTTTTCAAGTGCCTTCCAAAGATTTGCCCCAGTTATAACTGTCGTTGCGACCTGGTTACCAAATGGAAAGACGGTGAAAGCATCACCGAGAGTTACATCTAATGGACCAGCACCGGTGCGAACAATTGCTGTATTTGCAGGGAGATAAGTCTTTGCTGGGAATGTATCGCGAATACCGCCACCATTTTGAATCGCAAAGTCAGTCTTATGCTTTACCCGCATCAAATCTGCCATGTAGTTACCCATTGGTGTCTCACCTGAGCGCTCTACCGCTGGTGATCCTCCACGTGGGAATACTCCTGAAACTTGACCGATTTTTACATCGAGTTTTGCGGTGAGTTGATCCTTATACTTTTTAACCATTGCAGCAGCTGTTGCATCCTGAGTTGTCACAGTGCTAACAACGCCTGTATTTATATTGGCATTTGCAGCCTTTAATACATGCTGGATCGACTGGCCTACTACTTTGCTATTTTGTATACAGATTTGCGTGCGTGTGTACTCGACACCCGAGTTGCGAACCTGCCCAATAACAGTGGGTGCAACGCGTATGTTTCCTGGAATTACAGATGCAAATGTCTGGTGGCTATGACCACCGTAGATTGCAGCCGCTCCTTTAATCTGTGAGGCCAGAGAGTTAAGTTGGCCTATTGCTACCCCATTGGCATTTTCTAACCAACCTTGATGAAGAATCGCTATGACAATCTCTGCACCTGCTGCTTTAGCTTCAACGATAGCGGCATTAACCCCTTCAGCTCCTGGATTGATTGATATCGTCTTTTTCGCACCAGATGCATCTTTGTAATCAAGGTTCCCTGGGAATACTTGTTCAATTGTCTCTGATGTATTTGCACCGACGACACCAACTCTAACCCCACCTCTATCAATGATTGCATATCGCTTGGCAGATTTTGAGCCAGATTTCAAAGCTGCCAAATCCTCTGGATTGTAGTTTGAAACTACCCACTGAAAATCAGATAGACCAATCATCTTATTAACGTGTTCTAAGTTTCTATCGTGCTCGTGGTTACCAAATACAGATACATCCAATTTTGTAAGATTTAATGTCTCAATAGTCGGAATCTCTTCAAACTCTGTAGAAATCGGTGGCGCAGCGCCAATATTATCTCCTGCTGAAACTGCAATCGTTACTTTGTTAGCTAAACGATCTGCCGCCCAATTGCTAGTAAGTAGCGCTGCCCAAAGGAGCCACCGACTTCGATTGCGCCATGAAGATCGCTGTGTTGTAAGACTTGAACCGCTTTGTTACTAGATGAAGCCACAGTAGCAAGTTGTGCGGCGGTGTAACTCTTGCTAGATGCCGCTGGCTTTGAAAAACCATATGCGTTAACGGCTTGGACAACTGGTGTGCCTGCAGGTTGACCCGCAACAACTGGCATCGTCACAATTGAGTTACGGTTTACAGGAACAAATATCGGGCATGAACCAGCACCTGCTGAAACAACATATCCAGTTACACCTGGATCAACATCTGCGCCAGGAGTCCACTTCACAACAACGCCGCGAACGCCTAGGTAGGAGGTGACTTTAGTTGGAGGGTTCGGTAGCGAGTATGTCGCTGCCTGCGCTGTGGGTACTATTAATGAAACTAGTAGCGATGTAGCCAGAGCTAAAGAGCCCCAGCTAAAGATTTTTCTAGATGAGAGGGTTTTATTCATGACCGCATCCTAATGATGCTCAGACTTCACTTCACCTACTTTTTAAGTAACAAAAAAGTTACGTTAAAGTAAATGTAGCCATAACCCTCAAGTGTGGGTTTAACCAACAACCCGAGCGCCTCCGTGTTAATCTACTTGTTGTTGGGTCGTTACTACATCCAAGGAGTTACTGCAGGATCGGTTAAATAACACCACCGAGCTTTAGTAAGTTTTCCTTCACAACCTCTTTAACCCGAGGTTTACCCTTTGGCTCACCAGCCAAAACCTCAGCCTCATTGATCCTCTGCCAATCTTCTTGAGTTACAACAATTTGATGGGTCAATAATTCAGTGATATCTCCAGCACTTTTTGGAGTTGTTAGATCTGACAGTAATAACTCAACAACTGCGGCGGCATCTGATTTATTAGTTCCAATTACCCCTGATGGTCCACGCTTTGCCCAGCCCACAACATAAAGATTGTCAGCGACTCGACCATCTTTATTAATTACTTTTCCGTTCTCATAAGGAACGCCATCTATAGCAACAGCTTGATAGCCGATTGCAGTAATAACAAGACCACACTTAATAGTCACATCGCCTTTGGGAGTTGAATAGAGAACGCCTTCTACCCGATTGGTTCCAAGGATTTCTTTAGGTGTGTGTTGAAATAAGAACTCCATCGTTCGATCATGCTCGCCCAATGATGTTTGTGCGATTAATTGCATCGCATCAAAATTACTCTTTACATCCTTTTTGGGTTCATCACCTGCACGAGCAATGGCTTCTGCAATATCTGCTTGATGCATAATGACATTGGTGTGTTCCAATTTTGGAAGCTCACGCAGCTCTGGAGATGTAAAGGCGGCATGCTCCGCTCCGCGGCGAGCACTCATATAGACATGGCGCACCTGGCTCTTTTTGAAAGCCTCGATTGCGTGATCGGCCGTATCTGTTACATCAAGTTCTGTTGGATCAAGTGCCAACATTCTCGCCACATCCATTGCGACATTTCCCGCGCCAATGACAATTGCTGTATCAGTATCTAGTGGAACATCTATCTCCACATAATCTGGATGGCCGTTGTACCACGGTACAAAATCGGCGGCCGAGATTGATCCAGGGAGATTCTCACCTGGAATACCTAGAGTTTTACCAAGGGATGATCCAGTTGCAATAACGATGGCGTCATATCTGCTCTTCAAATCCTCTAACGAGATACCGCTACCAAGTTCAATGTTGCCAAAGAGGCGAAAGTTTGGCTCTGCTGCAATCTTTTCAAAGACCTTAGATACGGTTTTAATCTTTGGATGATCCGGGGCGACACCGCTGCGCACTAATCCCCACGGGGTAGGGAGTCGTTCAATCATGTCGATTGAAAATGATCGCTCTGCATTGGCAAGATTTTGTAGCGCTTGAGCCGCAAAGTAACCAGCAGGACCTGCACCGATGATCGCTACTTTGTACTGCAGCATCATCACCCCTTAGAAGTACTTACGTGCGGAGACGGAGAGATTTGAACTCTCGAAGGTATTTCTACCTTACCTCGTTAGCAGTGAGGCGCACTCGACCGGGCTATGCGACGTCTCCTTGTACAGGTGTGAGTTTAGCGCGTGCAGGTGTGGCTACCAATTCTCAACGCTTGTAGGCTTAGACAATGGAGTCAACAAAGAAGCCCGCTGAAAGTCGCCGTATTTACGACGTACCGCCATCAGATACCTATGTCGAATTCATGACAACTGGCTGGGCGCCAACACCTTTGACTGGTATTACTCAGGATGCCGTTATCCCTTACTGCTTTGCACGCCGGAAGAAACTATCTCAGGCCTTTATCGGCCAGAGAGTTATCCTGCCGAGTGGAAACTCCAAAGTGCGCAGCAACGACACCGATTACCGATTCCGCCCGCATAGCGCCTTTGTTTACTACACCGGTGTGCAGGGCGAAGAAATTACATCCGACGCTGTTTTAGTAATGGAGCCTAAAGGTAAGCACCATGACTCTATTTTGTACATACAGCCGCGCTCTACCCGTGATACAAGTGCTTTCTATAATGATCGCAAATACGGCGAACTCTGGGTTGGCCGTCGCTATACAACCGATGAGGCTTCAGAGCGTTTTGGTATTGAGGTTTGCAAAGTCGATGATCTTAAATCACTTCTGAAAGATGGGACACCGACCGTTGCGTTAACGGGCCTTGACTCTTTGGTCGATTCGGTTATCAAAAAGAATCCACGAGGGGCAGAGTTAGAGAATTTTGTATCCGTTGCACGTCTTATTAAAGATGAGTATGAGATGGATCAGATGCAACAGGCAGTTGATGTCACTCACCGCGCATTCAATGATGTTATTCGCGCGTTGCCCGCTGCGATTGCCACACCCCGTGGTGAGCGCGTAGTAGAAGCGGCATTTTTTGGTCGTGCCCGTATTGAAGGTAACGAACTTGGTTATGACACTATCTCGGCCGCTGGCTCACATGCATGTGTGTTGCACTGGGCACGAAACGATGGTGATGTAAACAAGGGTGATCTTTTATTACTCGATGCCGGTGTTGAACTCGACTCTTTCTATACCGCCGATATCACTCGCACACTGCCGATCAGTGGGAAGTTCTCGCCCGCTCAGCGCTCTCTATATATGCTTGTCTATGAAGCACAAAAGGCTGGCTTTGCAGCAATCGCTCCAGGGGTGCCTTTCCTTGAGATTAATAGAGCCTGCCATATGGTTTTAGCGCAGGGTCTATTTGATATGGGCGTATTAACAATGAGCGCCGAAGAGTCTATGCGTCCTGAGATTGGCCTTCATAAGCGTTGGACGCTGCACGGTGTCAGCCATATGTTAGGCCTTGATGTTCATGACTGCGCCCAAGCCCGTAAAGATCAATACACCGATGCAGTGTTAGAGGCGGGAATGATTTTAACTGTTGAGCCAGGTTTATATATCCAACCCGATGATGAGTTATTTGCACCTGAATATCGCGGTATTGGAATCCGTATTGAAGATGATGTTCTAGTAACCGAAACTGGCTATCTTAATTTAAGTGAGAAAATGCCGCGTCACCCAGATGAAATTGAAGCTTGGATGGCTAACTTACTTAATTAACCAATAATCTTTTCAGGACCAACTAGTATGCGACGGCAAGAGTCGTTTCCTGGATCAGATGCTACAACTGTTACTACCCCATTGCTTGTTGTCATAGTTACGGTAGCACCAGAAATATCGGAGACTTTCTTGTTCAGACAGAGATTCATTACTGAAATATCAGATTCGGTAGCACCCTTTACTGTCCAAGTGAGGACTTCGTTTGGTGACTTGCCGGCGGGTGGTAGACCGCCAG
>JAQBVO010000019.1 GCA_027728065.1 Actinomycetota bacterium
AATAAATCCGAGACAAAATCGAGAGTTGAGGTCACGCCTTCGGCTTCAGCAGCTAGTAACACTCGATCCACGCCAAGTGCAAATCCAATTCCAGAAAGTTCTTGACCCCCAAGCTCTTGCATAAGATCCCCATAACGGCCTCCCCCGCCAATACCTGATTGCGAGCCGAGAAGTTCGTGGATGAACTCAAATGTAGTACCGGTGTAATAATCTAAGCCGCGTACCATGCGGGGATTTACCTCATATGCAATTCCTAAAGCATTGAGGTAGCCCTTTACAGATGCAAAATGTTTGAGCGAATCCTCATTTAAATAATCCAGTAACAAAGGCGCTTTCATCATCGCTTTCTTCATCTCTTCGCGTTTATCATCAAATAAACGAAGTGGATTAATCAGGGAACGCTGCCGAGTCGCCTCATCTAAATCCAGCGTAGATATAAACTTCATGAGATCTACTCTGTGAGCTGCACGTGAGCCACCATCACCGAGCGAGGTAATCTCTAAGCGATATTTTCTTAACCCGATAGCCTTAAAACCAGCATCGGCAACTGCAATAACTTCGGCATCAATGGCTGGATCATCTAAACCAATGGCTTCGATACCCACCTGATAGAACTGGCGATAGCGACCGGCCTGGGGACGTTCGGCGCGAAAATAGGCACCTGAGTACCAAATCTTTACGGGTAGTTGCCCGCGATCTAAACCATGTTCGATGACCGCTCTCATAGCCCCAGCTGTTCCTTCGGGACGAAGAGTTATTGAGCGATCTGCTCGATCGGTGAATGTATACATCTCTTTAGATACAACATCGGTAGATTCGCCAACACCGCGCTTAAAGAGTTCTGTATCCTCAAAAACGGGCAGCTCCATCAGTTGATAGCCAGCCAAGCGCGCAGGTGCAATCAATGATTCGCGGACGAATTCAAATAACTTAGAGCGCGGCGGTACATACTCACTTACGCCTTTAGGCGCTGAAATCTTCGCCTTAGCCATTAGTAGCGGCCCTTGATTGCAGATAAATATGGATTGTCTCTGCGCTCTTTAGCAATTGTCGTCTCTGGACCATGGCCAGGTAATACACGTAAGTGATCTGAGAGTGGCAACACCTTTGTACGAAGAGTCTCTTGCATATCTCTGGCCGATCCAGATGGCGAATCCGTACGCCCAATCGAGCCAGCAAAGAGAACATCGCCGGTAAGAATTACCTCGTTTGATACTTCAAACATTAACGAGCCCGCCGTATGGCCTGGGGCATGAATAACTTTAAGGTTAAGCCCGACGAGATCAAGGAGTTGCCCATTGCGCAATTCTCTTACATCGCCTGGTTCAACAAACTCCAGGCCCGCCAATGTCGCGGCAAATTCTGGCGAAAGAAGTTTTTCGGGATGAATAAGAGCGCTTCGGTCCTGGCTATGAATATATGTAGGAATTGCATATCCATCGGCCACTGGGGTAATGGAGAAGGTGTGGTCTAAATGTCCATGCGTTGCTATAACAGCCACGGGCTTGAGATTGAACTCATCTAGGATTTGACTCAGTTGCAGGCGCACATCGGGCATTCCAGGATCGAAAACTAGGCACTCGCTATCTCTGGAACTGGCGATAACCCAGCAGTTTGTGGCAAACATGGGGGCGGCAAAGGAGGCAACGATCACGATTTCACCCCTTTTCTGAGCCTTAAAAAAGACGATTGACGGTTTATAGCTAGGACAGAGTACCTTTGTCCCTACCGAAAGGCTCAACTCACGTCCGTTCAAATCGATATTTGATCAGACCACGACATACATAGCGACGTTCCAAGGAACAACGCGCTGAGAGGATCACCACTATGAGCGATTTGCATCCACTACCCCAAGCAAGTGCAGCAACTGCCTTGATAGGAGATCCAGCAGCCTTCGGTCGTGTAGGTGAGGATGGCACAGTCTATGTCTGCACTTCTAACGGGGAGAAACCCGTTGGTTCATATCCTGGCAAGAGCAACGATGAGGCTCTTTCCTATTTCGTCCGTAAATTTGAAATGCTCGCTGCAGAGGTTGCTCTCTTGGCCGCGCGCGTTAAGAGCGGAGCACTTGTTCCATCCGATGCCTATACGGCGGTAAAAAAACTTCGCGAGCAGGTTAAAGAGGTTAATGCCGTTGGAGATCTTGCCGCTCTATCGGCCTCGCTAGAACAGATTGAACCGCTGATTGAGGGCCACCGCGAAACATATGAGGCTAAGAAGGCTGCAGAGAGCGCGGCAAAGAGGGCCAGAGTTGAACAGGTTTTAGTTGAAAAAGAGAAGATTGTTTCAGAGGCTGAATCTTTGGCCCTTTCTGAGAGTTGGAAAACAACAGGGGCTCGATTGAAGGTTCTTCTGGATGAGTGGAAGTCAGTTCCTCGTCTGGATAAAAAGAGTGATGCAGAGCTTTGGAAGCGTTTTTCCTCATCGCGCAACAAGTTCGATAAGCGTCGCCGTATACATTTTACCGCCCTTGAGGCGGTACAAAGCGTCGTTACCGATGCAAAGAAAAGTATCGTTGCACAAGCAGAAGAGTTGGCAACATCTACACAATGGGTTCCAACTGCAAAAGAATTTAGAACGCTCATGGATGCATGGAAAGCAGCCGGCCGTGGCAAACCTAGTAATGATGCAAAACTATGGGCGCGTTTTAAAGCCGCTCAGGATCAATTCTTCACCGCTAAGAACGCTGATCTGGAAAAACGCGATACAACGATGATAACCAATCTCATCAAGCGTGAAGAGCTAGTAGTTCTCATCGAAGCCCTTGTACCTATTACTAACTTCGAAGCGGCCAAAAAGGCTCTGCGTGAGCATCTAGATGCTTGGAACAAGATAGGAATGACCCATCGCGGTAAGCGTGCATCCCTTGATGCACGTGTGCGAGCCGTTGAATCTCTCATCAAAGAGGCCGAAGCAGCGCATTGGCGCAAGAGTGATCCTGCAGCTAAGGCACGTGCAACCGAAGTTGTGGTCCAACTTCGCGATTCGATCGAAAACTACGAGAAAATCGCAGCCAAATCCGAGAGCTTAGGCAATACTAAAAAGGCCATGGAGTCTCGTGAATCTGCAGATGCACGCAGAGTATGGCTAGCTGAGGCTGAGAAAAGCTTGGCGGAGTACAACTAACTATTTGTGGTTCGGTAAACATCATAAACGCCTTCAATTGCTCGAACGGCAGTTAAAACCGAATTCAGATGTGAAGTATCGGCCATTTCAAAGGTAAAGCGTGAAAAGGCTGTCCTATCTTTAGAGGTGCTGACCGATGCACTCAAAATGTTGACATGCTGATCAGATAATGCACGGGTCACATCTGCTAACAATGAGGCTCGATCTAAGGCTTCAACCTGAATATTGACTAAGAAAACAGAGGCCGCCCCCTGTCGCCATGCAACCTTAACAACACGGTCGAATTGATTAGCAATCAGATCTGAGGCATTTACACAGTCATGTCGGTGAATTGATACACCACTGCCCTTAGTAATAAAGCCCATTATTTTATCTCCTGGAACCGGTGTACAACAGCGTGCAAGTTTTACTAAAACATCATTTGCGCCCTCAACATCAACGGCATCACTTGCTCGCCGTACGATTGGAACACGAGTGGGTAAGATATCCATCGTAGGCTCTGGATGCGAATCTTCGCTACCAATGGAGCTTGTTAACTTATCGATAATAGAGGTCGCCGAGACGTGACCATCGCCCACAGCAGAGTACAAACTTTCAATATCTAAGTAGTGCAAATCATGTGCTATCTCTAGGAGGGCATGGCCAGCAAAGATTTTTTGCAACGGTAAACCGGCTTTTCGCATCTGGCGTGCGATAGATTCACGGCCAGCAACAATCGCCTCTTCACGCCGCTCCTTGCTAAACCAGGCTTTAATCTTGGATCTAGCTCGTGGGCTTTGTACGAAACTAAGCCAATCGCGACTCGGACCTGCATGCTCGCCCTTATTAGTTAAAACCTCCACAACATCCCCATTTACAAGACGTGATTCAAGCGGCACGAGCCGGCCATTAACCTTTGCACCAGTACAACGAAGACCTATATCAGTATGAACAGAGAAGGCGAAATCCACTGGAGTTGAACCAGATGGTAGAGCTATCACGCTGCCCTTAGGAGTAAAGACAAAGACTTCCGGAGAGCCTAGATCAAAGCGCAGTGCATCGAGGAACTCCGACGGATCTTGGGTCTCTTGTTGCCACTCATGCAACTGTCGTAGCCATAACATCTCTGGGGAAGTTTGATCGCTCGTATCCCCCTTTTTATACTTCCAGTGCGCGGCGATACCAAACTCTGCTCGCGCATGCATATCAAATGTACGTATCTGCACCTCAAATGCCTTGCCAGATGGGCCAATAACTGTTGTGTGCAGGGATTGATAGAGGTTAAATTTTGGCATTGCAATGTAATCCTTAAAACGCCCATGCACAGGGCTCCATCTAGCGTGAATCGAACCTAGAACTGCGTAGCAATCCTTCACATCATCGACCAAGACTCTGATGCCAACTAGATCATAAATCTCATTGAACTCACGGCCTCTAACAACCATTTTTTGATAGACAGAAAAAAAATGTTTTTGGCGACCAGTTACAGTTGCATGTATTGAATCCTTTGCCAAATCTGCAGTAACGTTTTCAATCAGAGTTGCCGTTAATGAGTCGCGAGAAGGTGAACGCTCAGCGACCATGCGAGAAATCTCTTCAAACTTCTTAGGTTCAAGTACTTCAAAGGAGAGATCTTCAAGCTCCCATTTGATCGCGTTCATACCTAGTCGGTGTGCCAAAGGAGCATAAATATCTAAGGTTTCGCGCGCTTTGCGCTCGGCACTTTCTTGTGGGACATATTTCCATGTGCGAGCATTATGCAGGCGATCGGCGAGCTTGATTACGAGTACTCGAATATCACGCGACATAGCAATAACCATCTTGCGCACAGTCTCAGCCTGAGCAGTTGGTCCGTAGGTAAGTTTGTCGAGTTTAGTTACGCCATCGACAAGATTTGCAATCTCATCACCGAAATCTCGCCGCAAATCTTTAAGAGAGTACGGAGTATCTTCAACGGTATCGTGCAATAGCGCTGCAATTACAGTTCCAGAGTCAAGCCCAAGCTCTGCCAAGATCTGTGCAACGGCTACGGGATGGGTTATGTAGCGCTCTCCCGATAGACGCAGCTGCCCCTCATGAGCCTTTTCGGCGATGGTAAAAGCACGTTCAACATCATCTGGTTTTACTGTGGCGTGATTTTCTTTGAGCGCACTTACTACTGGTGCAATCAGAGTATCCATATTAACTGCCTACTTGCGGCCCTTACGCTTAGGTTGGTTGCGTGGTCCACGGCTTTGCCCGCCTGCAACAACCGTTGGAGCAAAAGTAGTTGGTGTTGCACTGCGTCCATTGACACGTTTTGCAAGTGCAATCATTGCAGGTTCGCGTTCTCGAAGTTGAGCTAAGACGGGTGGTGCGATAAATACCGATGAATAGGTGCCAACTGCTAGACCGATAAAGAGTGCAAGAGATAGATCCTTTAACGTTCCAGCACCTAATAAGCCAGCTCCAACAAAAAGGATTGAGCCCACTGGTAGAAGGGCTATAAGCGATGTATTTATCGATCGAATCAGGGTTTGATTTACTGCCAAGTTAGTTGCTTGTGAGTATGTGATCTTTGAACTTGCGGTAATAGTGCGCGTATTTTCACGGATCTTGTCAAAGACAACAACGGTGTCATAGAGGGAATAGCCCAAAATAGTAAGAAAGCCAATCACTGTTGCAGGTGTTACATCAAAGCCTACAAGTGCATATATACCTACGGTGATAAAAACATCATGTAAAACTGCAACGATGGCAGCTATCGACATCTTCGGTTCAAAGGCCATTGCCAAATAAAGCATGACGCAGATAAGAAATCCAAAGAGACCATAGAGGGCCTTGCGTGTGATCTCTTTACCCCACGACGGTCCAATAATCTGTGTATCAATAGATTCAGCCGATACCAAAAACTTAGAAGCAAGCGCATCTTGCACTGCGTTATTCTGAACAGTATCAAGGGCACCTGTTTGAACGCGTACTTTGTCAGTACCGATATTTTGCACGATTACTTCACCGGAGACTCCAGTCGAGGCTATTGCGGTTCGGGCATCTGAAATTGAGGCATTTACCTTCGTAACGGTAAATGATGAACCACCCTTGAACTCGATTCCTAAGTGCAGTCCTTGCAGCGCAAGAGCTGCGATAGAGAGAAGAATAAAAAGAGCTGAGAGTGCATACCAACGTCGGCGTTTTCCAATGAAATCGATTGCGGATTCACCGCGGTAGAGACGCCCACCTATACCTGAGAGTTTTGACATGGTTTAAGCCTCCTTGATTACTGGCAGGGTTCCGGTGCTCTTTGCCGACAGGCCTGAAAAGGGATGGCCCGAGGAGTAAAAATTCAAACGCGCCAGGATAGTTACTAGAGGTTTTGTAAATGCAAAGACCACAACAAGGTCGACAAGTGTTGTTAATCCAAGTGCAAATGCAAAGCCGCGGACGCCTCCAACTGCAAAGAAGTAGAGAAGAACCGAGGCTATGATCGATACAGAGTCGGCGACGATAATTGTGCGCCTTGCCCGTAACCATCCCGACTCTGCCGCGGTTCGAAGGCTCTTACCCTCTCGTAATTCATCACGGATACGCTCAAAATAAATGATAAATGAGTCGGCTGTAACACCAATGGCGACGATGGCTCCTGCGATACCGGCCAGAGTGAGAGTAAATCCAATCCACTCACCCAGCAGTAGAAAGAGTAAATAAACCAAGGCAGTTGCAATTAATAGAGAGCCAACGGTAACAAGTCCTAGTCCTCGATAATAGAGAAGTGAGTAGAGAAAAACGAGGAGTAGTCCTAAGCCTCCTGCAATTAAGCCAGCATCTAGTTGATCAGCACCTAGCGTTGGAGAAATCTGTTGAACTTCGCCGCGATCAAATGCCAGTGGTAGTGCGCCATACTTTAAAACATTTGCGAGATCTTGGGCTTCGAGTTGAGTAAAGCTTCCAGTAATCTGTGCATTTCCAGAGGGAATTGGTTCGTTAATACGTGGAGATGAAACAACTAAACCATCTAAAACAATTGCAACCTGATTGAGCGGTGAGTTTAAGGATGTAACACGGGTAGTCAGGGCTCCAAATGCTGTTGTGCCCTCACCATTAAATGTAAGGCTGACATACCAATTGCTTCCCGCCTGTGTATCTAAGCCGGCCGAGGCCTTTGATATCTGACGGCCTAGAACTTCAGCTGGAGCTAAAATATATTTTGTAGATCCTCCGCGATCACATACTGCGATTATCTCACTTGGTGCATCACTGCCCGTGCCTTGAAGATTTTCCAGTTTCATACAGTCAAGTGCTGCAAACTTTGCGTTGACTATCTCACTGACTCCAGTAACTGCAGTTGCCGCTGGATCTGGCGTTGCAGTTGATGCAGCGCTGGCTAGAACTTGGCGAAAACGAAGTTCAGCAGTTTGTCCCACTAATTCAACAACGCGCCGGCCGGTATCACCTGGCACTGAGATCACGATCTGGCGATTTGTCCCACTTCCCTGCGCGGTAACTTCGGACTCTGCAACACCTAAGGAGTTCACACGTTGACGGATGATTGAAACGGCTTGATCGATAGCCTCGTTCGTAACCTTTCCACTCTCACCTGGTGCAATACGCGGTTGAAGAGTTACAGATGTTCCGCCTCGAAGATCTAGACCAAGGCGTATCACCGTTGCACCCTGGATGAGGGCCGCTGCGACGAGGGCGATCAGGATCAGGCCCAAAATCGCCAGTAAACGAGCGGGGCGGCCGGTCGTCTTTACGGATTTAGTTGTTGTAGACATAGAGGCAGAGTCTAGGCATCAATTGCAGGTGTGTCGAAAAGGGTGGCCAGAGCCGGCGGCGGTGTGCGTCCGATATGGGCAAATCCCATCGCCGTTGCAACCCGGCCACGCGCAGTTCTAGCCATGAAACCGTTGCGGACAAGAAATGGTTCGGCAACTGATTCAACGGTCTCTATCTCTTCGCCCACGGCAATGGCCAACGTTGAAAGACCAACGGGGCCGCCATTAAATCGCTCAACAAGGGCGGTTAAAACCCCGCGATCTAATCGATCTAGACCCAGAGCATCTACCTCATAGATCTCAAGTGCTACCCGCGTATCGTGCAGCGAGATAACTGGACTGCCTTTGACCTGCCCATAGTCACGCACACGGCGCAGTAAACGGTTTGCGATGCGTGGAGTACCCCGAGAGCGCGATGAAATTTCAACAACTGCATCATCTGCAATCTTTATATCCAGCAAGGCCGCGCTTCGAGTAATTACTTGAGCCAGTTCAGTCTCACTGTAGAAATCTAAGTGAGCGGTAAAACCAAAGCGATCACGCAATGGGCTAGTCAATAAACCGCTGCGTGTCGTAGCCCCAACCAGAGTGAAGTGTGGAAGTTGCAGTGGGATAGCGGTTGCACCAGGTCCCTTACCGACTATGACATCAACTCGAAAATCCTCCATAGCTAAATACAAGAGCTCCTCAGCAGATCTTGGCAGGCGGTGAATCTCATCGAGAAATAAAATCTCGCCCTCCACGAGTGATGAGAGAATCGCCGCCAAATCACCGGCATGAGTAATTGCTGGACCACTTGAGATACGGATAGGTGCCGACATCTCGCTGGCTAAAATCAGGGCAAGAGTTGTCTTGCCTAAACCAGGTGGGCCAGATAGTAAAATATGGTCGGCTGGAACCTTGCGATGGCGTGCGGCGGTGAGTAAGACATCGATCTGTTCGCGAACACGGTGTTGACCGATAAACTCTTTGAGAGTCGTTGGTCGAAGTGCATGCTCCAATGCCGACTCTTCGCCACTAATATTCGATCCCATCAATCGCTCCTCAGCCACGACTGCTCTTTGCATGCCTGAGCGCATCTTTTAGCAGATCACTTAAGGCCATAGTTGAAGGCTCCGCTCCAGTTGCCGATAGGCGTAAGAGCAGTGCCGAGATAGCCATATCCGAATCTTTCGGTGAAAAACCAAGAGAGATAAGTGCCCCAGTTAAACTCTCACGCCATGGTGCAACATGGCCACTATAAATAGGCCCCGTTGATAACTCATCTAATTTGCCCTTGAGCTCTAGGATCATCCGCTGCGCGCCTTTTTTTCCGATTCCCGGTACACGCTCGATTACAGCAACATCCTCACCTGCCACCGCTCGCGCTAGTTGCTCTGGGGAAAGTACGCCCAAGAGCGATAACGCCACTTTAGGACCGATGCCTGAAACACTTTGCAGTAATTCAAATAGAGAGCGGGCTTGATCACTTAAGAAGCCAAAGAGGGTCAATGAGTCTTCGCGTACAACTAAGCTGGTAAAAAGCTGAACTTGCGAACCTAAAACAACATCGGCGCTAGTTGAGACATTCACCAAAACACTCAACCCGACTCCCCCAACTTCGATGACCAATCGATTGCTATGGATTGCACGCACGGTGCCATTGATGGTGGAGATCATTTAGCCACGCAACTTTCCAAGCCGTGATTTTTCGGCGGCAACGGCCATTGCCACTTTTGCATTGGCACCGCCCCGCCAGATGTGAGTAATAGCAAGTGCTAATGCATCGGTTGCATCAACTGGTTTTGGGATCTGCGTGAGATTAAGAATTTTTACAACCATCGCTGCAACTTGTGCTTTATTCGCTCGACCAGATCCTGTAACGGCAGCCTTAACCTCGCTGGGTGTATGCATCATCACCGGGATTCCAGATTTAGCTGCAATGAGTAGTGCGACTCCTGCAACCTGCCCAGTTCCCATGACGGTACGGACATTATGTTGAGAGAATACGCGCTCAACTGCGATTACATCAGGGCTCCACATCGCAACCCATTCATTGAGCTCTCTATCGATTTCTAGCAGGCGCAACTCCAAAGCTAAATCTGGTGGGGTCAGAATTACACCGACACTAATCATCGATAGTGCTCTGCCAACAGCGCCCTCTACAACGCCGATGCCGCAGCGGGTTAGACCTGGATCGATCCCCAGAACTCGCATAGCACCACCCTAATTTGACTACCTAATAAGGCATCTAGCCTAAGGTTTTTATCTAGAGCTTCACCCCAGGCTCGCCATAACCTCATCTGTTATATCAAAGTTACTGAAAACATTTTGTACATCATCTAGCTCCTCAATGGCATCGATGAGTTCGAAAACCTTTTTTGCCCCTTGCGCATCGAGTTCAATCTGCATCGATGGCAAAAATGAAGAGTCTGCAGATTCATAGTCGATGCCAGCCTTTTGTAGGGCCGTACGTACGGGAACTAAATCACTAGGCTCACTAACAACTTCGAAGGCCTCGCCTAAATCATTAACCTCTTCGGCACCTGCATCAAGGACAGCCTCAAGAATCGAATCTTCAGTTAACCCATCACCTTTTTTTACAATGACAACACCCTTACGATTAAAAAGATATGCCACAGAACCTGGATCAGCCATACTGCCACCGTTGCGTGTTACTGCAACCCGAACTTCAGATGATAATCTATTGCGATTATCTGTAAGACACTCAATCATTATGGCTACACCGTTAGGGCCATAACCCTCATACATAATAGTTTGGTAATCAGCTGCGCCAAGTTCTAGCCCTGCTCCGCGCTTAACAGCTCGTTCAATATTATCGGCTGGCATTGAAGATTTCTTTGCCTTGGTGATTGCATCAAAAAGAGTCGGGTTTCCCTCTAAATCTGCGCCACCATTTCTAGCTGCAACCTCAATTGCGCGAATCTGTTTTGCGAAAACCTTTGAACGACGGCTATCAATGATTGCCTTCTTGTGCTTAGTTGTCGCCCATTTGGAATGGCCAGACATTGTTAAACCCCTTTGTATTAGTTCGAACTACTGTACCTGCTCTAGAGCAACCTTTGCTACTTCCTCGATAAAGTATCGGTGAATGCGATGATCACCGGATAACTCAGGATGAAAGGATGTAGCCAAAATACTCTGCGATCGAACCGCTACTGGATGTGAATCTACCTGGGCTAGCGTCGTAACACCTGTGCCGATATTTTCAACCCAAGGTGCACGTATAAAGACTGCGCGCACTAAATCTTTTGATCCATCATCAAAGGAGATATCTGATTCAAATGAGTCTACTTGGCGGCCAAAAGCATTTCGGCGAACGGTTATATCCAGGCCACCGAAGCTCTCTTGATCTTTCTTAGCATCTAAAATCCGATCGGCCAATAAAATCATTCCAGCGCATGAGCCATATACCGGCATTCCCATAGCGATTCGCGAGCGGATGGGTTCAAAGAGATCGAAAATTCTGGCCAGCTGTGCAATCGTCGTTGATTCACCACCTGGGATTACAAGGGCTTGCACACCATCTAACTCGCTACGGCGACGAACAGTAGTTGGATACACACCACAAGCAATCAGTACACTGACGTGCTCACTAACGTCGCCCTGTAGTGCAAGTACCCCAACCTTCATCGTTCTTCTTACTACCAACCACGCTCTGCAAGACGGTGTGGAGCTGGTAGATCGGCAACGTTAATTCCGACCATCGCTTCGCCAAGTCCGCGAGATGCATCGGCAATTACCTTGGGGTCATCCCAGAAGGTTGTAGCACGCACACATGCCGCTGCGCGTTGTGCAGGATTGCCTGATTTAAAGATTCCAGATCCGATGAATACGCCATCTGCACCCATGCTCATCATGAGAGCGGCATCGGCTGGGGTTGCAATTCCACCAGCGGTAAAAAGAACTACTGGGAGTTTGCCTTTTTCGGCGACCTCTTTAACTAATTCATAAGGTGCTTGTAACTCTTTTGCGGCAACATATAACTCATCTTCGCGCAGTGATGACAGACGGCGAATCTCACCATTGATTTCACGCATGTGTTGCATTGCATTTGAAACATCGCCTGTGCCAGCCTCGCCCTTTGAACGAATCATCGCAGCGCCCTCATTGATGCGTCGAAGCGCCTCTCCCAGATTTGTTGCACCACATACGAATGGAACAGTGAAGCTCCATTTATCGATATGGTTTTTATAATCTGCAGGAGTTAGAACCTCAGACTCATCGATGTAGTCAACGCCCAGAGATTGCAGAACCTGTGCCTCAACAAAGTGACCGATACGTGCCTTTGCCATAACAGGAATAGAAACTGCCGCCTGAATTGCTTCAATCATGTCTGGATCAGACATACGAGCAACACCACCTTGGGCGCGAATATCTGCCGGTACGCGCTCTAGCGCCATGACTGCAACGGCTCCGGCATCTTCGGCAATCTTTGCCTGTTCGGCGTTAACGACATCCATGATGACTCCGCCTTTGAGCATCTCTGCCATGCCACGCTTAACTCGCCCAGTGCCTTTTTCCTGCGCCATTACTGACCTCTCATATTGTGTAACGATAGATAGGAGAATCCTACTTTGTTGGTGAGGCCTTTGTGCTCTGAGTTAGTAGCGTGAAATCAGGTTCGATATCCGTCAGTGCTACCCACACTTGGCCTGGGGCAAAGGGGATTTCAAGCCCATCCAAGGCCGTCCACGTTGTTCCTGCCTGGGCCGATGGGCGGTTCCATGTAGCAGTAAAGCTCTTACCGTCGCGCAAAATATAACCGGTACCCGTACCGAGAGTATGTGAAAATGGTGTTACTCCCCCGAACTTGTCTGCATAGATGGAGGGTGTAATCCGGACTAATTGAATGACAAAGGTGGTTGGTCCAAGTGTTCTGCCTGTGTCGGAGAGATTGGGTTCATTCTTATGTCTCAAATGCCAACGCTTGTCTTGGCTAGACCAGATTGCACTATAGGTTGCAGCTGGCCAGTGCACAACGACGCGCGAAATAGGCACGCCCGTAGATTCAATCTCTCCAAATTTCCAACCGACCGATTGAGCCGTATCAACTCTGTAGCCCTTATCTCTAATCTTTTGCATTAAAAGATCGGCGCGTAGCACCATCGCATAGGGCCTATTGCGCGTTGGATCGCTCGTATAAATACTTGGTGGTTGTGCTTGGGCACCTAAGTTTTCTACATTGGCCTGTGCAATTTCTGGCTTGAGTTTGTCTTGGGCTCCACTATAGGCAAATGCGACCCTTCCATACTGGCTCATGATTTCAATATCTGAAATACGTGCACTACGAACTGGTCCAATCCTGGTTGGTATTACAGATGAGAAAACAGCTGCAAGCCGGGTTATTCCGCCTTCAACCTGCTTGATATAGACAACATCGGCATCCTCAACTCCGATTTGGGGATGAGCCTGGGTAGTGTCGTCTATCTTTACTACGAGCACTGGACCGTTGATACCAGGGCGACCACTTAATACATTTCTCTCAATCTCTTTAGGCAAAACCACCTTAAAACTCTCGTTTAATGTCGAACAACCCGTAAGTAGCGCGATGGAAAAGGCTAATAGCACTAATCTCTTAGATTGCATCGAACTCAAACTCATAGGTAACTGGTAGCGGAGCTGTGCCGGCTAATCTAAAAATACGGATTGCAAATTTGGATCGCACCATCTGTGTCGATGAAACTGCATCGGTATGAATCGCAATTGCAATAATAATTTTTGCGCTCAAAGATTTAAGCTCTTCAAAGAGCATTGATTCTCCGCGGTTGGCATGGGTTTGGCTATCAATCATCAATAAAGCAAGACTGGCCGAGAGTGTTGTCTCGGCCGCAGAACGATCTTGGACTGTGGCCTCTCTAGCAGCATATGCAGCAGATGTGAGCACTAGTGATGAGGCTGGATCACAGAAATCACTGCGTGCAATTTCTAAAGCAATAGCTGCGCGTCTTTGGAGTAGTCCATCTAAATTGGCCCAACTAGTCTCAACTCTATGGTGAAGACGATCAAGGCGGGTAGCTAAAAATGAGAGATACCAAATAACAACCAGTAAAATCACAGCACAGATTAGAATTACTTTCATTCTGGCTCACTATCTCTTGATAAGAGGCGATTCCATCTTCGATTATCAGATGATGGTGTAACGCGATCTCCACCTACCATCGCCATTTCATAGATAGAGAAAATCTGCTTACCTACTAATTCCCAATCAAATATCTGAGCGTGTTCTTTTCCTTTGCGTGCCAATTCGCTGCGCTTTTGAGCATCTTGTAGAAGTCCGATGACTACTTTGGCTAAATCAGTTGAATCCTCTGATTTAAATAGTGCGCCGTATTGGCCACCACTGATGAGTGAGTCAAAGGCGGGAATATCACTTGCAACGACACATGCTCCTGCGGCAAGTGCCTCTACCAAGATAATTCCAAATGATTCACCACCAGTATTGGGAGCGACATAGAGCGCCACAGATGACATAAAATCTGCTTTCTCGTCCTCGCTAATGCGGCCGAGAAATTCAAAACAATGACGCAGTTGTGGATCGATTGATTTCTCTACATCTTTGGAATCACCCGGGCCTGCAATAAATACCTTTACATCGGGTGCGAAGCGGGCGATAATCGGTAGCGCATCGACTAAAACCGCAAGACCCTTACGAGGCTCTTCAAATCGACCAATAAATCCAATCGTATTGCCTGACCATTTCTCCTGACGCACTCCACTTGCATATCGCTTTGCATATATTCCATTTGGAATAACTACCGCATCGGTTTCGAGATGATTTGTAAGAGTCAACCTGGCAGCTTCAGAGACTGCGATGCGTGCCGATAGTTTCTCAATTGCCGGTTCTAAAATTGGTCCAATCGCATAGATTATCTTCTGATGTTTGGCAGCGGCATGAAAAGTGCCAACCATCGGACCCTGCGCCGCCCAACAGGCTAGAAGTGAGAGTGAAGGGATCGCCGGCTCGTGTAAATGCACAACGTCAAAATCTCCCGTACTAATCCATGCCCGAACACGTGCAAAGGCTATTGGTCCAAATAAAACGCGGGCAACAGCGCCGTTATACGGGATCGCAACTGGCTTGCCTGCGTTAACAACGTAGGGCGGTAAATTTGAGTCATCACTTGCAGGGGCTAGTACTGAAACTTCATGCCCAGAGCTAATGCAGAACTCGGCTAAGTCACGAATATGATTTTGTACTCCCCCGGGTGTATCCCAACTGTAGGGACAGACGATTCCAATTTTAAGTTTCTTACCCGGCATCATTCACGCTCCTTAAAATCTCCATCGGTCCAGATGCGCTGCATCATGTGCCAATCGTGTGGGTGGGCGGTGATTCCCTTAGCGAATAGATCGGCGCTACTTTGGACAATCGCAGAGATCTTCTCTGTCTCAGTTCCCTGTTGTGGAATCGGTACTGGATCAAAATCAATATGAATTCCACCATCGGTATAGGTAACTACCGCACAGATCAAGGGTGCACCGGTTCGCAGGGCAAGTACGGCAGGACCAGCGGGCATTCTGGCCGGGGCACCAAAGAAGTCAACATCAATTCCAGAGCGCGAGAGATCGCGATCGGCTGCAAGGGCAACGATGCAACCTGCACGAAGCCGCCCTGCCAAGGTTGGAATCACTCGGCCATCTAGTGGCAGCGACTCCATCCCAAATGTTGCGCGATAGGCCATAAACTTTTTAAATAAAGCCTCCGGTTTTAGATGTTCGGCAACGGTCACAATCTTCGCGCCTTTACTACAGAAATAGGCAGCAGCGTGATCGTAATTGCCTGCATGAGGAACAGTGATGATTCCACCATTGCCTGCATTCATCGCATCAAAGAATAGATGTTCATTTGTTACGGTAACCGTATTTTGTATCCGTTCTACCGACCAATCTGGCAATCGAAACGTATCGCACAAGTAACGAGCTGAGGAGCGCATAGCTCTATAAACAAGAAGCTCTAAATCCAGCGCCGTCATCTCTGGCTGTGTACGCGCTAGATTAGATCGTAAACGTTGGACACTTCGACCGTTCCTCTTTGTTAAGAGATCAGATAACTTATAGGACGATGAGTAAACAAAACTCTCCGGCAGCCAGCGCAACAAACGCCAAGCGGCGAAATATCCCCACACGCTAACCATCTGCATGATCTATTGGAGCGCCGTTTTGACTATAACCATGCGCTGCACAACTGTTATCAACCCCAAAACCGCTAGAAGCCACATTCCAACTGCAAGAACATATGAAACACCTAAGCCATCGAGTGCAATTGCCGACATTGCAATGCCTAATCGCTCTGGACGCTCTGCAACTCCACCCGTGCATGCGATATTAAAACTCTCGGCCTTGGCACGAATGTAAGGAACTAATAGACCGGTAACGAGAGTTACTAAAACTACCCCATTTAGTCGATCCTCGGAGTCAATCAGATATATCGCCACTCCTATGAGAATCGCGCTATCGGTTATCCGATCTATCGTGGAATCCAGAAAACTACCCCAACGGCTAACCCCCATCTTTGATATTCGCGCCATAGTGCCATCGAATAAATCACTGAGTGCGAAAAAAAAGACAAAGACCGTACCTATGAAAAAATCCCCGCGCGGGTAGAAGTAGAGCGAAGATGTCACAACACCAATCGCGCCCACCCAGGTTAATCCATTAGGTGTGATGCCGATACGCAGTGCAAATCTGGCGACGGGTGTTATGAATCTCGTAACCGCGGGTTTAAGAATGCTACTAATCATCACCTCCCATCGTAGGCTGAGCAGGTGAATTCCACCGCATCCTCGCATTCGATCGCCGTGTACGGCCATCAGAGTGCGGCTCCATCGGCCGTTGCCCAGTTATTCAACGCTCATGTTAGAGATACGGTCAACCCGCATACAGCCTGTGCAATCTTCGTTATAAATCCTTCGACGGGAATAGATCAAGAGAGCATAGATTTGTGGCGGGCAATCGATGAGTTCCAGACACCGCGCATTGTTGTAGTAACCCAGTTAGAAGACCAAGAGGCAGATTTTGATGACGCCGTGATGTTGGCTAATCGTGTTTTTGACCACATGGCGACGCCGTATTTAGTTCTCCATGACGATGCAGGTCTGCCATGCGCGTTGATTTCGATGGCTACTATGCGAATAACTGATTACACCACCAACCCCCCGCTAGAAGGTGCATGCGAGCCCGAGCACGAAGCATTGGTGCAGGAGTTTCGTGATGAGTATCTCGAGCTAACAACATCGCTGGGCGAAGATGCTTTTGCCGCAGGAGTTTTATTCCCAGCCATCCCTCTCTGGATTGATAAGGGTCTGGGCGTGGATATCGTTACAACTTATTTGAATCAGATTAGATATTAACTACCACGCAGCAGCGATCTCATCTCGTGTGAGATTGAGCAGTTGAGGAAGTACCTTTGTATGAGCTATTAACGGCATAAAATTCGCATCCCCGCTCCAACGCGGAACAAGGTGCTGGTGGATATGTTCGGCAACTCCTGCTCCAGATATTGCACCCTGATTCATTCCTAAATTAAAACCGGCCGGAGAGGAAACTTTGCGAATCGTTCTCATGGCATGGGCAGTGAGCTCTGAAATCTCATTGCGCTCTTCCAGGCTCAGATCGGTTAAATCGGCGACATGACGATAAGCACAGACCAACAGGTGTCCAGGGTTATAGGGATACAAATTCATGACAACGTATGCATCCTTACCTCGATAGACCATCAGGCCCTGCTCATCACTTAACGTAGGGATGCGACAGAATGGGCATTGCACATCGTTGCCCTCGAGTGGGCGATCGGTACCACGTAGATACTCAAGACGGTGTGGCGCCCACAGACGTGCCCAACCATCGGGAATACCTACGCCCTCGATACTCATTGATTAAACCTGTCTGCGTTCGAGAACGGCTGTAATAATCTCGGAGATAGCCTCTTTCACGGGAATCCCATTTTTCTGCTCACCGTTGCGATAGCGAAATGAGACCGCACCGGCTGCTTGGTCCTCTTGCCCAACAATGACCATGAATGGAATCTTTTGCATCTGTGCATTGCGCACCTTCTTTTGCATACGCTCATCAGAGCTATCGAGTTGAGCGCGGATGCCGGCTTTTTGCATCTGTGAGACCACATCGGCTAAATAGTCGGCAAAAGCATCTGCAACTGGGATAGCGATAGCTTGTACTGGAGCAAGCCATGGTGGAAAAGCTCCTGCATAATGTTCAGTCAAGACTCCAAAAAAGCGTTCTATCGAACCAAAGAGTGCGCGATGGATCATGACTGGTTGTGCACGTGTTCCCTTGGATGTGGTGTATTCAAGATCAAAGCGTTGAGGTAACTGGAAATCAACTTGAATTGTGGACATCTGCCATGTGCGCCCGATCGCATCCTTTACCTGTACTGAAATCTTTGGTCCATAAAATGCCGCGCCACCCTCGTCTAAGACGAGTTCGAGATTCTGTGCAGTTGCCGCTTTTCGTAACGCCTCTGTCGCATCTACCCAATCATTGTCGGCACCCACTGATTTCTCGGGATTGCGCGTTGATAGTTCGAGATAGAAATCATTGAGACCATAGTCGCGCAAGAGATTTAAAACAAATGTCAATAATGAATCAAGTTCTCCAACCATCTGCTCTTTGGTGCAGTAGATATGCGCATCATCTTGAGTAAAGCCGCGAGCACGCGTAATACCATGCAAAACCCCGGATTTCTCATAGCGATATACAGTGCCAAACTCAAATAGACGCAGCGGAAGCTCTCGGTATGAACGCGCACGTGATCGATAAATAAGGTTGTGAAATGGGCAGTTCATAGGCTTCATGTAGTACTGCTGACCTGCACGTTTGATCGTGCCATCTGCATGCATCTCTTCATCTAAAATCATGGGTGGATACATACTTTCGGCATACCACTGCAAGTGGCCCGATGTTTCAAAGAGTTGCGCCTTTGTCAGATGCGGTGAATAGACAAATTCGTAACCCACCTCTTCATGACGCTTGCGCGAGTAATCCTCCATCACACGGCGGACGATGCCTCCCTTTGGGTGAAAAACCGCTAGGCCAGAACCAATCTCCTCTGGAAATGAAAAGAGATCGAGTTCAGTTCCAAGGCGACGGTGGTCACGCTTGGCAGCCTCCTCTAGAACTTCAAGATAGCCATTGAGCTCATCGACCGATGGCCATGCAGTGCCGTAGATGCGTTGCAACATGGGGTTTTTCTCCGAGCCGCGCCAATAGGCGGCCGCAGTTCGCATCAACTTAAAAGCAGGAATGTGTTTGGTGGATGGAAGATGAGGTCCGCGGCACAAGTCGCTCCATACAGCTTTGCCATCCCGGCCTAAGTTCTCATAGATCGTTAGCTCTTGGCCACCGACTTCGACGCTCGCCTCATCACCAATGGAGACTTTGCTGCCGATGAGTTCGCATTTGTAAGGCTCATGTGCCAACTCTTTGAGTGCATCGGCCTCGTTTGTAACACGGCGTCTAAAGCGCTGGCCCTCTTTAATGATTCTGCGCATGACACTCTCAATTTTAACTAAATCATCAGGGTTGAAAGTTTGTTGCGGGTCAAAGTCATAGTAAAAACCATCTGTAATGGGAGGTCCGATGCCAAGACGTGTCTGCGCGAAAATCTCTTGCACTGCCTGTGCCATAACGTGCGCCGTTGAGTGGCGCAGTACGGCAAGACCATCGGGCGATGAGATTGAAACACCTTCAACATTATCTCCACTAGCCAGTTGGCTCCAGAGATCTTTGAGAACACCGTTAATGCGTGCTACAACAATATCCTTATTATCTGCAAAGAGATTGGTTGGCCGGACATCGGCTTCCACCGAGCGCGTGTGACCGTCAACTGTGATATCAATCGTGGACATGTGGCTAGCCTAGCCAATCAAGCACGGCCATCGCATGAATTTCATCATTGAAGGCCTTTGAAATGGCTAACGTGCGGCCTTGAATTGAGGCAACTGGCTGTGCAATACGCAGACTACTGAGCATGAACGCACCTGTTATTTCACCAATGCGAGAGAGTGCAACAGAGGCAACCCTGACCTGAAAATAATCGATTATTAAGCCACGCATGATTCCTGGCAATACCCCATCACTCGTTGGTGGCGTGCTCCAACGTCCATCGATCTCTAGAAGAAGATTCGTAACAGCGCCTTCGCAGATATTTCCCTTGGAATTAGAGACAATTGCCTCATCAAATCCGAGTGTGCGGGCCTGCTTGAGAATAGCTAGACGATTTTCATATGGATAGCTTTTAATTGTTTCACCCTCTGAGATCAATGGTTGGAGATGCACCCCAACTTTGGCCGCAGTAGTTATTGGATCATAAGGCAGGTGCACGGCGGCCCATTGCCCGCTTTGATCAAAGGAGATTCTCAGCAATCCATTCTTGAACGGCTCTGCCAGTAATAATTCTTCAACGGCGGCAGTAACCAGATCTATCTGTGGCAAAGTTACATGCGCTATCGATGCACTCTTTATTGCTCGCTGCATATGGCGTGAAACTGCATACGCAGCGCCATTGACCGTACGCAACGTCTCAAAAATTCCTACGCCAATCAACCAACCCGAGGGTGTGCATGGCGCACCCTCGATATCAACTAATCTCCCGTTCAGAGAGATTTTCATGAGAGCGATCCCCCTGCAATTGTGATCAGACGTCTGGCTTTCAACTCGGTCTCTTCCCATTCGGCGACTGGATCACTGCTCCATGTTATTCCCGCGCCAGTACCAAAGCGCAGTCTGCTATCTTTGAAAAAAATTCGAATCGCAACTGAAAGCTCGCACCGATCACCTTGAACCCAACCGAGAGTTCCACAGTATGGACCGCGTGCAGTTTCATTCTCGGCGATAACACTGATAGCCGATGATTTAGGTGCGCCACTAATTGAACCTGGGGGTTGAAGCGAGGCGAAAATCTGGCTCCATGTAATTTTAGGAAGCAGTTGACCTTCAATATCTGATACCAAGTGCACTAGACCTGGATGTGGCTCTGAGGCCAATAATCTCGGCACAGTTATTGAACCATTTTCACAGATTGCACCTAAATCATTCCGCATGAGATCAACAATCATCACATTTTCAGCTAAATCTTTGGCTCCAAAGTGAGTTTGACCAGGTAGTTGCGTTCCTTTTATCGGGGATGTTCGCACATGATTACCGGTGCGTTTTAAAAATAGCTCAGGAGAGGCCGATGCGATATTTATATCTGGAATCTCAAGGTAACTCGCCCATGGCGCTGGATTGTTAATAAGAATCTCGCAGAACAAACCCCGCAGATTGCCGCTGGCTTCATATGGAGTTGATAGCTCTCGACATGCATTTACCTGATAGACCCAACCATCTGCAATCGATCTCTGTATCGATTCGACATACTCCTGATATTGCAACTGCGAACGTGATGATTGCCATACACCCTCAATTTTTTTCCAATCATGGTGTGGAAAATCGGCATCAATGACGGTAGCAAAACAGGCAGCGGTGAAGCCACCTTCAAAATCCGTCGATACCGCCCAGAAAGCCCCGTTGGATAAATCGGCTGGATCATGGGATATGGCGATAAGCTCGCTGGCTAGTCGACCATTCATCCAAAAAAGCCCATCTACATACATCACAGGCAAACGCTATCTACTGGGAACAGACTTTGGCGCTTAAGGCCTTCCTGCGATAGATTTTGCCTGCTCGCGGACGTAGCGCAGTTGGTAGCGCGGAACCTTGCCAAGGTTCAGGTCGCCGGTTCGAACCCGGTCGTCCGCTCGTATAAGTCGCCACGGCGATATGTAAATGGTCGGGTGGCCGAGAGGCGAGGCAAGGGACTGCAAATCCCTCTACACGGGTTCAAATCCCGTCCCGACCTCCATAGTTAAAAAAGAAGGTTATGGAAAGGTGTAGTCCATGAGCGATTCAATGCGACCTTGGGGCCACTTTGAAATCCTGCAAGAGAGTCATGTGCACAAGGTTAAATGCATCTGGGTTCTTCCTGGAAAACGCTTGTCATATCAGCGCCACCACAAACGCTCTGAGCACTGGTTCATTGTTAGCGGAATCGCACTCGTTACCCATAATGGTCTCGAACGTAGGATGAAATCTGGTGAGACGATTGATATTGCAGTTGGTGATTTGCATCGTATTGAAAATATCGGCACGGATGAAGTTATTTTTATCGAAGTGCAGACTGGCAACTACTTTGGCGAAGATGATATCGAGCGAATTGAGGATGATTTCGGGCGCTAGTTAGATCAAAAACCGTGGGGTATGATCGCCCCAGCAAGGATCGTTGGCTCAGCGGTAGAGCACCACATTGACATTGTGGGGGTCACTGGTTCGATCCCAGTACGGTCCACGTCATTACAGGCCAATTACAGTTTTAACGCGTGTTTTCTATTCAGTTTTTAGAATTACCTAACAATTACCTAACACTGCCCATAGCTAGGGCAAACGTTTCTGAGGCAGTTTCTATCTGTTGGTCCGTCACGTGCGCGTAAATCGTTGCAGTGACCATAGCGTCCCTATGTCCTAATCGGTGTGCAACTACGTGCAACGGAATACCAAGACGTAATAGCTCAACAGCCCGTAGGGGGCCTAGGTCGTGCAAGCGGATCGGTTTAAGTCCGGCAAGTCTGCCCAGTTTCTTAAATAGGTGCGTAGGTGTGTGACAGTCAATAGGTAGACCGTCCTCACGTACAAAGACGTAACCGGTATCAGTCCAACACTCACCTAACGCCATACGCTCTTGAAATTGACGCCTACGGTGTGCCTTTAGTAATTCCATAGTGTCGGTGTCCACCTTTACAGTGCGCTTACCGTTAGTACCACCTTTAGTGGAATTGAGTTCTAGCACCTGGTTGCCAGCCTTGACCCGGCTCTTACTGATCGTCAGTAGTGCGCCGTCAAAGTCAGACCAGCGTAACGCGCACAATTCGCCACGCCTTGCCCCGGTATATGCCGATAGCCTGAAATAGAAACCTAGACGGTGCTCACTAGCCACCTTTAGAAACTGGTTTAGCTCGTCTTTGTTCCATAGATCAGGTGTTACGGACGCGCCTTTAGGTGTCTGTACCTTGCTTACCGGATTAGTGGCAAGTAAGCCGTCTACGTCTACGGCGTATTTAAGTGCCAGTTTCAGGATTGACCCGGCGTAGTGGACCGTAGACGGTGCTAAAGGTTTCTCCAATAACTGACCGTACAAGGTCTGAACGTGGGACGGTTTAAGGTCTTGTAATTTAATCCGACCTAAACCGGGTTTTAGATACAGTCGTAAGTAACTCCGGTATTTACTTAATGTCGTGGGCTTTAACTGGTGTGCGTGTAGTTCGATCCAGTTATCTAAATACTCACCTACCGTAATCTGATTGACGATTACATAGGTGTTAGTAGCTAGTGCTAGACGCGCCTTATCACGCTCTATTTTCGCCTGTTTTTCAGTGCTAAAGCCACCGACCCAGCGCGGTTTAGTCTTACCGGTATCCGGATCAGGTACGCGTAGCACGTATGAATATGTCTTACCACTAAAGCTAATCCCATTTTTAACGGTAATTTTCTTTCTATTAGTTGCCATTACTTACCTTTCTTTCTAGTTGGTTGCTTGATTGTTATGACGCCCGGAACGGTATCCGGTAAC
>JAQBVO010000020.1 GCA_027728065.1 Actinomycetota bacterium
TGCTGCTGCCTTCTTACGGCGGCGCTTCTTTGGAGCAGCCTTCTTAGCTGCCTTCTTACGACGGCGCTTTGGAGCTGCCTTCTTAGCTGCTGCCTTCTTACGACGGCGCTTTGGAGCTGCCTTCTTAGCTGCTGCCTTCTTACGGCGACGCTTTTTTGGAGCAGCTGCTGGAGCTGCCTTCTTGCGACGCTTTTTTGGTGCTGCTTTCTTTTTTGCGGCCACGTACTTCTCCTATCGGAATGGTTCGGATCCGTCACCCAAACCTCTTCGAGGATAAGCCTGACACTAATTAGGAGAAAATGCCACATTGTGAGAGAAATAATTGAGTGCGTGTCGCAGAGTTTATTAAGATATTTTTTATGCATATATGAGGAATCGATGAGAAAAATCTTTACTCATTTTCGTGTAGTTGATTTTCGCGTAGCTTTGCAAGGGCAAATTCATTTGTTTTAGCGTCATATCGGCGAAATTTAGGCATAAAACCGGCCAGTAGGGCAACGGTGATGATGCAGATAATGCCGCCAGAAGTTACAGAAAAGGAGAGGCTGGTAACTGCAGCCATTGAGGCCGCGCGCATCTGTCCTGCCAATGGTCCGATTGAGTACGAGAGAAGTTCGATTCCGGCAAGACGACCGCGAAAGTTATCGGGGATCGTTTGGTTCCACATGGTGCTACGAAAGATGCTACTGACCATATCCGATGCTCCGGCAAGGGTGAGAAAAATTAAAACCAGGATTAGCGAGTTCCAGATACCGGCCAGAGCGATAGCTGTGCCCCAACCCATCGCCGCCCACATGATTGCCCGACCATGGAGTGAGTAGTTTTTTGTCCAACCCGAGGTCAAAGTGACGAGGATAGATCCACAGGTTCCTGCGGCGTAGAGCAGACCCAGCGCCCACGGTGTTCCAAGTTGATCGGCCCAAAAAGGAATTAACGCGGTTGGCATCGCAAAAAACATTGCAGCTAAATCTACTAAGTATGTGCCAAGTAAATCTTTTCGCCTGAAGGCATAGCGGATACCCTCTAATAACCCTGCCAGAGATGGCTTTTCAGCCTCCTTGGATGCAGGGATAGAGCGCACGCGAGATAAGAAAATGAGTGAGACTACAAATGTTAAGACATCAGCGGCATATCCGACTGAGATTGAAAAAGTAGATATAAGAACTCAACCAATTGTCGGACCAACGATGACACCTAACTGCCATCTAAGACTCATGAGTGCACTTGCAGCGGCTAGATCCTCATGCTGAACCAATCGAGGAAGGGCTGCATCCATGCTGGGCCGTTGCAGTCCGTTGACGGCGGCAAATAATCCAGCCACTACGTAGATCACGATGAGGTTGGGCTGGGGTAGTAGGGCGTTGATTAAAAGTATCGAGGTCAAGATTAAGGAGGCGGCCTCGGTCGCCCAGACCATTTTCTTGCGATCTATATAATCGGCCAGGACCCCACCATAGAGACCGAAGATAATCAGGGGGATAATCTCAACGACGGCGCTGAGCGCTACGGCCACATAGGAGTGAGTCATCTCTTTAATCTGAAATGGCACCGCTACATAGGTAATCATCGAACCCATGTAGGTGATCAGGCCAGCGGCCCACAAATTTCGGAAATCTCGAGATTTTTTAAGGGGCGATAGATCTATCGCAATTCGGGCCATGCCTTCGAGTTTAGATGTATGTCTGGGAAGGGCCAGGAAAATCGCCAGATTTTACTTCGGCGGCAAACTCAGTGGCCGCATCTGCAATCTCACCGCGCAGATTGCGATAGGCCTTAGCTAACGCGGGAGGGTTTTTAGTAATACCCACTAAATCCGTCCAGACTAAAACCTGGGCATCGCAGTTGACTCCAGCACCGATTCCGATAGTGGGAATCGATAGTGCCGCCGTTATCGCGGCAGCTAACTTGGCAGGGATAAGCTCGAGGACAACTGCAAATGCGCCGGCTTTTTCAATGGCTAATGCAGCGGCAAGGATTACATCGCCATCGCTTCGACCTTGGACTCGATAACCGCCGAGTTGGTGCAGCGCCTGTGGAGTAAGGCCCACATGGCCCATGACCGGAATTCCAGATGCAACAAGTTTTTCAATAGTTTTAATATGTGCACCCTCTAGCTTTACACCCATCGCTCCAGCCTCTTTGAAAAAACGAGTGCTTGTAGCCAAAGCCTGTTCGGGTGATGATTCATATGATCCAAAGGGCAGATCGGCAATAACCATGGCGCTAGATGATGCGCCCACAACGGCCCGAGTCAAGGGAATTAACTCATCTACAGAGACTGGGATTGTGTTGACAAAGCCGAGAAAATTATTTCCTGCACTATCGCCAACGAGTAAGACCGGTATGCCGGCCTGATCAAAGATCTCGGCCGTCATCTGCTCATAGGAGGTGAGCATTACCCATTTTTCGCCGCGCTTTTTCGCCGCCGCTAAATCCATAATCGTTACGCGTCTATGCAGCGCGCCGCCGTATAAGGCTTCCATTGCCATTGTCCTCTCCTCGGTGCCTGCAGTTAGTAGGTCCCCGGGTACAGGCATAAGGCTACCCCTGTTACTCTTGAAAAATGAAGCTGCGGGTCGGGCTAGCTCAGATCAACCCAACTGTGGGAGATCTGGCGGGAAATAGCGCTCTGATTGCATCTACCGTTGCATGGGCCCAGGGATCTGGTGCACATCTTCTGGTCTTTCCCGAAATGATTCTCACAGGGTATCCAGTTGAGGATTTAGCTCTGCGTCCATCATTTCAATCGGCGAGCAAGGCAGCTATCACTGATATTGCCCAGAGCATTAGTGGCCAGATCGTTGCCATCGTCGGCTATCTAGATACCTCAGAGCAGGGTGGACCACAAAACGCTGTGGCGATTATTCATGATGGTCAGATAAAGGCGCGCTACGTCAAACGCCATCTTCCTAACTATGGTGTCTTTGATGAGTTTAGAAACTTTACCGCTGGTAGCCAAAGTCTCGTTGTTCGAATCCATGGCGTCGATGTTGCCATTGCCATCTGTGAAGATATCTGGCACTCACTGGCCGATATCGCTGCACAAAAACCTGGATTACTTGTCGTACCCAATGGCTCTCCCTACGAGCGAAATAAAGATGATCTGCGCTTAGCCCTTATACAAAAGCGTGCTCGCCAAGTTTGCGCACCTCTGGCATATGTGAATATGACGGGCGGGCAAGATGATTTAGTCTTCGATGGCGACACAATCGTTGTCGATAAAGATGGTACGGTCATTGCACGCGCCCCCCAGTTCGATGATGTGCTGATGCTTGTCGATATTGAATGCGCAAGCGGTACATCAAGCCCAGATCTAGTTATTTCAAACGATACAGCTGCACCCTTAGATCAGATCTCACCGACGATAGCTGCGCGCTTGGGTGATCAGGCGCAAATCTGGAAGGGGCTCGTGGTGGGCCTGCGAGATTACATCTCAAAGAATAATTTTACATCTGTTGTACTTGGCTTATCGGGCGGAATCGATTCAGCACTAGTTGCAGTAATTGCCATTGATGCAGTGGGTGCTAAAAACGTCTATGGCGTTGCGATGCCGAGTAAATACTCATCGCAACACTCCATCCAGGATGCTCAAAGCCTGGCCGATGCAACTGGGATTAACTTTCGCATTGAGCCCATCGAATCAATCATCGATGCCTATATGGCTCAATTGAATCTAACTGGCCTGGCTGAAGAGAATCTGCAGGCCCGCGTGCGCGGGGCTATGTTGATGGCTATTTCAAATTCCAAGGGCCATATCGTTTTAGCAACGGGCAACAAGAGCGAGCTTGCAGTTGGATACTCAACTCTTTACGGTGATGCCGTGGGCGGCTTTGCCCCGATAAAAGATATTTACAAAACCGATGTATGGGCCTTAGCCAGATGGCGAAATGCGCAGGCACGTTTGAAGAATCAAACCCCACCTATCCCAGAGCGTTCGATTACTAAAGAGCCCAGCGCCGAACTTCGCCTAGATCAAAAAGACTCTGACTCTCTTCCAGAGTACGCAGTTCTCGATCAGGTTTTGCGCCTCTATGTCGATGAGGAGCATGGCTACGAGCGCTTACTCGCCGATGGCTTTGATCCAGTTCTGATTACTCGAGTTATCACGTTAGTCGACAGGGCCGAATATAAGCGCCGCCAGTATCCACCTGGCACCAAAACCTCAGCGCGTGCCTTTGGAAAAGATCGCCGCTTACCGATGACATCGCGCTGGAGCCAGTCTTAAATCTTGAGAGTATCTGCGTATTATTTGCAACTGGCATAAACCTATAATCTTGGTAAAGTTCGCTTTATGAAATCGATTATTATCTGGTTTTTTACACGCAATCGGATAGTTGATTTCTGCCTTTCTACATCTTGCAGCTGCTGATTTATCTTTAACGCAGAGACATTAATTTAATTTTCTAATTTAAAACAAATTAATTCAATTTTCTAAGGGGAGATTTATGGGTATTTATAGCAATATTACAGAGGCAGTTGGAAATACACCGCTAGTTCGAATCAACAAGATTACCGATGGTGGCAAGGGGCACGTCTATGCAAAGCTTGAGTTCTATAACCCAACATCTTCGATAAAGGATCGTTTGGGTATTGCGATGATCGATGCGGCAGAGGCAAGCGGTGCGCTCAAACCAGGCGGAATTATTGTGGAGGCAACCTCTGGAAACACTGGAATTGCTGTTGCAATGGTGGCCGCAGCCCGTGGGTACAAAGCGATTATGACGATGCCAGAGTCGGTATCTAAGGAGCGGCGCAAACTCATCCGTGCCTTTGGGGCAGAGCTAGTTCTTACTCCCGCCGCCGAAGGTATGAAGGGAGCAGTTGCCGCTGCTGAAAAACTCGGAGAGTCTGGTGCGGTCTTGGTGCGCCAATTTGAAAATGAGGCAGGGCCTGCAATCCATAAAAGCACGACCGGACCTGAGATTTGGCGCGACTTAGATGGCAAGGTCGATGTCTTTATCTCCGGAATTGGAACGGGTGGAACTATTACCGGTGCCGGTCAGTTTCTTAAGAGTGCCAACCCCAATATCAAGATCATCGGAGTTGAGCCTGCAGCATCGCCGATTTTAAATGGTGGGCAGCCAGGAGCGCACCCGATTCAAGGAATTGGGGCGAACTTCATTCCAAATATCTTAGATCGCAGCGTCTATGATGAGATTCTGGATGTAAGTGCCCCCGATGCAATTAAATTCGCACGTCGTGCAGCCGTCGAAGAGGGCATCCTGGCTGGAATCTCATCTGGTGCAACGCTGTGGGCGGCAACGCAGGTTGCCAATCGTCCAGAGTTTGCGGGCAAGAACATCGCTGTCATCCTGGCCTCTTATGGTGAGCGTTATCTATCAACTGTTTTGTACGAGGATCTCGGGGAGTAATCAATGCCGTTTCTCAGTCGTATAGTAGAAGATCTCGATAATGCGTTAAGCCATGATCCGGTGGCACGTAACCGTTTAGAGGTCGCTTTGGCATACCCAGGTGTGCACGCACTCTGGGGCCATCGGATTTCGCACCTTTTATGGAAGTGTAGATTGAAATTAATTGCACGCATGCACTCAAACTTTATTCGCTCTGCAACTGGAATTGAAATTCATCCAGCGGCAACTATCGGTCGACGGTTTTTCATCGATCATGGAATGGGTGTAGTTATTGGTGCAACAACAATCATTGGCGATGATGTCATGATCTATCACGATGTAACTTTGGGGGCTCGAGCCTTTGTACAAGGCAAGCGCCACCCAACGATTGAGAACAACGTTGTTATCGGTGCTGGAGCTAGAATCATTGGAGATATCACCATCGGCCATGGCGCACGTATCAGCGCTAATGTGGTCATCACCAAAGACATCCCCGCGCAAAGCACGCTGGAAAGTAGCGAGTTTTTCGTTATTTAATCAGTTAACATGGCCGTAACCTGCATTTGGAACACTACGCGATATGTCCCCAGAGATTAGCAAGCAGCAGGAGTTTGTTCTTCGCACAATTGAAGAGCGTAATATTCGTTTCATACGCTTATGGTTTACCGATGTTTTAGGCTTTTTAAAATCCGTTGCCATTGCACCAGCCGAGCTTGCAAATGCATTTGATGAAGGTATCGGCTTTGATGGTTCGGCGATCGAGGGCTTCGCACGCGTAAGCGAATCAGATATGTTGGCAAAGCCAGATCCTGCAACCTTTTCTATTTTGCCATGGCGAACTGAAGCACCAGGGGCCGCGCGAATGTTTTGTGATATTACGATGCCAGATGGCAGCCCATCTCCTGGCGATCCGCGCCATGTTCTTCGGCGCACATTAGATAAAGCCGCTTCGATGGGATACACGTGTTACACCCACCCTGAAATAGAGTTCTTTCTCTTTAAATCTCTTCCGCAGGTCGGCTCTGCACCAGTACCAGTTGATCAAGGAGGATACTTTGATCACACGCCGGCAGTTGTTGGACATGACTTTCGTCGTCAGGCGATTACCTTGCTTGAGGCGATGGGAATCTCAGTTGAGTTTTCACATCACGAAGGCGGCCCAGGCCAGCAAGAGATTGATCTACGCGATGCCGATGCATTAACAACTGCCGATAACATCATGACCTTTCGCCATGTGATTAAAGAAGTGGCGATGGATCAAGGTTTCCACGCCTCATTTATACCAAAGCCATTTACCGATCACCCAGGCAGTGGCATGCACACACACGTCTCACTCTTTAGAGGCGAGGAAAATGCTTTCTATGAGGCCGCTGCGCAATACAACTTATCCAAGGTCGGGCGATCTTTCATCGCAGGAATACTTCAGCACGCACCTGAAATTACGGCGATTACAAATCAGTGGGTGAATTCTTACAAACGTCTTCATGGTGGAGGAGAAGCACCTGCGGTTATCAACTGGGGACCTAGCAATCGCGGAGCACTCGTGCGTTTGCCGATGTATAAGCCAGGAAAAGAGAACTCAACGCGCATTGAATTTAGATCTCCAGATACTGCATGCAATCCATATCTTGCATATGCCCTCATGTTGGCAGCGGGCTTGAAGGGTGTTGAAGAGAACTATGTATTGAACGATTCCAATGATCCGATCTCCTTGCCCACCGATCTTAATGAAGCGATTATGCAGATGGAAAAGAGCGCTTTAGTACGCCAAACCCTTGGCGAGCATGTATTTGAATATGTACTGCGTAATAAGCGTGCCGAATGGCTAGATTACAGCCGACAAGTGAGCGCCTACGAACTCGATAGATATTTGCCAGTTCTTTAACCTTCGCGTTACCGTTAGCAGGTGAATTTCCCCAAGCAGTCACCATCATCGATGCCAGTGCATCGCTATGAGCCATTTCACCCCATAGATCTTGTAGATCGCACCTGGCCATCTAAGAAGATTACGCATGCGCCGAAGTGGTGCTCGGTAGATCTTCGTGACGGTAATCAAGCACTCATCGACCCGATGGATACCCCGCGCAAGTTAGCAATGTTCAAACTACTTGTTGCAATGGGCTATAAAGAGATTGAAGTGGGCTTTCCGAGTGCATCCCAGACTGATTTTGATTTTGTTCGCAAAATTATCGAAGAGGATTTAATTCCAGATGATGTGATTATTCAGGTCTTAACTCAGGCGCGCGAGGCTTTAATTCAACGTACATTTGAATCTATCAAGGATGCGAAGCAGGCCATCGTTCATTTGTATAACTCGACATCTACTCTGCAGCGCCGTGTCGTATTTGCTCTAGATAAAGAGGGAATTAAGAAGATTGCAACGGATGCTGCAAAGATATGTCTAGATCTGATCAAGACCGTTCCTGAAACTAAGATCTCTTTTGAATACTCACCTGAGTCATACACAGGTACGGAATTGGAGTTTGCAGTCGAAGTCTGCAACGCAGTCAATGCGATTTGGAAACCTACGCCAACATGGAAGACGATTATAAACTTACCGGCAACCGTTGAGATGGCAACACCTAATGTCTATGCAGACTCCATTGAATGGATGTGTCGTAACTTAGATAATCGCGACAGCATTGTTGTTTCACTGCACCCGCACAACGATCGTGGCACGGCAGTTGCAGCTGCAGAGCTTGGATATTTGGCAGGGGCAGACCGCATCGAGGGAACGCTCTTTGGAAATGGTGAGCGCACGGGAAACGTCTGCCTTGTAACCCTTGGAATTAACTTAGTGACCCATGGCATCGATCCACATATCGACTTTTCAAATATCGATGAGGTCCGTCGCACAGTTGAGTATGCAAATCAACTCCGCGTCTCTGAGCGCCATCCATATGGGGGAGATTTAGTTTTTACCGCTTTTTCTGGCTCGCACCAAGATGCGATCAAAAAGGGCTTTGACCATATGGGAAAGGATGCAAAGCGCGCTGGAAAAACCCCTCGCGATTACACATGGGGCGTTCCATATCTACCTATCGACCCTTTAGATATTGGCCGTAACTATGAGGCAGTTATCCGTGTAAATTCGCAGTCAGGCAAGGGCGGCGTCTCGTATTTGATGAAAAACGAGCATCATTTAGATCTACCACGTCGCTTACAGATTGAGTTTTCAAAGATTGTCCAGATCAAGACCGATAGCGAAGGCGGAGAGATTAGCGCCGATGATTTATGGTCGGTCTTTGAAGATGAATACTTGCCAACACAGGGTGCACCTTGGGGGCGCTTTCGCCTCAAAGGCTTGAGCCAAACATCGGTACTTGGTGAGGATGTGCATCTAAGCGTCTCACTTACCGATCGCGGAGAGATGCACGAGCTCAAGGGCCAAGGTAACGGCCCAATCGCCGCCTTCTGTCATATCTTGCAGAACTATGGCGTCGATGTTCGAGTTCTTGATTATTACGAGCACGCATTATCGGCGGGCGGAGATGCATCGGCGGCTGCATATTTGGAGTGCGCCATAGATGGAGATGTCTTCTGGGGCGTTGGAATAGATCCTAATACCACTACCGCCTCATTAAAAGCGGTCGTGTCTGCCATAAATCGCGCAATTCGATAAGAGCACGCACTACCTTTACCCGTATGAGTTTGTACCGGGATGCGGCAATTGTCCTGCGCACTCAAAAACTCGGAGAGGCAGATCGCATCATCACGATGCTCACCCGCGAGCACGGACGAATTCGGGCAGTTGCAAAAGGTGTGCGCCGCACAAAATCAAAGTTTGGGGCGCGATTAGAGCCCGGAAGCCATGTCGATATTCAGCTCTATACCGGTAGAACATTTGACACCGTTACACAAGTTGAAGCGATTATGAATTATGGCCAAGCACTTACCGATGATTATCAGCGATGGACGGTGGCATCTGCGATCTTGGAGGCTGCCGAGCGCTTCACATCAGCTGAAAATGAGCCGGCGATACAGGAGTTTGCCTTGGTTGTAGGCGGTATGAGGGCGTTGGCAGAAAATCGCTACGAACCATTATTAATTTTGGATGCATTTTTACTGCGCTCACTCGCAGTTGCTGGCTACGCCCCATCCATGACAAATTGCTCTCGTTGTGAAAAACCTGGACCTCATCGCTACTTTTCACTGGTAGGGGGCGGATCAGTCTGCGCAGATTGCCGTCCATCTGCCTGTGCAACCCCTGCACCTGAAACCCTCGAACTCATGGGAGCCTTACTTAGCAGTGATTGGGATGTTGCCAGCGCAAGTGATGGAAAGTTTCGCCGCGAGGCTAGTGGTTTGATTGCCGCATATTTACAATGGCACTTAGAACGTGGTCTGCGTTCCTTGCCAATGGTGGAGCGGGTATGACGATAAAGATTCCACATCACGTCGCAATCGTGATGGATGGCAATGGGCGTTGGGCGCAGCAGCGTGGGTTACCACGTACTGCAGGACATGAAGCGGGAGAATCTGCGCTTTTTGATGTCGTCGAAGGTGCAATCGAGTTTGGTGTCAAAGAGATAAGCGCATATGCATTTTCAACTGAAAACTGGCGACGCTCCCCAGATGAGGTGAAATTTCTAATGGGCTTTAATCGCGATGTGATTAGACGACGCCGTGATCAGATGCATGAGATGAATGTTTGCATTCGCTGGGTAGGCCGGCCAAAGCGTTTGTGGAACAGTGTTATTAAAGAGCTTGAAGAGGCCGAAGAGTTAACGAAGAAAAACAAGAGACTGTCATTAAACATGTGTGTCAACTATGGTGGGCGCGCGGAGATCGTTGATGCTGCAACGGCCTTGGCCCGTGATGTTAAACGTGGAAAAATTAAAGCAGACGCAATTACTGAAAAAGTTTTTGCTAAGTATTTAGATCAACCGGCCATGAGTGATGTTGATTTGTTTTTGCGTTCATCGGGAGAGCAGCGCACCAGTAACTTCTTGCCCTGGCAAAGTGCTTATGCCGAGCTAGTATTTATGGATGTGCTCTGGCCAGATGTCACACGAAAAACTTTATGGAAAGCAATTGAGGAGTACTCATCTAGAGATCGCAGATTCGGAAAAGCTTAAACCTTTGCATCTAAAGGGGTAGGTGCGGTCAAAAGGCATCCGCACCCGGCACACTGGGCGTTATCCAACAGATACATATCTATTTCATATGTTTGATAATTAAAGGATGCGGTGATTTGAATCAAGTCACTGCCGCACGCTGGACACATTGGTGTTGGAATACCCCTGAAGTCCCCCATGATTACCCTCCTTTATTGATAACGGTTCTCAATAGTAACACAGTCTATTGCTAACTGGAATCATTATCAAATTGAGAGTATGGTTATGATATGAAAAAGAATCTATCTATTCTGGCTGTAGTTACATCGTTGGGACTGATCCTTACCGGATGCAGTTCATCGGAGAGCAATAATGGCGCCTCAGGCGTAGTTAAAGTGGTAGCCGCGTTTTATCCTTTGGAGTTTGTAGCCACATCAATCGGTGGGGAGCTCATCTCGGTTGAAAATATAACCCCGCCTGGTGTAGAGCCACATGACCTTGAATTAACCCCGTCTCAAGTCCTATCTCTAGATGATGCAGACCTACTCCTCTATATGTCTGGATTCCAGCCTGCATTAGAGCAGGCCGCTGAACAATCTGCTCCAGCCAACTCATTGGATGTACTTACCGTTGAAGGATTAAATCTTCTGGGGGCTACAGAGGATGGCGATAACCATGGCACGGAGGAAGAGCATGGCACGGAGGAAGAGCATGGCACGGAGGAAGAGCATGCCGATGTAGAGATGGTGAGCGATCCACATGTGTGGCTAGATCCTGAGCGTTTAGTTGTTGTAGCTCAAGCGGTATCTGCGAAATTATCTGAAATCGATCCAGATAATTCTGCAGCGTATGAGACCAACTTGGCAGTTTTTGTCGCAGAACTTAAGACGTTAGATCAAAAGTTCCTGAGAGGACTTGCCTCATGTGAGCGGGACTTGATTGTCACCTCCCACGCAGCATTTGGATACTTGGCTGATGCCTATGAACTTTCCCAAGAGGCAATCGCAGGATTGAGCCCAGAGTCAGAGCCAACCCCAAAACGCTTAAATGAAATCGGCAAGGAAGCAAAAGCTGATGGAACTACAACCATTTTCTTTGAAACCTTAGCCTCACCAAAGGTAGCTCAAACCTTAGCTGATGACTTAAATATTGAGGCAGCTGTCCTTGATCCCATTGAAGGAATCAGCCAAGGTCAGACATACTTCTCCATTATGGAGAACAATCTAGAAGCGTTGCGCAAAGCCCTTAATTGCAAGTAAAAGAGGCTTTACAGGTCACAGACCTCAGTGTCCACTATCCAGGGCGAATCGCTCTGGATAGTGTGAGCTTGGGAATCAAAAGTTCATCTGTAGTAGCAATACTTGGCTCAAATGGCTCTGGAAAATCAACATTCGTAAAGGCCTGTCTAGGCCTTGCCCCGATCCAGAGCGGGGAAGTTTCGATTTTTGGAACTGAGTTTTCCCACTTTAAAGATCGTAATCGTCTTGGATATGTTCCTCAGCGGATTCATGACTCGATGGGAATTCCCGCAACCGTCTCTGAAGTTGTTCAATCTGGTCGTCTTTCTCATGGCTGGCTTCGAAGATTTACCCAGGAAGACAAAGAGAAGATCTCTCATGCGATTGATGTCGTTGGATTAAGAGATCGAGAAAATGACTCGATTAATATTCTTTCTGGCGGGCAGTATCAAAGAACTCTTATTGCAAGAGCACTAGCGAGTGAGCCAGATTTACTTTTTCTTGATGAGCCAATAGCTGGCGTAGACCTTGCAACGCAGAATGTTTTTTCTGATGCTCTCAAGCATCTAGTTCAAGGTGGAACTACTGTGGTTCTCGTTTCTCATGAGCTAGGCCCGCTTCGCCCATTGATTGATCGCGTGATCATGTTTCGTGAGGGAAGAGTCACATTTGATGGGTCACCCGATGCTGAAGCGGTAGATAGTCACATTTTTCATGATCACCCACATTCTTCATCTGAGCCAATAGAAGGTTGGCGATTATGACAATTTTTGAATTTTTAGAACCTGCATTCATGCAGCGTGCCCTGTTGGCTGCTCTAGTAGTTGGATTGTGCGCCCCACTTGTTGGAATCTTCCTTGTTCAACGTCGTCTTTCATTGATGGGTGATGGATTAGGACACATCGCGCTAACAGGTGTGGCATTAGGTTTTCTTTTGCAAACTAATCCCGTAGCTACGGCAGTTATCGTTGCCTCATTAGGTGCAATAGTTGTTGAGCTAATTCGCGCATATGGAAAGACAAGTGGAGATGTAGCCCTTGCTGTTCTCTTCTATGGTGGGATAGCAGGAGGCGTCTTACTTATCGGACTCTCTTCAAAGAAATCAAATGTAAACCTTCTTTCTTATCTCTTTGGCTCATTAACAACTGTAAGTAAATTCGATATAGCTCTAATTGTGGGCTTAGCCTTAGTCATATTCATCGCAACACTAATTCTCAAGAGACCACTTTTCACACTCTGCCATGACAGCGAATTTGCCCAGGTCTGTGGAATTCCAGTCAAATTACTATCGATACTCTTGGCAGTAATGACCGCCGTTACTGTCACAATTGCCATGAGAGTTGTGGGATTGTTGTTAGTTAGTGCTCTGATGATCATCCCAGTGGCCACAGCTCAGCAAATAAGTAAGAGCTTTAGCCAAACTCGAATTTTATCTGCTGCCATTGGAGCATTTGGAGCAGTTTCAGGTGTCATTACTAGCTTCTACCTTGATTTAGCCCCAGGTGCCTTGATTGTTGTGATTGTGATCTTCTTGTTTATTTCTAGTATTGGATTTTCTTCATATACCCGCAGACGCAGTTTGAGGCTTCAAGTCAGATAGTATTTGGCTATGCCCCTTAAGGAAGAAAAAAAGATCGTAGAGCGATCAACTCGGCAGCAAAGTGCCATCCTTGAAGTCCTTTACGGACTAGATGAGTTTAGGAGCGCGCAAGAGATCCATGCTTTATTGACCAAAAAGAATTTAAAGGTCGGCCTTGCCACCGTTTATAGAACATTACAAAAAATGGCGGAGAAGGAAGATATCGATGCAATCAAGAGTATCGAGGGAGAGAGGCTATATCGCCATTGTGGGCAAAATGATGGCCACCACCACCACCTTATTTGTAGCAAGTGCGGCTTAACGATCACTGTTGAGGGCCCTGCGATTGAGAACTGGACAGATAAAGTTGCCAAAGAAAATGGTTTCAGTGAAGTCAGCCACAAGGTAGATATTTATGGTATCTGCAAGAACTGTAAAAAAAAGTCAAAGCCATAGCTTCTCACCACGCGCGAGAATCTCTGGCACAACAACATCAGCCTTCCCCTAAGGGTCGATGTGGGTTGTAAAGTGTAGGCATGCTTGCAATCGCGCGCTTTATAACCCCCTTGGGAGAGGCAGGCAACTTTGAGCTTCAACTCAAAGATGCTCTTGCGGTGTTGTCGGACTGCCCGGGATATGTAAGCGGAGAGTTCGGGCAAAACCTTGATGATCCAACTTTGTGGAGCCTCGTGACCCACTGGAGCAATGTGGGCTCATATCGCAGGGCTTTGAGCAATAACACGGTAAAAATGAATGTGATTCCGCTACTGGCGCGTGCAATCGATGAGCCGGGTGCATATGAACGCTCTTACTCAGAGTAAAATAATCACACGGAAGTAACAGATGTTGCTTTTCGCCGACAGCCAGCCGGACGGAGATAAAAATGGCAACGGACCGTTTAGAAAATATCGTAGGACTTGCAAAGCGTCGTGGCTTTGTTTACCCATCATCTGAGATTTACGGTGGACTTCGCGCATCATGGGATTACGGTCCATTAGGTGTCGAACTTAAGAATAATGTAAAGCGCCAATGGTGGAGATCTTTGGTTATGGGCCGTGAAGATGTGCTCGGCCTTGACTCATGCGTGATCTTGGCAAAGGAAGT
This sequence comes from Actinomycetota bacterium, assembly GCA_027728065.1. GTDB lineage: Bacteria > Actinomycetota > Actinomycetes > Nanopelagicales > Nanopelagicaceae > Planktophila. Next base: position 14,330 of record JAQBVO010000020.1, read on the forward strand.
CTGGGAGGCATCTGGTCACGTTGCAACCTTTAGCGATCCATTGACCGAGTGCACTGCTTGCCATAAGCGTTACCGTGCAGATCACCTTGAAGAGGCATACGAAGCCAAGCATAAGAAAAAGCCAGAGGCATTAACTGAGATTAACTGCCCCGCTTGTGGAAACAAGGGACAGTTCACAACACCTAAGCAGTTCAGTGGTTTGCTCAAGACATTTCTTGGACCTGTTGAAGATGAATCAGGTCTTGCATATTTGCGTCCAGAGACTGCACAGGGGATCTTTATTAACTTTGAACAGGTAATGACAACATCCCGTAAAAAGCCTCCATTTGGTATTGGCCAAATTGGAAAGTCTTTCCGCAATGAGATTACACCTGGAAACTTCATTTTCCGCACGCGTGAGTTTGAGCAGATGGAGATGGAGTTCTTTGTAGTTCCTGGTAGCGATGAAGAGTGGCATCAATATTGGATAGATACTCGCATGGCTTGGTATGTAGATCTTGGCATCAATCCAGATCGTTTGCGTATTTACGATCACCCAAAAGAGAAGTTGTCACATTATTCAAAGCGCACTGCAGATATCGAGTATAAATTTGAGTTTGCAGGAACTGAATGGGGAGAGCTAGAGGGTATTGCTAACCGCACCGATTTTGATCTCAAAGCTCACTCTGCCGCCTCAGGTAAGGATCTTTCTTACTTTGATCAGGAAAAGGGCGAGCGTTGGACTCCCTATGTGATTGAACCTGCAGCAGGGGTAGATCGTTGCGCATTAACATTCTTAATGGATGCCTTTACCGAAGATGAAGCTCCAAATAGCAAGGGTGAGATGGAGAAGCGCGCGGTGTTAAAGCTTGATCATCGCCTTGCCCCAGTTAAGGCGGCGGTGCTTCCACTTTCACGTAACGTAGATTTATCTCCAAAGGCACGAGACTTGGCTAGCGAACTGCGCAAAAACTGGAGTATTGATTTTGATGATGCAGGTGCCATTGGCCGACGCTATCGTCGTCAAGATGAGATCGGTACTCCTTATTGCATCACGGTTGACTTTGAAACTCTTGAAGATAATGCCGTCACTATTCGCGATCGCGACACCATGGTGCAAGAGCGCATTGGGTTAGATCAGGTTCAAGCGTGGCTAGCACCTCGCTTACTAGGTTGCTAAAACCTCTCCTGCTGCCGTTAGCAAGTGGTGGGCATTTCATTGATCCACCAGTTGTTCTAGCTCCCATGGCTGGAATAACTAACGCCCCTTTTCGCACCTTATGCCGGGAACAGGGTGCGGGTTTGTTTGTCTCTGAAATGGTTACAGCGCGTGCGTTAATTGAACGCAGACCCGAAACATTACGAATGATTGTTCCAGGAAAAGATGAATGGCCCCGCTCTGTTCAGTTATATAGCGTTGATCCAACAACGATGCGCGCTGCTGTAACAATGATTGGAAAAGAAAATCTAGCCGATCATATCGACATGAACTTTGGCTGCCCAGTTCCTAAGGTGACCAGAAAAGGTGGAGGAGCAGCGCTACCCTTTAAGCGAATACTTTTCACAAATATTGTTAAAGCAGCCGTTGATGCTGCCAAGCCTTTTGGAATTCCAGTGACAGTAAAAATGCGTATTGGTATTGATAGCGATCACCATACATATCTAGAGGCGGCACAGTCTGCAGCCGATGTCGGCGTTACGTGGGTAGCCTTACATGCGCGAACGGCGGCGCAGATGTATGAGGGAAAATCCGACTGGTCGGCGATTGCACGCCTTGTTGAACATTTAAAGCCAAGCGGGATACCTGTTTTAGGTAATGGTGATATCTGGTCGGGTGCAGATGCCATATCTATGATCGAACAGACTAACTGTGCAGGCGTTGTTGTTGGTCGCGGATGTTTAGGGCGTCCATGGCTCTTTACAGATTTGGTAAGCGCACTTACTGGGCAGGACGTTGAAGTAACTCCTACCTTGCACGAGGTTAGCGAGGTGATGTTTCGCCACGCGAATCTAGTTGTTGAATACTTAGAGTCCGAAGATCGCGGAATGCGCGATATGAGAAAACATATGGCTTGGTATCTTAAGGGTTTCCGAGTACCGCGCGAAATTCGGCACGATCTTGGAATGCTCTCTTCACTTCAACAGATGCGAAAGCTTTTAGATCAGTTAGAGGATCAGCCATATCCAAGGCAAGTTGGTGAAAAACCTCGGGGCCGCACAAGTCATGGCCGTCCACCAACCCTGCCCGATGGCTGGCTCAATGATCCCGACGAACTAGTTCATGTTGAACTAGAGGATGCATTTTCAGGGGGATAGATGTTTATCTTTCGCTGGATTGGTCGCATTCTCACATTATTAATAATCGTTGCACTTATCGCGCCCGGTTATGCAGTTTCTAAAGTCTGGCGCCAAGCCAATAATCCAATAGTGCGAAGCGCCGATGTAATTGTAGTTCTTGGGGCAGCTCAGTTAGATGGACGGCCAGGGGATGTATTAGAAGCGCGCTTGAGCGAAGCTGAGAGAATTTACAAATTAGGTCTTGCACCTTCGATTATTACAGTAGGTGCTGGTGCACCGGGTGATCGAACGACCGAAGCTGCATCTGGTAAAGCCTGGCTGCGAGCCAATGGCGTGCCATCTAAAAATATTTCTGCGATTGAAGAAGGACGCGATACTTTGGTGAGCACGAAGGCCTATGTGACGTTAATGAAAAAGCGGATGGTAAGTGATGTAATTATTGTTACCGATCCATTTCACTGCCAACGCGCGATGGTGATGGCAAATGATCAAGGCGTTGTTAGTACCTGTTCACCCGTACAAAGTGGCCCTAATAGGATTTCAAAATCTGGGTATAAGTATTTACTGCGCGAGGCTGGAGCTTATTTGCTCTATATAACCCTGGGCCGTCGGGGGATTCAGATTAGTGATTATTTACCAGGTATAGACGCTCTTACTAAGGTGGGGCTGTGAGCTATAGCGAACATGACCGTGAGCGGTTTTTAGATGAGCCTGCAAAGAGGCCCGGTCGTACTGAGTTCATGCGCGATCGAGCACGGGTAATTCACTCAGCGGCGCTGCGCCGATTAGCGGCAAAGACTCAAGTTGCAGTGCCGTGGGAAAATGATTTTCAACGCACGCGTTTATCTCACTCACTTGAGTGTGCACAGATTGGCCGCGAACTAGGTGAATCACTAGGTGCCGATCCGGATCTACAAGAGACTGCATGTTTATCCCACGACTTAGGACATCCACCTTTTGGCCACAATGGCGAAGAAGCACTTGCCCTGATCGCAAAAGATTTTGGAGGCTTTGAGGGAAATGCACAGAGCTTTAGGTTATTGGTGCGACTTGAAGCCAAGACCGTTGATAGCAAAGGAAAAAGTATCGGTTTGAACTTAACTCGTGCTTCCTTAGATGGTGCGACTAAGTATCCGTGGTCGCGTTCGCAAAACCCACGTAAATTCGGCGTCTATGACGATGATGTAGAAGTCTTTAATTGGATGCGCATGGGCGCTCCACGCGATAAGCAATGTTTCGAGGCTCAGATTATGGATTGGTCGGATGATTGCGCCTACTCTGTTCATGATTTAGAGGATGCAATTTTCGTTAATCAGATTTCTGTTAAAAACTTTGATAGAGATATTGCAGATATTTACAGCGTTATGAGAAATGAATACAGCAGCGATGCAACTGAACAAGAGGCAAGTGATGCCCATAAACGACTTGCTGCACTCTCTGCTTGGCCAGAGTATTTTGATGGCACCCACCGTTCCTTAGCCAGACTCAAGGATTCAACATCGCAGTTAATCGGACGTTTTGTTCTATCGGCCGAAGTACAAACACGCAAGATTCATGGTAATGGCCCACTCTCAGGCTATAGCGCAAACCTAGAGATTCCACGCGATCAAGTTATTGAAGTAGATTTCCTTAAAGCCATTGCTGGGCACTATTTAATTAATGCAGCAGATTCACAGGAGCGTTATGCAAAGCAGCAGGTGATAATTAGCCAACTAGTCGAAATGCTTACAGAGTGTGCCCCTGGCGAACTCGATTCAATCTTTGTTAAAGCTTGGAATCAAGCCAGTGATGCCGAGGCGCGCATGCGCGTGATTATCGACCAAGTTGCATCCCTTACAGACCCTGGGGCCTATGCCTTACATACACGGTTACTGGCTAATGGCTAAAGTGAGCATATGAGCGGGCGTATAAGGGATGAAGATGTTACCTATGTACGAGAGCGCACTGCTATTGATGAAGTTGTCGGTGAGTACGTTCAATTAAAAAGCGCTGGCGGCGGAGCAAAGAAAGGCTTGTGCCCATTTCACGATGAAAAATCACCCTCTTTTACCGTAACTGCGAGCAAAGGATTCTTCCACTGCTTCGGCTGTCAAGTAGGTGGAGATGTGATTGCATTTATCATGAAGATAGATCATCTAAGCTTTACTGAAACTATCGAGCGTTTGGCAGATCAATTGGGGTACACCCTTACTTATGAAGAGAGTAGAAACAGTGGCTCATCATTTTCGGCTGGAGCACGTTCGCGTCTTATTGCTGCCAATACTCAGGCGGCCAAGTTCTATCAAGAACAACTCAATGGAGCCCAAGCTGGGCACGGACGTGAGCTTTTAACAAAGCGAGGTTTCGATAAAGAGGCCTGCACACAGTTCGGTGTTGGCTTTGCCCCCGATGAATGGGATGGGCTCACTAGGCATTTACGTGCCATGAATTTCACGGTTGAAGAGTTAGAGACCGCTGGATTATCAAAGATGGGACAGCGTGGTCCGATAGATAGGTTTCGAAACCGCCTCACCTGGCCGATTAGAGACATCTCAGGAGATGTCGTGGGCTTTGGTGCACGAAAGTTAGCAAGTGATACGCAAGATCAGGGACCAAAATATTTGAATACGCCAGAGACTCCGATCTATAAAAAGAGTCAGATTTTATATGGCTTAGATGTTGCAAAAAAAGAGATTGCAAAGAAGCGTCAGGCCGTCATTGTTGAGGGCTATACCGATGTGATGGCCGCACATCTTGCAGGAATAACCACCGCCGTTGCAACCTGCGGCACGGCATTTGGTGCTGACCATATCCGCATCTTGCGCAGATTATTGATGGATGATGACGCCTTCCGTGGCGAAGTCATCTTCACCTTTGATGGTGATGCAGCTGGACAGAAAGCAGCGCTGAGAGCCTTTAGTGAGGATCAAAAGTTCGTTACCCAGACATTTGTGGCCGTTGAACCCGATGGTTTAGATCCCTGCGATTTGCGCCAGCAAAAGGGAGATTTAGCCCTGCGTGATTTAATTGCACGGCGTGTTCCACTATTTGAATTTGCAATCCGCAGTCAGTTAGCACACCACAAATTAGATTCAGCCGAGGGTCGTATCAATGCACTCCACGCTACTGCACCACTCGTTGCACAGATTCGAGATAGATCACTGCGTCCTGAATACACGCGCTTACTCGCAGGCTGGCTTGGTGTTGAGGTCGAAATCGTCTCGGCCGCCGTTTCTCAGAGCGTTAAAACCCGTCCACGAAGTCAAGAATCTACTCAGGCTGTTAATGAAGAAAACAATTGGCGACCGGATCCACATGATGCACGCTTAATTCTAGAGCGTGAAGTTCTCAAGGCTCGCTTGCAAGAGCCGCAGCTCTTTATTGAGAAACTATGGTCAGATATTGAAAGCGATGCATTTATTCATCCAGCATATCGCCAGATGCGAAAGACGATTGATGAGATAGAGATTTTATCGATGGAGACAATTACCGACGAGCGAATCAAAATGCTTTTTACCGAACTCAACGTCGAACCAATTCGTGCCGATGGCAAACCATCTCCACTTTATGTAGAGAGCATCGTTGCCCGTCTGCGAGAAGTTGCGATCTCAAGATCTATCGCTGAATTGAAATCGAGTTTGCAACGCCTTAACCCATTAGAAAATGAGATTGAATATAACGCAGCATTTAGCGCCTTAGTCGCCCTGGAATCCACTCGCCGTTCACTACATGATTTAGCCCTTGGAGGCCTTTAGAAATCCTGCGTTTTCGAAGAGTGCGCTCTTGCGCTAGAGTTGGCCTCTTCAATGATTAATCCCTGATAGCTCAACGGCAGAGCAGTCGACTGTTAATCGACAGGTTCTTGGTTCGAATCCAAGTCAGGGAGCAAGTAGTCCCAGGTCAGGGCCTTAATCTCTCGTAAATCTTTCTTTGTCTTATTCTCTTTTTTCATTTTGCCTAACACTTGCCTAACACCCTGTACTAACGAGCGCTACGTGAGCCGTTAGCGAAGGTAAGAGAGGCGGTCTCTCCCTGTTCGTTTGATACGTGCGCGTAGATACTTGCCGTAGTCATAGGGTCTTTGTGTCCTAGACGCTCGCTTACTACGTGCAAGGGTTCACCCAGGCGTAGTAACTCGGTAGCGTGAAGGTGTCGCAGGTCGTGGAGTCGAATACGCCTTAAACCGGCGAGCGCGGTTAGTTTGTTAAATAAGGTCGTAGGAGTACTAGCGTCGATAGGCGTACCGTCCTCGCGCACGAATACATAACCGGTTTCTTTCCAGTATGCACCCATAGCAAGACGCTCGGCATATTGGCGCTTACGGTGTTCATTAAAGAGTGCAACGGTGTCAGGGTCTAGCGAGACGCGTCTCTGCCCACCGTTACCGCCTTTCGTAGAGTTCTGTTCTATGACTCCTTTACCGGAGATAGTACGACTCTTACTTATATTTATACTTTTGCCGTCGAAGTCCGACCACCGTAAAGCGTTTAACTCTCCCCGGCGAGCGCCTGTAAAAGCGCTTAGGCGAAAGTAAAAGTAAAGCCGGTGGGCGCTTGCAGTATCTAGGAAAGTATTTAACTCGCTGAAACTCCAGGGAGTCGGTGTCTCTGAATTGCTACGCGGTAGTGGTACGAGCGTCGCAGGATTATTAGGTATAGCGCGTTCTACCTGCACCGCATAGTTGAGAGCCTTTTTCAGAATAGAGCCAGCGTATTGAGCGTTACGTGGCTTTAACGTATTGCCGTCGGCCTTAGTCTTAATGAGCATAGAACTATAAAAGCGCTGAATATCCGACGGACGTAAGTCAGTTAGGCGGATATCTCCCAGGCCGGGGATAAGGTGAACTCGCACCATTTTCTCGTACGAACTAAACGCAGTCGGCTTTAACTGTGTGCGGTGTACGTCGTGTAGCCAGATAGAGAGCAACTCTCCCACGGTGCGCTCGCTAGGTGGGATATAGGTCCGCTTACGTAGCGCGACCCTTGCTTCATCTCGTGCCAGTAGTGCGCTTTCCTGGGAATCGAATCCACCGACCCATTTAGGGCTAGTTTTCCCAGTCTCCGGGTTAGGTATACGTAACACGTACGACCACGACTTACCGGTGAACACTAAACCGTTCTTAACTTTATTCTTTTCGGCTTTAGCCATTTCTTTACCCTTTCTTTCTCTTTGTAGGCGGTTTTCTTACCGGGCTAGGTTTGCCTTTCGGCGCTTTACTTAGTAAGCCCATATCTCGGCAAGTTTTCGTATATCCCTGGACGGTCGTCTTTTCTTTGTTCAGGGTCTGCATAAGTACGTTATTAGGGTTATCGCCTTCGAGTACGGCCTTTTTATAAATCTCTGCCACTTGACTATAGAACGCGTCGTCTAACTTCGCGTATGTCTCCTCGGAAACTTCAGTATTTAAACTTTCTAACTCACCTTCGGGAAACTCTATTTTGTCTCCTATGGTGACGGTATAACTCCCGTCGGCTTTCTTAGTGAATCTATGGCTTTGTACTGCAACTTGTACCGCGACCGATACTAAACGCGTCCTATAGTCCTTTACGGCCGTGTAGTGGCGTGCCTGGACTGTTCCATAGGAAAAGGGGTCTATTTCTTTGGTGGTAAATACATCATGACCTTTATAAACGCTCGCACCGAGTATTTCACTCTTAACTACTTCCACCGTTTCAGACTTAGTAATTCTTATGAATAACTTTAATTGCCAAGTCTTAAAAGTCTTAAAGTTTCCTTTATTGACTTTCACATTATCGTTATCTAAAAGGTAAAAGGTTGCCGTAAATTGGTGGGGAATATCGAAACCTTTGTACTTCACGGGTTTAATTTCGCCGTACGGGTCTGTAGCGACGTGCCTATGGTGGAGTTCTTTCACCTTAACGTTCTCCTTATTTCCAGGTACTTAGTACCTTGCTTTTGGAGAGTCTATAACTACAATTAAGCCTTAGCAAGTACCAATACGCACCCACGAGTAGTTATTTAGGAGCATTTATATATGGACACTACGACATCACTTCCAACGCTTCACCGCCTACCGGTGGTTATGGCTCGTACCGGGTTATCTAAATCCGGGCTTTATCGAGTAATCAACGCCGGCCAGTTAAAGGTAATCAAGATAGGCCGGTCAGTACGCGTAAGCGAGAGTGAACTCGGACGCTTTATCGAATCACTAGAGCAGTAAAAGTATGAAACGCGCCGTATCAGGCGACGCGTCTCTAAAAGTGAATTGTACGCCTTTAGGCGGTACATATGAGTAATAAAGAGATGAACGCCTACCTTCAGTATGGCGCACCACCTGGAGTTAAG
>JAQBVO010000042.1 GCA_027728065.1 Actinomycetota bacterium
CAAAGAAGCGCCGTCGTAAGAAGGCAGCTAAGAAGGCTGCTCCAAAGAAGCGCCGCCGTAAGAAGGCAGCAGCAGCTGCTCCAAAGAAGCGCCGTCGTAAGAAGGCAGCTAAGAAGTAATTATCAATTAAAAAAACCCGCCTCTATATGTGGCGGGTTTTTTTATGCCCTTTTGATCCTGCATCGATAAGGCAAGGCTTAGAGGAGTCAAGCTAGGTAATCTGCGGTAGCGTTTTGCTCTGGCATGGTCAGAGTTTGGGCTAAGCGTTAAAGAGTGACCAATATTTTTCTAAGGGGTTTTGCGCGTGGGTACTAGTACGAGCGGTTTAGATTTCGGCCATATCGATTCAACGATTCGGATTCAAGATGATCTCTATCGTTATTTCAACGGTGCATGGCTAGCCAGCGCGCAGATTCCAGCAGACCGTGCAAGTGATGGGGCATTCATCGCATTAAGAATTGAAGCCGAAGCTCGGGTTCGTCAGATTATTGAAAGCGCCACCGGTAGCGATGAGGCAACCAAAATCGGCAATATCTACACATCCTTTATGGATGCCGATGGGGTCAACGCCAAGGGAGCGTCACCGATTAAAGAGGATCTTGCCGAGGTCGATCAGATCACGGATCTAAAATCCTTTATTTCAACGCTTACTCGACTCGAAGCCCGTGGAACCCCTGGCGTTTTTGCAACATTTATCTACGCCGACATGAAAGATGCATCGACCCATATTCTGTATCTACACCAGGGTGGAATTTCACTACCCGATGAGGCCTACTACCGCGAAGAGAAGTATGCAGATATCCGTGCAGCCTTTCTTCTCCACGTTGCAAAGATGTTGGACCTGGCAGGAGTTGCAGACTCTAGCGAGTTAGCGAGAAAGATCATCGACCTTGAAACCAGAATCGCTAGCCATCATTGGGATCAGGTTAAAGATCGCGATGTGACCCTGACCTATAACAAGATGGAGCGCGATGAGGTCAAGGCGCTAATGCCAGCCTTTGACTGGGAGCTTTACTTACGTGATGGTGCGATCCCAACAGTTGTTTTGGACTCTGTCATCGTTCAGCAGCCATCTTTTTTCCAAGGGTTAGGTTCGATCCTTGCCAACTTTGATCTAGATAGTTGGAAAGCCTGGCTCAAGTGGCAGATTATTAGCTGCGGCGCACCATATCTCTCCGATGAGTTTGTGATTGAAAACTTTAACTTCTATGGCAAAGTATTAAGTGGAACGCCCGAGCTTCGTCAGCGCTGGAAGCGCGCTGTTTCTATGATTGAGGGATCTCTGGGTGAGGCCGTTGGAAAGCTCTATGTAGAGAAATACTTTCCCGCAGAGGCAAAGAGCCGAATGGAAAAACTCGTTGCACATCTGATTGCAGCCTACCGAGTGAGCATTAACGAGCTTGAGTGGATGAGTCCAGAGACCAAGGTAAAGGCTTTAGAAAAGCTCGACACTTTCAATCCTAAGATTGGCTATCCAGATAAGTGGCGTGATTACACTGCTTTAGAGACTACCCCCGATGACCTCTATGGAAACCTCGGTCGGATCGTAAAGTTTCGTCGTGATTTCGAGTTAGCAAAGATTGCAAAGCCCGTTGATCGCCAAGAGTGGCATATGCCACCTCAAACGGTAAATGCCTACTACAACCCGGTCATGAATGAGATCGTCTTTCCCGCAGCGATTTTGCAGCCACCATTTTTTGGGCTCGAGCATGATGACGCGGTTAACTACGGCGGCATCGGAGCCGTTATCGGCCATGGATTTGATGATCAGGGCTCTAAATATGATGGCGCTGGAGCACTTAATAACTGGTGGAGCGATAGCGACCGTGCCGCCTTTGAGGCGCGCACCAAGGCCTTGATTGCTCAATACGATGAATTAAGGCCGGAGGAGGCGGCTGAGGTTAATGTCAATGGAGCCCTCACCATTGGTGAAAATATCGGTGACCTTGGTGGATTAACGATCGCCTATAAGGCATACCAGATTTTGCTAGATAGTGAGCCATCACCTGTTATTGATGGGCTGACCGGTGAACAACGATTGCTGCTCTCCTGGGCACAGATTTGGCGTGCCAAGGTTCGCCCCGAAGAGATGCGCCGCCGCATCGCAACAGATCCACACTCCCCTGCCGAGTTTAGATGCAACCAGATCGTCAAAAACTTCACTCCGTTCTACGAAGCATTTGGGGTCAGTGAAAAGGATGGACTCTGGCTAGAGGAACAGTCACGAGTTTCAATTTGGTAGCGATTTGAACTTTTCATTTGATATTAGATACGGGGCTAGTAATTCACTAGCCCGTGTTGGAACTATCAACACCCCTCATGGACAGATTCAAACCCCTGCATTTATTCCGGTAGGCACCAAAGCAACTGTTAAATCAGTACTGCCAGAGGCGATGGCAGATCTTGGTGCCCAGGCGTTGCTGGCAAATGCTTATCACCTCTATCTGCAGCCAGGGCCAGATATCCTGGATGAGGCTGGCGGTCTTGGCACATTCATGAACTGGCCTGGGCCAACATTTACAGACTCCGGTGGCTTTCAAGTGTTATCTCTCGGTGTTGGATTTAAAAAAGTATTGGCGATGGATGCAAAGACTTTTCGCCACGATGATGTCATCGCCGATAATAAAGAGCGTCTTGCCCATGTCGATGATGAGGGCGTTACCTTCAAATCCCACATTGATGGATCGATGCATCGATTCACCCCAGAACTCTCGATGCAGGTTCAACATAAGATCGGTGCCGACATCATCTTTGCCTTCGATGAGTGCACAACTTTGCACAACACCCGCCCCTATCAAGAGCTGGCTATGGAGCGCACCTATGCATGGGCGATTAGGTGCCTTGATGAGCATAAACGCTTAACCGATGAGCGAGTTGATAAGCCCTACCAAGGCCTCTTTGGAGTTATTCAAGGTGCTCAATATCAGGATCTACGAAAAAAAGCAGCGACCGAGTTGGCGGGGCTGGAGTCTGATGGTCAACGCTTTGATGGCTTTGGAATCGGAGGGGCGCTAGATAAAGGCCAGCTCGGAACAATTCTTTCTTGGGTCAATGAGATTTTGCCTGAGGAAAAACCGCGCCACTTACTAGGAATTGGCGCGCCTGAGGATCTCTTTGTCGGAGTTGAAAATGGCTGCGACACCTTTGACTGCGTTTTGGCCAGCAGAATTGCACGTACTAGCGCTGTCTACACGATGCAGGGGCGTTTTAACCTATCTAATTCCGGCTTTAAACGTGATTTCACACCCATTGATGGTGAGTGTGACTGTTACACCTGTCTGCACTACACACGGGCCTATATGCACCATCTATTCCGCGCAAAAGAGATTTCGGCGGCAACCCTTGCAACGATTCATAATGAGCGATTTATTGTGCGATTGGTCGATCAGATGCGTCAGGGGTTACTTGATGGAAACTTTGCCGATTTGAAGGCTGATTTCTTAGGCCGATATCGCCACCGCAGTGGCCAGACTAGCAACTAGATAGTTAAGAGCTCTTAAGGGCCAACAAGGCACTTGAGGCAACTACTGCAAGAGCAAGTTTTGCTCCGCGTGTTAGCTTCATTTTTTCTCCTCGA
>JAQBVO010000043.1 GCA_027728065.1 Actinomycetota bacterium
GGTCTTGAAACAATTTCGCCATAATTCTGTGGGTAATAGTTGCACCAACTTGGCTCTTTATGTCATCGCCAATAATTGGGACTCCGGCATCGACAAACTTCTTCTCCCACTCTGGATCAGATGCGATAAAGACTGGAAGAGCGTTAACAAATGCGCATCCTGCATCGATTGCGCACTGGGCATAGAACTTAGCCGCTATCTCTGAACCCACAGGTAGATAGCAGATCAATACATCGACGGCTTCATCTTTAAGGGTTTTAACTACATCTACGGCAGGTGCATCGGATTCAGTGATCGTTTCCTTGTAGTACCTTCCAAGGCCGTCATGAGTAACACCGCGCAAAACTGAAACGCCGGTCTTTGCAACATTGCTAAATTTTATGGTGTTGTTTTCACTTGCCCAGATCGCCTCGGCTAAATCCTGCCCAACCTTCTTAGCATCGACGTCGAAGGCTGCGACAAATTTGATGGTAGAGATGTGGTATCCCCCAACAACTGCATGCATAAGCCCTGGAATCTCAACATCAACGGCTGCATCCTTGTAATAGGTCACTCCTTGGACTAAAGAGTTAGCGCAGTTTCCAACGCCTACAATCCCCACACGGATATCGCCTTTACTGGTTGTTATATTCACTCTATTTCCTCTCGGTCTTAATCATGTCTTCTAGCCAAGCGATCTCTCGATCGGCCGATTCCAGCGAATGGCGTCGCCACTCCTCTAAATATCTATCGATTCCCACCGGTGATTTCTCGAGCTCACCACGCAGAATCTCTGCCTTCTCCTTAAGACGACGATGTCGTCCCTCTAGAATTCGTACTCTGTTCCTTGAGGATGTCGGGGAGAAAAATGCAAAACGAATCTCAAAGCCTTCGTCATCCCAAGTCTCTGGGCTAACCGTCTCTGTCAGATGCTGGAAACGAAGCTGTCCCTTATCTGTAATTGCATAGACAATCCGCGAGCGCCGCGAGCTCGTATCAACCAGGGATTGCGCGATTATTCCAGCCTCTACCATGCGACGAAGCTGCGGATACAGGACGGAAAAAGAGAGGACGCGAAATGGGCCGAAGATACTTCCCATCCGCTTGCGAAGTTCATAGCCATGAAGGGGCATCTGGCTGAGTAGACCCAGGAGAGCGAACTCAAGGGAGTCAGCACGTGAGCGCATCGAGATCGCCTCCCCTCTGAATCTATCGCTGAATATATCGATTCGATATATCGATAGGTAATCTAATCCGAAACCTGGGCCAGGCGCAACTGCACCACCTGTGAGCCTGGCCATAAGTAAACTCGGCCTATGGTGATTCCATCACGACTATTTGAGTACATCGTGGCCGCGATGGTAATCATCCTGGCTCCAGGACCCAGTGTCCTATTTATCATCGCCCGTGCAATCGCCTGGGGGCGCAAAACAGCTGTTTTTACCGTTGCTGGAAATGTTACCGGCGCTTTCACTCTATCGGTCGTTGTCGCCGTTGGCTTAGGTCCGCTCTTGCAAGCATCAGAGTTTGCCTATCACGCGGTTCAGTTTGGTGGTGGTGGCTATCTGATCTATTTAGGTATCGATGCACTGCGCCATCGCCGCATTCATGCCGCCGATATGACCAACCAGGGAGATTCTTCTCCCGGGATCTGGCGCTCGATCCGTGATGGCTTCTGGGTAGGAGCTCTCAACCCCAAGGGCTTGGTCTTTTTTGCAGCAGTTGTACCCGCCTTTATCGATCGCGACCGTGGCTCTATCACCGCTCAATTAATTCTGTTGGGTGCAATCTTTGCCATCCTTGCATTCTTTTCTGATGGAGCATGGGGCCTATTAGCTGGAACGGCCCGCGCCTGGTTGGCAACCGATGCCTCGCGCTTAGAGAAGCTACGTGCAACTGGCGGCATCGTCATGATTCTCTTAGGCGCATCGGTGATCTTTACCGCAGTTGTCAGTGGTTAAGGAGATAGTAGGGCTATGAAAAAGCCGATGAAGCCAGCCCGTGAAAATATCTCTCCCTCTGATCTGACCTTTGGGCTCTCGGTATGTAAGCGCTGTCTCTGGATTAAATACTGGTACAAAGTAATAATGCCTGGACAGTTTCCACTCGTTGGTACCTTCGCATCGATGCAGGAGGAGCATTTTCACAACGCCGATATGCCAACGATCGATCCATCTCTTCGCCCAGGCAAAGTCACAAAATGGGGAGAGTGGGTTAAGAGCATGCCGCTGGATGTTAATGGAGTCGACACACGCTGGCGTATCTTAGGAAAATACGATCTCGTCTCAACCAATGATGATGGCACTATCGGGCTCATCGACTGTAAAGTCTCAGATAGCTCGCGCGATAATGGCGCCTTCTACTCACCGCAGTTAGAGGCCTATGCATACTCACTTGAGAATCCAGCTGCAGGCAAAAACCAAAGCGTTGCATCTATCGGGCTGCTGGTCTGGAATCCAGAGTCGGCGATTGGAGATTCTAAAGACTCATATGCATTTGGAGTGCGCCAGAGATATCTACCGGTAGATCGAGATGTGCCGAATTTTCTAGCGACAATCGAGAGTTTTATTAATCTATTAGAGGGCGAACTACCCGATCCTGGTCCAGAGTGCACAACCTGCACATATCTACTCGCTAGAAACGCGCTCGATACGCTCTAATCTTCTTCAGCAGGATTAATGATGTAGAGTGCATACATGAACCCATTAGTAGTTGTGGCAGATTTAACACACACATATTTGGGTATCGCAGCTCCTACATTTCCTTTAGGAGCTGGGTATGTCGCGGCCTATTTGACTGAACACCTAGGTCATATACATTAAACAGCAAGAGGATATTTACATGTACAGCGCTCTTGGGATGGGAAGAATGCTTCAACGTTCTAACCTTAATTTGTTTTTTAGAAAACCTGCCTTAGAATTGTCACCAAACCAAAGTTAGTGATATTCATAAGCTATATGGGGTTTGTATTTCATTCATTTAATCCGTAGTCAAATGCTCTATCCGTTGAGCCACGGGCGCTGATAGTATTTAGTTGAAGCCCACACTATATCAAATAATTCTTAATTTAATATTCTTAATAAAAATTTAGTCTCTATGTAGTAATTTAGTTATCTGTCCTATTTATCGAGTTATTTCGGTTCCTGATTAATAAGCAAAATAAGATTCAGAAAGCCTATTTAAATATTCTTGAGTATTAGCGAAAGCTAACGTTGGACACGTGCGCTACCGCCCGCTGCAAGTTTTTCAACTTCTAAATGACTTGCCATTGATGTGTCACCCGGGGTTGTCATTGCGATAGCACCATGTGCGGCACCAAGATTCACAGCATCTTGCAAATTACGACCGCTTAGTAATCCATAAAGCAAACCTGAAGCGAAGCTGTCACCACCTCCAATCCGATCACAAATTTCAAGATTCTGCCAACGTCTAGATTTAACTAATCCAGTCTCCCTAGACCATGCAATTGCTGACCAATCATTAAGACTAGCAGAAGAAACTGATCGCAAAGTTGTAGCAATTACTTTGAAATTTGTG
>JAQBVO010000044.1 GCA_027728065.1 Actinomycetota bacterium
TCGCTCTGATTGTTTTTACAGGCATTGCTTTGTCTAAGTTTTTAAGCAAGATTGATCGGGGGCCAATCGCCAGAACCGCAATTATCACCGGCATTTTCTCTGGTTTTCTGATTCTTACTGATCGAATCATGCAGAGTTGGGCCCCTTACATGGCAACTGATGCTGTCAATGGTCGTCCCGTACCCACCTATGGTCAACGAAAAGATCAGCTTGTAACAGATGATTTTTGGCTAAATAATTTGGATATTACCATGCATCTTATTTTGCCAACTTTGGCTTTGCTCCTGATTTCACTAGCAGGGTGGACTAGATATACACGTGGCGCACTCTTAGAAGTTCTTAATCAAGATTATATTCGTACAGCGCGAGCCAAAGGCTTAAATGAACGAACAGTGATAACTCGCCATGCATTCCGTAACATGATGCTCCCGCTATCAAGTTTATTTGTTGGTGAAATACTTGGCCTTATTAGTGGTGCAGTTATTACTGAGCGTGTCTTTGGCTGGCAGGGTATGGGAACCCTGGGAATTAAAGCGATTAATAGCTATGACCTCAATCTATTGATGGGCGTAAATCTCCTCTTATCGATTCTCGTGGTAGCAGGAAATTTGATAGCTGATTTGCTCTATTCAGCTCTAGATCCACGAATCAGGTTGAAGAAGTAGATATGAAATCATTTAGAGGTCGTAAAAAGCCAACGGGAGAGATCCTTGCCGGCGGTGAAACCGCTATAGCAAACAAAGAGGTAGAGGGTTTAAGTCAAGGCCAGATTGTTCGGCGTAGATTTTTCCGCCATCGTGGTGCCCTAATCGCCTTGTTTGTGCTTACAAGTCTCATTACCTTTGTTATGAGTGCACTCGATACGAAAATCGGAGCGTTAAGAATTCCAGGTTGGTGGAAGTGGACTGTAGAAGATATTCCAGATTTGCGGTATGAAGACTGTCCTGGTGGCACAACGGGATGCCCAACTCTGTCCTTAAACCCATCTAGTAATTTCGGCATGGGAACACACCCATTTGGCCAAGATGACATCGGTCGCGATTATTTTGCCCTTGTGATGAATGGTGCGCGCCGATCCTTGATGATTATGTTTGTCATCGGTGCAGTATCGGGATTCATTGGTGTTGTAGTGGGTTCGATTTCAGGTTTTTATGGAAAACGAGTGGACTCAGTCCTGATGAGATTAGTTGATTTTATTCAAACGGTTCCAGGAATCATTATTGCCGCCGTCATTGGTAAAGCTGCTGGACGCGTCGGCCCATTATATCTAGCTCTATTTCTGGGTTTATTAGGCTGGACCGGACTTGCCCGTTTAGTAAGAGCACAGTTTCTTTCATTGCGTGAGATGGAGTTTGTTGATGCCGCTAGAGTCGCAGGTGCATCCAATCTACGGATCACCTTTAAGCACATTCTTCCTAATGCGATCGGTCAGATTATTGTAATCATTACTTTGATTATGGCTGGCGCAATCTTGACCGAAACAGCTTTGTCTTATTTAGGTTTTGGTGTGGTTGCACCAGATGTTTCATTGGGGCTCTTAATTAGCCAGTATGAATCCTCTTTTACCACTCGCCCATGGCTATTTTGGTGGCCAGGATTATTCATTATCTCAATTGCTCTGTGTGTTAACTTTATTGGTGATGGTTTGCGTGATGCATTCGATCCACGCCAGAGGAGAAGAATTACGAAAAAAGACCGCTTGAAAGCAAAACTTGAAGTCAAGGCAGGTCAGTGATTATGGAAAAGAAGAAATCTGATTCTGGTAGTATCTTAAAAATTAGTGATTTCAATGTTGATTTCTGGGTTGATGGGGTGTGGTATCCAGCAGTTATCGATATGAATTTGGAGCTCGCTGCAGGAAAAGTAACTGCGATAGTAGGTGAATCAGGCTCTGGAAAATCAACGACGGCACTTGGTTTGATGTCACTACTAGCATCAAATGCTCGAAGCTCAGGCTCTGTCATGGTTAAAGATCAAGAGATGCTCAATGCAAAACCATTATTGCTGCGTAAGTTTCGCGGAAAAGAAGTTGCCTATATTTTTCAAGAGCCCATGACGGCGTTAAATCCCTTATTTACCATTGGCTATCAAATAGTAGAGACTCTTCGTAATCACTTTGATATGGGTCCGAAAGAGGCACAGGCGCGCGCTCTTGAACTCATCACCATGGTCGATATTCCAGATCCAGAGAAATCAATCGAGAAGTACCCACACCAGTTATCTGGTGGTCAGCGCCAACGCGCAATGATCGCCCAGGCCCTTGCCTGCGATCCAGGCTTACTCGTTGCCGATGAGCCTACAACAGCCCTTGATGTAACGGTTCAGGCTGAAATTCTCGATTTAATGCGTGGACTCAAAGATAAATTCAACTCTGCGATTTTGTTGATTACTCACGATATGGGTGTAGTTGCCGACATGGCCGATGAGATCCTTGTTATGAAGGATGGCTATACCGTTGAGCATGGAAGCGCAGATCAGATCTTTAATAAGCCACAACATCCATATACACAAGAACTTCTTGCCGCAGTTCCAAATTTAGGTTCAAGTAAGAAGCGAGCACTTGCCTTCAAAGAGAGCGCAAAGCCTGCACCGGTATTAAAACTTGTCGACGTCACGATTGAATATCCTAAGCGTGGGCGAATCCCTGCATTTGTGGCGGTCAAGAACTTCAATCTTGAAATCTATCCAGGTGAAATCGTTGGCCTGGTAGGAGAGTCCGGCTCTGGAAAGACAACGGTAGGACGAGCATCAATTGGCCTACTTCCTATCAAGGCGGGAAGAATTGAGATTATTGGCAGAGATATTACCCATGCAACTCACAAGGAGCTTTTTTCAATTCGCCGCCATACTGGCATCGTCTTTCAAGATCCTGCTAGCTCTTTAAATCCCCGTCTGCCGATCGGTGAATCCATTGGTGAGCCTTTATTCCTAGCTAAAATCGCTAAAGGTGAAGCGTTGGCCAACAGGATTGAGGATTTATTAGATCAAGTAGAGCTTCCACGAAGTTATCGCAATCGTTATCCCCATGAACTCTCTGGCCGGCAACGCCAACGTGTAGGTATCGCCAGAGCCCTTGCATTAACCCCAGATCTCTTAATCGCCGATGAGCCAACTTCGGCCCTTGATGTCTCGGTACAGGCTCGCTTCTTAGATCTCTTGCAGGATTTGCAGGACAAGTTGAAGTTCGGATGTCTCTTTATCAGCCATGATTTAGCCGTCGTTGATATCTTGGCCCATCGCATTGCAGTGATGCAGGATGGATTGCTCGTTGAAGAGGGCGAACGTGATCAGATCCTTAAAAACCCTAAGAATGACTACACACGTCGCTTGATCTCTGCCGTTCCTGTTCCAAATCCAGCTGAACAGCGTATTCGCCGTGAGGCTCGATT
>JAQBVO010000004.1 GCA_027728065.1 Actinomycetota bacterium
TTGTATTCGAATAATTGCCAAGATTGCACCGAGATAACCAACTGAAAGAAGTGGTGCGGTAATCATGGAGATTAATGGCAAGCCTCGCTTGGCCTGTATGACGCAAGTGGCATCTTTTGATGAGAATGAAACTATTACAGTAACTCCGCTTCGCGCCTTTCCAATTATCAAGGATCTAGTCGCTGATGTCTCCTTTAACTATAAGAAGGCGATGGAGATTCCGGCTTTTGCACCTCCTAAAGATTTGGCCCCAGGTGAGGCCCGCATGGAACAGATCGATGTCGAGCGCAGCCAAGAGTTCCGCAAGTGCATCGAATGTTTCCTCTGCCAAGATACCTGCCATGTAATCCGCGATCACGAAGAGAATAAAGAATCCTTTGCTGGGCCACGCTTCTTTATCCGTATCGCAGAGCTTGATATGCACCCGCTAGATATTTTAAAGAACCGCAAGCGCACCGCTCAGGAAGAGCATGGGTTAGGAATGTGCAACATCACCAAGTGCTGTACCGAGGTCTGCCCAGAACATATTCGTATTACCGATAACGCCATCATTCCTATGAAGGAGCGCGTAGTTGATATTAAGTACGACCCAGCTCGTATGTTCGCCGGGCTTTTGAAGCGAGAAAAGCGCAGCTAGCGAGTTAAAATTCGCTGCATCCACTTCTCCACATCATCAGGGTGGCGGGGAATATTTTCGCTTAGATTCCGGTATCCATCAGCAGTCACAACGACATCATCTTCAATGCGAATTCCGATACCCCGGTACTCGGCGAGAAAAAGCTCGTCATCAGGTTGTATATAGAGACCTGGTTCAACTGTGAAGACCATTCCTTCACGAAGAGGTGCATCGAGATACATCTCTTTACGAGCATGCGCGCAATCGTGAACATCTAGACCCAGATGATGGCTAACTGCATGTAGCGTCTGATTATATCGACGTTTTAAAATATGCAATTCCAGCGGTGTTATCTTCATCGACATACAAAATAGATGATGCGAGCCCTTTATCGCGCAGATAAATCACTTGGGTTTAACTGAGAATGAACTCTGACGCACAATAAGCTCTGGAACCAAATTAATAGAGAGTTTCTTTGAGTCTATTTTTCCGACAGAATTCCTCATAGCGATAAGTAGTTCAACACTTTTTTTGCCGATTACATTGAAGTCCTGTCGTACGGTTGTTAACGAGATGGTATCAAGTCCAGCAATTCCGATATCGTCATAGCCGACTATAGATACGCGTTGGTTGGAATTTAGAACTTTCCCATGTAATAAAGTTTGCTGTATGCCTACTGCAATCAAATCATTTCCTGCAATAATTCCAGTCGGTCGCGACTTTGCGGGCATTTTTTCTATCGCTCTGGCAGCGGCTATTCCAGCTTCAAGACTGTTGCCGTCTGTCTCAAAGTGCGTCACTGTTACCGTGGATTTCTTTGGAATAGCACTTTTTATTCCCGCTAAACGATCTTGGAAAGCCTGAATCTTTAATGGTCCACAGACGAAATAGATATTCTTATGCGAAAGTGAAAGTAAGTGTTTCATCGCGAGCGCTCCGCCAGTGTTGTCGCTGAATGTTACATGTGGGATTTCCGGTACATCTTGCGCGCCAATAATCACAATTGGCGTACCTCTCGCCTGAATCTGCCGCGCGTATTTGACGTTTTCTCCTGAAATTGTGGCAAATACAATCCCTGCCAGCCGAAGCTCTTCAAAGAGCTTCAAATTCTCTAGCTCTACTGAAGTCGATTCTCCAGAGCTGGCAACCAAGAGGTTGTAGCCATTCTCTGCAGCCTCTCTCTTTGCTCCACTGGCAATCTCAGAGTAAGCAGGGTTGGTTATGTCATGAACAATCAAGCCATAGACGGCATTTGATTTGGAGCGGATGCTTGCTGCACCACGATTTCGAATGTAACCCAACTCGGCTATAGATTCCTCAACACGCTTCCTAATCATGGGATCAACCGTGGGGAGGTTATTCAAGACGTTTGAGACGGTCCCGATGGACACCTGAGCGTGTTTTGCGACATCAGTAATTCGAGATCGCCTGACCATGTACACACCTCCCACCAAAAAATATCAAAAATTTCTTGACAAATGTAGGGCTGGCCTCTACGTTGATGAAATGATTCATATAAGAGCGTGGAAAAAGCCGAGGAGGCTTCCTATCGTGCCGGACTCTATTGGATATGAGGGTTTCCTTCAAATTTACCCATTTGGAGGAGCACAAAGGTAATCAACAATCATCAACCGAAGTAAGGAGATAAGGGAAATGGCAGGGATAATAATGAATGATCAAAAGAGAGTGGCCTACCGCTCGCGATTCAAGGTGTTACTGACGGCTATCTTGCTGCCCCTAACGCTGATAGTGGCAACATCTCCATCAGCTTCGGCTGAACCGACTGTAGTCAATTGGTGGACCTGGAATGCAGGTGCTGGCGTGGAGAGGGATAATCCGTTCATCAAGGCTTTTGAAGAAGCCAACCCGGATATAAAGATAGAAATACGTAATTTAGAGTACGAACAATATAAGAATGCTTTGCGACTCGCTGTTACTACAGGTGAAGGCCCAGACGTCTTTGGCATTCAAGTCGGACCACTTACTGACCAATATGCGAGTTCAGCGGAGGACTTAACAAGCTATATGAACAAGTCAGCTCTTGGCGCAACTTGGAAGAAGAAGATGGTTGGAGCCAATCAGCTCGCATCCGGTGGCAAGCAGGTAGCTGCACCTTGGTACATCAGCGCTGCTGGTCTCCTCTGGTACAACAAGACCCTCTTTAAAAAGAACAAAGTCGCAGTGCCAACAGATTTAGCTTCATTTAATGCGGCTTGCGCAAAGTTTAAGGCTGTAAAGATCAATTGCTTTATTCACGGCGCGAAAGATTCTTGGGTCAATCTAGATATGTTCCAGGCAATCTCAAACCAGCTTGCTCCTGGTGATTTTTACGAGGCTATCAAGGGAGAGAAGAAGTTCAATACTCCTACTTACCGTAAGGCATTCTCTACTTGGCGCTCTCTCTTCACAACAGGTTTGATTCAGAAAGGCGCTTTGGGTACTCCACAGTATATGGATGCATACGATTCATATATGAAGGGCGAATCAGCGATGATTTTCCTCGGTAGCTGGCAAAACCCACAGATGACCAAAACAGCTGCGGCACTTAACGCAAAAACCTATGCGGGCACAAAAGCGGGCAAATTCGTTCACATGGCAGTGCCAATGCCGGGATTAGTTGCAAATGCTAAGACTGGAGCACTCTATGGTGGGCCAGATCTAGGTTACGCGATGTCTAGCTCTTCCAAGAATAAGGAAGCTGCATGGAAATGGATTGAGTTCCTGACAATCGGTGACGGTCAGAAGATCATGGGTGGTCTAGGTAATCAGCCAGCTAATATCGATGTTCCAATCGACACAAGTGACTTCTTGTCATCTAGCCAAAAGGCTGTTATCAAAATGCAAGCTAAGGCTCTAGCCACCATGATCGGCCAGCGTGAGATTCCAAACGCTGACGTTCAAAAGGCCCTAGCTGATGCCCTTTCGGCAGTTGCAGCAGGACAGCAATCAGCGCGTGCTGCAGCTGTTGCAGTTCAGAAAGCTATCAATCTAGCGTACGGCCTGTAGTGGCAAATCTAGTAGGGAGCCCGGTCCGATTGTAAAGGGGCTCCCTACTAGATCCACTCTTTTAATGGGAAGACTTTGATGAAGCGCAATCAGAATGGGATAGGACTAATCTTCATTTCTCCTTCCCTTATTTTGGTTGGTGTCGTTGTCTATTTCGGTATCGCCTACACTTTTTGGGGCTCTACACGGGAATGGTCAGATATTCGAAGCCCCTCGACAAGTATTGGATTCGCCAATTTTGAGAAAATGGCCCAGGATCCAACTGTTTACATGGCCCTTAAGCACATTCTTATTTTTGGATTCCTGACAGTTTTAATCCAAATGAGTCTTGGTTTTTTCGCTGCTGTCATGCTCAGTGGCGACACAATAATTGCAAGAAACATTCATAAAACTTTTATATTCTTACCTGTAATCATTTCTCCAGCGGTAACAGCCATCTCTTTCCGACAACTTATGTCACCGGATGGAGAAATCAATTCTTTTCTTAGATTTATTGGCTTGGGGTTTCTTCAACAGGAGTGGCTCGCTGATACAAGAGTTACGTTGTTTAGCCTGGTAATTATCAATATCTGGCAATGGACAAGTTTTAGTTTCATCCTTTACCAAGCCGCACTATCACAGTTAGACCAAGAAATTCTTGAGGCGGCAGAAATAGATGGTGCAAACTATAGACAAGTAATCACAAGAATAATTGCACCCCAATTAAAGGGTACTCATCTGACTCTGATAATCATGGGTTTTATTGGATCAATGAAGACATTCGAATTACCATTCTTAGTTACCGGAGGAGGGCCTGCCGGTAGCACTGAATTCCTTACAACATACATTTTTGATCAAACAGTGTCGAGATTTAAATTTGGATACGGCTCCACTCTCTCCGTACTGCTATGCATACTTTCAATCACATTTACTGTGGTTTTGCTACGGAATTCACGGCAAAGGAATATGTGATGTCCACACGAATCTCGAAAAATAAGCGAATTCTTCAGAATGTTGTGATGGTTGCCTTTGTAATTCCTTTTGTCTTCCCGTTAATTTCTGTTATAGCCAGATCAGCGCAAGGCGAAGGGTTTATCGTCAATTACAAAGCAGTCTTTCTCAGGAGCCCATTCTTCCAATTCGCAGCGAATAGCTTGTATATAGCATTTTTCACAGTGCTTATCACCTTTATCACCACAATGCTTAGCGCATATGCATTCTCTAAAATCAACTTTAGGGGACGCTCTACCTTATTCATTTTGCTTCTCGGCGGTTTGGTTCTGCCGAGCATTGCTCTGGTTGTTCCGCTCTTTATTATGGTGGCAAAACTAGGTGCTTTTAATACATATTGGGCGGTAATTATTCCGCTTGCTGCAGGAGCAATACCGTTCAATCTTTTGCTGGCTAAGAACTACATGGATTCAATTCAAAACGAAATAGTAGAAGCAGCAGAAATCGATGGCTGCAATAAGCTCCAAGTCTTCATCAGAATAATTCTCCCACTTTCAAAGCCGATTTCTTCTGTAATCGTAATCTTGACGTTTCTGGCATCTTGGAATGAATTTTTCTTACCCGTGCTATTCATACAGGATCCAACGAAACAAGTTGTGGCTCAAGTACCCCAGTATTTTTCAAGTATTTACACTTCGGATTATCCAAAAATATTTGCGGCATTGATTCTGATTAGCTTACCCACCTTAATTCTTTACTTAGTATTTCAAAAGAACTTTGAAAGAGGACTATCAGCAGGAGCGGTCAAATGATTGATCAATCCATTAACGAAAGGCACGAAAAATGAAATACGACGTAGCGGCTTATATTTGGCCTTCATATACAGGTGACGAACCAAGAACAAGAATGTTCTGGCCAGACGGTATAGGTGAATGGCAAACCGTGAAGCTTGCTACAGCTAAATTTGAAGGTCACACCTGGCCTCGTAAGCCGCTCTGGGGCTATGTCAACGAAGCTGATCCTGGCGTGATGGAGATGCAAATTGAAGAGGCAGTAAAACATGGTGTTAACGTCTTTATCTACGATTGGTACTGGTACGACGGGAGACCATTCCTAGAGAATTGCCTTAACGATGGATTCTTAGGCGCGAAGAATAGAAATAAAATGAAATTCTTTCTCATGTGGGCACAGCATGATGTGACACATTTATGGGATCGAAGAATTTCAAATTATCAAGATAACATAATCTGGCAAGGACGTGTACCTTTAGAGGAGTACCAAATTCTTGCTCGCCGGATGATTGAGAAGTATTTCTCGCTCCCTGAGTATTACCAGATTGACGGAAAACCAGTCTTAATGATTTACGACCTTGGAATTTTCCTCGAAGGATTTAAAACTCTGGAAGAAGCAATCGAAGGTGTTAAGTGGTTTGATAATGAGGCTAAAAAGAATGGGTTAAGTGGTGTCCATTTTCAGATGTGTCGCTGGGATAGTCGATCATTTAAAGTTAATTTCGAAGGCAAGAACATAGAGATGCCTTTCGGTGAGATTCTGGAAAAGTTAGGTTTTGAGAGCTACACGCATTACCAGTTTGTACATTTCCAAGATATGAATCGAGAGTATTCGACTATTTTCAAAGATGTTGAGAAAGAGTGGGAGAAACTTCCGCAGGAATCTTCACTCCCCTATTTTCCACATGTATCAATGGGTTGGGACAACACACCTCGATACATCAAATATTCACCCGAAGATCCTGTTCGGGGTGCAGTGGTCAAGAATGCGACTCCTGAAAATATAGAGATAGCCCTGCGTGCGGCTAAGGATTATGTGGATAAGCATCCGAATCAACCGCCTTTGATTACTCTCAATAGCTGGAACGAATGGACCGAAACTAGCTATTTGCAGCCGGATGATTTATATGGCTACGGCTATTTAAAGGCTGTGAAGAAAGTTTTTCTGGATTAAACCTTTGCAGCATTCACCAACGCAATTGTTGCACGATGAAGTAACTCGCGTTATTGGGCTGCAGACACAGTTCTCAGCAGATTTGATAGGTCTGCCTATCATTGATCCATTGTTGACCTGGCAAATTTCATCTGACCGCATAGATGCCGTGCAAGTTGGATATGAGATTTCTTCAATCGGTGAAGATGGTTCTGTTGTTACTTCCCCTGCTACAACAAGTTCAGAGCAGATTGAAATTCTCGCAAAGGGACATATCTCGAAAGCTCAAGAAATTCGCCAACTACGTGTTCGTGTCGCAACACAGTATGGCTGGAGTGATTACAGCCCATTCGCAACATTTGAGACTGGACTTGTTTCCGGAAATGATTTTATAGGACGCGCTATCGGAGATGACTCACTTCACTCCGCGCCTCCACCGATACCTACAAACTTGCCTCAGATGAAACCAGATATCAAACTAATTGTGAAAATTGCTCTCGATACTTTGGGTGCTAAGTAAGAAATAGAAAAGTCGCACTATTAGCTCCAATAGTTAGCTGACATTCAAACAACTTTGCGAAGTTGTTTGTGGTTGAAATCTGCCCATAGAACTGCCCACATTTGCCCATGGATTACCCATAAAAACATCTAAATCTGCGACAGGTTATGTAACAACTTGTACAACGAAAATGCAGAAAGGTGAGCGTAGTTTTAACCTACGCCCACCTAATTTGAAGAAGAGTCGCCCTATAAGCCGGATCCTGTCCTCTTGCGAGGGATCACCATCCATCTAGATCTGTAATTGCTTACAGATTCAAGCAACCTACCCGTTGACTCGAGCGAGCAACTCTCAAATGCCAACTGCGTGGTCTTGCTTCAGGCGGGGTTTACATAGCTAACTGCATTGCTGCAATTACTGGTGGTCTCTTACACCACCGTTTCACCCTTACCAACTTTCGTTGGCGGTTTACTTTCTGTTGCACTGTTCCCGCGGATTGCTCCGGGTGGGAGTTACCCACCGCCTTGCTCTGCGAAGTCCGGACTTTCCTCGGTACTTTCGTAACGCGGTGATCCGGGCGACTCTTCAGCCACAAGGATACTTGCATAATTGCTCTTCTTGTAATCCCTTTAAAAATAGGCCACAGTTCACGGATGCAAACGGGCCGAAGCGTTGTTTATGCCAAAAATGGCGGAGCCGCTGCAAGCCAACCATTGGCTGTAAGTGCTGCGGTATCGATATTAAAACAAGGCGGCTCCTTTATTGATGCTGCTATTGCGCTAAGTGCAGTGATCTGTGTTGTGGAACCAGGTGCCTCACATTTAGGTGGTGATGCATTTTTAGTAACTCACCATGCATCAACTAAAAGTAATCTGGCATTTAACGGCAGTGGTGAAGCCCCACATGATGCAACAGCTGCTGCCTACGGCGCAGAAATCCCTTTGTATGGATATAAATCAGGAACCGTTCCAGGTTTAGTATCAACCTGGTTTGAAGCCCACAAGCGTTATGGAACTATACCCATGGCTAAGTTGCTAGAACAGGCTATTGAATATGCAGAAAATGGTTTCCCAGCAAATACAGGTTTTGTTCTTAGAATCGCTAACCACTTAGCAATTACACCCGATACTCAACTCTTTAAAGAGATGGGTATTGATTTAAACGTCAAGATTGGAGAGTTAGTAGTCCAAAGAGATCTTGCCCAATCACTGCGCGAAATTGCATCAGGTGGCCGTTTAGCGTTTTATGAGGGAAGGATTGCCGAGCAACTCATTAGCGGCTCAGATGGTTGGTTTAACACCGAAGACTTAAAATCCCACACAACCAGAGTTCTAGATCCCCTTTCTATTAAGTATCGGAATTTAACAATTTATGGTCAGCCACCTCCCACTCAAGGAATGATCTTGATGGAGGAGCTTCTTATCAATGAGCGATTTAACGTGGCAGAACTAAGCGAAGCCGATCGTATTCATATTGGAGTTGAATCAAAAAAGGCTGGTTTTGTTGATCGCAACGCAATTCTGGGTGACCCTGAATTCATTGAGGTAAATGTCTCTAAGATTTTGTCCAAAGAGAACATAGATAAGCGCACAGCACAAATATCTATGAATCTAGCAGCTTCAGATATAGCCCCTATGAGTGAAGGCAGCGATACAACCTACTTTTTAGTGGCAGATAAAGATGGCAACGCAGTTTCCTGGATTCAATCTGTTTTCCATGGCTTTGGTAGTTCATGGGTAATACCTGGAACTGGAATCATTTTAAATAACCGTTTAACTGGCTTCTCATTAGATCCGGCTTCTCCCAACATCATCGAGCCAGGAAAGCGCCCAGCACATACTCTCAATGCCTTTACTGCCGTTAATCCTGATGGGAGCTTGTATCTGGTGGGTGGGACTCCTGGTGCAAATATTCAGGTGCAGACCAATCTTCAGTTAATAGTAAATATCGTTGATCTAAAGATGAATGTGCAGGAAGCAACTGAAGCACCAAGATGGCAACACTTGAACTCTCCTGGAGAAAGCTCGGCTGAAGAAACTGGCAGTGGAGTTCTTGAGATTGAAAACCGTGTGTCATCTAAAGTATTAGATCAACTGCGGGCCAAAGGCCACGATGTTCAACCACTTGCTGCTTGGGGGCATGGGTCTTCAGTGCAGTTAATGCAGGTTTTACCTAATTCAACCTACGCATTTGGTTCAGATCCTCGATGTGAAGGTCATGCATCGGGCATTTAATCTCATGGACAAAGCCCCTACGATGAGTCAATGATGAAGGCACAATTGCCCGATGACCCAAAGTGGAAGCGTGCACATACTCTTTTTTCATCATCTAACTCTTCAGGTGATTGTGCCTTAATTGGTGTTCCAGCCCATCAAGGTTCTATCTCACCGACTCATGCAGATCAAACACCAGATGCGATTCGCAGCGCACTTGCGCGTTATTCGACCTATTCCACTTCTGACAACATTGATCTAGCTAATAGTTCATTTACAGATCTAGGAAACATTGATTCACCTGATGGGGCACAGGGTATTGCTCGGGTGCACTCAGCTGTTAAAGATCTGCTAGGTAAGCACAGACTCCTTATAGCCCTGGGCGGCGATAATTCCATTACCTACTCTGTGGCATCTGGTTTGTGGTCTGATTTATCCAACATTGGTCTCATTACTTTTGATGCTCATCATGATCTTCGCGATGGGCATAGCAATGGTTCACCTGTGTGGGAACTCATACAGGCGGGGTTACCAGGTAAAAATATTGTGCAGATCGGTATTGCAGACTTTGCCAATAGCGCCGAATATAGTGCCCGTGCAAAGGAAAATGCAATCACAGTAATTCCACGGTGTGATCTTCGCACACGTTCAATTGCAGATGTTGTTAAACAGGCCCTTGATATTGCAGGTGCTGGTGGGCGTGAAATCTATGTTGACTTAGATGTTGATGTTTGTGATCGAAGTATTGTGCCAGCATGTCCTGCAGCAATGCCAGGTGGAATATCTGCAGATGAGCTGCGCCAGGCTGCATTCTTTGTCGCGGCAGATAAGCGAGTGCGCGCAATTGATATTACAGAAATTGATGCATCAATTGATACAGATGATCAGCGCACGGTACGCCTTGCTGCACTACTTGTTTTAGAAGCAGCGGCAGGCCTTGCATCTAGATAAGCTCTGTGACAACCTCTTTTGCCACGGCAACTACTGCCCCTGAATTAACCAGTGCAGTTGCAGCTTCTAGTTCAGGAGATAGGAATCGATCAGGTCCGACTCCCCCAACTACTGTACGGAGCTCTTTAACAACCCGTGCAGTTGCAGGTGCTGGAGTTAAACCAGTGCGAAATTCAATTGCTCTGGCAGCTGTCACTAACTCAATTGCCAAAATACGTGCCAAGTTATCTACGACTTTGCGCAGTTTGCGGGCAGCAGACCATCCCATTGAAACATGATCTTCTTGCATTGCAGATGATGGAATTGAATCAACACTTGCTGGAGTTGATAGTCGTTTATTCTCGCTCACTAATCCTGCTTGCGTGTATTGCGCGATCATGAGCCCTGAATCAACTCCAGGATCGTGGGCTAAAAATGGTGGCAGACCGGCCGAACGGTGTTGATCAAGTGCTCGATCAGTTCGACGCTCTGACATCGAGCCTAGGTCTGTAGCGGCGATTGCAAGGAAATCTAAGACGTATCCAACAGGTGCGCCATGGAAATTACCATTAGATTCAATGCGACCATCGGGCAAGACAACTGGATTATCAATAGAACTTGCTAATTCGCGTGCAGCAATAGTTGAAGCATAGGAAATTGTGTCGCGCACCGCGCCATTTACCTGCGGAGCACAGCGCAGGGAGTATGCATCTTGTACACGTGAATCATTTTCGCGGTGAGATGCAACGATTCCTGAACCTTTAAGAAGTGCGAAAATATTGGCCGCACTGACCGCTTGGCCTATCTGTGGTCGCAATGGTCCGTGTAGATCGGGTGCAAAGACGCGATCAGTACCGAGCAGACCTTCGATACTCATAGCGGTCGTTATATCTGCAACCGTACATAGATGCTCAAGATCGGCACATGCCAGAATTAACATTCCGAGCATTCCATCGGTTCCGTTAATTAAAGCCAGACCTTCTTTTGCCTCTAACTCAATCGGCTCAATCCCGACAGCACGTAAAGCCTGCATCGTTGGCATTTCAACACCATTTGCATCGTGTACGCGACCCTCTCCCATTAATGCAAGGGCGCAGTGCGCGAGAGGTGCTAAATCACCACTACAACCTAGTGAGCCAAACTCGGGGACAACTGGAGTTATTCCTTTATTGAGGAACTCCATGTAACTTTGCGCTAATTCGACACGCACGCCAGTGCGCCCTGATGCCATTGTGCGAAGGCGTAAAAACATCAGCGCACGGACCACTTCGCGCTCGATAGCTGGGCCAACGCCTGCGGCATGAGAGCGAATAAGGGATTTTTGTAGCTGCACGCGATCATCAACATCTATATGTCGAGTGGCGAGTGCTCCAAAGCCAGTAGATACACCATAAACAGGAATCCCTCCTGCGGCGTAACCTTCAATATATTTTCTTGATGCGTTCATAGCATCGATAGCAGAGTATGAGAGTTCTACCAGTGCACCATCTCTGGCAACTGCGATGACATCTGCAAAGGTAATGCCAGAGGTCGATAGCGTGATTGTTTTAGATGATTTGCTGACCATGTTGCCAGACCTGTTCTACTAAGTTAACACCAGGCCGATATGCCAAATGAATATACGATGGAGCGTTAAGAATCTGAAAATCGGCGCGAGCGCCCTCAACTAAATGTCCGATGTCATCGCGTCGTAGTGCCTTGGCCCCGCCCATCGTCGCAGACCAGATCGCCTGCTCGGGGGAAAAGTGCATATCGCGCACGGCTAGAGCGATGATAAAAGCCATGTTCGTTGTGTAAGAACTCCCAGGATTGCAATCTGATGCAAGGGCTACTGTGATGCTAGCCTCGAGCAAGGCTCGTACATCTGGATATACAGATCGTGTAGAAAACTCAGCCCCTGGTAGCAGCGTTACAACAGTTTTAGATGTAGAGAGCGCTTCGATATCGGCCTCACTTAGATGGGATGCGTGATCTACCGATGCTGCATCTAACTCGACACCTAGTTGTACGCCTTGGCCCTGCTCTAACTGATTAGCGTGAATGCGTGGCAATAAACCTTGAGCGATTCCTGCCTTTAAAATCCTTCGTGCATCATCGGCATCAAAAGCACCTTTGTCACAAAATACATCGATCCATTTTGCATAAGGCTTAATGGCCTCAAGCATTGGGCCACATACTAAGTCAACATAGTCTTTGGGCGAATCTTTATACTCAACTGGAACAACATGTGCTCCGAGAAACGTTGTTTCTTGTGTGATTGAGCCCGCGATTTCAAGGCAACGGCGCTCATCTTGAACGTTTAATCCATAGCCAGATTTGATTTCCACGGTCGTTGTGCCGCCGGCATTGGCTTCGGCCAATAAAAACTGAGCGTGTGAAAGTAAGAGCTGGTCGCTAGCTTTTCGAGTTTTTTCAACTGTCGATGCGATTCCCCCTGCCGTATAACTCTCCCCTAGCATGCGCGCCCGAAACTCATTACTTCTATCTCCAGCAAAGATCAGATGCGTGTGGCTATCGACATAGCCAGGTAATACACACATGCCCTGTGCATCAATTCTCTTTTTGATGTGATGGGTTGGGGCTTGGGAATCTGGGCCAGCCCAAGCAATCACACCATCTTCGATTAAGAGCGCAGCCTCCTTAATAAGACCCAGTTTGCTCCCATCATGGCTTGGGTCATTGGTAACTAGCTGACCGATATGTGTAATTAATGTACTTGTCATGGCTTATTCGATATCTAACATCGGAATATGAACATGGCGCTTTTGCGCCGTGTGAATTGCTTGGTCATAGCCGGCATCGGCATGGCGTATAACTCCCATGCCAGGATCATTTGTTAATACACGCTCTAGTTTTTGAGCCGCTAACTTTGTTCCATCGGCGACGGAAACTTGACCGGCGTGAATCGAACGGCCCATGCCAACGCCACCACCGTGATGGATCGATACCCAGGATGCACCTGATGAGATGTTGACCATGGCGTTGAGTAATGGCCAGTCAGCGATGGCATCAGAGCCATCGATCATCGCCTCGGTCTCGCGATAGGGCGATGCCACTGAGCCGCAATCTAAATGGTCGCGACCGATAACAATCGGTGCAGATACTTCGCCCCGTGCAACTAGATCATTAAATGCCAATCCAGCTTTGTCACGCTCACCATAACCGAGCCAACAGATACGTGCGGGTAGACCTTGAAATGCGACTTTTTTCTGCGCCATCGTTATCCAGCGATGTAAACCATCATTTTCTGGAAACAAATCGAGTACTGCTTTATCGGTACGGTAAATATCCTTGGGGTCTCCAGATAGCGCTACCCAGCGAAATGGTCCCTTACCCTCGCAAAAAAGCGGACGTATATATGCAGGGACAAAGCCTGGAAAGGCAAAGGCTCTGGAGTATCCACCTTGACGGGCTTCATCACGGATCGAATTACCGTAATCAAATACCTCAGCACCCTTATCCTTAAAGCCAACCATGGCTTCAACATGCTTTGCCATAGATGCTTGAGAGCGCTTGGTGAAATCCTCTGGGTTATCTTTTGCCATGCGCGCTGCATCATGAACATCAATACCAACTGGAACATATGAGAATGGATCGTGGGCCGATGTTTGATCTGTGACGATATCGATTGGAACATCCATCGATAAAAGTAGAGGAAAGAGCTCTGCAGCGTTGCCTACTAGACCCACAGAGAGTGGAGTGCCTGCATTTTTAGCTTTGACTACGCGACCGATAGCATCCCCAACATTATCTGCGATCTCATCTAGATACCTTGTTTCAATGCGCTTTTCTAATCTGCTCTTATCAATATCGATAATTAAACAGACGCCACCATTCATAGTCACGGCCAAAGGTTGTGCTCCACCCATACCGCCGCATCCGCCCGTTAAAGTTAATGTGCCCTGCAACGTGCCATTAAAACGCTTCTGGGCAACGGCAGCAAAGGTCTCATATGTCCCTTGCAAAATTCCCTGTGTTCCGATGTATATCCATGAGCCGGCCGTCATCTGTCCATACATTGTTAAACCTAGGTGTTCTAACCGCCGAAACTCTGGCCAGTTAGCCCAATCTCCCACAAGGTTTGAATTGGCTATTAAGACACGGGGTGCCCATTCATGGGTTTGAAAAACACCCACTGGCTTTCCAGATTGAACAAGCAAGGTTTCATCATCTTTCAAGTTAGTAAGGCTCTTCACAATTGCATCGAAAGATGGCCAATTGCGCGCAGCCTTTCCTGTGCCGCCATAGACAACAAGGTTCTCAGGATGCTCAGCAACTGCTGGATCTAAGTTGTTGTGAAGCATACGGATCGCTGCCTCTTGCGCCCAGCCCTTGGCGATCAGGTTTGAACCGGTGGCCGCATGCAAAATACGAGAAGAGGGGCTCATGCGGGTAAGAGTATCGGCCACATGGCTAGAAATGTAACCTGCACATCGAGCGACTAAATTTCAGGGAAATGGCAGGCGACCTGTGTTTTGCCAACTTGCAATAACTGCGGTACATCACTGCGGCACTTCTCTGTTGCCTTCCAGCATCGGGTCACTTGCCTGGTCAGCTCAATGAAAAATTCACAGTTTCGATTAGCAATAATTCAGCGGCCGAGTTAGATCTAGCAACGCTCATCGTCAAGGGCAACACCGCTGCCGGTGAGTGCGTCGATATATTCGATGGCGATAACATCATGGAGGGTGCCCCGACTGAGCCACTTGCAATGGGCGCCAGCACGACATTTGGCTGGGGATTATCCTGTCCAGGAAAAGCCGGCGATGAGTTCTCAGTCACGCTCTCTAATGCAGGAGTTAACTTCGTAGAGGTTAAGGGCAAACTCGCTTAACTTTTTAGCGTAAATGAGCCTGTTCGTTAACTCCGCGGACTGCACGTAAGCCATCACTTGGCCAGATTGAAAGCGTTGTAATCGAACATGGTGCAATATCGATATGAAAAATCGAATCACTATGCCCACCAATGACTAGCGCTACCGCGCTCTTAATGCAGCCATTATGGCTAATAACTGCAACACGCTCTCCTGGATACATTGCAACGATCTGCTCTAGGGCTGCATCAATGCGCAGGGCCACGGCCACATAGGACTCACCCTCTGGTGGTGCAAATGCACTCGAACAGATCCATGAATAATAATCGGCTGGATACCTTTCCTTAACTTCATCAATCGACATCCCATCCCAGATTCCAAATGAACATTCAATCCAAGCATCATCATAGATAACTGGTAAGCCCGTTGCGCGTGCAAGTGCATCGGCCGTCTGCTTAGTGCGATTAAGTGGTGAAGAGATAATTACATCCGGCTTAAAATCGGCAACGGCCGCGGCAACTAACTCGGCTTGGAGCAATCCCTGTTGCGTCAACTGTGGGTTGAGAGGGCCATCGCCTGAAAATTTTTTCAACGGCGTTAATGGCGTTTCCCCGTGGCGGATTAAAAAGATAGTTGTTGAAATCTCTTTACTCAATAGGCGCTCGGTTAAGTAGTTTTTCTGAGTTAAAACTACCTCTCCTCCACCGGTTTCTTTATCTAGTGCCTTGTTAGCTAAGCGATCGGCATGTGAGTTCTCATCGCGCGGGATCCATGTGTATGTAACAAGTGCAGGTGCATGTGCATTGCGAGCATCTGCAGCCAGCGAGCGCATATTGGCATGCTTAATCTTCCAGCGCCCTGACATCTGTTCGACTATTAATTTGCTATCCATTCGAACTTCAATCGTGGCTGTGGCATCGATTGCATTAATAGCGCTTAAACCTGCAATTAGTCCCTTATATTCGGCAACGTTATTCGTTGCAATTCCGATAAAGTCATAGAGCTCGGCGATGATAATCTGATTTTCAGCAACAACTGCGCCATAGCCAGCTGGTCCTGGATTGCCACGAGATCCACCATCGGCGGTTAGTAGAAAATGACGCGCCATCTGTTTAAACTCCACGCACTAAAATGCAGCGACACTCTTCGCATCGAATCACTTCATCCTCAGCCAAATTGGCAATGCGGCTGCGTTCAACGGCGTTGATCGAGAGATGGCAGCCATTACATGTTCCGGTGATTAATGCCGCAGCTCCAATTCCATTATTCGATGCTCGGATTTTTTCATAGAGCGCACCCAAATCAGATGCAATAATTGCCATAGTTTTGCCGCGCTCTTTAGCAATCGATTCAAGTTCGCTATTGATGGTGGCCAGGGCATTCTCTTTACCAATCTCAAGCTCAGCGATCTGGCCAGCATAATCAGCCTCTCGGGCGGTGAGTTCGGCGATACGTGAATTAATCTCATCGATACGCAACATGATTTCTAGCTCTACCTCCTCAAGCTCGCCTCGGCGAAGACCTAACGTTCCAACTTCATGTGCGAGCTTCTCTAAATCTTTGGGGTTAGAGGATGTGGCGTTAAGGCGGGTTTCATCACGGGTAATGCGCATGAGAATCTGTTCGACATCGGCCTCAGCGCGCAGTAGCTCGCGCTTAACATCACTAAGTTCGGTCTGTGCGCCGATACGAAGATCTCGAGCGTTATCTGATTTTGTAGCAAGGGCGGTGAGTAGTCCATGGGCTGGAAGGCTTTGGGCTCTGTGATTTAGGGCCGTTCTTCTCTGATCAAAACTTGCAATATCTAGAATCTGACGCTGATCACTGGGACTGGCCTTCATGATCGACTCCTTTGTACCTTCCGGTGGGCGCTGAGGGTTTCGAACCCCCGACATTCTCGGTGTAAACGAGACGCTCTACCACTGAGCTAAGCACCCTGGCGCTCAAAACGAGCGTTCGCAAATCTTACTTCACATAAGTTCTAAAGGGTAAATCGAGCTTATAACGCAGCGATAGCGGCTTTATAATCGTCTATATTTCGCGCATCGCCTAGACCATTGATGATCTGCCAGCGCAAAAGGCCACTCTTATCGATCAAGAAGCTACCACGAATTGCACAACCACGTGCATCATCAAATACACCGTATGCCTTGGCAACTGCGCCATGTGGCCAAAAATCTGTCAATACGTCAAATGTGTATCGCTCGTGATCGGCAAATGCCCTTTGGGCATACATTGGGTCACAGGAGATAGCTAATAACTGCACACCCTCATTTTCAAAGGCCGATAAATCATCGCGCAATGCGCAGAGTTCGCCCGTGCATGTACCTGAAAATGCAAAGGGATAGAATGTAAGCAGTACATTCTTAACACCTTTAAAAGATGCTAGTGAAACTTGCTCACCGTGCTGGTTCTTTACTTCAAAATCTGGTGCGGCCTGTCCAATGGTTAATCTCATCCAATGGAATCTAGCGTTTGCCGGATTTTCGCGCAACTAGACGAGTTGCCGTCCAATCTGGCGCAATTGAAATGCTCGATGTTTGAGATAGGCCTGCAGTTGGTGCGGCATCTTGGATATCGCTAGGCTCAACGTGACCAGCGCGATTTACTTTAGGAGTAATCACCCAGATTGCACCGCTTTGATCTAAATATGCCAGTGAATCCATTAGCTCATCGACTAAATCTCCATCACCATCGCGCCACCAGATTATGACGGCATCAACAACTTCTTGTGAATTACTATCTAAAAACTCTGTACCTGTAATCGCCGAAATCGAATCTCTTACTGTGGAATCACAGTCATCGCCATAGCCGACCTCTACAATCAGGTCATCTTTCTTTATCCCCATCCTTGCTGGCACGGGCTAAGTTCACCGAATTTGACTGGGATATGCAAGAGGTTCCAGGGGCAGTTTTTGATTTCGACTTACTGGGCAGTTCAAGGGAGAATAGGCCACATGAGCGAAAACTTCGAAGCGCCCGATCAGATCATCGACCAGTTGGTAGATACTGATCCATCTGAGACCGCTGAATGGCAGGCATCCTTTGATGCAGCCCTTGCCCATGCAGGGCCAGTGCGGGCACGTTACTTAATGCTCAGCCTTTTAAAGCGTGCACATGAGAAAAATATCGGTCTCTCAAGTCTTCGTACAACTGATTACATCAACACAATCTCACCTGAACACGAACCAGCATTTCCAGGTAATGAAGATATAGAACGTAGAATCCGCGCAATTAATAGATGGAACGCTGCGATCTTGGTACACCGTGCCCAGCGCCCTGGCGTTGGTGTGGGCGGACATATATCTACCTATGCATCATCGGCATCCCTCTATGAAGTTGGTTTTAATCACTTCTTCCGTGGACAGGATCACCCAGGTGGTGGTGATCAGATCTTTTTCCAAGGACATGCAAGTCCGGGAATGTATGCGCGCGCCTTTCTTGAGGGCCGCTTAAGTCAAGATCAGTTAGATGGTTTTAGGCAAGAACTCTCGCATCCATCTGGAAGTCTGTCCTCGTATCCGCATCCGCGTTTAATGCCTGATTTTTGGCAGTTCCCCACTGTTTCTATGGGAATAGGACCATTGAATGCGATTTATCAAGCACGATATAACCGTTATCTACATAATCGAGGATTTAAAGATACAAATAATCAACATGTCTGGGCGTTTTTGGGAGATGGTGAAGTAGATGAGGTCGATACACTCGGTTCCATTGGTCTTGCAACCCGTGAAAAATTAGATAACTTAACTTTTGTCGTTAACTGTAACTTACAACGTCTAGATGGTCCTGTTCGCGGCAACGGCAAGATAATCCAAGAGCTTGAATCAATCTTTGGCGGGGCTGGATGGAACGTAATCAAAGTTGTGTGGAGCCGTGATTGGGACCCACTCTTAGCCCAAGATCGTGAGGGCGCACTCGTTAAGATAATGAACGAAACACTCGATGGCGATTACCAGACATTTAAAGCTGAATCTGGTGCATATGTCCGTGAAAACTTCTTTGGCCGCGATCCGCGCACGGCCGCAATGGTCGCCGACTGGAGCGATGAAAAAATCTGGAGTCTCAAGCGCGGTGGTCATGATTATAAGAAGTTATTTGCCGCCTATACCGCATCGGTGCAACACAACGGTCGCCCAACGGTAATTCTCGCTAAGACCATTAAGGGATGGACTTTAGGTTCAACCTTTGAGGGCCGTAACTCAACTCACCAGATGAAGAAGATGAGCCTTGAGGATTTAAAGGGCTTTAGAGATACTTTGCACCTAGAAATTCCCGATGAGAAATTAGATAAGTATCTACCGCCATATTTCAAGCCCGCCGAAGATTCTGATGAAGCTAAATATTTAAATGAGCGTCGCGCAGCTCTAGGTGGCTCGATTCCACGTCGGCGTTCGATTTCACGCCCACTGCCACAACCAGATGATTCCGCGTATGAATCAGTCAAACGTGGTTCAGGTCAACAAGAGATCGCAACAACAATGGCCTTTGTCAGAATGCTCAAGGATTTAGCCAAAGATCCAGGGCTTGGCTCACGTATTGTTCCGATCATCCCTGATGAAGCGAGAACATTTGGAATGGATTCACTCTTTCCAACGATGAAGATTTACTCTCCAAGTGGCCAGCAGTACAAGGCCGTTGATCGTGAGCTCATGCTCTCCTATAAAGAATCGACGTCGGGTGTAATTTTGCATGAGGGAATCAATGAAGCTGGATCGGTCGCCTCATTTACGGCAGTGGGATCTTCATACTCAACCCATGACGAGCCGATGATTCCGATATATATCTTCTACTCGATGTTTGGTTTCCAACGCACGGGTGATGCTTTTTGGGCTGCGGCCGATCAATTAGTGCGCGGCTTTGTCATTGGGGCAACGGCCGGTCGCACAACGCTTAATGGCGAAGGCTTACAGCATGAGGATGGTCATTCGCATCTACTTGTATCGACAAATCCAGCGGTAGTTTCATACGATCCAGCATTTGCATTTGAACTTGGCCACATCGTTAAAGATGGGCTACGCCGAATGTATGGCGAAAATAGTGAGAATATTTATTATTACATAACCGTCTATAACGAGCCATATGTGCATCCCGCCGAACCTGAAAACTTAGATGTGGCGGGATTGCTCAAAGGCCTCTATCTCTACTCGCCTGCTAAAAATAGGCGTAAGAAATCTGCACAGATATTGGCATCTGGCGTCGGAGTTAATTGGGCGCTCAAGGCTCAGGATCTTCTACGTCGCGATTGGGGCGTTGAAGCCTCGGTCTGGTCGGTTACATCCTGGAACGAACTTCGCCGCGATGGGTTAGAAACCGATCGCCACAATCTGTTGACTCCAGATATTAAAGCTCGTGCATTCATTACCAACAAGCTTGATGGACACAGAGGACCTGTAATCGCTGTGAGTGATTACATGCGTGCAGTGCAAGATCAGATTGCGCCTTGGGTTCAAGCCCCATTTAGATCTCTTGGAACAGACGGCTTTGGTCTATCAGATACACGTGGAGCACTTCGTAGACACTTTAAAGTCGATGCCGAATCCATCGCAGTTGCAACGTTGCAGGAGCTAGAAAAACTCGGTCAGATTAAACATCACGTTGTGAAAGCGGCGATGGAAAAGTATCGTCTCGATGATATTTCTGCAGCCGATGCGGGCAATACCGAAGGTTCAGGTTGATATCCGGCCACCTGCAACGATTTGGTTTAGTCGCGCTTAAATATCTTTGAAAAGTAAGGAACTGTCAAGATTAAAAGAGCGGGAATAATTAGGGCAACCGATAGCGAAAATGCTTGGGCAGTCCATGCAATTATCAATCGCATGATGAATATAGCGATGTTATTGATGACACCTATCTGGCCGATCACAACACTAGCTGGCGATGACGAACGAGAGTTAGCTATGTTCATGACACTTGGAACAAGAAAGGATGAACCTAAGCCAGCTATAGTAAAACTTATACTAAGTATTACTATTAAAAGCGTTTTACTCTCAGGTGCTACGACTCTCGTAGCAAGAATTCCAAGTAAAAAAGAGATTCCAGAGACGGTAGATCCTATTTTCATTAAGCTCTGTATTGAAAACCTAGAGAAAAGAAAGTGAACGCTCAAGCGCCCAATAATCATCGTGAAAATGAAGAGAATATATGGGAGCGTGTGAAGACCGCTTTTGATTCCAATATCCTCTTTTACAAATATCGCAGCCCAGTCACTAACTGCAAACTCAAGAAATACTGCGCAGAAGAGTGCACCAGAGACCAATCCATCGATTCGAAAACCCCTGAAAATATCGGAGATCTTGTAGTCGGTCTCCACGTCAAAGTTTGGTTGGAGTAAATGTTGATTCATCGCCGAAATTACATAGAGAATGGCAAGCAGGATTACTAGTGAAAGCACAATTATGTGGCCTTGTAAGGAGATGCGATTGATTAGTAATCCCGATACTACTGCCGTTACTAGTGCGCCACTGCTCCAGAAGCCACTGAGGAGAGTTATGACATTTCCCTTTGTGCGTTCCTGAAAGTTAAATCCCTGAGCATTGATACAGATGTGGAAAGCGGCTATCGCTCCTGCCTGAATGATATTGCTAATCAAAAAAACTAGAGATGATTGTGTAGTTGATAGAAGTATCAGGCTAAAGGCCATTGAGACTGCAGATATTCGCATGATGGGTTTAGCGCCATAGTTATGTACAAGGTGTCCGACTGTTAAGAGCGAGATAATGCCACCAACTGCCGAGCTGCTAATAATTGACCCGAACTCTCCATTTGAAATACCTAGATTGGCTTTAACCTCTGGAAAGCGCGGCACCCAGGACATAATTAAAAAACTAAAGAGAAAAAATAAAGCCTTGAGATAGTTGAGCTCTCTTGAGACAGATAGTGGCTTACTCAAAAGAGTGCACTCGCAAGTGCGTTTCGTGCCGCCACCAACCGTGGATCAGATGGATCGACTAATGCAAAGAGCCCAAGGAGATGTTCTCTAGCTTTACTTCTCTCATCACCTGCATTCTCCCTGACTAAGTGCAGTAAGCGATTAAATGCCGCATCTACTCCCCCGTTTACAATCTCCATGTCGGCGGCCTGCAACTGCGCTGCGATATCACGTGGGTTATCGCTAGCCGCTTTGATGACTCTCGATAGATCTAATCCATCGGTACGAATTAATAACTGCGTTTGCGCCAAGCTCAACTTCGCAAAACTATTGGCGGGCTTGCGCGCTATTAGTTTTTTATATGCAGCCTCTGCGCTCTTATAATCCCCAGCCTCAAGGGCGGCCATCGCCTCATCTTCTTCAGGTTCGCTGAGTTCAACTGGAGCCGCGCCGATACCTTGCTCTGCGGCAAGGGTTAAGACTTTATCTATCACTAAGCGAATCTGTGCCTCTGGATAACTCTTTTCAAGGAGTGGAACCATCTGTTGGCCAATAAGTGCCAGGGCAAAAGGAACGCTCTTTGTTTGAAAGGCCTGTGCAACCTGCGGATGGGCATCGACATCAAGACGTCCAAGTACCCAACTACCCTTATATGAACTCTCCAGTGCGCCAAGGGTTTGCACCATCTCAACGGACTCTGGTGATCGCATCGACCATGCAATAACAATGACTGGTTTGGTAGTGGATAGTGGTAAAAACTCGGCCGTTACATTAGCGCTAGTTACCTCTAATCCAGGCATATGTGGGTTCGGTGCTGGCTTTGCCTTCCCAAGTGAGCTCAAATCCACCGCTCGTGCGAAGTTTGGTGGATTTCCCATTCCTAAATCCTACTGTGCAATGAGATCAACACCAGAATCACGGCGAAATGGAAGAATCTGCGCCACGTAATTATCGGTTGCAAAGACAAGACCAACATCGACGCCGTCTTTCAGCCAACGATAGATCCTCTGGCCACTCCTGAAGGTTGAGGTGCCAGGGCAGTCCAGTAACGGCTGCTATCTCCTGGCCTCATCCAGTTATTCGCAGCGCCATGCTCCCTATCCTTGCCTATCTATGTGTCGATTAGGTGAACTACAGCGCCATTGCTCTAGAGCAGAGTTTACAATACATATATGGCTATTTCAGCGCGGATAAAGAAAGTCACCAAGCGGAGGGTAAAATCTACTCTTTCTACCGAATCCACTGGTTTTCTAGGGGCCCCAATAAATAGATCTCACCCTTTTTATTTTGGATTCATTGCAACTTTAGGCGCTCTTAGTGCCATCGTATTGATGCGGG
This sequence comes from Actinomycetota bacterium, assembly GCA_027728065.1. Taxonomy (GTDB): domain Bacteria; phylum Actinomycetota; class Actinomycetes; order Nanopelagicales; family Nanopelagicaceae; genus Planktophila. The sequence continues at coordinate 23,161 of JAQBVO010000004.1, forward strand.
CTCTGGCAAGTGTGAGTCAGATTCTCGTCCTTATTCTTATCGCGTTTTTCCTAGCAACAGGCTTAAACCCTGCAGTTGAAGCACTACGGAGAAGAGGGTTTTCGCGCACAAATGCAGTCTTAATTATCTTTGCCTCAATAATCATTTTTGTAATCTTTTTTATCGTCGTAGTTGCACCCCCTGTAATCTCGCAAGGTAACCAACTAATTAATAAAGCGCCACAGTTACTAAGTGATCTAAATAATAACTCTGCAATTAATAGACTTAACGAACAATATGGAATCATCGATACCTTGCAAACTAAAATCAAATCAGTGACACAAGATGGCGCATTACTAATCTCAACTTTTGGTGGAGTGCTGGGCGTTGGTAAATCAATTCTTTCGGGCTTCTTCTCCTTCTTTACTGTCCTAGTTTTAACTCTCTACTTCATTACATCGCTACCGCAAACTCTTAACCTTGGCCTTTCGCTCGTCCCGGCGAGTCGGCGCGGGCGTGTTGCTAGCTTGACTGAGGCGATTATCGGCCGCGTTGGATCATTTGTCGGCAGCCAGATCATCATCGCAATTATGGCCTCGATCTTCGTTCTTCTACTGGCGTTAGCTTTAGGGCTGCCATCACCATTTGCTATCGCCATGATTATCTTTGTCTGTGGATTGATCCCACTAGTTGGGCATTTTATTGGTGGTTCAATCGTTACCGTTATCGCTCTGACTCAATCAGTTGCTCTTGGTCTTGTTGCAATTCTGGTATACATAATCTACGTGCAGATTGAGAACTATGTTCTGACTCCACGTATAATGAAAAAAACTATGTCGCTGCCTGGGGCGGTCACAATTATTGCCGCGCTCATTGGCTCTTCTTTACTTGGCCTTGTTGGGGGTTTACTAGCAGTACCCGTGGCGGCGGCGATTATTCTAATTCTGGATGAGGTCGTAATCCCGCGCGCTAAGGCCTCTTAAAACTCTAGTGGTAGATCTTGGATATTCCCAGTCACATTTTGGTTAATGTGTGATAAAACACTATGCACAAATGGTTCGCCAATCCATAAGTGTTTTGCGCCTTCAACTGCAATGATTTTCAACTTTGGCAGAGCACTAAAACGCTGGCGCGCTTGATCTGGTCGTAGATAATCATCGAGTTCGGGTACCAAAGCAATTATTGGCCTTGAATCAGTACTCCAATATTCAAGTTGTTTATTTGTCGTAGTTCGCAATGGTGGGCTGAGTAGAATCAAACCTTTATGCCTGGAATCTTTTGCATGTTGTAACGCTAAATCAGTTCCAAATGACCAGCCAACAATCCATAGATTTTCAAGTTTTAAATTATCAAAGCAGTAGGCAAGCATGGCTTGGATATCTAAGCCCTCTGATTTTCCATTATCAAAATTACCAGTACTGCTTCCAGCCTCACTTGTTGTTCCACGAGTGTTAAAGCGCACAACAGTGATTGCAGCCATGGCTGGTAATCGATTAGCGGCCTTTTTAAAGAGATGACTATCCATCATTCCCCCGGCAGTTGGTAGTGGGTGCAAGCAGAGAATAGCTCCACGGCTTTTAGTAAGTGGGGCGGCTACTTCGCCGATGAGATCTATCCCATCGCTAGTAATCACATGAAATGGGGTGCGCACTGAGGGCAAGAGGGTATTGGGTCTTAAAATCTCGGTCATACTTCAAATTATATCGATGCACGACTACGCTTCCAACTATGGCAATTAAAAGTAGGCCCTCATTTAATTCATATAACCCAGTAAACGATGCGGTAATTGGTACGTATCCAATTATGAATAAGAGTGAAGTGAGAGATGCGGTACACCACGCCCGCATAGCAAGTGCCAGGTGGCACTCTCTGGGTTTTAGTGGAAGAAAGAAAGTTCTGCTTGCATGGAGCTCGCTAATGATTAATCGCATCGATCAGATTGCAGATTTAATCTCACTGGAGACTGGAAAACCACCAAGTGATGCACGGCTTGAACTCAGCATCGCAGTGAGCCATATAGGTTGGGCGGCGCGTCACGCCGAATCGATAATGCGCACATCTTTTCGTCGTCCAGGATTATTGATGGCAAATATGTCCGCTACGCTCGAGCGCGCACCCATGGGTGTTATCGGTGTCATTGGTCCATGGAACTATCCGATATTTACCCCTGTCGGTTCAATTGCATATGCACTTGCTGCTGGTAATACAGTGGTCTTTAAACCCAGTCAATACTCACCTGGCATTGGTATCTGGCTTGAGGAGATATTTAATGAGGTTGCACCCTTTGCAGATATTTTGACAACTATCACAGGCCCAGGTGAAACCGGTGAAGCGTTGTGCTTAGCCGGAGTCGATAAACTCTCATTTACCGGTTCGACTCGCACCGCAAAGTTAGTAGCGGCCCAATGTGCAACGGTGATGGTTCCAGTTGTTCTTGAATGTGGAGGTAAAGATCCTGTAATTGTTGCCGCCGATGCCGATGTTAAGCGCGCAGTCGATGCCACTATCTGGTCAGCCATGGCCAATGCTGGTCAATCATGTATTGCTGCAGAACGTGTCTATGTCGATGAAAAGGTTGCCGATGAATTTATCGTAAGAGCCATAGAACTTGCAGCGACAATCCATGCGGGCCCACCTGGTGATGGAGAGTATGGACCGGCAACTATGCCTTCGCAGGTAAAGGTTATTCAATCGCACATCAAAACCGCGATCGCCGATGGCGGCACATGTGTCTATGGTGGCCCTACATCGGTTAAAACCCCCTTTGTGCAGCCAGTAATCCTCATTGATGTGCCAGAGAGTTCAGTTGCGATGCGCGAAGAGAGTTTTGGGCCAATTATTATAATCAATCCAGTGGCAACGATGAATGAAGCTATCGAGCGATCAAATGCATCTGCATATGGACTTGGTGCAAGTGTGTGGTCCAAGCGAAAGGGACGGAAAATCGCCTCGCAGTTACAATGCGGAATGGTTGCAATTAATTCAACATTCTCATTTGCAACGATCGCATCCCTTCCCTTTGGCGGCGTAAAAGATAGTGGATCAGGCCGAGTTCACGGCCCTGAAGGGCTACTGGAATATACCTTCGCGCGCACGGTTGTACGTACCCGCTTTTATTTGCCACTACATCTCTTAAGTTTTAAAAGGAGACCCCAAGATGACAGATTGGTAATTAAACTTACTAAACTGCTAAAGGGGCGCTTGGGTTAATATCTCGGAGCATTTCGAGTACGTTCAGTATTAGGTCGGCGCTTATCTTTCTTAGCCCAGCATGCACTGTGCCAGTGTCTGCGACTCTCTTCATCCCCTTCGAGCCATGCAACTACGTGCGGGGTCGCAAGTGGAATCATCTGATCACAACCTGGACAGCGATATGATTTAGTAGATCCCGATCCCGTTAATTTGCGGACCGTGTAGAGACCTTCATGATGCTCTTCAAATCTTTGATTAGATGTTGCAATATCTCGATCATCGGATTTTGGCCGCTTATTCTTGGGATAGTTCTTACGCGGGCTCATAAGGCTATTTTTGCATAGTAGTATCACCACATGGCAGCTATCGAGGTCACTGGATTGACCAAAAGCTACGGCTCAACCCATGCAGTTCGCGGTATAGATCTTACGATTGCAATGGGTGAGATCTTTGCCCTCCTTGGACCAAATGGCGCAGGCAAGACCACGACGGTAGAAATCCTTGAGGGTTTTCGCGCCCCCGATAGCGGAGATGTGCGTGTGTTGGGTTTTGATCCACGTGGTGGTGGCCACGCCGCACGCCAATGGCGCAATCGCATCGGCATCGTCCTGCAGGCAACCTCAGATTCAGGTGATTTAACGGTCAGTGAGTCCATTAAACATTTCAGTGGCTATTACTCCAATCCGCGGGGCGTGGATGAAGTCATTAACGCCGTGGGGTTGGATGAGAAGGCCGGTTGCCTTATTCGAGAGCTCTCAGGTGGTCAGCGCAGGCGTTTAGATGTCGGCCTTGGCATCATCGGAAATCCAGAGCTCTTATTTCTTGATGAGCCCACAACTGGCTTCGATCCCCAAGCGAGGCGCAGTTTTTGGAGCTTGATTAAGAGTTTTCGCAATGATGGCACAACGATTCTTCTCACAACGCACTACTTAGATGAGGCAGAGGCGTTAGCCGATCGGGTGGGTGTCATAAACCATGGGCAGATGCTTGAAATCTCTACCCCTTTTGAGTTAGGAGGACGCAGTAGCGCCCAAGCTGTGATCTCGTGGCGAGATGGCGATGTAATAAAGACACAGGCAACTTATAATCCAACCTCGTTTATCGGCACACTGACTTCGCAATTTAACGGTGAAATTCCAGAGCTTACTGTTATTCGTCCATCACTTGAAGATATTTATCTGAAAATGATTGGTGAAGCCCATGAATAAGATTCCAACTGCAGTCTCGTTGGGTTTGCGTCGTGGCGGATTAGAGATTCGTCAATTTGTGCGCCAGCGCGAATCCGTTGTATTTACACTTTTATTTCCAGTAATTTTGCTCCTCATCTTTGGCTCTATCTTTAAAGATACGATTGCACCAGGTGTGACATTTTCTCAATACTTTGTCGCCGGAATGATCGCTTCAGGCCTTGTTAACACAGGTTTTCAAGCGCTAGCTATCACAATTCCTCTCGAGCGCGACTTTGGCGCACTCAAACGTCTTCGTGGAACACCAATGCCAGCCTCTAGCTATTTTATTGGCAAGGCAATCTTGGTATCTGTTAGTACTCTCATACAAATCTTAATGTTGCTTGGATTTGGAGTCATATTTTTTGGTGTTGAAATGCCAAGTGATCCCACTAAGTGGCTTACATTTACATGGCTCGTTCTGCTTGGAAGTACATCGTCAACTGCCCTTGGAATCGCATTTTCAATTGTGCCAAAGAGTGGCCGTGGTGCCTCTGCAGTTGTATCTCCTATCGTGATTATTTTGCAGTTTTTTAGTGGTGTCTTCTTAGTCTTTACGCAGCTACCTACGTGGATGCAGCAGTTGGCAGCGATCTTTCCTCTCAAATGGCTTACTCAAGGTATTCGTTCGGTATTTTTGCCCGACTCATTTGCAACACAGGAGGTAGCGCGCTCCTGGGAAAACGAAAAGACATTTGTAATCCTGCTGCTCTGGTTGGCAATTGGAATCTACTTCTCGGTACGAAAATTTAAGTGGGAGCGCGATTAAGACCATAGCGCTACTAATAATCCTTGCCCTGACTTTCTCACCAGCGGCCGGGGCTGCAACTAACCCTGCTACTGCCAGCCCAAAGCCAAGTGAAAAGCCAAGTGCAAAGGCCAGTCCAAAACCCACTGCTACAAAGAAAGCGATAGTTAAGAAGAAGCCAACAAAGAAAAACACTCTTACACCCTCACCCTCACCAAAGTGGCCACCTGCTAGATTTAAATCAAATGGTGAGGTCTATGCAAAGATTCCTACTGCAAAAGAGTTAATCAGCATAGCCTCTAATAGCAAAACATTGACTGCTCAGTTAGCCCAACTCGTAGATGGCGTACGCATCTGTGAAAAATACTCATGTGGAGCAGTTCAGATCGCCTCCCTCAATGGCTGCACGTGGTGGGAGGTAAATGCAAAGCTAGTGGGCCAAAACTCTCCCGATGATCTAACCAAACGGAGCTTTGGAACGATTCGTACCGTTATTAAGGCAACTGCACCTAAAGAGATCAAAACGGTTTTGCTCATTAGCCAAGAGCTACTTGCACTCAAACATTTTGTTACTGGAATTTCAGCTAAATGCCATCACGATCCAGTTGGTGAGAACACTCCCTCTTCTACATATACCCCGATAAATAACTAGCGGTTGGCCCCAGGAACCCAGAGCTGATCACCGATCTCTTTATTTGCATGACGCGCTAGAACAAAGAGTAGATCCGAACAGCGATTGAGATACTTTGCAGTTACTGGATTAACTCCTGACCCAAATGCGTGAATAGCTGCCCATGTGCATCTCTCGGCACGGCGCAAGACAGTTCGGGCAACATGTAAATGCGCTGCGGCCGGTGTTCCAGAGGGTAGAACAAATGAACGCAAAGATTCAAGATCTGCATTGTATTTGTCAATCTGTTCTTCCAAATAAGTAATCTGTGACTCCAGTACTCTCAGCGGCTCAAATGCTGGTGAATCTACAACTGGTGTACACAAATCTGCGCCCACATCAAATAAGTCATTTTGAATCCTCACGAGCAAGGCGCGTACATCTGCAGAAATTTCATCGGTTGCTAGAACTACGCCGATAGAGGAGTTGGCTTCATCGACCGTGGCATACGCCTCAAGACGCGGATCATTTTTAGATGTCCGGCTCATGTCACCAAGAGATGTCGTACCGTCATCGCCGGTCTTGGTGTAAATACGGGTTAAATTAACCATGCCCGTAGCCTATAAGTAGAATGCGGCCATGGCATCTCTGGATCGTTTCCGTGTCACGGGTGGTGCCCATCTGCGCGGAGAAGTAACGGTCACTGGAGCCAAGAACTCGGTATTAAAACTTATGGCCGCCTCGCTTTTAACTACTGGAAAAACAACTATTACTAACGTGCCAGAGATTGCAGATGTCGAGATCATGTCGGATTTATTGACGCGATTGGGCTGCACTGTGGCTCATATCAAAGATAGCGTAATTATTGATGTACCGGCCATGCCCGGTTATCGCGCAGATTACGATCTTGTACGAAGGATGCGAGCATCAATTAACGTCTTAGGTCCATTGGTAGCGCGCATTGGTAAGGCCGAAGTTGCACTGCCCGGCGGAGATGCGATTGGCTCGCGAGGTTTAGATTTTCATATCAAGGGATTAGAAGCCCTCGGTGCTAACGCCCACATCGAACATGGATATGTTATCGCCCAAGCCCCTGCGGGATTAACTGGAACGATAATCGATTTAGATTTTCCGAGCGTTGGAGCAACTGAAAATATTATGACGGCGGCGGTATTAGCTAAAGGTATAACCAGAATTGATAACGCTGCACGCGAACCCGATGTAGTAGATCTCGGCGAGTTTTTAATCTCGATGGGTGCAAAGATTCAAGGCCTCGGTACTCCACTAATCACTATTGAGGGTGTTGAAAAACTCAATCCAACTACTCACGCAACAATCCCTGACCGCATTATTAGTGGAACGTGGGCATTTGCCGCAGTCATGACTCAAGGCGATATCACAATCCATGGAGCCCGCGCGCAGGACCTAGAACTCCCCCTTGAAAAATTAACTAGTGCAGGTGCAATCGTCACAACTACCGTCGATGGAATACGAGTCCGTATGGATTCAAGACCGCGAGCGATAGATGTTGCAACCCTTCCATACCCTGGTTTTCCAACTGACTTGCTACCTATGGTGATTGCCCTTAACTCAATCGCCGATGGACACTCATTGGTAACCGAAAACGTCTTTGAATCGCGCTTTATGTTTGTCAACGAGCTCATCCGCCTGGGCGCGCAGATTTCAGTCGATGGACATCATGCATCTATCGATGGCGTAAGCGAGCTTTCAAGTGCTCCGGTTGAGGCGACCGATATCCGCGCAGGTGCAGGTCTAGTATTAGCAGCGCTGGTAAGTGAGGGTGAGACAACGATCGATGCCGCCTTCCATGTCGATCGTGGCTATCCCAACTTTGCAGCGCAGTTAACCTCTCTTGGTGCGAAAGTGAGCCGCGAATAATGTCACCCATTCCAGATCGCAACTTAGCTCTCGAGCTAATCCGTGTTACTGAAACCGCTGCAATTGCGGCGGCACCCTGGGTAGGACGAGGTGAAAAGAACTTAGCCGATAAGGCGGCAGTTGAAGCGATGCGCGAGAGGATTAATACCGTTGATATGTCAGGTGTTGTTGTCATTGGTGAGGGCGAGAAAGATGATGCCCCAATGTTGCACAACGGTGAAAACGTTGGCAATCAACAAGGCCCGTCCTGTGATGTTGCAGTTGATCCAATCGATGGAACCTCACTGACTGCAAATGGAATGAACGGTGCGATTTCAGTTATCGCCCTGTCTCCACGCGGCACGATGTATGATCCAAAGCGCTCTTTTTATATGAATAAAATCGTTACAGGCCCAGAGGCTGCACATGTAATTGATATCAATGCAACTACTGCTCAGAATATCCAGGCCGTTGCAAAGGCTAAAAATCTAGCGATCAGTGATGTCACTGTCATCGTTTTAAACCGCCCACGTCACGAACAGTTAATCTCTGAGATTCGCGCCGCCGGTGCCCGCATCCGTTTAATTCAAGATGGAGATGTCGCAGCTGCTATTGAAACTGCGCGTCCCAACACTGGAATCGATTTATTGATGGGAATCGGCGGAACCCCGGAAGGAGTAATCGCAGCGGTCGCGATGATCTGTTTAGGTGGCTCGATTCAGGGTCAACTACATGTTGATGGTAAGGCATCGGGTCCGATTTTGTACACTAAGGATCTAGTTAACTCTGAAGACGTCTTCTTGGCAGCTACTGGAATTACAGATGGTGAGTTAATCAATGGCATTAGATACACAAGTTTTGGTGCCATTAGCCAATCGATTGTGATGCGCGGTAAGTCAAAAACGGTCCGAGTAATCGAAACTGAGCACCACTTAAAGTAAGTTACTTACCAACAGTCTCGGTAAGAATTGAAACACGGTTTTTTGCAACCGATAAGAAGCCACCACTGACCTTAAATTCGGTGGTGCTTCCATCAGATGCATGAATACTTACCTGTCCATCGGCAAGTACACCAAAGAGCGGTGCGTGATCGGTAAGAATTCCGATATCACCTTCGACTGTTCGTGTAGAGACAGAGACTGCCTCTCCCGACCAAACGCGCTCGGTTGGAGATACGAGTTCGACTTTGAGTGTCATCTATCTCTTACTTTCCAACACTTGCCGCTAATTCAGCCGCTCTGCGCTCTACGTCATCTAGACCGCCGCACATAAAGAAGGCCTGCTCTGGAACGTGATCGTACTTTCCATCGGCCAGTGCTTCAAAGGCTGCAATTGTGTCCACTAGTGGAACGAATGAGCCATCAAGGCCTGTAAATACCTTTGCGACAAATGTGTTCTGTGACAAGAAGCGCTGAATGCGACGTGCACGTCCTACAAGTACACGGTCATCCTCTGACAACTCATCGATACCAAGAATTGCGATGATGTCCTGCAGATCCTTATAGCGCTGCAAGATCTGCTTAATACGGTTTGCAACACGGAAGTGATGCTCTCCGATGTAGCGCGGATCCAAGATACGAGAGGTGGAGTCAAGTGGATCCACAGCTGGGTAGATTCCGAGCTCTGAGATCGGACGGGACAAGACTGTCGTTGCATCTAAGTGTGCAAAAGTTGTGTGTGGTGCTGGATCGGTAATATCGTCGGCAGGTACGTAAATCGCCTGCATAGATGTAATGGAGTGACCACGAGTTGATGTGATGCGCTCCTGTAGTTGACCCATCTCATCGGCCAACGTTGGCTGATAACCCACAGCAGATGGCATACGGCCAAGCAAGGTTGAAACTTCAGATCCTGCCTGTGTGAAACGGAAGATGTTATCGATAAATAGAAGTACATCCTGCTTTTGCACATCGCGGAAGTATTCGGCCATTGTTAGAGCCGAGAGTGCAACACGTAAACGGGTTCCAGGTGGTTCATCCATCTGACCAAAGACCAAAGCCGTCTTATTAATAACACCGGTCTCGGTCATTTCAAGGAACAAGTCATTACCTTCGCGGGTACGCTCACCAACTCCGGCAAATACCGATACACCACCGAAGTTTTCAGCTACGCGATAAATCATCTCTTGAATCAAAACAGTCTTACCTACACCAGCGCCGCCGAATAATCCGATCTTGCCACCCTTTACATAAGGCGTTAATAGATCGATAACTTTGATTCCAGTCTCAAACATTTCAGTCTTAGACTCCAACTGATCAAATGCTGGAGGATTACGGTGAATTGGCCAGCGCTCTTTGATATCCAGAGTTGAGGTTGGTACATCCATCGATTCGCCAAGGGTGTTAAAAACATGTCCCTTTGTTACATCGCCAACTGGAACTGAGATGGAAGAGCCAGTATCAGATACCTCTGCGCCACGGACCATTCCATCGGTTGGCTGCATAGAAATCGCACGTACGAGGTTGTCACCGATGTGCTGGGCGACCTCCATCGTTAACATACGCGTAGTACCTGACATGCTTACCTCTACGTGTAGAGCATTAAAGATTGAAGGCATTGAATCGGCGGGGAATTCAATATCCACCACCGGTCCGATAACTCGAGCTACACGACCTTTACCTGTTGATGCCGACATCATTCACTCCCTGTACTAGCTGAGGCCAACGCATCTGCGCCGCCAACAATTTCACTGATCTCTTGGGTAATTTCAGCTTGACGGGCTGCGTTCGCAAGTCGTGTTAAGGACTTGATTAAATCATCGGCGTTGTCAGTTGCCGATTTCATTGCGCGGCGTCTTGCAGCGTGCTCAGAGGCAGCTGCTTGCAACATCGCGTTAAATACTCGAGCCTGAATATAGCGAGGTAAGAGTGCATTAAGGACAACCCCGGCATTAGGTTCGAATTCATACATAGGCAGTAAGCCCGATGGGACAGGTGTATCGCTCTCTACAACTTCCAATGGAAGCATGCGCTTTGCCATCGCATTTTGTGTAAGCATTGATTTGAACTCGGTAAAAACGATGTGAATCTCATCTACACCGGCCGGATCAACCTGAGCATCGGCGATGAAAGCCTTAATGAGTGCATCGGCAACTGCCTTTGCATCTTCATATGTTGGATTATCTGAAAAACCACTCCATGAACCGGCGATTGTGCGGTTGCGGAACCGGTAGTAGTTAACGGCTTTGCGTCCAACCAAGTAAGAAGTTGTCGCAAGACCACGCTCTTTGAGCAAGGCTACTAACTGCTCGCCCTCTTTAATCGCATTGTTTGAGTAAGCACCTGCCATCCCGCGGTCGGCAGAGATAATCAAAACTGCTGCACGAATCGGGTTTTCCGATGTGGTTGTCAGAGGATGGTTGGTCGATGAGTAGGTAGCAACTGCAGATACCGCGCGAGTCAACTCATTTGCATATGGAGTTGAAGCAGAGACCCGTTGCCGCGCCTTAAGGATCCGAGATGCCGAGATTAACTCCATGGCTTTCGTGATCTTTTTAGTCGCTTTAACCGATCGCATGCGTCTGCGATAAACGCGTAGTTGGGCACCCATGAGTTACCTCTTCACCGCCGGTGGAACGTACTTAGTTATCTGTTCTGCCTCTTCGCCCTCTAATGCATCGGCGGGAGCATCGTTAACGATAGTCGGAGAAGATGTCTTAAAGATTTTCTTAAAGTCATCGAGGGCAATCTGCATTGTGGCAACAGTGTCATCTTCGAGCAGTTTGGTCTCTGAGATTACAGTGAAGATTTCTTTGCGTTCGCGGCCAATAAACTCTAGGAGCTCTGCCTCAAAGCGGCGAATATCGGCCACAGGAACCGAATCCAACCCACCTGAAGTACCGGCCCAGATTGAGGTGATCTGCTTCTCGAGTGAATATGGTGAGTACTGACCCTGCTTCAAGAGTTCAACCATGCGAACCCCGCGCTCGAGTTGTGCCTTAGAGGCTGCATCTAGGTCGGAGCCAAATGCTGAGAAGGCTTCGAGCTCACGGAACTGTGCAAGATCAAGACGCAGGCGGCCTGCGATCTTCTTCATCGCTTTCGTTTGAGCTGAACCACCCACACGAGAAACCGAAACTCCTACGTTGATCGCTGGGCGCACACCTGCGTTAAACAGATCTGTCTCAAGGAAGCACTGTCCATCGGTAATCGAAATAACATTTGTTGGAATAAATGCAGAGACGTCATTTCCCTTAGTCTCAATGATCGGTAGACCAGTCATCGAACCACCACCGAGTTCATCGGAGAGTTTTGCGCAACGCTCTAACAGACGTGAATGTAAGTAGAAAACATCTCCAGGATATGCCTCGCGGCCTGGTGGGCGACGCAGCAGCAATGAGACTGAACGATAAGCCTCTGCCTGCTTTGATAAATCATCAAAAACGATAAGAACGTGCTCGCCCTTATACATCCAGTGCTGGCCGATTGATGAGCCAGTGTATGGAGCTAAATATTTAAAGCCAGCTGGATCAGAGGCAGGAGATGCAACGATAGTTGTGTACTCCATTGCACCAGCCTCTTCAAGTGCGCCTCTCACAGCTGCAATCGTCGAACCTTTTTGTCCTATGGCAACGTAGATGCATTTAACTTGCCTCTTTGGATCTGCAGATTTCCAGTTTTCTTTCTGATTAATAATCGTATCTACAGCAACGGCCGTCTTACCTGTCTGGCGATCACCGATGATTAACTGACGCTGTCCGCGACCGATCGCTGTCATCGCATCTATAGCTTTAATTCCAGTGGCCAGCGGCTCTTTTACGGGTTGGCGTTGAATTACCGAGGGAGCCTGAAGTTCGAGTGCGCGGCGTGCATCGGCTTTGATTTCACCCTTACCATCGATAGGACGACCGAGCGAATCTACAACCCGACCAAGAAATCCATCACCAACTGGCACTGAGAGAATCTCGCCGGTACGGCGCACCGACGTTCCCTCTTCAATACCTTGGTTGCTGCCCAGGATAACAACACCGATTTCGCGGACATCGAGGTTGAGTGCAAGTCCAAGTGTGCCGTTTGCAAACTCCACCAATTCATTTGCCATCGTCGATGGTAGGCCTTCAACGCGTGCGATGCCATCGCCTGCTTGGCTAACGGTTCCGACTTCATCTCTAGCTGCAACTCCTGGATCGTATGATTTAACAAAATTTGCTAAGGCTGCCTGGATGTCGGCCGGGTTAATCGTGAGCTCTGACATTTCTTTCTCCCTTTATTTGCTTCCGACTGCGGCACGTGCGGCCCCAGCCAAACGATTTGAAACTGTTCCATCTACTAACTCATCTGCAAACTTGATTGAAACTCCACCAATAACATTTGGTTCAATCTCAATATTGATACGTACCGGTTGACCAACCTGCTTATTAAGCGCGACCGACAAACGATTTTGTTGAGTAGTGCTCATCGGAACGGCCACACGAACAAGGGCAATAACGCGATTGCGTCGTGCAGCTAGGGCGTGTGCATAATCGGCAAATGCCGATTCGATACTTCGACCACGCCATGTATTTACTAACTGCGAAACTAGCTTCACCGCTGAATCAGAAGCACCCTTGAGAATCTGGCTAACAAGTGTTGCTTTAGCCAGCTTTGCATTTGATGTCAGTGCCCTGCGAAGCTCTGCTGAGCCTGCAATCGCACGTGAAGCGGTAAAAATTTCATCCTCTAGGCGATCGAGTTGGCCGGCGATATTGGCAGCTGATGCCTCTGCCTCAATGGCTAATTGCTCAATTACAAGTACAAGATCCTTTGGAGTAGACCAACGCATCGCTACAATCTCAGAGGCAATACCGAGCGCAGTTGTACTGACTTTAGAAGCAAATAACTCTGCAAGAAATACCGACTTTGATTGAGCATCACGAGAAGAATCGGTCAAAGCACGACGAACTGCGATATTTGTATCAAGTACATCAGCAATAAGGAAAAGCTCAACACTCAAGGTAGATGCAGCCTTTGCATCTGTGCCTTTAACGGCAGCATCTAACGTCAACCGTGCAGTCACTAATGACCGACGACTGCTACCTCCGAGGTGAGCTCTCATGAATTACTTACTCTTCTCTAGATCATCTAAGAAACGCTCGACAACGCGTGATTGGCGCGCTGCATCATCGAGTGATTCACCAACGATTTTCGATGCAAGTTCGACAGCAAGGGCACCAACTTCAGCACGAAGAGATGTAATAGCCTGCTGGCGCTCTGCCTCAATTGATGCATGGGCCGTTGCAGTAATGCGCACCGCTTCTTCCTGTGCCTTTGCACGAAGATCTTCAATGATAGATGCTCCCTGCACACGAGCATCTTCGCGCAGAGTCTGTGCTTCTTCTCGGGCCTTAGCTAGCTGTCCGGTGTACTGAGCAAGTGCCTGTTGAGCTTCTAAATGCGCCTTTTCAGCTCTAGCAAGACCACCTTCTATGGCGTTAGTCCGTTCTTCATATGCCTTCTCAAATTTCGGTACAACTTTTAACTTGAGCACATAAAATAAAAGTGAAAACGCAACTAATCCCACGATAATTTCAGCTAAATGCGGAATTACCGGGCTTGGCGCTTCTGCAGCTGCTAGGTCAATAAAATTATTCAATTCACTCATATAACCTCAAATTCAAATAACTTAATCGACTATTTCAAAACGAATGCTAAAACTAGACCTAAAATGGCTAGAGCTTCTGCTAGTGCAAAGCCTAGGAAGGCAAGCGGTTGCAAGATGCTACGTGCTTCTGGCTGACGTGCGACTCCATTGATATAAGCAGCAAAGATTAATCCGATAGCAATACCCGGTCCAATTGTTGATAGACCGAATCCAACTATTCCAAGCGTTCCTGTCATTTCATTTTCCTTTCCGATATTGATCAAGCATTTGCTTGGCCAAACTTATAGGTTTAGTGCTCATCTGCCAAAGCCCCTGCAATATAAAGGGCTGAAAGCAGGGTAAATATATAGGCCTGTAGACATTGAACAAAGAATTCAAAAAACGTAAATACAATAGAGAATGCAAAGGAAAATACACTAAAAAGCTGAAGTATAAAATTATCATTATGCAGCAGATATTCGCCACCTAGGGTGAATAGAATTAACAACAAGTGTCCAGCAAACATATTTCCAAATAGACGCATTGCTAACGTTAGTGGACGAATCAAAAAGTATGTTGCAAATTCTAGCGGGGCTTGAATTAGGTACATAAACTTTGGAATGCCCGGCATAAAGCACATATCCTTTAGATACTTAAGTAAGCCATGTTTACGAATTGCCACGAAATGATAGGTGAAATAAACAAATAGAGTGATTGCGACCGGAAAGCCAATTCTAGACATAGTTGGAAACTGAATGAAAGGAATAATTCCAAAAAGATTATTCGTTAATATAAAAGTAAAGATTGTAAACAAGAATGGCACGAATCTTCGAAATTCCGATCCAATTACATCTTGACCTATCTCGTTCCTTATGAATCCATAAACTGTCTCTCCTGCGAATTGCAATTTGGAAGGTATGATCGAGGCCTTGCGAGATGAGGCTATAAAAAGAGTTGATACAAGAAATACCGAGAAGAAAACCAATATGACTGGCTTTGTAGTTAAAATCGAATCTCCAAATATAGGAGGCAGAATAAAATCTCCAGCATCTGGAGGAACAAAGCCCTCATCTGTGCTAGAACGCAGTGAATTGCGCACTCATAACTCCTTCAAAGTTTTTAAACACTGGCTACAACCGGGAAGTTAAGACGGGGGAAGCCTATGGCAGGGGCGCCCAGGTTGAGAAATCGAACTCCCTTAAGAGATAGTGGGACGGCTCACTCACGGCCAAAGCGCAGCCAGACGAGATAAACGGCCCCGCTGATACCCACCAAGAGTCCGATCAGGGTGAAGTAGCTCTTTCCCAGCCAGTAGTCCAGGCCATAACCAATCGCACCCCAAAAAACTAGGCCAGAGATTAGGTAACCAAAGATCGACCACATCGCACTCTCTTCGCGCTTTACCATGGAGGGCTCCTTAGTTTTTCCTATCGGGAAGAGGTAAATGTAAGCGAAGTTTCATGAAACTAGCAATCTCACCCCACAGCCAGGCGATAGTGAGTACAACGGCCGTGATTCCAAAGGTAGTGCGGCTAATAGTTGCACGATCTGTGAAGTTGGTTATCGCCCACAGTAAGACCCCTAGGGCCAACATCTTTGCGAAATAGGAAAAGAGCACTATTGCCATCGTTGAAATCGGTTCTAAGTTTCTGGTCAAGCGTGCGAGCCCAATGTGAATAATAAAGAAGATGACGACAACAAACTGAGCAAGAAGTGCACCGTACAGACCACTTACTCCACTAAAAAATAGCGAGAGTGCGGTAGAGACAATGCTGACGACTAGCGTTGGAATGAAAGCCCCACGGAGTAAACGTGCTTCATTGCTACTCATAGAATTACTTTCTTTCCCAATTTAGAAACGGCGACTGTGATACCTATAAAAACAATCGCAGTAATGGCAGCGACCCACCATGGTGCAAATGCTAGAACTGTGACAGGAAAGGCGATCGTTGCGGTCCAGAGATATAAAATAGATGCCGACCTTAATTGAGAGTTGCCGGCACTGAGCAAGCGGTGATGTAGATGCTTGTTATCGGGTGCAAAAGGTGATTTACCGGCCCTTACACGACGGCTTACGGCAAGTAATAAATCAATTAATGGAATTGCAAGTACGGCAAATGGTAACAAGAGAGGTAGCAATGTTGGACCCGTGGATTCGCTTGAAATTGCATTGGGATCTACTTGGCCAGTTAAGGTAATTGCTGCAGATGCCAATAAGAGTCCAAGCAGCATCGATCCACTATCACCCATAAAAATCCGTGCCGGGTGAGTGTTATGGGGCAGGAAACCGATACATATTCCGACCAAAACCGCGGTTATTAACGATGGTGTACCGGCACGGCTAAATCCATATTCGACGGCTAATAGATAGGCAAAGGCAAAGAATGCAATACCGGCTATTGCCACGATTCCAGCGGCTAAACCATCCATACCATCGATAAAGTTAACTGCATTGATTGTAATAAGCACGATTAATACCGTCACCAACTGTCCAATACTTGGTGGCAAGGTAATAACGCCATTAATAGGGAGCCAGAGGATTTGGATTCCGTAGATCAATAAAATACCGGCAACGAAGACTTGCCCAGCAAGTTTTGTGACTGCATCTAGTTGAAAGCGATCATCGGCCATTCCAAGCAAAACCACGAACGTTGCCGCTAGGAAAATGCCCTGTGATTCGTGGCCAAATGATTTGCCGACAAGGGGCAGATGGTTAACGATCATGAAAGTTACGCTCATCGCCATCCACATCGCTACTCCGCCCCAGCGTGCAGTTGGTGTGATGTGAATATCCCGTCCGCGAATCTGTGCAACTGCGCCAAAACGAATTGCTTGCGTGCGTACTAAGGGAGTAATCAGATAACACAGCGCCGCTGAAATGAGAAGAGTTACTAAGTACTCACGCATTAAGAGCTCTTACCTCTGGTAGATAGGAAAACGCGCGGTAAGTGCGTGGACTTCGCTCTTAATCGATGCATGGACTGCCGCATTATCAGTTGCAATCGCGCGCGCGATTAAACCGGCAATCTGCTTCATCTCAGATGTTCCCATACCTTGAGTAGTTGTGGCTGGGGTTCCAACACGTATACCGCTTGTCACTCCAGGTGAAAGTGGATCGTAGGGAATTGAGTTTTTATTCATTACTATTCCTGCCGCGCCGCAACGCTCATCGGCGACTTTGCCAGTAACACCAGTGCTGCGAATATCCATCAGCGCAAGGTGGGTCTGTGTCCCACCAGATACTGCCCGCATCCCCTGCGCCTCAAGGGCGGCAGCTAGCGCTTTGGCGTTTATGATTACATCCTTGGCATACTTTTGATAAGCAGGGGTCGCACACTCTGCAAGGGCTACGGCCTTTCCTGCAACGGCCGACATGATTGGCCCGCCCTGCATTCCAGGGAAGATGGACTTATCAATCGCCGCTGCATGTTCGGCCTTTGCCAAAATCATTCCACCGCGTGGTCCTCGCAAAACTTTATGTGTAGTAAATGAGACAACATCGGCGTATGGCACAGGGGATGGAATCGCTTTACCGGCGACCAAACCGATGAAGTGCGCCGCATCGACCCACATAATCGCACCGACCTCATCACAGATGACACGAATCTTTTCAAAATCAATCAATGATGGATAGGCAGTTGCGCCCGAGCAGATCATCTTTGGTTTAGTTGCTATCGCCTTATCTCGTAGCTCGTCATAATCAATAAGTTCGTTATCGGCACGTACTCCATAGGATTCGACGTTAAACCACTTTCCAGAGAAGTTAACTGCCGAGCCATGAGTCAAGTGACCGCCATGTGGCAGTGACATTGCTAATACCGTATCCCCGGGGCGAGTAAATGCTTGATAGACAGCGATATTGGCACTTGCCCCTGAGTGTGGCTGAACATTTGCATGGTCGGCGCCAAATAAAAGCTTAGCCCGCTCTATCGCAAGGTATTCGACCTTATCTACCTCTTCGCAGCCCCCGTAGTAGCGCTTACCTGGATAGCCCTCGGCATATTTATTCGAAAGCGTTGAGCCCATCGCCGCTAATACTGCCCGTGATGTGAAGTTCTCCGAAGCGATTAACTGTAAGTTGCTTTGCTGACGCTTGAGTTCGGATAATAAGACCGCAGCAATCTCAGGATCTCGCTTATCTAATGCGTCGAAATCGGGGCCATAGAAAGTAGACATGGTGGGATCTTATAGTGCGCTGGCTCCGGGCACGATATTTTGAATCTCTTCCAATGAGATGGACCCGACTCGCAGTACCCGCACACCGGTCTCATCGGCCTCAAGCACAGTTGTAATAGGACCATTGCGTAGCTTGCCATTATTGAACTGCATCGCTAAATCTGAGTCCAATACAAAGATATCGCTCAGGGCTTTAGGTACAGGACGGCCAACTCGTACACCACTTGCTACTGCCAATGGGCCGCTTTTAGCCAATAACGCCTTTGCAAATCTGCTTTTTGGAACACGGATACTGACGCGATCTAATTGATTTGCATCACCCAAATCCCAACTCAAACCCGTTTGTGGCCGAAGATTCATTGACAACATTCCTGGCCAAAACTCTTTCATTAGTGCGCTAATCTCTGGAGTAATCTCTCGCACAACACCTTGCGCCGTCTTTGTGCTAGCGACTAAAACTTGAGCGGCTGTAAAGAGTGGGTCTCCACGTAAGACATGCATTGCACGGACTGCATCGTGTTTGAAAGCATCACAGGCAAATGCGTAACTATGCTCGAGTGGAATCGCGATGATGTATCCATCGGCGATTGCTTTACAGGCTTTGCTGACATGGCGGCTCAGTTCGCCCTTTTTCAAATCAATCTCTTTGCCCATGGTTACCTCCTTTGCGCACTCGTCCAGCGTGGTCGACCAACGAGGTCATCATGGAGTCTAATGCTCTCAAAATCTAGAGCTAATTCGCTAGCAATTGCAGCTCCCTGATCTTGAGCATGTTCGATAACTAAAACTCCACCGGGCTTTAACAGACGAGCCGCAGCGGTGATAAAAATCTTTGGCATCTCCATTCCAGTCGGTCCACCAAATAGTGCGATATGAGGTTCAAATCCTGCGACATCTCGAGGAAGTGATTGCATATCGGGAAGATAGGGTGGATTAGCAATGACAATATCTCCTTTAATTCCAGGAAGTACCTCTGCTACATCACCTTCAACTACTCGAACATTTTCGGCGATTACCGAGACATTTCTCTTGAGCCAGACAAGGGCTTCTGGTGATTTCTCTACCGCAATTACTCGCGCAGTAGGTGCCTCTGTGGCAATTGCAAGGCAGAGTGCACCAGAACCTGCCCCCAAATCGATAACGCTGACTGGGGCTGGCAGATTCTTAATGTGCGTTAAAACAGCATCGACTAATAACTCTGACTCTGGACGTGGTACTAAGACCCCTGGACCAACTTCAATCTCTAAATATCTAAATGCTGCAACACCAATTAAGTACTGCAAAGGCTCATGATTGATTCGCCGATCCAATAAAGTTAAGAACTGCTCTTCAATTACACCAGTATCACTCACTCCTCTTAAGGTATTTTCAAGCAATACTGAGTTATGGAGATCCATTCGTGTTAAACCTAAGACATGGGCTAATAAATGTTCGGCATCAACTTCGCTTAGGCCAGATTCTGCCAACTGTGATTTTGCTTCACGAAGCCGAGATTTGATGTCCATTAAAATTAGTTGGTGCTTGCCAACCGTGCGGCTTTATCTGCATCTAACAAGGCTTGAACCATGTCATCGAGTTCACCATTCATAACGGCATCGAGATTGTTGGCCTTGTAATTAACACGGTGATCACTAATTCGATTCTCTGGATAGTTATAGGTACGTATTCGCTCTGAACGATCAACGGTGCGCACTTGGCTCTTGCGCTCTGCCGATGCTGCCGCCTCTGCCTTCTCCTGTGCATCTGCCAGTAATCGCGCGCGTAAGATTCGAAGTGCAGATTCTTTATTCTGCAACTGACTCTTCTCGTTCTGGCAGGAGACAACGATGCCTGTTGGAGTGTGAGTTAAGCGCACAGCAGAGTCAGTTGTATTAACCGACTGTCCCCCAGGACCTGATGAGCGGTATACATCAACGCGCACATCATTCATATTTAACTCCACATCGATCTCCTCTGCTTCAGGCAGAATCAGAACTCCTGCAGCCGAAGTATGGATACGTCCCTGACTTTCAGTCTCGGGTACTCGCTGCACGCGATGCACACCACCCTCAAATTTAAGCCGTGCATATGGAGATTCACCCACCGCGACGGTACCCCTTGACTTAACCCCAACTGAAATATCTTTGTATCCACCCATTTCACTCTCGGTGGCATTGATCACTTCGACTTTCCAATTATGGCGCTCGGCATACCGCATATACATGCGCAGTAAATCCCCGGCAAAGATCGCCGATTCATCTCCGCCCGCCCCTGCCTTAATCTCTAAAATTACATCGCGATCATCATTGGGATCTCGAGGTAACAACAACTCTTCTAACTTTTCGCCAGCACTTTGGCAGGCAAGTTCAAGAGCTGGAATCTCAGATGCAAAATCTGTATCGGCTAGCGCTAACTCTTTAGCAGCTAACAGGTCATCTTCGGCAGATTTCCAGGCTTTGAAACCGGCAACGACTGGACCTAACTGTGCGTAGCGGCGACCGAGTTTGCGTGCATTGCCTTGATCTTGATGGATAGATGGATCGGCCATCCTTGCTTCAAGTTCGGCATATTCACGCACCATCTCATGGGCAGATGCAAAACGATCACTTGTCATTGGCTTCTCCTTATCTATTCCGTAATCGTTACTGGAAATAAAAAAACCGCGGTCGCAACCTAAGGGTTGCAATGCGGTTTTTAAAGAAAGCTAATTAGAGGTCGTTGCATCCTGCTTCTTAGCAGATTTACCAAAGCGCTCTTCGAACTTAGCCACGCGACCACCAGTATCAAGGATGCGCTGCTTACCTGTGTAGAACGGGTGGCATACAGAACAGACTTCAACATAGACTGAACCGTTTGCAACCGTTGAACGAGTTACAAACTTCTCACCGCAACCACAGGTTACTTGGGTCTGCTTGTACTCTGGGTGGATATCTGGCCTCATCCTTATTCCTTTCTTAGTGTTTGGGTCCTGCCCCTATTACTAGGTACCAGGTGAACCAAACGGAGGTGGTTAACAGGTCTTAAGGGTAAGCGAAAAGCTCACAATTGAGAAATTGACGCTTACTTTGAGTCATCTGGTCCAGCGGTTGTCTTCTGGATCTGCATCAAGAACTCAACGTTGGACTTTGTGCCCTTCATCTTCTCAAGCAGTAGTTCTAACGCTGCCTGTGGCTCAAGTGCATGTAGAACGCGACGTAGCTTCCAGACAATGTTGAGCTCTTCTGTTCCCATAAGGATCTCTTCCTTACGAGTACCAGATGCAACGACGTTAACCGCTGGGAAGATGCGCTTATCGGCAAGGCGACGATCAAGGATTAACTCCATGTTTCCAGTTCCCTTGAACTCTTCGAAGATAACTTCATCCATACGAGAGCCTGTATCAACAAGTGCTGTTGCAAGAATTGTTAGTGATCCACCATCTTCGATGTTACGGGCTGCGCCAAAGAACTTCTTAGGTGGATACAACGCCGCAGAATCAACACCACCAGAAAGGATACGCCCTGATGCAGGGGCAGCGATGTTGTAAGCACGACCAAGACGAGTAATAGAGTCAAGAAGTACAACTACATCGTGACCTAATTCAACAAGACGCTTTGCGCGCTCGATAGCAAGCTCAGCAATTGTTGTGTGATCATCTGCAGGACGGTCAAAGGTTGAGGCGATAACTTCACCCTTAACACTGCGCTGCATATCTGTAACTTCTTCTGGCCGCTCATCAACTAAAACAACCATCAAGTGACACTCTGGATTATTCGTTGTGATGGCATTTGCAATTGCTTGCAGAACCATTGTCTTACCGGCCTTTGGAGGCGAAACGATAAGACCACGTTGGCCCTTACCAATGGGTGCAATTAAATCGATAACACGAGTCGTTAAAACATTTGGCTCTGTCTCAAGACGCAAACGCTCTTGTGGATAGAGCGGAGTTAACTTTCCAAACTCAACACGGTTACGTGCCTCATCAGGGCTAACACCATTAACTGTCTCAAGGGTAATAAGTGCGTTGAACTTCTGCTTTGTCTCACCTTCTCGCACTTGGCGGACCTGTCCTGTTACAGTATCTCCTTTGCGCAGACCGTTTTTGCGCACCTGTGCCAATGTTACGTAGACATCGTTTGGACCTGGCAAATAGCCCGATGTGCGGATGAAGCCGTAGCTATCGAGAATATCGAGTAGGCCACTGACTGGGACTAATACATCATCATCACTAAGGACTGGCTCGCGCTCTTCGCGTGGCCCACGATCGCGATTGCGATCACGCCCACGCCCACGCCCACGCCCATGGCGATCGCCGCGATCACTTCGATCACTATTTCCTGATAGCGCCTCAGCCTCTGAGTCGGGATCTAAATCCTGAGAGTTGCTCGAGGCCGACTTGCCCTCTCTCTTGCGGCTATTGCGGGCCTCTCGGCGCGCTTCGCGTTCAGCCTTTGCCGCTTCGCGATTCTTCGCCTGTAACTCGGCGATTGCTTCGACTAATGCATCCTTCTTCATCTTGGCTGCCCCATCGACACCTAACTGTGTTGCAACAGTTTTTAACTTTGGTAGCGCCATTGCGCCAAGCTCTGGACTTTGTGAACGTACTGGCTCTTCGGTTGTTGTCATCTGTTTCTTTTCGCTATTGGTTCATGGGCTTAATCTCTACCGACCCATGAAACTGTGGATAGTTATTGTGTGATTATCTGATGTGTTTCTGGCCAATGTAAAAGGCCTAACAGATGGCTAAATATTAGCAGGCCGTCTCCATTAGGACAAAATCTAGCCTCAAACCACGCTCACACCGCTGCGAGATATCCCAAGGGCCATGGCGGTGAACTTCTCACCGGCTGCGCGAGTGAGCGCGTCAACTTCGGCCGATCCCCCAGTATGCAGAACTAAGACCGTGGGACCTGCCCCTGAGATAAAGGCTGCTACCCCGGCCTTTCGAAGCTTGATCAGGAGGGCAAATGAGGAGGGCATCGCCTCTGCCCGATATGACTGATGTAAAAAATCCTCGGTTGCACTGTGCAGTAAATCTGGGCGCTGTTGCAGTGCGTGTACGAGCAAGGCTGCGTTGGCGCTGTTTTTAACGGCATCGCTATGTGTAATTAAATCTGGAAGCATCTTTCGCGCCTTAGATGTGGAGATTGATATAGATGGAACAAATGCTACGGCGCTAATTCGTGGATCAACTTCTATTTGCACAGAGAGTGCAACGTTGTGTCCGTGCTGCATTTCTTGCCAAGCAATTGTTGCACCGCCGTAGGTTGTCGCCGAGACATTATCTGGATGCCCCTCCATCTGGCTGGCCAAGTTCAACATATCATCATTACTCATTTGTTCGCTGCCACCCAAGACAAGTGCGCGGGCAAGTGATAATCCACCAACGATTGCACTGGCCGATGATCCAAGTCCACGGCTATGGGGAATTACATTTAATGCACGTAAAGCGATGCCGCGGGGTTTGCCGCCAAGAAACTCAAAGCCCTTATACATCGATTTAATAACCAGGTTTTTGTGATTACGTGGAAGTGAGTCAGCGCCTTCACCGGTAATATCGATATCGATTATCTGCTCATCTAATACCTGTGCGATGTAACGATCGTGAATGGCTAGGGCTAAACCTAAAGAATCAAAGCCAGGTCCTAAGTTAGCACTCGTTGCAGGTACCTGTACCTGTATAGGTTGTGCTTTAAATATAGATTTCATATTAGCTAAGACCTAACGCCTTTGCAGCCGCCTTTAAATTCACCGGAACAACAACTGGTTTTTTGGCAGTATCTAATGCATAGGCAATATCTTTTAATCCATGGCCAGTTACTGTAATAACTATTGTCTTATCTTTAGGTAGTTTGCCAGCCTTTTTGTACTTAATGAGTCCTGCTAATCCTGCAGCCGAGGATGGTTCGACAAAGACTCCTTCTTTAGCTGCGATTAAGCGGTATGCGGCAAGGATTTCTCGATCCGTTACCGATCCAATCACGCCACCTGAGCTGTCGCGGGCATCTAGGGCTTGGGCCCATGAGGCTGGATTTCCAATTCGAATCGCAGTTGCAATGGTGTCTGGGTTCTTAACAATCTTTCCCTTGACTATCGGAGCTGCACCTGCGGCTTGAAAGCCATACATCGCAGGTAAGCGCGTTGAAAGGCCATCACTGTTGTACTCCTTATAACCCTTCCAATATGCGGTGATATTTCCAGCATTTCCTACAGGCAGTGCGTGAATATCTGGAGCATTTCCTAGCATATCTACGACTTCAAAGGCGGCAGTCTTTTGTCCCTCAATGCGAAATGGGTTGACCGAGTTAACAAGTGCAACTGGATAGTTCTCCGATAGTTCACGGGCAAGTGTTAAGCAGTCATCAAAGTTTCCATTTACCTGCAAGATTGTTGAGTTATGGATGACTGCTTGGGCAAGTTTGCCCATTGCGATCTTTCCCTTTGGAATTAACACTGCTGGAACCATGCCGGCTTTGACTGCATATGCCGCCGCCGATGCAGAGGTATTTCCGGTCGATGCACATATGACCGCCTTTGCTCCATCCTCTGCCGCTTTAGAAATCGCCATAGTCATTCCACGATCTTTAAAGGATCCTGTCGGGTTTAGGCCCTCGTACTTAATCCAAACGTTGTTTGCAAGTAGCTCGGAGAGGTTGCATGCATAGATAAGCGGAGTCCCACCTTCGCCCAAAGATATGATGGGAGTGAGCGCATTAACTGGCAAACGGTGACGGTACTCCTCGATGACACCTCGCCATTGATGCGCGCCTTTTCTCCTACCAAAAATCGCCATTTAAGAGATACCTCCCTCAACGCGAATAACTGATTGCACGTTGCTAACGATATCCATTGCAGTTAATTTCTTAATGCAGGCAGTCAGTGCCGCCTCTGATGCGTCATGGGTGACAATTACGAGCTCGGCATCACCGCCCAAGCCAGCCTGGCGAACGGTTTGAATTGAGATATCTTCACTTGCAAATGTCGCAGCGATAGATGCTAAAACACCTGATTTATCGGCCACATGCAAGCGCACAAAGAACTGAGATTTAACTTCACCGATTGGAGCGATATCTAAATCTGCATAGTCAGATTCGCCATATCCCACTGTTGAATATGCACGATGGCGTGTAACGGCAACTAGATCTCCCAATATGGCCGATGCAGTTGGAGCACCGCCCGCGCCGCGGCCGTAAAACATTAACTCCCCCGCCGCCTCGGATTCAACATAGACGGCATTGAATGCATTACGTACCGAGGCCAGAGGATGAGAGTTGGGCAAGATCACTGGATGCACACGCACAGAAATCTCATCCTTTACCGTTAGCTCAGCGATCGCCAATAACTTAATAACACAGCCCATCTCCTTAGCAGAGGCGATATCGGCAGTTGAAATCTTTGTAATGCCCTCGCAGTAAACCTCATCGATTGTTACTGTGCTGTGAAAGGCCAAGCTCGCAAGGAGTGCGGCTTTGGCTGCAGCGTCATGGCCGCCAACATCGGCAGTTGGATCGGCCTCTGCATAGCCCAGAGCCTGCGCCTCTTTCAATACATCGGCAAATTCGCGGGCCTCTTCATGCATCTTTGTCAAGATGTAGTTAGTGGTGCCGTTTACAATTCCCATTACTCGAGTTATTTGATCTCCAGCTAATGATTCGCGCATCGAGCGGATAATCGGAATCGCACCGGCAACAGCAGCTTCGTAATAGAGATCGACCTTTGCCACATCTGCAGCGTTAAAGAGTTCATGACCGTGTGTTGCAAGTAAAGCTTTATTGGCAGTAATGACAGATTTTTTATTCTTAATAGCCTCTAAAATCAAAGTGCGTGCCGGCTCGATGCCACCCATGACCTCGATGACTATATTTATCTCAGGGTCGGCGACAATCGAGTGTAAATCTTTAGTAAGCAATGAGGCATCGATGCCTTCGCGCGGGATATCGCTGCGCACACCGATTTTTTTCAAAACCAATAGCGCCCCTGAGCGATCAGAGAGTTCTTGTCGATCTGATTGCAGCAGGCGAGCGACCTGGCTGCCGACTACACCGGCGCCAAGCATTCCTATTGAGATTGTTTTTAAAGCACCATCCATGCAGGCTATTCTTTCACAGATGCCTGTTGTGGCGTTAAATATCCAATCCCAGCAGATCGGCCTCGCTCTCACGGCGCACAATCACACGGGCTTTGCCATTGTTAACTGCAATTACTGGTGGCCGAGGAACATGGTTGTAGTTGCTAGCCATACTGCGTCCATATGCACCTGTTGCAGGGGTAGCCAATAAATCTCCAGGTGCAATATCGCTAGCAAGTGCAATATCTCGGATAAGAATGTCACCGGTTTCGCAGTGTTTTCCAACTAAGCGTGAAGAAAGCAAAGGCGCAATACTCGTGCGATTAGCAAGAATGGCCGTGTATTCGGCTGCATATAACGCTGGTCGAATATTCTCGCTCATTCCACCATCGATAGATATATAGCGACGGTTATCGCCATTTTCAAGGGTTACATCTTTCACTGTGCCTACCTCATAGAGAGTAAACATGCTCGGCCCAACTATCGCTCGACCCGGCTCGATTGAAATCTTTGGAATCTCTAGATTGTATCGTGCGCAGTTTGTGCTCACTGTAATTGCAAGTGCAGCCATAACAACCGAGGGTATTAACTCTTCATCTCCTGGAAGATAGTGGATTCCATATCCGCCACCTAGATCAAGTTCGGCAAGCTGACTGTCAAATGTATCGCGATATTTTGCAAGAAACGCTATTAATCGCTCGGCACTTATTTCAAATGAATCGGTATCTAAAATCTGTGAACCGATATGTGCATGAAAACCCCGTAAATCAATCGATGCATGCTTTCTGACTTCCTCAATTGCCTTCCATGCCGCGCCGCTAGCGATAGAAAAACCAAATTTGACATCCTCATGCGCTGTCGCAATTGATTCATGAGTGTGCGCTTGAATACCAGGGGTCAAACGCAGTAAAACTCTCTGTACTTTGCCAGACTTAGTGGCAGCTGCTCCAATACGTTCTATTTCAATCAGTGAATCGATCACGATTGTGCCGACGCCAATCGAGACCGCTCTTTGAATTTCATCTACCGATTTATTATTTCCATGAAACTCAATCTTGCCCGGATCGATTCCGCCGGCCAGGGCCACAGCAAGTTCGCCGCCAGAGCAGACATCGATTCCGATTCCGACATCACTAATCCAGCGCGCTACCTCGGTGCAGATAAATGCTTTGGCTGCGTAATAAACCGTACCAGCGTTTTGGCCAAAGGCGCTTTGTAGTGCCCGATCCCAAGCAGTTGCACGGGCACGAAAATCGACCTCATCCATAATAAAGGCTGGAGTTGCAAACTCTTGGGCAAGATCACTTGCAGTGATACCTGCGATTGAAAGCTCGCCTTGTATTGCAACATTAGAGGACCACATAACTACATCCTCTCTGGTGCGCTTACGCCTAATAAATCTAAAGCATTTGCGATTACTACCTTTGTTGATGAACACAGTAGTAGTCGAGCCGTATGCAATGGCGTTGGATTTTCCTGGCCCAGGGGCAGTACGCGACAATCGGCATAAAAGCCATGATATGTAACGGCCAGTTCCTCTAAATAGCGGGCTATTCGATGGGGCTGGCGCATCTGCGCAGCAGAGGCTACGACTCTCGGGTACTGCGCTAGCGCCCCTAGCAGCTCATTCTCGCGATCATGGGTTAATTGCGTTGGATCAAAGTCGGCTAAATTAACGGAGATATTTAACTCGGCGGCATTGCGCAAGACTGCGGCAATTCGAGCATGTGCATATTGAACGTAGTAAACCGGATTCTCATTTGTATTGCGCTTTAAAATATCAATATCTATCACCATGGGTGTATCAACGGGGTATCTAATTAATGTATATCGCGCCGCATCAACTCCAGTTTTTTCTATTAACTCTTCCAATGTAATGATCGTTCCAGCGCGCTTGGAGAGCTTTACCTCTTGCCCGCCCTCCATAATCTTTACTAACTGACCGATTAAAACATGAATGTTGTACTCGGGGTCATCACCGGTACATGCGGCAGTGGCCTTCAAACGTCCAACATAGCCATGGTGGTCAGCGCCTAACATGTAGATACAAATATCAAAGCCGCGTTCGCGCTTATTAATGTAGTAAGCGGTATCGGATGAAAAATAGGTAAATGAACCATCTGATTTCATTAGTACTCGATCTTTATCATCGCCAAAATTACTGGTTCGCAGCCATAAGGCGCCCTCGGCTTGAAAGACATGGCCCTGCCTGCGTAGTTTCTCCACTCCATGTTCTACTGCGCCCTGGTGATGCAAAGAGCGCTCTGAAAACCAAATATCAAAATGCGTACCGAAATTATCCAAGACGCGTTGCTGATCCCTTAATTGAAGCGAGTATGCAGCTTCGCGAAATGCTTCATGGCGAGCGCCTTGGGCCAGCTCTGTGATTGCAGGATTACTTGCAACAACCTCTTTGGCAAGATCTGCTATATATTCACCTTTATATCCATCCTCTGGAATTGGATTACCAAGGGCTGCAGCTTCAACCGATGCTCCAAATAAATCCATCTGGTTTCCTCGGTCGTTAATATAAAACTCGCGCGTCACATCTGCTCCAGCGGCAGTTAACACTCTCCCTAAGGCATCACCGACCGCTGCCCAACGCGTATGGCCTAAGTGCAAAGGTCCTGTTGGATTTGCACTTATAAATTCAAGGTTAATACGCACACCGCGCAGCGCATCTGTTCGACCAAAATCTCTTGCCTGCTTTAGGATTGTTAAGACAAGTTCGGCTTGGCTAGCGCGAGTTAATGTGATGTTAATAAAGCCAGGACCTGCAATCTCTACACGTAAAACCCCAGCGGCACCCTCTAATTCACGAGAGATAATCTGCGCAACCTCGCCTGGCTTCTTGCCAGCGGCCTTTGCCAATGCAAGTGCGATCGACGTTGCATAATCTCCATGATCTCGATTCTTAGGTCGATCCAGCGTGATGCTCGCCGGTGTATCAAGAGTGAGGAGCCCAGCCTTGACCGCCCGGCCGATGGCCGCCTTCACCTCGGCCTCAAGGAGCTCTATCTGCGTGGACATGCGCCAAGGTTAGCGTTTAAATCAATTACTACTTAATACCCATTAAGTGTTCAAGTGCTAACTGATCTAGCGCTTCGTAGTGATATCCGCGGGCGGCTGCAGCCTCAAGATCGATGGAGTCCTTAGCTAGATCTCTCCATGTCTGTCCGCTTCCTAACGTTGGTTCGTTGAGACCTGCGATGTTGGACTCTTTCATAGCTGCAATCACACGAGAGTCGGCGCGGAAGGCCGCTGCACGCTCTTTGAGCGCAAGATAGGTACGCATATTTGCAGATGCCGACTCCCAGACGCCTTTATCACTTTCAGTACGAGCTGGCTTGTAATCAAAGTGCTTTGGTCCGTCGTATTTGTATCGTTCAAGTAAGTCAACAAGGAAGAAGGCCGACTTTAGATCTCCGTGGCCAAAGACTAAATCCTGATCAAACTTCGAACCGTGCTGACCATTGAGGTCGATGTGGAACAACTTCTTGTGCCACAACGCCTGCGCAATTCCATGAACAAAGTTCAGTCCAGCCATTTGCTCATGGCCAACCTCTGGATTTAATCCAACTAACTCGGGGCGATCTAATGAGTTAATAAATGCAAGTGCGTGGCCAATCGTTGGTAAGAAGATATCGCCACGTGGTTCATTTGGCTTGGGTTCGATTGCAAACTTAATCTCATAACCATTATCGGTTACGAACTCTCCAAGAATATTGAAAGCCTCCCGAAAGCGATCGAGTGCTACATATGCATCCTTAGCACCATCGGATTCAGCGCCCTCACGGCCACCCCAACAGACATATGTCTTTGCACCGAGCTCTACGGCAAGTTCGATATTTTTCATAACTTTGCTTATTGCATAGCGGCGAATATCTCTATCATTTGAGGTAAATGCTCCATCTTTAAAGACTGGGTGCGTAAATAGATTTGTTGTCGCCATCGGAACTTTCATTCCAGTTTCGGCAAGTGCCTTTTTAAAGCGGTCTATGTGTGTACGACGAGCACCTTCATCACTTCCAAATGGAATCAGATCATCATCATGGAAAGTTACACCATGGGCACCGCGCGCAGCTAGTTCATTAACGGTACGAACAGGATCAAGGGCGCTGCGTGTTGCATCTCCGAAAGGGTCGCGTGCCTGCCAGCCAACAGTCCAGAGACCAAAAGTAAACTTATCTGCAGGTGTTGGTGTTAATGACATGGCGAAAAGCCTTTCCTCTGGCCTAAAGCGGCTGGCGTTTTGATACATCGCTACCTTACCTCTAATCTTGGTACCTAATCTATCTAAGTGCGTAATTTGCCCTTGTATGGGTCAAGCGGGAGTGGTGAAATGGCAGACACGCAGGTCTTAGGAACCTGTGTCTTCGGACGTGAGGGTTCAAGTCCCTTCTCCCGCACACAGAGATTTTGGATAGCGCTTAACTACTAATGAGCAGAGATTTACAAGTGCTAATAACTATTAAAAACTCTCGCGCTAATTTAAAACTGCGTATGCAATGAGTGCTAAGCCTATAACTAGAGTTGCTATCTTGCTGATACCTCGATTTAATACTTTTGCGAGTGGAGGAATCCAGGTAGCAATTAAAATTAAAGTACCTGGAATAATAATTGTTAGAGAGTTTGTAACCACATTGCTCTGGCCGCTTTGATAGCGCAGATTAATCAAGCCGATTGCAATGAGGAGATATCCACCCATTCGATAGTTATTTACTAGGTTCTTATTCATAGAGCCAGTCTAGTAAAAGCAAAGAAGGCGCCGGTTGCCCGACACCCTCTTTGCAAGAAATTTACTGTATTAAAAAGACCAGATTAGTGATCTTCTTTTATTCCTTCATTCCCTCTGCTGCAGACTTCATACGAGCGATCTTGTAAATCGTAAGACCGAATACGCACTTAGCTAATACGTCAGCGATTGTGTAACCAACTTGTACGCCAACAAACTGCTCGGCAGTTGGACCCTCACCCATACCTAAAATGTATGAGATTGGATAGACGCCCCATGTTGCAATTAGCAAAAGACGCAAGCGACCAACGGTTGCTGCTACTCCCTCTGGCTGGTTGGCAAGTGACTTTGTAAGCTCTACAAAGAGTATGTAGAGAATGTAAAGGAATGGGATTGTGGATAGAACACCGTACATAACCTGTGTGTTCTGATCTGAGGCAATTTCTCCTGGATAACCAAGTGCGATCATTACAGCAGATGCTGGAACAAGGCGCGTGATTAACGAGGTTGAAACTGATTTAGTAAGGGCAAGTACTGCCACAACTTCAACAAGAAGTAGAGGAACAGTTAATAGCCAGTCAACATAGCGATAGGCCTCGTTGAATGCGCCCTGCTCTCCTGAGACATTTACCGACATATCGGTAGATGACTCCTTAAAGGAGTCGAATATACGCATGTAGTGATAAGCGGCGATAAATGTCACCATTGAAGACATTACAAGTGCGCTGCGGTACTTCGCTAATACACGCTGTTGGGAGACCAACGTATAAACCGTGCAGGCAAGCATTGACACTAATCCAAACGAGAATACGTTATAGATTAAGTTCCATTGGTCGCTGTCGAGTTTCAGCATTAATACATACCTCCGTAAGGTGTTTACATCTACATCCCCGTATGAGGAGTAGAGCCTTGCGGGCAGTGAGGAGCTCGAGGAGCATCATTGACCCTAGGTAAGTCTAATTGTGAA
This sequence comes from Actinomycetota bacterium, assembly GCA_027728065.1. GTDB lineage: Bacteria > Actinomycetota > Actinomycetes > Nanopelagicales > Nanopelagicaceae > Planktophila. The sequence goes on from JAQBVO010000004.1 coordinate 55,256, forward strand.
GTAGGCCACAGACTCATGCAACTTGAATATGAAGTAGGCCACAGATTGATGCAACTTGAACTATCAAGAAAAAGCCAGGAGGTAACCCCGTAGTTACAGGCATGTATGGCAGATACTGGTTATTGCCTGGGGTTATTTCCCATCCCACATAGCCATCTCGGCTGCGAAGAGGTCGAGCCCCATGGGACCGATGGTGAGGGCATAGCGATGAAAACTCTTCATAGTAAAAGCAGCGCCTAATCGTGCCTGTGCATCCTGGCGAGCGGCCATCCAAATTCGCTCTCCAACTTTGTATGAAATCGCCTGTCCTGGCCAGCCTAGATAACGATCTGTTTCGCTACGAGAGTGGGCCTCATCGAGTAATGCAGATTCATTGAGAAGTTTGCGCGAACTCTGGGCATTCCAGATATTGCCATCAAAATCGCTATAGCCCAGATGCATTCCGATATCGACGACGATGCGTGCTGCGCGCAGAGCCTGTGCAGATAAATATCCCATCTCAATCCCAGGTTCATCAAATGCACCGAGTTCATTCATAAAGCGCTCGGCATAGAGTGCCCAACCTTCACCATAACCACTAATGAAGGCAGCGGTGCGTTGAAAGCGAGTCAGCCGCTCCTTTTCAATTGTTACCGTCCCAATTTGTAGATGATGGCCTGGCACAGCTTCGTGATACCAGGTCGAGACTAAATGCCAACTGCTGACCTCATCTTTACCGAGCATGGGAATCCATGTTGTGCCGGGTCGAGATAAATCTTCTGAGGGAGGGTTGTAATACGGCGCTGATGCACTGCCCTCGGGTGCAAGGCGGGCCTCACATTTTTTAATCCGCTCATCTATCTCGAAGAATTCGCCATCCATACGCGCAATTGCTGCATCGGTAAAATCTTGTAAGTATTTAATAACATTTTCTTTACCTTTAATAATATATTTAGGATCATGATCTAAAACATCTGCAACCTCACGCAGCGTCTTTGCTCCAGGCTTGATTTTCTCAGAAAGTACCCACATCCGATCATTAATCGCCTTCAAGTCGGCGATCCCCCATTCATATGTTGCACGCAGATCTAACTCTGCGCCAGTAAAATATCGCGACCAGATAGCATAACGCTGCGCCCCAACGGCATCGTTAGGGTTTGCAAGGGGCAGATATTCATCCTTCAAATATGCAGCGGTTTGGGCCGAGGATTTTTCAGCCACTTTTGCCGCGCTATGTATATCGGGATATTTTCCAGTTGGATCAAAGTTGGCACACATCTGGCTATAGCCACCATGTGCATAGCTCTCTAGCTGTGTAATGACTCCACGGACTTGACGCTGGGCTGTAGTTTTTCCGCCCTTTGCAACTTCACTAATCGTGCCTATCCACTCTTTGTGGGCCTTTTCAACTGCATGCAAGCGCAGTGCAATATTGGCAAAATCTTGATCGCTTTGTTTAGGCATCAATTCAAAGATTGAACGGATATTTGATGGCGGTGAAGTTAGAACATTCCAGAGGACAAATGATTCTTGGCTCTCATGCAATGCCAGTCCTGATTCGAGTCGTTCAATCATTACTGTCTTTGCAATTCGATCAATCTCATCGATGGGTTGTACGTTTGTAAGTTTCTTGAGAGTCTCACGGGTCAAATTGGCACTAATTTCGGCTCCAGCTATCGAAAAATCATCTAACTTGTCCTGGTTTAAGCCATTACCAAGATAGGTACATCCCATGGGACTTAGTGCCGCTTCTTGATCGATGTATATATCGCTGATTTCAAATATCGCTGATCTATATGTCATTGGCTATTCATATCAGCAAGTTAAGCCTTTGTCGATAGATATGCTTACGAGATGATTGCAGATCAACTGCGGGAACTTAGTCAATACCGTGGTTTTAAATCATTAATCTCAGCTCGGTTAATCTCCAATTTTGGTAATGGATTATCTGATATCGCACTTGTCTATGGCGTTCTTAGCCTTAATGGCGCTACTGGAAAAGATTTAAGCCTTGTAATGTTTGCTCGATTATTTCCGATGATTGCACTCATGCTATTTGGTGGCGTTATTGGGGATAGATTTAAACGAAATCGTATCGTCGGTGGCACCGATATGTTAGGTAGCGGATTTGTTGCAATAAGTGCGGCCTCATTTATCTTTGGTTTTGCCTCCGTTCCGCTCCTGGCATTTATGGGCTTTCTCTTTGGAATTTTAAATGCGATGTGGTGGCCGGCGATGATGGGTCTACTACCCACGATTGTGCCTAAGGAAAAACTCAACGACGGTAATGCTGTCATTGGCCTGCTTAGCAATTTCGGTTATGTCGCCGGTGCGCTGAGCGGTGGAACCTTAGTCACGCTCTTTGGTTCTGGTTGGGCATTACTCGTCGATGCACTTTCATTTTTTATTGCCGGAATTTTAGTTTGGCGCTTAGATGGTGCACCCATGGACAAACGTGTACGAACCACACTCTTTGCTGAGTTAAAAGAAGGTTGGTTTGAATTTAAATCACGGTCATGGGTCGTAGCAATCGTTATCGCATTCATTGGGATTAATGCCTGTTTTGAAGCGTTAATACAAGTTCTTGGTCCGCTTGCCTTTAATGAAAACTCCCATGGGCCCCGCAACTGGTCCTTAAACTTAGCTTTTCTAACTCTTGGAATGATTTGTGGTGGGGTCTTTGCTCTCAATTTTGCCGTGAATAGACCATTACTATTTGCAATAATTGTGTTTGCCTTATCGGCAAGTTGGAATTTCTCAATAGCTCTGCGCGCACCACTTATAGCAACAATGGCGGGTGCATTTGTTGCAGGCATTGCCCTGGAAATATTTACCGTTAACTGGCATACGGCTATGCAGACACATATCCCAGAAGAATCATTTTCGCGTGTGAACGCCTACGATGCCTTTGGATCTTTTGCCTTAGCGCCATTAGGTGTAGTGGCCGCTGGCCCTCTTGCTATGTACTACGGAGTACATTCAGTTCTCTGGATTACTGGTGGAATTACTCTCGTTTCAGCACTTCTGGTATTACTGGTTAAATCTGTGCGCGGTATTGAGCGAATTACTCTTTAGTATGAGATCGCAATGAGGGCCTTAAATACCCGTAGGCTTAAGCCATGACAAAGCCGGCCTTAGCGCCACCGAAACTGCGGGGCTGGTTTCACCTCGGCGCAACACCTGTTGTCATTGTTGCATCTTTAGTTTTATTTATTTTAAGTAAATCCTCTTTAAAATTCGCTGTTGCAATTTATTCGATTACTGCAATTCTGCTATTTAGTGTCTCTGCCATATATCACCGCGTACCTTGGTCACCTGCAAAGAAGAAAGTTTGGCGACGTTTTGACCATGCAAATATTAATCTCTTAATTGCTGGTTCCTACACACCATTTGCTGTGACTTTACTGGAGGGCAGAGATCGGATAATCCTCTTGTTAGTAGTTTGGATTGGCGCTGCAGCAGGTGTAGCCATGCGAATATTTTGGTTAACTGCCCCACGTTGGCTCTACGTTGCAAATTATCTGCTCTTAGGTTGGGTAGCCGTTGCCTTCATGCCAGAGCTTTACCGAGAGGGTGGTCTTTGGGTATTACTTCCAATCATCATTGGCGGCCTGCTCTATTCGGTCGGGGCGATTTTCTATGCACTCAAACGCCCAGGCCGTGAGGCTAAATACTTTGGCTTCCATGAACTTTTTCATATTTTTGTGCTCGCGGCGTGGATTTCGCAGTATGTAGCGATCTCGGTAGCGATTTACAGTAAGTGAGGCGTTGCTCTAATCTAAGGCTCTATTTATACGAACTGCGGGGTGTGTGATGAGTGAGAAGAGTAGTTTTCTTAACTGGGTTGGCTTCAAAGGCGAAGAGCCAAATCAGCCCTCCTCCGTCGACCGTATCCGCGAACTTGAATCTCAATTAGCCGATCTGCGCTCTCGTCGCGATATAACAGGTTTAACAAAAGAAGAGTTTGAAATCCTTGCAACTGAAACTGCAATGGAGATGATCAAATCGGCCCAAGCCCGTGAAAGCAAAGCACACTCAACGGCTTCGCGTTTAGTTGCCGAAACCAATCGCATTACAAAAGAGGAGATTGAGGCCGCAGATGCTAAGGCGCGGAGCATTCTCAGTGGCGCTGAATCGCGTGGTCGCAAATATATTTCCGCCGCCGAAGAAGAGGCTGGGCAGATGGTTGCTGCAGCAGAGGGCGAAGCCGAGGCGATGATCGAATCGAAGCGACGTGAGGCCGCTTCACTTGCATTAGCTGCGCGACGAGAAGGCGAGCGAATTATTGGGGATGCAACACATGAGGTCTCAAATTATCGCCAATGGTTGAATGGTGTGATTGCAGAGGCCGAACGACTCTACAAAATTCAAACTCAGTCGTTAGATGCAGCCCAAGGTGCGATTCATCAATCAAGGGCTCGACTCGAATCGGCTTTTACTAGATTGTCTGATCTTCAAAAGAGTGTTCTTGAAAACTTGAACTCTGATGACAGTATTATCGATACTGGTCCGATTAAAGTCTCGAGTGAACGCACTCGAACTGCTATCAGCGCAACAAAAAAGCGTGCAAAGAGTCCAAGAACAAAGGCGCGAAAAAAGAGCGCAGTAAAAAAATCCGCCAAGCATAAGTAATTACCAATGGCAACTGTTCGCGGTATCCGATACATCCCTGCCATCGATGGCCTGCGTGGTGTGGCTGTTGTTGCAGTTATGTTGTATCACTTGGGCTTTACCTGGATTCCTGGCGGATTTTTAGGGGTTGATCTCTTCTTTGTAATCTCTGGGTACGTAATTACTCGCTTACTTTTGGATTCAATCGCGCGCAGTGGTGGTTTAGATCTTCGCGCTTTTTACAAAGCCCGCATACGCCGACTGTTTCCGCCGCTTGTTTTTATGATTGTAAGTACATCGATTTATATCGGTTTTTGGGCACCGGAAACAGTTCGGCGCTTTGCCAGTGATTCACCATTTGCACTCTTAGGATCCATGAACTGGTGGTTAGTGTTTCGCCGCACTGATTACTTTGATTCAATTATAAGGCCGCCATTATTGCAACACACATGGTCGCTGGGTGTTGAGGCTCAGTTCTACCTTATTTGGCCTTTGATCCTGCTGCTCGTGCTGCGTTATTTAGGTAAAAATAGAATACCTGGCGCAGCACTGTTTATTGCCGCTGTTTCTGGAATCGCACTTCTCGTGGTTTCCTATCAAGTAGATGCCGCTAACGCCTCACAGATTAGCCATGTTTATTTTGGTACAGATACTCACAGTATCGGTCTATTCCTTGGTGCCGCTTTAGCCGTTAGCTGGATACCCCAGAATCTAAAAGAAGATGTTGAAAAACGTGCACAGGATTTTATCGATGCAATCGGTATCTTCGGCTTCATCGGAATAGTTGCGACTTTTCTCTTTATTGATGAGACCGACCCAACGCTCTATAAATTAGCCTTTCCACTTGCTGGAGTCTTCGGTTGCGCAATTATTACTTCCATTGTGCATCCAGCATCGCGCTTTGCGCCAGTTCTAAGCAGCAGAGTTGCTGTCTGGATCGGTGAGCGCTCATATGCAATTTACTTGTGGCACTGGGTTGTCTTTCAAGTTACCCGGCCAGCCGTTGATATTGAAGGATCGCCGTGGGCACTGACTGCACTTCGATTCCTTATTGTCTTAGCCCTGGCCGATATTTCTCTGCGTCTAGTTGAACTTCCTATACGCAGCGGATTAGTTGAATACTGGTTTAAAGGTATGAAGTACCGGACAAAACGGGTGCAAATACGTCAGAAATCACTAGTGGGCTTTGCAATTCTAGCCATTATCTCAGCGACAACTTTCATCAGTGCCAATGCAATTATAAAGAGTGATCGCGTGATGGACCAGATTAAGGCCGAACTCGCACAAGAGGAAGTTCTACCAATGCGTGAGCCTGTCTCAATAAGTGAGGCCGGCTTATGGGTAACTGGTGATTCAGTTATTTTAGGGATTCGCCACGAACTCGATTCACGTACTCGTATCACGCTCATTAATGCCCGTGTTGGGCGTCAAGCTAGCGAACTCATTGAAATTATGGGGCGGGATAAATTGAATGTGACGGGATCAACGGTGATCTTTAATTTGGGAAATAATAATAAGTTGACCGAAGAACAAGTCGCCGCGATTTTTAATGAAGTAAAAAATCAGCCAAAGATTATTGTCGTTAATACCGCCGTACCACGTCCTTGGAAAACTGCAAATAACGCCTTGATTCTTGCCTATGCCAACCAGTTTGGCGCAATTCTTATTGACTGGAGTGCGATTTCAAATGGCCATCCAGAATACTTTGCTCCAGATGGTGTACATCTTGTACCTGCTGGAGTTCGTGTATATGTTGATGCAATTTCAACTGCACTTGCAATCATCAAAGAATAAAAATAGAGCCCCAGGTAAGGGTCTATCTATCTAATTTTTTACTTAAACTCTCCTGGAATTCCAAAGACTGTTGCAGATGCCATCTGTCCGTCTGAGTAAACAGATGTAACACGGAACTGTGTCCATCCGCTATCCCCGCTCTTTGCTACATCTTGAGTTAACTGATCGGTTGGAACGGTTGCGATTACACTCCAGTCACCAGCACCATTAGCACGGATTTCAACGTTATAGCCAGTTAGGCCATCGGATGCCATTGGTGCAATCCAGCGAAGCTTCAATCCATCGGCAGTTTTAAGTCCAACAAACTTCGATGGTGCCTCAACTGCTGCAACTGGTGCTGCAGATTCACTTGGTTCGGCCGTTGCAGATTCACTTGGTTCGGCCGAAGCCGATGGCGTTGGCTTTGCCGCATCATCGCTATCACTACTTGAGTTTGACCATACGATCGCGGCAAGAATTACGATTCCTGCCACGACTAAGAAAACTACTCGATTAGAGGTTGTCTGTTTAGGAGCAGCAACTGGCTTTGGCGCTACTGGAGCAACTGGAGCAACTGGAGCAACTGGAGCAACTGGAGCAACTGGAGTTGTTGAAACTACCACACGTGATCCCGCACTACGGACGGCGGCTTTTTTCACCGTGCGCTTTGCCGTTGACTTCTTTGCAACCCTCTTTTTAGTAACGCGCTTCTTAGCTGCGCTCTTTTTTACAACGCGCTTTGCAGTTTTCTTGACTGTGCGCTTTGCAGTTTTCTTGACTGTGCGCTTTGCGCTCGCCTTCTTTGCAACCCTCTTGGCTGCCCTCTTCTTCTTTACGGCCACGATAACTCCTCAGGTAGCGGTGCGTACGCAATTAACGTACGTCGATAAGGCAAGGCTACCCCAGCCCCCTAAGCATTTCTATAACATAAGGTGCTATTGCACGTAATGATTTTCCGCGATGACTCTGTGCATCCTTCTCTTCGGCCCGCATCTGCGCTGTAGAAATCGACATCCCAAGCGGCGCAAAAATTGGGTCATAGCCAAAGCCTTGATCGCCAATGGCGTGGTGAAGAATCCTTCCTTCGAACCGCCCCTCGGCAACCTCTTCGCGGCCATCGGGCATGACCAAGGCACTGACACAGATAAAATAAGCGCCTCTCTTGTTATCAGGGGTTCCACTTAATTCATCTAAAACCTTTGTAACGTTTGCCTTATCGTTGCCATGCTGGCCGGCCCATGTAGCTGAAAGTATTCCAGGAGCACCACCTAGTGCATCGATGCAAAGACCAGAGTCATCAGATATCGATGGTAGGCCCGTCATTTTCGCGGTATATCTAGCCTTTAATAGTGCATTCTCTTGAAAGGTCGTACCGCTCTCCTCTACATCGACTAAATCTGGAAACTGATCGATGCTCACTAATTCAGCTGCATCTTTGGCTATTGCATCGAGAATTCTACGAAACTCAATGACCTTTCCGGGATTACGTGTTGCAATCACAAGTTTGTTCGGCATGGTTACGAATCTCTCATCTGCAAGAAAATATGAGCCAACTATTTAGCAAGGGCAGCTTTTTGAAGTGCGCTCAACTCTTTACAACCCGAGACCGCTAAATCAAGTAGATTATTGAGAAGTTCTCGATCGAAAGGTTCACCCTCTGCAGTTCCTTGAACCTCAATAAAGCGTCCATCACCGGCCACAACAACATTCATATCAGTACCAGCCCGAACATCTTCTTCATAGCAAAGATCTAACACCGCCATACCATCAACGATTCCAACACTAACGGCGGCAACAGAATCGCACAATGGATTAGATGTTGCCATTATATGGCCTTGACTCTTGGCCCAGGCTATTGCATCGGCTAATGCAACGTATGCACCAGTAATTGCGGCAGTTCGCGTACCACCATCGGCCTGCAATACGTCGCAGTCAATCACGATTGTATTTTCACCTAGCTCTTTTGTATTAACAATTGCACGTAATGAACGACCGACTAGGCGCGAAATCTCTTGAGTTCGCCCACCTAATTTACCTTTTACACTCTCACGATCAGAGCGAGTATGGGTTGAGCGTGGCAACATCGCATATTCAGATGTGACCCAACCAGTTCCGGTCTCCTTTAACCAGCGAGGAACGCCGGGTGAAAACGATGCAACACATAAGACACGGGTCTTGCCAAACTCAACTAGGACCGAACCTTCGGCGTGATCTAACCACTGGCGCGTGAATTTAATTTCACGCAGAGCATTAACTTCTCGTCCATCATTTCGTGCCATGTATTGCTCCAATTACCTAGTTTGGTTGCATTTAAAGATCTTGATGTTCTACCCGCGTTACTTCGGGGCCTAGAAAACGTCGAGCTAGGCTTTCGAAGGCCTTTGCATCGCCAGTTGCTAAGAATCTATGGGTTGGAGGCGTACTCTGCGGTGCGTGAAGCAGATTATTTTCAACTAAAGTTCGATATAAATCTTTTGCAGTTTCTTCGGCGCTTGAAACGAGGGTGACGCCTTCTCCCATCACATATGAAATGACTCCTGTTAAAAGTGGATAGTGCGTACATCCCAAAACTAAAGTATCTACCTGCGCATCTATCAATGGGGATAAGTAGCCTCTAGCTATTTGGGTAATCTCTGCTCCCGATGTCTGCCCTCGCTCGACGAATTCAACCAAGAGTGGACATGCAATAGATGTGATATCTAACTGAGGAGCGGCGGCAAATGCATCGAGATAGGCAGCAGAATCGATCGTGGCACTTGTACCTATAACACCGATGTGACCACTACGTGTTGCCGCAACTGCGCGACGTGTTGCCGGCTGAATTACCTCTATCACGGGTACCGTGTAACGCTCGCGTGCGTCACGTAGCATCGCAGCACTAGCAGTATTGCAAGCGATAACAATCGATTTAACGCCTTGCTCGACGAGAAAATCTAAACTCTCTAAAGCAAACTCTCGTACTTGGGCCAATGGACGAGGACCATATGGACCTCGTGCGGTATCGCCGATATATAGAATCGATTCATTTGGTAGTTGATCTAGAATTGCTCTAGCAACAGTTAATCCGCCTACTCCAGAATCAAAGATTCCAATTGGCGCATTACTCACATCGGCAATCCTATCGTGCGTCTTACCGGCCTAGAGAGCATCATCCAAGAGCGATTGAATCAAACTCTCCTGCAACCACCCCAGCCAGCTATAGACGGCATAGACACCACGTAGTGGATCATTGGGTGCCAAAATTTCAAGATCTTCATGTGAATTTTCTTGGACTTTGAGCCTTACCCCTAATGCTAATCGAATGTCATTCATTGCACCTAGCCATGCGTTTGCACCTTCGTGGTCGACTTCGATACAACCATCGGGAGAACTCTGTAAGTCGATGCGCATAGACATTGCATGTGCCGATTTTTTAGCGCGCAGAGTTGACTCGGTATACCTACGAAACTCAGATGCATCAACTTGGTCAGCATAGGCATTAGGCAAGAGGCGCAGTAAGACTTCATCATCAGGCGGGGAGTCATAGCTTGTGATACCAACCATTGCAGCAAGCGGATCGTCACTGTGATTATCTGTGCGCTCCCCTAAGAGTTCTATTATCTGCTCCACGAGATTGAGAAGAACTTCGCTTTCAGATGGAGAAAAATTTGCAACATAATCATTACTTCCGTGTCGGGTAAAACCAGATGGTGTTTCCTCTGAATCTGCACTCACAAGGCTTTATCTCCGCGTGCAAGCGTGGCCCACAGTCCATATTGATGTAGCCTGGCTACGTCGTGCTCCATCTCTTCGCGACTGCCGGTCGATACCACTGCCTTACCTTGCGTATGAACCTGCATCATGAGTTCATGCGCCTTCTCTCTTGTAAATCCGAAGAGCTCCATCAAAACATAGGTTACATAGGTCATTAGATTTACTGGGTCATCCCAAACAATTGTTACCCAGGGTTTATCGCTATTAAATATATCTTTAATCGCTTCATCGATCTCTTCTTCGACTATCCCTTGAGTTGCTTCATCGATTTTGACCATCGCTAGCGCACCACAATTGAAAACTCGGAAGAAGTGATAATTTGTGAGTCGTAAGAGATTTGAACTCGCATGGTTACGACCCCTCTATGTACATGCGATGTCGTAAGGATAAACTCACCTATTGAATCGCTCACTACGCTTGCCCCTATATTTTGCCACTTTCCATCGTTAAATCTCTGAAGTGTTGCGGTTGTGCCCGCAATTTTAGGCAAGAGCATGCCTTTGATCTGCATCTGAGCGCCATGTTTAACGCTAGTCAGGTAATCAAGAGTGAGCTTAGGGAGCACTCTCACAATCTCGGCACTACTGACCGACTCTGCGCGCTCCCATGTACCTGCGGTAGTAAGACGAAAAGCTGCAGTACCGGCGATTGTTACCGGTATTGAGATAGTTCCATCAATACCTGTTGTCGATTGTGCAACCTTCGTCCAGGAGTTTTCATTGCTGCGCTTGATCTCAACGTTGACTAATAAGCCAACGATAGGCGATTGATCCTTAAGCGTAAAGCTGCCTTTGAGCGTAAAGATATCGCCGTAGTTGACTTGCATTGCCTCAGTATTTTCAATACTTAAGATATTCATCACAACATCTGGCGCAATCGCAAGTGCAACATTTCGCATCGCGCTCGTTGCCGCTAAATCCTCAATGCCTAGTGTCCACAACGCAGCACCACCTAAGCGGTACTTAGCAACTAAATTCATGCGCTCGGTATAACTGCGTTCATTTTGATACCACACGGTGCGTGAAAGCGTGCAGGCAGTCGCCGCGCCCTTAGCCGTCAGGCCATCAAATCTCTGTACATAAGAGTATGTAACCTCGCTATTACTCTCATCAAATATTGGAGTTGCTTGATCGATGGCTGCCTTAGCGTTTGCATAGTTCATTTTGAACGTAGCTGCCTTTGCCCCAGCTTTTAACCCAGGTGGTGCACTCACTGGGCATGTACCAGTAACTGCAGTAATCCAATCGCGGCCATAACCGGGTAGTCCGATAAATACTTTAGATGCTGGCATGATGCTCACTGCATACTGCAGAGTTTTTTCGATCCAAGTTATCGGACCAATCGGACCAGGTTTTGCAACTGAGTAGTCGTAAGTCATGATGCGTAATCGATCAATACTTGATGCAATATCGGCCCAGGCATAAACGCTATAGCCTTTTTGTTTTTCAGTTGGATTGAATACATATGGTGTCGATACAGATAAGAGTTTCTCAGATGTATGAAGCGCAGCGCTAAGTTCCTTAATAAACAAGACCCAGTTAGGTGCAGTCTTTGCCCACGTTGTGTTGGGATCAACAAAGGCAAAACCCTCAAAATCTAAATCAACTCCATCAAAGCTGTTTTTATTGACCAAGTCAACGATGGATTTAACAATAGTTTTGCGTATTTGTGGCTCTGCTAAATAACCGGCGAGAGCTAATTTACCGGTTCCATCGGTTATTGTTGGAATAATCATTAATCCTGTTTTGCGCATTAAGCAAAGAGTGCCGATCATCGGCCACGATGGATTACCTGTTGCGTAATCATCGCGGATTAGTGTCGGAGATTTAAGTGTGTACCAAAAAGGCATAACCTCTTTCATTAAATCTCTGTTGGTGTAGAGATATGAATTATTTAGAGTGGCGATATCTTCAGGTGCATATTCATTGGGCTCACATGTCACAGGTGCACCGGGTGTTTGAACAACACTGCTTGGTAGCTTCTTAATAAATGGCATCACTGTTTTGACTGAATAGTATGGAATCCACCCAGTGACAATTGTGCGGGGCTGGTTTTCAATCCCACTGGCTGGCAGCGATGCAGATAACACTGCACACATGGAGGCTATGGCTGCGATGCGAAACTTACGCGACATCGCTATCTATCTTCGGGCTTGCTTTTCAGACCTGCGTAGATCTCTTTACATGTTGGGCAGATTGGATACTTCTCGGGATTGCGCGATGGGATCCATTTTTTTCCGCAGAGTGCACGTACGGCTTTACCAGTCACTGCAGACTCAGTGATCTTTTCCTTTTTCACATAGTGTGCGAATCGGTCGTGGCCGCCATCATCTTCTTCCAGGATGGGCCTATTTAAGAGATCGGTATCTGAATCCGTCTCTATCGTGCCTTTGCGGAAGATCCCCATGAGGAGGATAAGAATACCTTCGGCCTCGGTGAAACTACGGGTAGAATTCCCAAATGAAGGACTTACTCCGCACCCAAGATCTTTGCCGCGCAGATGTTGAGCTTTTACTCGATACCGCCGCTGATTTTGCTACCAATCCTCTTAGATCCAACGCTGCCTTAGCTAACAAAAGCGTTGCGATTTATATGACCAAGCCATCTACTCGCACCCGATTATCATCTGAAACGGCCATAGCCCATCTCGGTGGGACCCCAATATTTATTCGCGGTGACGAACTGCAATTAGGGCGTGGAGAAACTATCGCCGATACTGCTCGAATTATTAGTGGGTATTGCAGCGCGCTAATAATCCGTACCTTTGCCCAGTCAGATGTCAATGAGCTCGGTGCAAACGCTTCGATTCCAGTTATTAACGCCCTCACCGATGATGATCATCCAACACAGTTACTTGCAGATTGGTTGACAATTCGCGAGCGCTTTGGAAAAGATATAACTGGTCGCAAATTTGTTTACTTAGGTGATGGCAATAACATCTCACATGCATGGCTCATAATGGGTGCAATCATGGGCGCACATGTTGTTGCCGCAACACCAACTGGTGCATGGGCACCAGATCCTCGAGTTGTTGAGAGCGCTAAGAGAATTGCAGCGGCAAGCGGTGGAAAAGTTGAAGTACTTCATGATCCAGAGGCTGCAGCAAAAGATGCCAGTGTGTTATATACCGATGTCTGGATGTCGATGGGCGACTCGCAAGATCAACGTGATGAAAAAGTGTTAGCACTCTCACCATTTTCAGTTACTGAAAACTTAATCTCGCTTACACAAAAGGATTCAGTGTTCATGCACTGTTTACCCGCGCATCGCGGGGAAGAAGTCGAAGCCTCTGTAATAGATGGAACAAAGTCTCTTATTTGGCGAGAGGCATATCACCGCCGTACCACCATTCAATCACTGCTCTACCACCTTCTCAGAGGTGACCTGAAAGGCTCAAGCCACTAGTATTTGGCGCATGCGCATAGCCGTACCTAAAGAAATTCGTGAGGGTGAAAAGCGCGTAGCGCTAGTTCCCGACATTATTAGTAAATTAACTCGACTAGGTTTCGAAGTAGTTATCGAATCTGGTGCCGGAACCCATTCACAGGCAACAGATGCCGATTACCGCAGTGCTGGTGCGACAATCGCCAATAGTGAGGTTTTGAGCGGCGCCGATGTCGTCCTGAGTGTTGCACCGCTAACGCCAGCCCAGATGGGCATGTTGAAGAAAAGCGCAATCACAATAAGTTTTCTCTCTCCAGTTACTGCAGTTGATTCAATCGATGCTGCAGCAGCAGCTGGTGTCACCGCATTCTCACTTGAGTTAGTGCCGCGAATTTCGCGCGCGCAGTCAATGGACGCCCTCTCATCGCAAGCATTGTGCGCCGGTTATCGTGCCGCGTTAGTTGGCGCCGAACTCTCTCCTCGATTTTTCCCAATGCTTATGACCGCTGCAGGTACTATCACTCCAGCACAAGTATTAGTCCTTGGCGCAGGTGTTGCAGGTTTACAGGCAATAGCAACGGCGCGTCGCTTAGGCGCAGTTGTCTCTGCATACGATGTGCGCCATGCATCGGCCGATGAAGTTCGTTCGATGGGTGCAACATTTATCGAACTCGAACTTGAAGCGTTAGAGGGTGCTGGTGGTTATGCACGCGAGATGGGTCAAGATCGCGCAGCAAAACAGCAAGCACTTCTTACTCCATACATCGCTAAATCACATGTTGTGATTACAACAGCGGCTGTACCAGGACGCCAAGCACCACGGTTGATGACACAAGCGATGGTCGATGCGATGGCTCCAGGGACAATCATCATCGACTTAGCCGCTGAAACTGGTGGTAACGTCGAAGGATCAAAGCCTGGTGAGATTATTAGTACGTCCGGGGGCGTGCGGATTTGGGGCGGCAAAGATGTTCCAAGTCAGCTGCCATTCCACGCATCGTTCCTGTATTCACGAAACGTTGTAAATCTCTTAACTCTCTTTACAGTAGCGGCCAAGGACGATGTGAAGCTCGCCTTTGATATTAACTTCGAGGATGAAATTATTGATGGGGCCGCTCTCACCCATGGCGGATCCCGTAGAGATGCGGGGGGTAAGTAAATGGAGCCGATGGCGATTCTCTCGATCTTCGTTCTAGCAGTATTCGTAGGCTTTGAAGTTGTATCCAAAGTCTCATCTACGTTGCACACACCATTAATGTCTGGTGCTAACGCAATCCATGGTGTGATCTTGGTTGGTGCGATTATCGTCGCTGACCACAGCTCTACTAATCTTGAACTCGGACTTGCTACTGCAGCGATTGTGCTAGCAACTATAAATATGGTCGGCGGTTTTGTTGTTACCGATCGAATGCTTGAGATGTTCAAAGGAAAGAAGAAATGAGCCGCACTCTATACGACCTTATCGGCTTAGCCGCTGGTATCGCATTTATCTTGGCACTTAAAGGACTATCGCATCCAAAGACTGCGCGCCGTGGAAACTTAATTGGTGCATTCGGTGCAACCTTGGCAACACTTGTCGTCTTCTTCTATGTATCTCCAGAGTCCTCTCTACCTCTTAATAACCTTGGCTGGATTCTCGGTGCGATATTTATTGGTCTGGTCATCGGAGTTCCTGCTGCACGCAAAGTACAGATGACGCAGATGCCACAACTTGTAGCTTTATTTAATGGTGTTGGTGGTGGCGCAGCTGCCCTCGTTGCAATCGTTGAATACCTTCACTTAGGTACTAAGGCGACAACGGCAGAGGTTATCTTTACCGTCTTTACTGTAATCGTCGGCTGCGTTTCATTTAGCGGTTCGATCATCACTTTTATGAAGTTGCAAGAGCTCATGACAACTCGCCCTGTGATCTTTCCAGCGGGACGATTGATTATCGCAGCTACATTGGTCAGCGTTATCGGGGTTGGTGGTTGGGTTGTTGTAGCGCTGGGAACCACACCGCTACTCATTCTTGCCGGACTTTCTCTGTTATTTGGTGTGCTCTTTGTTCTTCCAGTTGGCGGAGCCGACGTACCAATTGTTATCTCACTTTTAAACGCCTTTACTGGATTAACTGTGGCAGCAAGTGGTTATGTACTTGACTCAGTCTTGCTAATTATCGCTGGAACTCTCGTTGGTGCATCAGGCACTATCTTGACGCGTTTGATGGCCGAAGCGATGGGCCGATCATTGTTTGGAACATTGTTCGGTGCATTTACTGCAAAGCCACAAGATACAGGTGGAGCGGCCGAAGATCGCCCAGTTCGTTCAGGTTCACCCGATGACGTTGCGATTTTGCTTAACTATGCCCGTCGCGTTGTAATTGTGCCGGGCTTTGGTTTAGCCGTTGCACAAGCTCAGCACACTGTTCGTGAGTTAGCTGACTTGATGATTTCTAAGGGCGTTGATGTCGCCTATGGAATTCACCCAGTTGCAGGTCGCATGCCAGGACATATGAATGTATTGCTCGCCGAAGCAAGTGTTCCATATGATCAATTAGAAGAGATGGATGAGATTAATCCAACATTTAGTCAGACCGATGTTGCCATTGTTATTGGTGCAAACGATGTTGTTAATCCAGCGGCTGAAAATACACCAGGTTGTCCAATCTATGGAATGCCAATTTTGCAAGTCTCTAACGCAGCAAATGTTATTTTCTTGAAGCGTTCAATGCGACCAGGTTTTGCTGGAATCGAAAACGAGCTTTTGTATGAGCCAAAGACGATGCTCTTGTTCGGTGATGCAAAGGCTTCGCTAACTAAAGTTGTTTCAGCCCTTAAAACTCTCTAAACCCAGGGGCTGCACTCGAGTTGCAGGTACTTAAGGACTCAATTAGCCTTACACTCTGATTGAAAGAGAGTCACATGCCTGCAGTAACCGTTAGCGACATCACCGTACTGCCTCGAGTGAGTGAAGTTATCGGTGCACGCGCACGAAGCATCAAAAGCATTACCACTGCCCCGCAAGGCCAGGAGGGTGAGGGTTTTCCAGTTCGCCGAAGCTTTGCAGGTATAGATCTGGCAGAGCTCGATCCATTCATCATGATGGATCAAATGGGTGAAGTTGAGTACGCACCAGGTGAACCAAAGGGAACTCCATGGCATCCACACCGTGGTTTTGAGACAGTTACATACATTATTGATGGAATCTTCGATCACAAAGATAACAATGGTGGCGGTGGAAGAATTTCAAATGGCGATACACAATGGATGACGGCAGGGGCTGGAATTTTACATATTGAAACCCCTCCCGAGCATTTGGTGATTTCAGGTGGTTTGTTTCATGGATTCCAACTGTGGGTTAACTTGCCAGCTGCAAAGAAGTGGAGCCCTGCTGCATACCAAGATGTGCGGGCAAAAGATGTTGCACTCTTATCATCTGCTGATGGTGGTGCATTAATCCGCGTCATTGCAGGAGAAGTTGGTGGACATGCTGGTCCTGGCAGTACGCAGACTCCAATAACTTTAATTCATGCAACCGTTGCCGCTGGTGCCGAACTTCGCCTTCCATGGCGTCAGGATTACAACGCAATCGTCTATGTTGCTGCTGGCTTTGGTTTTGTTGGAGATCAACATCGCCCTGTGCGCACTGGTCAATCAATCCTCTTTGGTGATGGAGACACAATTGTTGTACGGGCTGGTGATCAACAGGAGTCACGCTCGCCAGAGTTAGAACTATTTATACTCGGTGGAGCACCGATTAAAGAGCCAGTAGCATGGATGGGGCCCTTTGTTATGAATACAAAGGGGGAAGTTCTACAGGCATTCGAGGATTTTCAAAAGGGATTGTTGGGTTCAATTCCAGCGATTTATAGAGATGATGCAACAGCAAAGGGCCTGGATAAAAAATAATAAAGCTGCGTGCTCAATCTCCAGCCTGTTAATAACTTTACAGATATGTCAGAGGCGTACTACAGAGTCCTGCCTTTGACAAAGTCAGTGATTGCAGTAGCCGGCCTTGATGGGGGCGGTTGCGATTCTTCGGCGCGCTATGCCCGACCAATCAAGCAAACCATCTAACGCATCTACATCTTTACAATGAAGATGCGTGAAGAATCCTCTCCCGTGAAAGTTCTCTTTCCTGTCATACTCTCTCAATGATCTGGTGGCCGAGCCAAACTCCAACCCTGGCAGATGGATTGATAACGCTGCGCCTATTAGCAGAGAGGGATATCCCCGATATCTATTCAGGCTGTCAGGATCCTCTTATTCCAAAGTTCACTCGCGTTCCCCCCGATTACACAATGGACCACGCCGAGTTTTTCGTGCGCGAAAAAACACCCACATCTTTTGCGCAAAAGAGCGAACTCGCCTTTGCAATTGACTATGGCAATGGAGCAGATATCGACTTTGCCGGCGTGATCTCATTTCATACCATCAATCTCACCGATCATCTCGCCGAACTTGGTTACTGGATTAGTGCAGGCGCACGGGGCAAGGGTGTGGCAACGAGGGCTGCGCGCATACTCACCAACTACGGCTTTGAGACGATGGGCTTTGAACGAATCGAGGCGCGCGTGGATGTGGAGAATTTAGCCTCTAGGAAGTTGCTACTCTCGTTGGGCTATACCTTGGAGGCAATCCTGCGTAAAGTTTCATGCAGGCAGGGTGGGCGGCAGATAGATATGGCGCTCTACTCGATGATTCGTGATGAGTGGAAAGAGATGTTGAACTAAGACTTAAGGGGTTGTAATGGAGAGTTTGGCCAAACTCGTAATGCTCATGGTGCTTGCCTCACTGTTGAGCGGTCCTATCGCAATCGCACTCACATTAATTAAGAGAAAGAGTACGAATTTAACTCATATCGTACTAAGACGCCTGCTTCAGAGTATTTTTCTCTGCCTATCACTCTTCTTTGGTTTGCTGTTTCTCTTTAACCAAGAGATGCCTCCAGTTATCCATGCGATCGGCTTTTATGCATTAGTGATGTCCTATATAGCTATCCGGCGTGAATACTTTCCTACTCTACGCATCGTTGCACTACTGCGCGCAAAATTTGGAATGAAGCCCCACAGTGCAACTAATGGAGACAAAACCTCACTCTTCGGTCCAGTTATGAAATGGCGCCGTAACTCTCACTCTGGTGGAAAAGATGGCCAAGGCCCAGCGGGCCAAGATTAAATAAACTCGTTGTGGAGGTGCCGGGAATCGAACCCGGGTCCTTCGGTATTAAAACAGAGCTTCTACGGGCGTAGTGTGATTATCGCTTTCTCAGTCCCGAAGTTTTCCCACACAACTCTTCGACGAACTCATTTGCGAAACTGTTCTCTCACGTCGTTCGCAACACCAACGTGATGAAGAGCTCTCTGTCGACGCTAGGTTCCAGGTCGAGAGCGGCACCTGGGCTAACGGCTTCGATACTGGCTTATGCAGCGAGTTCGAAAGCTTGCTGATTTGTGTCAGCAGTTATTTTTTGCACGGATTATTGGTTTACGAGATCATTCCGGCTTCCTCGGCCCGCTTCCCCTGCCTCAACATCCAAAGTCGAGACCGTTCACCCCCAAGTTGTTATCGCCCATTCGCTATGAGTATTGATCACGGACCTAGGTAGCGCCGATAAACACTGCAAGTGAAGGGAGAAACTCTTTGGAGAAAAAGAAACGTAGTTCTTTTCCCCTATGTAGTTGTCAACTTTCTGCGCCGTCGCAACGTTGCCTCAAAAATTGAGGTATCGAAGCGGCGGTGTCCTAAGTGTAGGTCATCAACAGAGCAGTTCATAATCGCTATCACAGGGCTAATAGCCACGATCCAGGTCGTGCATGTGTGTCTCAAAGGATGAGGTTACCGAGAGTGCATACTGCCGAATGAATTAATCCTCGTAATTAGATGCCGCCCGTACAGATTTTCCGCTCTTGCCCGAACTGCCCCGCGATACGACGCGTGCAACCTCGCGATCGGCCTCTCGGGCCTTAATCGCCTGGCGTTTATCATGGGATTTCTTTCCACGAGCGATGGCGATTTCAACTTTGGCCTTACCATCTTTGAAATAGAGAGAGAGTGGAACCAAAGTTGTTCCCGAATCCTTAAGCTTTGCACTTAACTTATTGAGCTCGGCCTTATGTAGGAGGAGTTTGCGATCACGACGCGGAGTGTGATTTGTCCATGTTCCCTCGGTGTACTCTGGGATATGCACGCCGCTAAGCCATAACTCACCATCGTTGAGCATCGCAAAGCCATCGATGAGGGATGCTCGACCCATTCGCAGTGATTTCACCTCTGTGCCCATCAAAACTAAGCCACATTCAAAGACATCTTCGATTGAATAATCGTGGCGTGCTTTTTTATTCTGGGCGATGACCTTGCGGCCGAGCTCTTTCACCATAACCGCATCACCTCCCTTGTTTATATGCAGAGAAAGAAATTTCTTAGAAATAACCTCTCATTAGACCTTTAAGAAGCGGCGCAACGTAATCAATGATGCAGTGGTAGATACGAATAAACCTGCAGCCAGTAAATAACCCGATGCGACCCAGACTTCATTCCAGCCAAAGAAATCCGTGAATGTGAGTAGCGGGGCGACCTTAGTGTCGACAACGCTTTTAAGTCCGGCCAAGAGACCAGTAGCTAGACCCCACCCGATAATCGCTGAGATAACACCCTCTAAAAGAAATGGAAGTTGAATCGACCACGAAGAGGCACCGACGAGCTTCATAACTCCCGTTTCACGGCGGCGGTTAAAGGCAGCGATTCGAAGCGTGTTACTAATTAACAGCGCGGCGGTGAGCACCGATGCCAAACCAACTAGTAATGCGCCATTGCGCAAAACCTCTAAGAGCTTGAAGAACTTCTCCAAGATACTTCGTTGATCTTGCACCACATCTACCCCTGGACGACCAGAGAATGCACTCACAATGACGGCAAACTGGGTTGGATCCTTTAACTTAACGCGAAATGACTCTGGGAGTTGATCGGCCGTCACATTCTGGGCGATCGCCGAGTCTTTAAATCGCTCTTGGAAACGGGCAAAGGCCTGTGACTGTGATTCATAAAAGAGGCTATCGACTACTTCCATCTCTTGAATATCCTGTTGAATCACAAGCCGCTGCCTCGATGTGACTACTCCGCCAGAACAGGATGGAGATTGTGAAAGAGTTCCACATAAAAAGACTGAGACCTCAATCTTGTCATACCAATAATCCTTCATTGCACCGACCTGAGCATTGGCCAACAGACCGATTCCAAGTAGGGAGAGAGAGATCGCCGTTGTCACGATTACAGCAAAGGTCATCGTCATATTTCGGCGCAGACCAATACCAACTTCACTTAAGAGAAAGCGTGTGCGCATCTTTTACCCTTCCAGCAACTGGGCGAGTAAGACCCGCCCCTGTCCATACATGCCCAATGAAATCATCCAGATCGCCACTTAGCCTGTGTAACCGTAGACGCCGCGCACCTGATCGCGGATTACATGGCCCAGATCTAGCTCGATAACGCGCTTTCGCATCTGATCGACGATTCCTGAATCATGCGTTGCCATTAAAACAGTCGTTCCCTCGCGATTAATGCGATCAAGCAGCTTCATAATTCCAACACTCGTTGCCGGGTCAAGGTTTCCAGTTGGCTCATCGGCGATCAGAATCGGTGGCCGACTCACATATGCACGTGCTATTGCAACGCGCTGTTGCTCACCGCCTGAAATCTCAGATGGCAATCGATCGCCCTTATCTTCAAGACCAACTAACTCAAGTACCTCTGGAACCTCACGATTAATCTCTTTCTGAGAATACCCCAGCACATGCAATGTGAAGGCTACGTTTTCGGTAACTGTTTTATTGGGGAGCAAGCGGAAATCTTGAAAGACGGTACCAACTTGGCGGCGAAGCTCTGGAACTTTATGCCTTGCAAGGGTTCCCAATTCTTTGCCAGCCACATGAATGATGCCTGAGGTTGGGCGGTCTTCGCGCAGAATTAAACGCAGAAAAGTTGACTTGCCCGAGCCCGATAAACCAACGAGAAAAACAAACTCACCCTTTACTATCTCAAGATTTACAGAGTCTAGCGCGGCTAGTTCTTGACCCGGATAGATCTTGGTGACGTTCTCAAAGCGAATCATCGACATCTCCCGAATTACTTCAGGCCCACGTTTCATTTCGCCGTGAGCGCTCTGCCCATAGTTTAGGTATGTATCAGGCAAATCTATAGATTTAACGCGCAATTACGCCTGTAAAAAATGTGAGATTGGGCCAATATCGCCAATTTCAGCCAGTTGCCGAAGATTCAATCAGGGTGGTGCGTGATTATCTTCTAGATCTAGGAGCTTCGGCGCCAGCGAATTCCCGCTTGAATAAACTCATCGATCTCGCCATTTAAAACCGCCGATGTATTTCCAGTTTCATAATCGGTTCGCAAATCCTTGACCATTTGATATGGCGCTAATACATATGAGCGCATCTGATTGCCCCAGGATCCTGAGTTATCACCCTTGAGTGCATTCATCTTGGCCTCCTCCTCTTGGCGGCGGCGCTCTAATAACTTAGATTGCAACACTGCCATCGCCGTCGCCTTATTTTGAATCTGCGAGCGCTCATTCTGACATGAGACAACAATTCCAGTTGGAAGATGCGTCAAGCGCACCGCTGAATCAGTGGTGTTCACACCTTGACCACCAGGCCCTGATGAGCGATAGACATCGGTGCGTATCTCTTTCTCATCGACCTCAACATGATCACTCTGTTCTACAACGGGGACAACTTCAACGCCGGCAAAAGATGTGTGACGCCGGCTCTGACTATCAAAGGGTGAGATGCGAACTAGACGGTGCGTACCCTGCTCAACTGAGAGGGTTCCATATGCATAGGGCGCAGTTACACGAAAAGTTGTCGATTTAATTCCAGCCTCTTCTGCATAGGAGGTCTCCAATACATCGACTGGAAAATTATGACGTTCGCAGTAGCGCAGATACATACGCATAATCATCTCGGCCCAATCGGCGGCCTCTACTCCACCGGCCTCAGAGCGAATCGTGATCAATGCATCGCGATCGTCGTACTCACCGTTGAGAAGTGTCTGTACCTCTAACTCAGAGATCAATCTCTTCGCCTCATCTAAATCGCGTGCAGCATCGCTCAGGGCACTTCCATCGGGCTCGCTGGCAGCTAGTTCAAAGAGAATCGGTAGATCCTCAACCCGCCTGCGAAGTCCAGTTAACTTATTAATCTGGGCCTGCACACGCGAGAGGCGACTCGTTACCTTCTGTGCCTTCTCCGGGTCATTCCAGAGATCTGCAACCCCAGCCTCTTCTTCAAGTAGCAGTGACTGTGCGCGTAGCTTGGGTAGATCGAGTACTTTTTCAATTGAAAGAAGGGTCGCATCGATCGCATCGATCTCTACACCATAATCGCGCGCGGCCATAGGTGAAGGATAGCCCAGTGGCCATTGCCATCGTTGCATCTAAAAAACGCTAAAGCCCAAGTAATAAAGGCTTAGCAAGCGCGTATTACTGAGCCACTAATACAGACGAACTCCGAAGAGATAAAAACCCTCTTGTACGTAATTGGTAGTTCCAGCAGTGGATGTGAGTAGGGCTGAATCCATCGTTGAAAAAGGTAGCGTAAATGGAAACTTCACTTCGGCATATGTCGATATCTCAAGTGAGGTTCCATCACAGTTCAAATCTGTTAAGACGATTCCCTGTAGTTCGCGACGCTTCATTAATCCATCATCGTTGCTCCAGTTCCGCAGTTCGAGCATTACCTCAAAGAGTGCACGGTCGCAATTAATTGGAATAGGTACATCCTGGCGATCTGTAATTAATGCCAGCGGCGCCGTAAACATAGTTCCTTTGCCGGTGTAATAAGCCGACTTATCTAAAGTATGTACACCGCGCTGAGCAGCTGCCTCTGTGGCCTGTGCTAACGAACGTTTGGCAACTAGGACGGTTGCAACATCGGTCATCACCATCAATGAGGCGACAGTGAGAAAAAATAGAGCGATAATCACAACGCTTAATGAGCCACGCTCATCGCTTAAGGTTTTACGCAGCCAACGGCTCACATCCATGGACTTATATGCTCTTGGGCCGATGCGGTGATTGTGCGATGGGACTGCTCATCGATAAATGAAACCGTTAAGCGAATTCTTCCATTGGCTGAAAGACATGGATTGTGTGAACACTCATACCGTGCAGACAGGCTATGAATCTCCCCTTGGCTAAGTCCTAAATGTGTAGCAATAACCGAGAGCGCCTGAGCAGAGGTTTCGCGCCCAGCGTGATCACTCTGGCTGGCAACATAGGCACGCAGGCCTTCACGGGCTAAGGTTCGGACAATCTCTTCGTTGCCACTGAGCGATGCGAAGTTGTTGAGATAGATAAAGATTGGAATAAAGAGTGGAATGGCAAGTGCTACAAACTCAACGATTGCACTTCCGCTATCTGCCCTTAAGTATTTATGTAGTACACGATTTATCAATCGATTGGTTCCATAATCGCAGCGCCTTTCACATCAGTCGATGGGGAGCCGCCCATGAGGGCGATTAATCCGGGAACCACCTGCGGCAAAGTTGTTCGACGATGGGTAATGAGCAACCTAATGTGGGAGAAGGGATCGGGAGAGTTAAGCTCGATAACCTCATCGCCAGAATAGATCTCACCACTAATAGCCCGCCGAGATGCCTCACCTTGCGCAATGGCGGCATCACCATTGCGCAGATTAGTGGCAACTATAAGTTCAATTCCAATCAAAAAGAGGATTAATAGCGGGATAAGAACCAACGCGCTCTCAACATTTCCATCCTCGCCCTTAAACTTTAAAGCGGCTTGCTCGGTATTAATACGCATGTGAAACGCCTTAGCGAATACCGTTCATTGCATCCAAAGAGTTCTTAAGAATTGTGCTCAAACGTGGTGCGGCAATTGTCCAAATCGCTGTTACTAAGCCAGTAGTCATGAGTACAACAAGTACCCATCCAGGAACATCTCCACGTTCATCGCGCAGACGTGCATAAAAGTTTTTATGAGCACGTCTTAATCCATCTCTAAGTGAGATCTCTGCCTTAATGCAGTGTGTGAGTAATGCCTTCATTGCTCCTCCTATAAATTGTGGGTTGAATGTGTGTGCAAGTCTTCTATTTGCAGATTTGATTACCCCCTAATCCAGCCGCTCTTGTGTATATCGATCGGTATTAACTGCGCCAGCATCACTCCACATACATCGGCACTGTGGATGACGTGAGAAGTGATTGATAATCGGTGTGAAAGGTTCGAGATACTCCAGATGAATCTGCGCACCTTTGAGCGGTGAGTCGCCAGTGTCAATAAATCGCAAGACTGCATGGGCGGTAATGGCCGCTAATTGATGGGCGATAGCGATTGGTAGCTCCTCACTTGTGCCATCTGTAGCGGTGAGCTGGCTATGGAGCCTTCCGTATCTCGCCTCTGCCGCTAAGGCCAGACATCCAAGACATGGGGTTGCCCCTGGCTGAACTAGCGGCCCGCATAGTGCAACGCCGCCAGCGATCTTCTCTACAAGTAAATGGTCAGAGCCATCTTTTATAAACCACTCGATGAGTTCGGGCTCATAGGCTCCAACGACGATTCGCAGGGTGCGCATCGGACTTTGATCGGGTGTGGATTTGCGTATCGAATCAGATGCAACGGGAAAGAGCGACCATTCGCGCGAGAGCTCTTCAAGGCGGCCACGAAAACTCAAGCCTATGTCACTCATACGCAAAGCTCCTGTGCCTAAATCACTGTCGTTAACAGTTGGATGGCGCTGTGTTGCACTCAGTGCAAAGCGGGTATTTGTTACTCCGCTTGCAAGCAGTATTGAGCAAATTAGTGTTGCAGTTCGCGAACTTCCAAAGATCTCAACACCAAAGTTTTGTCGCATCGATAATAAGCCGACACCGCCATCATTGACACCTTCGCGCCACGTCACTTGACTAAGTTCAGGAGCAAGTCTTTTCTGTAACTGACTAAATGCCGCATCTAAACTTTGATCGCTCGTATGAGCCGCACGTGATGCAATCGTTGATTGAAAACGGTTATGAAGTGTAATTTTATTTCTAACTGTGTCGATAAAGTTTGCATCTTTAAGCTGTGTTAGTACTCGATCAATTATTTCAATAGGTGCCGATAGGATCTCACTAATCTCATCAGGTGTCTGTGCTCCGTTGAGTTGGGAGATTATTGCGCGAGCCCCGCCATGAAAAATCTCGATGCCGTGGCTGGATGTGGCCACATATATAGATTTCTCTTCAGCCGCCGATGCCCGGCTTATATAGACCCCATTTTTTAATCGAGGATACGAATCGTGGTGGGCAGATAGAGCTTGGGTAGTTTGGATTTTTTCACATATAGGTTTCATAGGGAGAAGAGTGGGCAAAGACAGAGGGCGGCAGATTGGGTGCTTGAAGAATGTGTGGACTCCGGGCTGCTTTGGCTACCGAGAGGATCGCTGTGATCGGCGCTGGGTGGACACTCTTGGGCTAAAAAATTAAGGAAAGAGCCGCCTTGATACTTCCCGAATTCGCAATACTTTGATATTTTCACCAGATGAAGCGGATTTGGATATTCAACCTGAGTTTTATCCTGCTGATTTCACTGCTTCTTCCACTACAGGTAGCTAACTCAGCAACTCTTGCCGGCAAGAGTTGTAGAAAAGCGGGAATAACCAAGGTGCGTGCTGGGATCAAGTACACCTGCAAAAAATCTGGTAAGAAGTTGGTTTGGAATAAAGGCGTTAAAGTCGCGGTAAAAGCGAGGCCAACTCTGGCGCCACAGCCACAACAGACGAATCCGCCACAGCCACAACAGACGAATCCGCCACAGCCACAACAGACGA
>JAQBVO010000021.1 GCA_027728065.1 Actinomycetota bacterium
GATAATGGCGGTTCTGATCTTTGGTACGGAGGCGGTGTGGCTCTTCTTCCGTTCTCGGATGCGCCCAATTAGGCCTAGACCATGCATTAGAAATGCAAGATATTAAGTTTTTTGGGCAAATGTAATCACTTATTAATCCAGGAAGAATTAAGTTCACATAAATGCGTTAGGGAAGACTACCTTTGCCCAACTTTCCTTGAGCATAGTGTCATGGATATGAATTTGCCTCTGACCGAAAGAGTCATTATGTAATTTGCGCCAAAGACCTAAGGTCTCATTCCAATACTCATATTGATTGAAGTCAGTGGTGCGAACTATGGAAACCAACTCCTCTGAGTCTTCAGGCATAAAGTGACCAATATATGCATATTTTAAGGATGAACTCAATTGATATCACCTTCATTTACATTCATCGGATACTTACACTCCAACCTCCTATCCTCCAGAGCCAATCGAACATCTTCAATCTCAGGCGCAATGTAATGTTTCAGCAGAGTACTAGCTTGAGTATGACCTGAGTACGCCATTACTGTTGCAATGTTTGTGACCATCATTAAATCCGTGAAGGCTCTTTTGCGCATTTGATATAGTTGATAATTGGGAACTCCTGCTTTACTGCATAATCTATGAAACCACTTAGCATCGCTCTTTAAGTTTTGTAAATTTCCATGCTTATTTGGAAAAACTATTTCAGAGTCACCCTTCCAAGCAGGTTTTCCTTTGATTGATTTGGTTGCCCAAATAACATGATTAAATTCCATTTGGCTTCGGTATTTTTCGATTACTAGAACCTCATCATCCTCAAGAGGTATTGGCTTTTTTCTAACAGTTTTCGGCGGTCCATAAACTAAACCTTTGCCTTTTTCGTACTGAACCTGTCTGTTGATCGTCAACTCTTTTTTTGAAAGATCAAAATCACTCCAACGAAGCCCTGCGACCTCTCCAGGCCTGATACCAATCCGAACCCCGACTATTAATCGAGATAAATCATATGGATCAGCAATAGCAGTATTAAATAATTGTTCAGTATCCTTTTTAGATATTGGAAGACTGACTTTAGTTTCTAGTTTAATTCGCTCAACTTTTTCCATAGGGTTGTATGGAAGCCATCCAAGTCTGACAGCATCTTTGAAAGCCTTTGATAATGTTGCATAAACACCACGGATGGAACCAGCTGCATACCCCTGCTCTACTAATTCATCAATCGCGATTTCTATTTGTTCGGGTTTTAATCTATTTACTTTTATTGCGCCAAGCTTAGGATTTATGCGGGATCGTATAGTTATTGCATAGAAGCGATTTGTATTTGGACGATTTCGACTGCTTCGATAGGCAAGCCATTTTGCCAACAACTCAGCTACTGTCTTTCTCTTGAAGTCAGATTTTGACCCAATAAATCCATCTCGTTCGGCAACTTTTTGAATTCGCCACTCATGTGCATCATCTTCTAGATCTGGATGAAAACTGGCAAACTCTCTTACACCATAAATATTTATTACCTGTGAGACCCACCTGTTTCTTCGCTTATCGAAGTAGGTAGTACCTTTTCCATTTTTGCGAGACTTATTATTTTGAGTTCGTAAAGCCTTTGATTCTGTAGACACACGACATCCTTTCCTAATGTCATTACGGATGTCGTTGTGTCATTTATGTAGATTTAGGCTCTACATATTCACTTTCGTGAATAATCAAACTCTATATGGGAAATTGAAAGTGTGCCTGTTTAAATTAATCCAAGAGGGGTTCGAATCCTCCCCGGGTTTGAACTTCTTCCCAGGAAATGAAAACTTACAGTTCCAGGAAATCTTTCAGGGCCATTGCCCACCCATTGCTCACTTTTCATTATAGAGTTTTAGAACAGGGATACATTTCCATTCAAAACAAACTTTTTGTGCAGGGGGACCTGCACAATCAAGTGGGTTGTGACGGGATCGAACCCCCGACCCGGTGATTAAGAGTCACCTGCTCTACCAACTGAGCTAACAACCCGAGGCATCTAGGCGTCATAAAACGCTTTTATGCAGGGGGAAACCTATCAGCAACGATGGTCTTGCTGCACCTTTCTGACACTGTCACGATTAGGGGTATGAGCCGTTGGGAAATCAGGATTGCCCTAGTTCTAGCATTGTTTTGTGCGGGGATTGTGCCAGATGCGCAGGCAGCGGCACCGACGGCCCTTGAAGTGGTTGCACAGATGGTGGTTAAGGGGCGGGCTCCGAAGACTGGATATACACGCGATCAATTTGGAACGGCATGGAAAGATGTTGACCGCAATGGTTGCGATACCCGTAATGATATTTTGAACCGAGACTTAACCTCCATAATCTATAAAATCAGCTCGAAGGATTGTGTCGTCTTATCCGGTGTATTAATCGATCCCTACTCAGGTGAGAGTATTGATTTTCTTCGAGGAGTCACAACAAGTGCAGATGTGCAAATTGATCACCTGGTGGCTCTTTCTAATGCATGGCAGACCGGTGCATTTAAATTCACGATAGAAAAACGCACAGCGTTGGCAAATGATCCATTGAATCTATTAGCCGTTAAAGGAAAGTTGAATTCGCAAAAGAGAGATGCAGATGCAGCGACATGGCTTCCTCCGCGAAAGAGTTATAGGTGTACATATGTGGCTCGTCAGTTGGCGGTTAAATACAGATATGGGTTATGGCTAACTGCGCCAGAGAAAGAGGCGATGATTCGAATTTTGAAAACCTGTCCGCAAATGAGCTTACCCGAAGGTTAGTGAAGGGTTTTTAGCAATCCTGCTCAGGGTTGCGAAGTAATAGTGGGGTGAGCGACGGGGCTCGAACCCGCGACATCTCGGACCACAACCGAGTGCTCTACCAGCTGAGCTACGCCCACCATGAGTTGCCGAGTCTACTCTCTTACTAGCTGCTACTTGGTCTTTGATTTTGTGCAGCGGTAAAGATTGTGCTGCGGTAGTAGGCCAGTTCGGCGATGGAATCGTGAATATCGCCTAAGGCGCGATGATTGCCAGTCTTGGCAGGGGTTTGAAAGTAGGCCGTGGGATACCAGCGACGTGCTAACTCTTTGATCGATGAAACATCGATGGTGCGATAGTGCAGAAACTCATTTAGGGCTGGCATATCGCGGGCGATAAATGCTCGATCGACCCCCACAGAGTTTCCAGCAAGTGGGGATTTACCAGGCTCTATGCCACATGCCAGTAGATAGGTGATGATTTTGAGTTCGGCCTCAACAGGTGAGATGCCCTTTGCAATCTCGGTGATTAAACCCGATGCGGTGTGCATCTGCCTGACAAACTCACTCATATCGGCTAGCTCTTGTGCCGTTGCAGCTATAACGGCATCGACGCCATCACCGATGACCGTTAAATCAGCATCGGTTACTAAGACCGCGATTTCGACGAGGACATCCTTTTCAAGGGACAGCCCGGTCATCTCACAATCGATCCAAATCAGGTTGGGAGCTTCGTTGGCCATGCATTGAGTTTATTGCAACTCTGGTCGGTTGTTTACCATTTGTTAACCCTGCGTTTACTTAAAAACTGGCCTAAGAACTCTGGCTTAGACAAGAGTATGGCGGTAGAGATTAAATCTTGGTGAGTGAGGGATTGCGTGATAGACACCGCCTGTTCATCAATATGTAACCTTCACGCATCTGAGTATTAACCTGTCTGCGATTGGCTTTGCTCGCTCTCAAGACTACTTGGGGCAAAAATTGAAAGGGTTATCAATGTTTTTTCTTAAAAAATTCTCTGCATTAGCAATCGCCGTCACTCTTCTTACTTCACTCTTAGCAGCACCTGCACTTGCAAATGAAGTTGTAAATCTTGGAAAGTGCGAACGTCGCGGTGAAGTGGTAGTTGCAAAAGGAATTGAATATAAGTGTTCAATCTCAGGTGCATCACTTAAGTGGAAAAAGGTTGGGATAGCAAAAGGAACCGGCGTTTCTGCAACATCTTCTAACGATGCTGCCTATAAGAGCCTAACTGGAAAGATTTCAATCGATGGTTCAAGTACCGTTGCGCCTCTAACCGGTGTTGCTGCGGAAGCATTCCAAAAGATTTCACAAACTCAGATCACTGTAGGAATCTCTGGTACAGGTGGAGGATTCTCTCGTTTCTGTAAGGGTGAAACAGATATTTCAAATGCTTCACGTCCAATCAAGTCGAAAGAGGCAGCAGAGTGCGAGAAGAACGGTATTAAGCACACTGAACTGATTGTTGCAAATGATGCATTAACAGTTGTTGTTAACAAGGCAAACAGTTGGGCATCATGCCTTACAACAGCCGAATTAAAGGCTATTTGGAATACTGGAAGTAAGGTAACTCGCTGGAATCAGGTTCGCGCATCTTTCCCAAATATCAAAATGGTTCTATACGGTGCAGGAACGGACTCCGGAACCTTTGATTACTTTACAGAAGCGATCAATGGAAAGGCGCAAGTATCACGCAAGGACTTCAACCCAACAGAGGATGACAATGTCACAGTAAATGGCGTTCGTCGATCGAAAGGGGCCATAGGTTACTACGGTCTGTCGTATTACCTAGAAAACACAGATATCAATAAGGCTGTACAAATTGATGGCGGTAAGGGTTGCGTAGAACCTAGCGCAGAAAATGTCATCAACGGGACATACAAGCCACTAGGCCGTCCATTATTCATTTATATCAAGAACTCATCAGCAGCTTCTAACAAGGCAATGATTCCATTCTTGACGTACTACGAGCAAAATCTTCCAACTCTTGCTAAGAAGGCTCAGTTTGTTCAACTGAGCTCTACACAGCAGAAGAAGTTGGAAGATGAATTAGCAGCAATCAAGAAGCTCGCTGGTTAATTCACAACTAGAAAAAAATTGATGGAGGTTGGAATGAGTGACCTGTCTAAGGCAGGTACTTCAACTGCGGAGGGCGCTTGGCTAGCGCCTTCCGCCCACCTTCGTCGTAGAAATTTTTTCCAAAGCATTGCGGTAAATGTGATGCGCATTGGCACATTAGTCACTGCCCTTATCACTACTGGCATTATCTTTTCTCTCATCCCACCAACAATTGAACTGTTGGGAGAGATTACAACTCAAGTCTTTGGAACAACCTGGGCGCCTTTGTTTTTACCGCCAGAGTTTGGAATTTTGCCCCTCATCACAGGAACATTTGTCATTGTTATCATCGCCATGTTCATAGCAATTCCCTTCGGGCTAGCTGCAGCACTTTTCTTAAGTGATTACGCATCCTTTAACGTTCGCCGCGTCGTTAAACCAATTCTTGAGATTTTGGCAGGTATCCCAACTGTCGTTCTAGGCTTATTTGGGCTCTATGTCATTAATCCTGGCTTGGTAGAAAAGTATTGGCCAATCGGTGAATCTGTAGGCTACTCAGCTATTGGCGCTGGATTAATGACCGGAGTTCTTACTCTGCCGATAGTTGCATCGGTAGCTGATGATGCACTCTCTGCCGTTCCCCGCGCGATGCGCGAAGCTGGATTTGCACTCGGTGCCACACGTCGTGAAGTTGCGACGAAAATTGTCTTTAACGCTGGAATCTCTGGTGTGGTTGCTGCGGTTATCCTCGCCTTTGCACGCGCATTTGGCGAAACAACTGTTGCATTGATGGTGGCAGGAAGTTACCCAAAACTCTCCCTAAATCCCGGTGATCCGATGCAGACTATGGCCTCATTTATCGGCTTTGCTGGAATTGGCGATCAGCCTACAGATTCAACTGGGTACAAGACTATTTTCTTAGTTGGTTCAATTTTGTTCCTAGTTACCCTGGTATTTAATCTACTTGGAAATCGAATTATCTCTAGATTCCGTGAGGTGTATGAATGAGCCAAGTAAGCCTCGAGTCAAAGTTATCAACAAAGCGTCGAGTAATTGATGGGGTTTTTAGAGTCTTTCTAACATTTAGTATCATCGCAACTTTGGCATTTATTTTGTTTGTTTTGTACACACTGTGGAAAGATTCAAAGTTTCTCCTAAGTAAGGAGATTGTCACCAATTTTCCTTCCAATGATCCCAATGACGCTGGTTTTCAATCGGCAATCTTTGGTTCTATTTGGGTCGTTGGAGTTGCAGCTTTGGTAGCGCTACCCATTGGCACATTAACCGCCGTATATTTAGAAGAATTTGCTGGAAAACGAAATAAGTTAACAAGTGTTATTGAGACAAATATTCAAAACCTAGCAGGAGTGCCTGCAGTGGTATTTGGAATGATTGGCCTGGCCTTTATCGCTCGTGGGCCATTGGGTTGGGGATTCACAGTTGGATCGGCTGCCATGGTGCTTGCAATGATGATCCTTCCCGTTGTGATTATCGTTGCGCGCGAAGCAATCAGAGCTGTTCCTCCCTCACATAAAGATGGGGCATTGGCATTAGGTGCAACACAATGGCAAGCGGTCTATCGAATTGTCTTGCCGAGTGCTGTTCCCGGAATTGCAACGGGATCAATTTTGGCTGTTTCACGCGCAATGGGTGAATCGGCACCTCTGTTGCTTTTAGGAGCACTTTCATTTGTGACCTTTAATCCGACCGGACTTGATAGTCAATTCACAATTTTACCTCTTTCTATCTTCAAATACGCATCAGATTCTCGTGAAGAGTTCCACTACATAGCCTCTGCGGGTAGCTTAATTTTGGTTGTAATTCTCTTTACTTTGAATTTCATCGCTATATTTTTAAGGGATCGAGCAAATAGAAAAAGCCGTGTTTAAATGATTAATACATCAAAGGGGAATCTAATGACTGCCACAAGCACTGAAAGAAACGCACAGGGCGTTATGGAGTTCATAGACCCGGTTTTTACATTAAGTGATGTTGCAGTCTCTTACTCAGATTTTCTCGCTGTCTCAAATGTGAATCTGCAGATTCCGAGTATGGACGTCACTGCATTTATCGGACCTTCAGGCTGTGGGAAGAGCACGATTTTACGCTCACTCAACAGAACTAATGATCTAATTCCTGGGGCAAAGGTGCATGGAAAAATCTCTTACCACGAAGCAGATCTCTATGATCCAAAAGCCAGTGCAGTCGAAGTTCGCCGTCGAATCGGAATGGTTTTTCAAAAGCCCAATCCATTTCCCAAGAGCATTTATGAAAATATAGCTTTTGGTCCAAAGGTTAATGGTCGTCCCAGTAAATCAGAGCTCGATGTAATTGTTGAGAAATCTCTACGCTCTGCGGCTTTGTGGGATGAAGTTAAGGATCGTTTAAATGACTCAGCTTTGAGCTTATCTGGTGGACAACAGCAACGTCTATGTATTGCCCGCTCTCTAGCCGTTGACCCAGAGGTGATTCTTATGGATGAGCCATGTTCGGCTCTTGACCCAATTGCAACGGCGCGTATTGAAGATTTGATGATTGAACTCAAGAGGGATTACACAATTGTTATCGTTACCCACAATATGCAGCAAGCCGCTCGCGTGAGTTCATATACAGCATTCTTTGTAACCGAGGTCAATCCACTTGGAGATCGACGAACTGGAAAGTTAGTTGAGTTTGATAGCACAAGTAAGATGTTTAGTAATCCAACTGATCCACGGACCGAGGCCTATGTAACAGGAAAGATGGGCTAGTTTTTATTCCTCATTACGAAGATAACCCGGGGCCAAACGAGGGTGGCCTCGAGTTTCTGCTTTTTTAATTTCGAACCGCTGCGCGCCTGGCAGGAATCGAACCTGCGACAACCTGCTTAGAAGGCAGGTGCTCTATCCGACTGAGCTACAGGCGCCTGTAGGAGGGTCGTAATGTAGAGTCTACCGTTGCCAACCACTAAGGTTTCATCTCATGGCTGAGTTCATTTACACCATGAAGAAGGCGCGTAAGGCGTATGGCGAGAAGGTCATCCTTGATGATGTCACCATCATGTTTTATCCCGGCGCTAAGATTGGTGTCGTTGGTCCCAATGGTGCGGGTAAGTCAACTGTTTTGCAGATTATGGCTGGATTGCAGCAACCTTCAAATGGTGAGGCCTATCTAACCCCTGGATACACGGTCGGAATTTTATTGCAAGAGCCCATCTTAAATGAAAGTAAGAGTGTCATTGATAACGTAAAAGAGGGTGTGGCAGAAACCGTTGCGATGTTAGATCGCTTCAACGTCATTAGCCAAGCGCTGGGTGAGCCAGATGCAGACTACGACAAGTTATTGGCTGAAATGGGAGAACTACAAGAACAGCTAGATCATCGCAATGCATGGGAGCTAGATTCCCAGTTAGAACAGGCGATGGATGCACTGCGCTGCCCGCCGGCAGATGCCGATGTTTCAATTCTATCGGGTGGTGAAAAACGTCGCGTTGCTCTCTGCAAATTACTTTTGCAGGCCCCCGACCTTTTGCTTCTCGATGAGCCTACAAACCATCTAGATGCAGAGTCAGTCTTGTGGCTTGAACAGCATTTAAATAAATATGTAGGTGCGGTCGTGGCAATCACGCACGATAGATATTTCTTGGAAAACGTTGCGCAGTGGATTCTAGAGCTCGATCGTGGGCGTGCTTATCCATATGAAGGTAACTACACAACGTATTTAGAGACTAAGTCTGCGCGATTAAAGGTTGAAGGTCAGAAAGATGCCAAACGGGCAAAGCGTTTGACTGAAGAGCTCGAATGGGTTCGTCAAAACGCTAAGGGGCGCCAAGTTAAATCTAAGGCCCGTTTGGCGCGTTATGAAGAGATGGCGGCCGAGGCCGACAAGATGCGCAAATTAGATTTTGAAGAGATTCAGATTCCACCAGGGCCACGACTTGGAAATGTCGTAATTGAGGTAGAGCATCTGGTGAAAGGCTTTGGAGATCGCGTCCTTATCGATGATCTCTCATTTACTCTGCCACGTAACGGCATCGTCGGTGTCATCGGTCCTAACGGTGCGGGCAAGACGACGCTATTTAAAACAATTATGGGGATGGAGATACCGGACTCTGGAACAGTAAAAGTCGGAGAGAGTGTGAAGATGTCATATGTTGATCAATCACGCGGTGGAATCGATCCGAAGAAGAGTTTGTGGGAGGTGGTATCTGATGGCCTTGATTTTATTAAAGTGGGGATGGTTGAGATGCCATCGCGTGCCTATGTTTCATGTTTTGGTTTTAAAGGCCCTGATCAACAGAAGCCGGCAGGGATTTTGTCAGGCGGAGAGCGCAACCGTTTGAACTTAGCGCTTACGCTCAAGCAGGGCGGCAATTTACTCTTGCTTGATGAGCCAACAAATGATTTAGATGTTGAAACTTTAGGATCCCTTGAAAACGCCCTACTTGAGTTTCCAGGGTGCGCAGTAGTTATCTCTCACGATCGATGGTTCTTAGACCGCATAGCGACACACATTTTGGCCTATGAAGGGGATTCAAAGTGGTTCTGGTTTGAAGGAAACTTTGAAAGCTATGAAGAAAATAAAATCCAACGATTAGGCGCCGACGCCATGCGTCCACATCGTGTTACATACAGAAAGTTGACTCGCTAAATGAAGTTTATTAATAAGCAGTATGTTCGCTGGGATGATCTTGATGCGATGGGTCATGTCAATCACGCCAAGTATTTAACCTATGCCCAGGAGGCTCGCTTTGCGATGCTCGGCATCTTCAATATGGTCGTGGCACGTGCCGAAGCAGATTACAAAGCACCAATCGCCGAGGGCAATATCTTTATCGATGTGACTATGTGGGTTGAATCAATCGGCACATCCTCATTTATCTTGGTTTACGAGCTTTCAAATAACGGAGTTCTCTGCTCACGTATAAAGACAGTGCAGGTGTCAGTTACCGACGATACAAAGAGCTCTCGTCCACTGAGTGATCTGCAACTCGAAGTATTGGGTAAATATCTAGAGGCAGAATAAAATGTCACATACACATGTGCAGCACCGAACAGTGCGCACTCTGGCAACTGCCCAAGTCCTCAACGGCGTTGGAATTGCCGGCACAGTTGCCGCAGGATCGCTTTTAGTCTCATCGATTACCGGATCTGAAACGTTGGCCGGTCTTGCACAAACAAGTGGAGTTCTAGGTGCTGCAGCCCTTGCCTTACCGCTTGCGCATTTGACTGCACGCGGGGGACGGCGCTTAGCCCTATCGGTGGGTCTGTTTTCGGGTGTTATCGGATCAATCTTTGCAATTATCGGTGGTGCAAATCGCAATCTTTTTTTCATGCTGCTTGGAACCTTTTTAGTCGGTGCGGCATCGGCAGCTGGTTATCAAGCGCGCTTTGCAGCAATTGATTTAGCCACTAATGAAACTCGAGCTAAACAGTTATCTTTTGTCGTCTGGGGCTCCACGATCGGTGCAGTTGCTGGACCAAATTTAATGGATCCTGCTGGAAACTTAGCCGAATACTTTGATCTTCCCCGCTTAGTTGGCCCATACATGCTCTCTGCCCTAACTCTGTTCTTAGCAGCGATTGTTATCGTAATTTTTCTGCGCCCTGATCCATATCTACTGGCTAAAAAACAAGCCAAGATCGTCCACCATAAAAGCTCCACAAAGGCAGCGCTCAAACACATTGGCTCCAACCCACATGCACTCTTTGCAATTTCAGCCATAGCAATTGGCCACGTCGCTATGGTCTCGGTCATGGTTATGACACCTATACATATGGCCCATGTGGATGTAACCCTGAGAGTAATTGGTTTAGTTATTAGCGTGCATGTATTGGGTATGTATGCATTTTCACCAGTTGTTGGCGCACTCAGCGATCGCTTAGGCCGTATGCGCGTGATTCAGATTGGATTAGCAACTCTCTTACTCTCAACGATAATTTCAGGCTCAGCTGCGGCAGATGATGCGATTACATTAGGGATCGGACTCTTCCTACTTGGCTTGGGTTGGTCAGGCACATTGATTGCAGGCTCTGCGCTCTTGTCAGAGACGGTCTCATTAGAGATGCGAGCAGCATCGCAAGGCGCAAGTGATTTAGTCATGAATCTTTCGGGGGCTGGTGGCGGAGCCCTGGCCGGTGTGATTATCGGAACTCTGAGTTATGGCTGGCTATGTTTTTTTGCAGCAATCCCAGTTGTGGTACTTGGAATCTCGTCGATTAGAATTCTACATGCAGAAAAATAGAAGATTTCACCCTGCGTGGGTTGCAGCGATCGTTACCTTCTTTACCCTGTTGGCAGCAGCAGGATTTAGAGCAGCTCCATCTGTATTAATTCTCCCTCTCGAAGAGGCATTTGGCTGGGGACGAGATGAGATCTCATTTGCGATCTCGGTCAACGTGCTTTTGTTTGGATTAACCGCGCCATTTGCTGCAGCGTTAATGGAGCGTTTTACTGTTCGAAAAGTAGTTATGACAGCGCTTACTACTGTGAGCACTGGTGCATTCTTAACTACATTTGTAAATGCGCCTTGGCAGTTGGTACTTACATGGGGCGTCATTGTTGGCGTTGGAACAGGTTCAATGGCGCTGGTATTTGCAGCAACAGTTGCTAATCGATGGTTTGTTAAGCGCAGGGGATTAGTAGTTGGTGGATTAACAGCAGCAGCAGCTGCCGGCCAACTCATTTTCTTACCAGGTTTAGCAGCACTTTCTTCAGATTATGGTTGGGAATCTATTGGATTAACTATCGGCGTAGCCTCTTTGCTGATGGTTCCTTTCATCTATCTCTTCCTAAAGGAAAAGCCTGCAGATCTTGGAATGCTTCCCTATGGTGCGCCCGATGATTGGGCACCTCCGGCTCAGAGCACCATGAACGCTGCTCGTCTAGCTATTGTGACACTAAAAGAGGCAAGTGCTCACAAAGACTTTTGGTACCTCACCGGTTCATTTTTTGTGTGTGGTCTTTCAACAAGTGGATTAATAGGAACACACTTTATCCCCGCAGCACATGATCACGGGATGATGGATGTCACCGCTGCAAGCCTGCTTGCACTCATTGGCGTCTTTGATGTCATTGGAACTTTATTTTCTGGGTGGTTAACAGACAAGTTTGATCCGCGCAAACTTTTATTCTTTTATTACTCACTCCGTGGGCTATCGTTATTTATTCTTCCATCAATTCTTTTTTCGACAGTGCACCCTTCAACCTTAGTTTTTGTCATCTTTTATGGCTTAGATTGGGTTGCAACAGTTCCGCCAACAATCATGTTATGTCGCACAGTTTTAGGTCCAGATCGAGGCACTATTATTTATGGATGGGTTTTTGCTGCTCACCAAATCGGCGGCTCAATTGCAGCCTTCGGCGCTGCGGTTTTGAGGATAAAACTTGGCGATTATGCGATGTCCTTCTATGTCAGTGGTGCCCTTTGTTTAATAACTAGCTACTTTGTTTTGCAGATTGCAAAAGGCAAGGACAACGCTAGTCTTAACGTATGAGTAGTTTTTACGAAGAGATTGGCGGCGAAAAGTTCTTCACCGATTTAGTTTCGCAGTTTTATGCTCATGTGGCAATCGATCCAATTTTGCGCCCTCTGTATCCTGATTCAGATTTGAAAGCCGCTGCTCAACGGTTGCAGATGTTCTTAGAGCAGTACTGGGGTGGACCAACAACCTATCAAGAGAGCCGCGGTCATCCTCGTCTACGTATGCGTCATGCTGGTTTTCATATCGATTCCGCCGCACGTGATGCTTGGCTAGGGGCCATGCATAAAGCTGTTGATGGAATGCAGATTCAAGCAGAGCTACGAGCCACCTTATGGAGTTACTTAGAGATGGCGGCGAACTCGATGGTTAATCAACCAGATTGAGATTGATTTCCAACTTTTAGAATCTCACCGTTTCGTAAATACCAGAGAACTCCCTTTTTATCCCGCACCGTTGTAACACGCAATCCAACTCTTTCTACAACCCCTTGAATATCTAAGACATCAACACTGTCACCTACGCCATATTGATCCTCAATGAGCATGAAGATTCCAGATAAAATATCGCGCACTAAAGTCTGTGCACCTAAACCAAGTGCAACACCTAGAACTCCAGCCGATGCGATCAAAGGCCCTAAATTAAAACCAAACTCTCCGAGCACCATCGCAGTTGCCACTAGCCAAACAAGTGATTTCAAAGTAGCCGCTAGGACGCCGCCGATTGTGCGAGCGCGCTCTTTTTGTCGGGAAACGATATTGCGCGGACCTGGAATCAGATCGGCCGTTGCCAGCCTGTTCATGGCTCGGTGGATGGCCCGGGAGCCAAAGCTCTGGGTCAGGATGGCCGTGATCAGGATAATGAGAATGCGAAGGGGGGTCCCGTTCAGCCAATCGATGATGTTGTGCGCCCAATCGCTCATAGGTTATGACTGTAGCCAAATCTTTACCTAAATACTGCTTTGAAATACCTGCGCCGAGGCGTGTTGTGGGGCAAGATAGCCCAATCGGCGCGAGCCACGCGCCAGATCGGGAGCGATTAATGTCGCGCACACTAGTTCTCAATGCCACCTACGAACCGTTAGGTGTCATCATAGAGCGCCGTGCCCTGATTCTGGTCTTAAACCATCGCGCAACCATGATTGAAGAGTCAGGCGATGTTATTCACTTTTCGGGCGGGCAATTAGATTTGCCATCGGTTATTCGTTTGAACAAATACGTCCGTATTCCATATCGACATGCAGTGCCATTATCGCGCCGTGCTATCTTCGCCCGCGATGGTGGTCGATGCGTTTACTGCACCGCACCTGCTACCTCGATCGATCACGTTGTTCCCAGAAGTCGTGGAGGTGCACATAATTGGGATAACGTTGTATCGGCCTGCCAGAAGTGCAATCATTTGAAGGCCGATAAGAATTTAAGGGAGATTGGTTGGCGTCTGCGCCAGTTGCCACGCGAACCAGTTGGTGCGGCATGGAGAATTCTTGGAACTGGGCGCACCGATAATCGCTGGCTTCAGTATTTGCAGCCATTTGGTGTGGCAGCCGCAACTGCATAAGTAAATTACAATTACGGCATGCAGATAATTACAAGATCGGTTGAAGATGGCACCGTTGCAGGCCCAGGCCTTAGCGCATTAGAAACTCTTGTTACTTTTTTTCTCTTACCAACGTTGTTGTTCGCGGTAATTGCAGGATTGTCATGGATTGCATCTGCTCCGCGTAAACAGAAGTACAACTCATCCATTACAACAATCGATTAATTAATCGCCCCTTGAACCTTTAAGGCACGCACTAATCCATCGTGAGCTTCGATAACTAATTTGCGCAATACAGCTGGAGAATCTTTTCCAGTTGTATGTAACCACGTTGTAGTCTTATCAATCGTGGCTTGAGAGACGACCCATGTGGGATAGAGCCCAGAGACTATTTTGGCCGCGCCCTCATAGGATTTTGAGTTCCAGACATCGATAATGCAATCAAAGTAGCGATCGACGTAGTTGGAGAGAATCTCGCGCTGTATAGGGCGCTGGAAACCTGCGACCAATGCCGATCGAAGCGATGTCTGAATATCGTCATTAACAATCTTGTTCCAGGCATAATCTTTAGCCGCAGGTGTTGGAGCTGCCGCGACCGCCGTTTCATAGAAGCAGTTACCGCTGGTGGTGTTATCACGTACAAGCTCGGCATCGATTTCAGATTTATCGATGGCACCGCGCTCTGCCAGAGCGATAATAAAGAACCAGCGCTGATCGGCATCGACGATTAATCCATCTACCGAGCCATTGAGCAGAGCGCGCACAGATTCAATGTGTGCAGGCGTTATGGCGTTTTGAGCAAAGGCGCGTGCAAATAAGAGTTGAAGATCGCTACCAGGGGCTGCACTCTTTGTCAGTGCATCTAACCCATCTGCTAACTTCAAACGCATCGCAGGGCGTTTTTCATCGCGGCTATATGCCTCAACCGATGTATACATTTGACTTAAGGTAATGCTGACAACTGCATCATCGTTTTCACCGGGAATGCCTGCGAAGGCGATATCCAAGAAATCATGTGATGAGATTTCTCCATCGCGGTGCATGTCCCATACTGTCGCCCAGCAGAGTGCACGAGTAAGAGGATCAGAGACTTTACCGAGATGAGTTTTCAACGTTGTCAATGAGCGTGAATCAAAGCGTAACTTTGCATACGAGAGATCACGATCATTAATCAGAAGTAAATCAGCGGTTTTTTCGCCAACAAGGGCTGGAACAGTTGTGCGCTCACCAGCTACATCGAGTTCGACAGATCTGCGCAATATCAGCGCACCATTTTCAATATCGTAGAGACCAACGGCCAAACGATGTGGGCGAAGCTCTCGTGAGCCAGCCGGGATTAAAGGAGCATCCTGTTTAATGACGACAGATGTATATCTATCACCCTCGATTGTTAGTTCGGGGTGTAGCGTGTTGACTCCAGCAGTTTGTAACCACGTTGCTGCCCAGGCATCGAGTGAGCGCCCGCTTGTGGCCTCTAATTGATCGAAGAGATCTTTAAGTGTCGTATTGCCCCAAGCATGCTGTGCAAAGTATTTCTGTATGCCGGCAACAAAGTTCTCACGCCCCACATGTGCCACTAACTGTTGCAAAACCGATGCACCCTTGGCATATGTAATTCCATCAAAGTTGGCGTTAACGGCCTCAATATCGACCATGTCGGCAACGATTGGATGCGTTGATGAGAGTTGATCCTGGCGGTATGCCCAGTTTTTTCTCTCACTATTAAAGCCTGCCCAGCCGCCTTTAAAGCGTGTGCCTTCGGCCATTGCAAGGTATGCCATGAACTCTGCAAATGATTCATTGAGCCATAGATCATCCCACCACGACATCGTGACTAGATCACCAAACCACATATGTACCATTTCATGCAAAATGACATTTGCTCGAGACATGTACATCTTCTCTGGCATGTGGCTGCGGAAGACTAATAAATCTTCGCGAAATGTAACTGCTCCGGCATTTTCCATCGC
Source organism: Actinomycetota bacterium (assembly GCA_027728065.1). GTDB lineage: Bacteria > Actinomycetota > Actinomycetes > Nanopelagicales > Nanopelagicaceae > Planktophila. The sequence continues at coordinate 15,767 of JAQBVO010000021.1, forward strand.
ACCAAAGTTGAAGTCAACGACAGCGATCTGATCATACTTATCAAAGGGATAGACAAGTCCAAAGATTTTCTCAAAGTAGGCAAAGCCCTGTTTTGTAAGCAAGAAGATGTCATCGGAATCTAAATACTGCGCCATTGATTTACGGCAGTAGATTCCAAGTGGAACCTCTTTGCCTCCCTTATAGAGATCATGAACATGAGAGTAAGGACCGGCGATCAGTGCGGCCAAGTACAAAGGGATACGTGGGGTTGTTCTAAACTTCCATACTGTTATATCCCCGGTGCTCTCTTTGGATGCAACTGGGTTATTTGAAATCGCCTCCCAGGTACTTGGCGTCTTTACCGTTAAGGCAAATGTGGCCTTGAGCGAAGGTTGATCAAAACAAGGAAACATGTGGCGGATGTATGCAGTCTCTCCTTGTGAGTAGAGATAGACCTCGCCATCTGATGGATCAACCGAGCGTTGCAAACCTTCACCAGATTTCGAATAAACGCCTTCAATCTCAATCACCAAATGGTTCTGCGCTGTGAGATTAGTTAAGAAGATCGACTCGCCATCAAAGTTGGTTGTATCAACGGCCGCACCATTTAAGGTCGCCGAAATTACCCGGCTGCCACAGGCATCGATAAAGGTTGAATAGCCAGGGGTGGTGCAGCTGAAATCGACCTCTGATTTGGCATAAAAACCATCTTCACCTGTCGTGACATCTAGAGTGACGTCGTAACTAGTGACGTATAGGTGATCGGCACGCTCTTTAGCCTCAATGCGCGTGATATTTATTCCTGACACTTCATAACTCCCTTGTAAAGGTATCAATCCAACCATGAGATTCTTACTCTATGGAACGCCCTTCAATTCGCAGTTACAGCATGAGAGGGACTCGAATTACAGCGGCACAGCGGGCTGCTAAGAATCTGCTCCAGCAGGTTTACGGAATTCCAGTTGAGAATAAGAGGATCGATCTTGCGCAGGTATTTCCAACAGCTCAGAAGGTCATTATGGAGATCGGCTTTGGAATGGGTGAGGCCACTGCCATTATCGCCGCACAATCGCCGCAGAATGCATACATAGCAGTCGAGCTGCATTCACCAGGGGTTGGCAAACTATTAGCGCGCATACAAGAGCAAGATTTAAAAAACATCAAAATAATTGAAGAGGATGTACATCTAGTTCTTGAGTACATGCTTGCCGATGACTTACTCGATGGTGTACTTCTCTTCTTTCCAGATCCTTGGCCAAAATCAAAACATCATAAGCGCCGAATAGTTACGCCGAAGTTTTTAGCCTTAATCGCTTCGAAATTAAAACCAGGGGGATATATTCATATTGCAACCGATTGGCTGCCATATGCACAAGCGATGCAGATTGTCTTTGCAGGCTCAACCCAGTTTAGCGGGGGAGTAATTGCAAAACCTGCCTGGCGACCAGTAACTCGATTTGAAGGACAGGGGATCGATAAAGATCACCGAGTTACTGACCTGCTGTATCTTCGTACAGGCTGATTTTATTTATTCGTCGAACATGACGTACGTCATTTGTAAAGGCGGTTTCAATAAAGGCATCGATTATCGCCTTGCACTCATCAATTGAGTGCATGCGACCACCAATTCCAACAACGTTGGCGTTGTTATGCTCTTTAGCCAACTTAGCCGTTTCAACGCTCCAGGCCAGGGCTGCGCGCACGCCTTTTACTTTATTAGCGGCTATCTGTTCGCCATTGCCTGATCCACCTAAAACGATTCCAAGGGATCCATTATCTGCAACCGTTGCAACAGCGGCTGGGATACAAAAATCTGGGTAGTCATCAACGGCATCGAATGCATGTGGACCGTGATCTGTGACGTTATGTCCTTTGCCCTGCAGATACACAATCAGTGCACTCTTTAACTCAAGGCCTGCATGATCGCTGCCGATATGAATTCTCATAGGTCCATCTTGCCATGCATAAAGAAAAACCCGCCAAGTGATTGCTCACGTGGCGGGTTTGACCTCTAGGGAGGAGTGAATGTATTTAGTGGCGCTTGCCCTTGCCACCCATTGCTTTAGGACCCATTGCTTTAGGAGCCATTGCTTTAGGAGCCATTGCTTTAGGAGCCATTGCTTTAGGACCCATTGCTTTAGGACCCTTAACAGATTCAATCTTGGCTGTTACCAAAGCTTGAAGATTTGCCTTAATAGTTGTTGCCCGCGCCGCACTCAATTTACCTGCGCTGACTCTTGCATCAATCTCTTTAGTATTAAATGCAACAAGTGCTTGAATCAATGCATCCTTCTTTGCACCTGCAATACTTGCAAGTGATTCACCGGCAGCACGGCGAGTTTTAATCGTCGCTGCATCGACTCCAATAGTTGAAGCAATAAGTGCCTTGGCGGCTTCATGGTGTGCCTTCATCCCAGCTTTGTGAGCAGATCTATTTGCATCCCTGGCAGCCTTTGCAGAATCAAACTTCTTCGTGATTGCATCGGCCTTTGCCTGTGTGATTGTTCCCGCCTTTACTAACTCTGCAAGAACAGTTGCTCTTTCTGCAGCCTTACCAGTCAAATCCTGCGCAGTTGCGACACCAATCGATCCGACTGAAAGTGCTGCGACAGTTATTACTACCGCCGTGAATCTCTTCTTCGTTGACATGTATTTGACCTCTCATAAATCAAATTTGTCGTTGACGGATCGTCGCCGACTACCCGTAATTAACTACTTGTTACTGGGAATCGTACTAATCCATCCTTAGAACACCCTGTGAATTAATGGCAGGTTTTGGGCTTTGTTGCGGGGAAGGCCCCTTGTTTAAGGGTGAATGAGCCTGAGGGCTTCCTTATTTTTGGCCCGAGCCAGCTATTCCACACTTAAGAGGTCTTCATCCCCATTTACCAGGAAAGGCCCTCCCCTTATGACCCGTCACAGAAACACCATCGCAATCGCTCTCGTTCTTACCTTGTTCACATCGCAGGGCGCAATCGCTGCAGGTAAAACATCCTCCACCACAAATAAAGCAGGGCGCGCAACAACTGCATCACTAAATACGATCTTGAGCGGGGGTGGAGTGCCGACAAAGACAACGGGCATAGATGGTGATTTCTATATCGATACAAAGAATGCAAATCTTTATGGACCAAAATTAAAAGGGGTGTGGAAGATTGCAACCTCACTGCGCCCAGTTGAACCAAAAAATGTAACCGTGTCAGCGGCAGGAGTAGATGGCGCTAAAGGTGATCGCGGCCAACAGGGTTTAACCGGTGCAGATGGAGCAGTGGGTGCCGTTGGCGCAAACGGTGAACGTGGTTTAACCGGTGCAGATGGAGCAGTGGGTGCAAAAGGAGCAACGGGTGATCGTGGTCTAACTGGTGCTACAGGTGCAACTGGAGCCACAGGTGATCGTGGTTTAACTGGTGCTACAGGTGCAACTGGATCAGTCGGTGCAATTGGCGCTAAAGGCGACACTGGCGCTGCAGGAGCGACCGGTGCAATTGGCGCTAAAGGCGACACTGGCGCTGCAGGAGCGACCGGTGCAACAGGAGCTGCTGGTGCTAACGGTGCAACCGGCGCTAAAGGCGACACAGGATCAACGGGCGCAACAGGATCAACGGGCGCAACAGGTTCTGCAGGTGCAACTGGATCAACGGGCGCAACAGGTTCTGCAGGTGCAACTGGATCAACGGGCACAACCGGAGCCGCAGGCATTTCAGTTTCCAAATTTGCAACAGTTCCAAATATCTCACTATCAACAGGGACTGACGGGCTTTCTAATTCAACAGTTTTCTTTATTGTTGATGCTTCAGGAAGTTACACTTTTGAAATTCTCATGTCGGGCACACTTTCATTCTCCGAGCAAATAAAATTAAGTGCAGAAATTGTTACTGGAAATATAGCTATTGCCTCACAATTTTCAATAGCTAGCGATGCAACATCTTCCACAAATGGCGTAAGCGGAAGACAGTACGGATTTGTCATTATTGGAGTTGTATCAAACGCTGAAGTGGGTACCTCTTTTGGAGTTCGGATTTCAAATCAGTGGGCAGTTGGTTCCGCAACCATAATTTTCAGCGGCCGCGCCCTGATTAATAAGGTCGGATCTATCGGCTAAGAGATATGGAGCGGGTGACCGGGATCGAACCGGCATGGCCAGCTTGGAAGGCTGGGGCTCTACCATTGAGCTACACCCGCAGTTGGTGCTTAGAGGCTAAAGGTACTGGGTCGGTTCGAGTTGAGTGAAATCTCCTCTAGACTTTCGCATTGCGCCTCGGGGCGTAGCGTAGTGGCTAGCGCGCCTGCTTTGGGAGCAGGAGACCGGGAGTTCGAATCTCCCCGCC
>JAQBVO010000045.1 GCA_027728065.1 Actinomycetota bacterium
ATCAGATGTAAATGGGGTCGAAAGGACCGTGAAAACACCATGTAGTGGTTCTGACATACCTACCTCTAGACCCTTGTCCAACCCTTTTCTAAGACCCTAATAGTAATTTCTAACGCAGACCTTGTATATCTTAAATTTTGATACACCGAATCAACCTTGATTACCTCAGAGAAGTACAGTGAGATAACCAAACTCTAGACGGTTGGCGTGGAGTAGAGGACCTTGCCGTTCACCTTGATTTCAGCTTCGACCTGATACTTTTTCACAGCGGCAGTGTTGATGGTAATTCCCAGTCCCGGAGCATCTGGCGCTTCGATCATGCCATCTGCGCCCACATCAATCCGGTCGAGAGTCAACTCTTGGCAGAGCAGTTTCGGCTCCATCGGATACTCAGTGATATTTGACTCCTTTAATCCTGCAAAAGGTTGGAGTGAAGATGAGAGTGCAGATTGTGAAGTAAAGGTGTGATTGACGTACTTGACACCTCTAGACGTTGCATATTGAGCAACGCGATATGCATTACCAATGCCACCGACATAGCCAAAATCAATTTGGATAAAGCCAACGCCGCCATAATCAATCAATTGCTCTGCTTGGAATGGGTTATGCGCACCTTCGCCACCGGCAAGTTTGACTTTGCTTGAGCGTTTGGCAAGTTCACCATATTCTGCAAGCGCATAACAATCGAAAGGCTCTTCATACCAATAGACATTGGCTTCAGCGAGTGCAGGTAAACGCTTTGCTGCCGCTTCCACATCATCTTTGAAGACAGTTCCGGCATCAATCATCAGATACCCGTCAGCGCCAATACCTTCACGTGCAGAGTGAATGTGAGCAGCATCATCTTCAACAGTCGTGGTACCAAATAGTCCCCATCCAAATTTGATTGCTTTAAAACCTTTGCTCCGCATATCTAAAGCCTTCTGTTTAGTTTCAGCAGCAGTGTCGCCAAAGAGGACGGATGCATATGGAAGCTTACGTTCGGTCTTCTGGTATCCAAGGAGTTTCCAAATTGGCTCCTCTTTTGTGCGCCCCAAACAATCCCAGAGCGCAATCTCAATTCCTGAGATCAATAAATCACTCTGCAACAATCCATAGAAGGAATTCTGACGAACGTTGCGATAGACCTGTCGAATATCTTCTGGACAATCAATTCGCTGACCAAGAACGGAATCGATAACAGGGTGGCATCCGCTGTGTGACATTGGCGTGATCCAGCTCGTGATTCCCACCATCGGCGAACAGACCGCTTCTCCCCAGCCAACATGACCATTCGAAGTAACGCGACATAACAACGAATCCTGGCTTCCATCTCCGATCTCGAGCACCTCGGGCATGCGAAGGTAGAAGAGATCAACAGAGTCAATTTTCATCGGAGGAACCTTTCGTTCGAAACTGTCTATCGTTAGCTGAGTTTGCATGGCTTGCTATGTTTCGGAGAACGACCATCGCCTGAGAATACTCCAGTATTTATGTTGCACTAAAGGTATCGGTGGTGGTGGCAAAGTAGCAAAAGAGGAGCCCACTAGAGCACTAGCACTTTAGAGGATAAGTAAAGGCTGGAGGATAAGTAAAGGCTAAGCCTTATAGGATTATTAGAGGTGCTAGCTGTTTTTTCGTGCAAGATGTAAACCTCTGACTCTGCCTTTACTTAGTACCTATCCAGCGCTTAAATGGTCTTTCTTTAAATTGATATATCTCAACTGGTCTTCTCTTATAGATAGCGGTGAAGTCCTTGCCTCTCCGATAACGCATCGTGCCAAGCAGAATTAAAAATTCAAAGCCAGTACCTGGGGCTCTAATCCCTTGCAACACCGCAGATCTCCAGGGGTCGTCTGCCAGCTTTTTTCAACCAAAGATTTCTTATCCATACTTATACTATTATGGAAGACACATATCTTCTCCCAAAATGAGAGCTGCAGTATTAAGTTGCCTTGAGATTCAATTACTTTAGCCATTTTTAGCAACTACCAGAATAATTAGAATCACTAGAATTACAAGCACGATTTCCATTACTTCACCTTACCCATACCTCCAAGGCCCTGCAATTACCTTCTCAGGCCTGGGGTAATGCTGTGTTGGAGAAGGCTTTGTACTTTCCTGGGGCGCTCCACTTTACTGATGACATATGAGCGCGTGATTCATCCATTTCTGCCGGGGAAAGGAGACGAATTGTTTGACTTGAAACACTACCGGCAGAACCAGCAACTAATTGTAGAGTCAACGCCTTGCTCTCATCCTCCCATTCGGTCAGAATAATTAAGCCATATTCACCTGTGCAGAAACTATATTCAATTAGCTTTCCACCAAGTGAGCTCACTGCGTTCGAAATATTAGCGTGACGACTTTGGAACCCATCTTTTAATGCTCCTGCTAGGCCTTAAGTTGTCTACTTTCCAAGCACTAAATATCTGTGCGCCATTTTTTCTCCTTTTTTCGCTTAGGGTAGTTGTTTGATCGGAATTTATCTTAATAAACCCTTTTGATAGGAGTTTTTATACTGAGCAGCTCATATCTGAACCGCAACACATTGGAGATTTTATTTTTCCTTCACATTGCGGGCAGCGAGAGATTTGAACTCTACTTCCATCTGCAAGAGCAAGGGAATCGTTAACAAGTGGTTTGTTGCACTTGGCACAATTGGCATTAACTGACATTTCGCACTTCGCACAAGAATAGGTAGCAATCATTCTTCGTTTCCTAGTTCTACTATTAATAAGCCAGGTATTTGGCTTTATTTACTTAGAAGCACTGAAAGAGTAGCAATTGGTAGGTCAGAAACTCTAGTAAATATAATCATTTTCTGTAATACTTACTATCCAATGACAGTTAGTAGAGCACGGTGACTTACTGAGCGTGTCTCAACAGGCTCAGGAAGTGCTATTAGGTGGCTTTGAGCGTGAGCGCACAACACCTAACACACTCTTAATCACCGGGTCGGGGTTCGATCCCCTCATATAAGAATAAGTAATTTAAGTATCGTGTGATTTTTTGCGCAACGCTCTGAGTCAACTATAATACAATTATGCAGA
>JAQBVO010000022.1 GCA_027728065.1 Actinomycetota bacterium
CATATCAGTATCTTACCTCGACCTCACGAATAACAATGTCGTCTCCGGCTTATAGGGCGACTCTTCTTTATTTTTATGTTATTACGCATGAAGTTATGCGAGATACGCACAATATTTATGTTGAGCAACTGGCAGCACCTAGACTAAAACGCTTACATTTTGTGGGCAGGTTTGTGGGCACTGTGGGCAGGTTTGTGGGCAGTAATCTTCAGAATTGATAGCATTGCAGTTATGGCATGGTTTCTTTTATCTATAGCGATACTAGCTGAAATTGTAGGCACCCTATTATTAAAGGCTAGCGATGGTCTTAGTAAGCTGTGGCCATCTATTGGAGTTGGAGTTGGATATGTAATCGCCTTTACACTTATGTCCATTTCACTCAAGAAAATTGATGTAGGTATTACCTATGCAATCTGGTCAGGATTTGGAATTATCGGAGCTGCCGTTGGCGGGATCCTCTTCTTTGACGAACATCTCTCTAGAATAATCATTATTGGAATGGCGGTTATTATCACTGGAGTTGTAATAATGAATTTAGGTGGAGCAACTCACTAGTAGAGTCAGTACTCAGGAAACGGGCTCTTCTGCCTGGTAATTACGATTTCAGGTAGGATTGTGGCATGAGTTACGAGAAATTAATGGAACACAGCGACAATACCGCGGCATTTTTGACTCACGCTAAGTCAATTGACTCCACGGCAGCTTTAATTTCACCTGCCGAGAATCAATGGTCACCAGCCTTTATTGCCCACCATCTAGCCGATGCTCAGATGCACTTTGCAATCAGGTATTTCAACGCGCTTACAATTCCAATGCCTTCAATTACCCCATTTGATGAGGAGCTCTATCCAGGAGTTTTAAACTATGGAGGTCGCGATTGGAAAAACTCTCTGCGTATCATCGAAGCTATGGGCGATGTTATACGAACTACTCTGGAGCCATTAAATGCCGAGCAGTGGGAGCGAAAATCTATGCACCCAGAGATTGGCCAGGTCAGTATCTCCAAACTTATCACCAAAGCCAGCGCTCACTTAGCTGCCCATACCGAACAATTGAAAGCGGCGATGTAGTCTTTCACTCTAAGCCCTGCTAAATACTCAGAGAAAAGGTAGATGACGTGTTCGAAGCGATTCTCTTAGGCATCCTGCAGGGCCTGACTGAGTTCATACCGATCTCATCGAGTGCTCATCAGCGCATAGCTGGAGAGTTTTTTACTAATGCACAAGATCCCGGTGCGCGTTTTACTGCAATAACTCAGATTGGCACTGAACTAGCTGTGCTTATCTTTTTTAGGAATGATATTAAGAAGATTATTCTGGCCTGGTTTAGTCAGGTTGTAGCACGAAGAGCTTTACCTTCAGATGAGCGGTTACTGGCACGCATGGGCTGGCTCATCATTATGGGCTCATTGCCGATCGCTATCTTGGGATATGCCGGTCAGGCAAGAATTACTAATGGGTTTCGCTCTCTGTGGCTAATCGCAACGATGTTAATTTTCTTTGGCATTGTCTTGGGGGTAGCCGATCACTATGGCAGAAAAGATCGAGAGCTAAAAGATCTCACTATCTCTCACGGTATTTTCTACGGTCTGGCTCAATCTCTAGCCCTGGTTCCAGGTGTTTCACGATCGGGTGCCACGATTGCCATGGGTCGCCTGCTGGGCTATAGCCGTGAAGCCGCGCTGCGCTACTCGTTTCTATTAGCGCTGCCGGCAGTATTTGGTAGCGGTCTTTACCAACTTAAAGGCGCACTTGATCAGAACGCTGGTGCCCAGGTTTTTTCATTGAGTGAGACTTTTATTGCAACCACTATCGCCTTCGTCGTTGGCTACGCAGTAATTGCCTGGTTGCTCAAATTCATAGCAACTAAAAGCTTCATGCCATTTATTATCTATCGCGTGGTATTAGGCAGCGTTCTCTTAATCTTGCTCTCAGCCGGGGTCATCAACGCCTAAAACTTAATTTCCAGGGCTCAGCGTCGACATATTAAAATCTTTAACTATCAACGGTGGTGTCCTCATATTAGCCATATCACCGGCCCACTCGCGGGGCTGAGTCCACTCGCTGGCACCGGCATGCATAATCCGATTCAGTGCTGAAACGGGAGAGTCATTCCAACGGAAGTTATTGGTGGCACCTACAACTTCGCCACCTTTGATATGATAGACACCATCTCTTGTTAAACCCGTGAGGAGCAGCGAGTTCGGATCGACCATACGGATATACCAAAAAGTCGTCAGCAGTAGTCCGTTATCGACCTTCTTCACCAGATCCTCGAGTGTGCCTTGGCCACCATCGACCTTCATAATCAAGTTCTCAGCTATGGGTGTGAAATCAAGCTTTGTCAGCTGCGCACTTGCCCGGGTCTGAATAAGGGATTTGAGAACACCATCTTTAAACCAATCCACTCGCTTGATTGGCTGTCCGTTATCAAAGACCGATGAATATGGTGAGCTAACTGCCGTGGCTACAAAGTTGGCTGCAGGTAAGGCCTCATAATTTGGATCGCTAAAGAACTGGAAACCTACATTTGAAAGTTTTTCTCCCACACGGGTTCCGCCGCCTTTTTTAGAGAATACGGATTGACCCTCATGCACATCGCGGGCGGCAGATACCCACATCATGTAGGTGAAGAGATCAGCGACAGATCCAGATGGAAGAAGGCTGTCATAGCGCCCGGCAGGAAGATCAACGTGACGCCCCTGCCAGGTTAAGCGCTGGCGAATATGTGCATCGATAGATGCAACAGATACATCTTTAAAGTCTCGGGTCTCAACGCCATTCCATGTCGAGCGGGTGCGCTCATGGGATTTACCAGTCATCTCAACGCGACCAACTGGGCTATCTTTTCGAAGGCGCAGACCGCCCTTTGAGCCAACCCACGTCGTCTCACTGGTGTGTTCGGCATAGCCAAAGAGCTCTATCGCATCAGAGACAGAGCGCGAGAACATATCTCCAAGGGCAGGTGCAAATGCAGAAAATACCTCTGGCCCTGTTGGAATATGAGGCGCTGCCCAATCACCGATAGCGATGTCCGTTGCCAGCGGGGCAAAATCCTCAGCTTTTTCGCCAGCCTTTGCCGCAGCTATCGCCTCGGCCAACAAGGCAGGAACCTCGGTTAGGTTCACATCGGTACGGGTAACACCACCGGTTGCCATGCCTTCACCTGTTTTCACAAAGGCGATCACAGTGAGACTTCGCTCTTGGATAACACCATTAGTTGTCAACGTGCTGCCGGCCCAGCGCAGGTTGGCCTGTGTCTTATCCTTTACAACGACGATGCAGTCATCACATGTGGCATCTGATGTGATCTTCTCAATGAGCTCTTGGGCGCGAATCATTTGCCGGCCTCAGTGACAGTGTTGAGAATATTGACCTTATCAAATATCGCCGCCGGACATCCATGGCTGACCGCTGCAACCTGTCCAGGTTGAGCCTTGCCACAGTTGAATGCACCACCTAAGACGTATGTTGATGGCCCACCCACAACTTTCATCGAGCCCCAGAAATCAGTTGTTGTCGCTTGGTATGCGACATCTTTTAATTGGCCGATGATTTTTCCATTCTTAACGCGATGGAACTGCTGGCCCGTAAATTGGAAGTTATAGCGCTGCATGTCAATAGACCACGACTTATCACCCTTGATGATGATGCCATCCTCTATGGATGCGACCATCTCGTCATAGGTTGGTCCAGTCGGATTTGGTGCCAAAGAGACATTTGGCATGCGCTGAATGGGAACATGTGCTGGGGAGTCGGCGTAAGCGCAACCATTACTGCGATCACGATTCACACGTGCAGCTATTCGCCGATCGAGTTGATAGCCAACTAAGAGGCCGTTTTTAATAATATCCCACTGCTGGGCGGCAACACCCTCATCATCAAATCCCACAGTGCTCAAGCCATGGGCAGTATTGCGATCTCCCGTGACATTCATCAGCGCCGAACCATACTTTAATGTATTCAATTTATCGGGAGTCGCAAAGGATGTGCCTGCATAGTTTGCCTCATAGCCGATAGCACGATCGAGCTCAGTAGCATGTCCGATCGACTCATGAATCGTGAGCCATAAGTTTGAGGGATGAACAAGAAGGTCGTAACGACCAGGTTCAACCGATGGCGCAGCAACTTTCTCGGCCAACAAAGTTGGAAGCTGTGCGATCTCGGCATCCCAGTTCCAATGCTTACTACCCATCCACTCCCAGCCAAACCCTGCAGGCTGGGCTAATGTGCGCATGGATTCGAAGCCACCAGCACCGATTGAAATCGCCTCAATCTGAGTCTGTACACGCACACGTTGCTGAGTGGTGCTCGTGCCATAAGAGTCTGCATAGTGCTTTTGCTCTTTGACATACATGGTATGAGCCGATGAGTGATTGACGGTTGCAGACTTTAATAATTCATTGCTTAATTGAGCCAGGCGATCCTTCTTTTCTGAATCCGAGATTTGAAATGGATCGATTTCATACTCTGAGACCCATTTTTGATTGGCGTAGATGGGCTCGGTGACAAGGGATACAAGCTCGGTTGAGAGAGGCTTAGAAGTCTTAGCCATGGCAACTGCAGTCAGGGCTAACTGTTTCGCCGTTGTTAGCGAGATTTCAGGAGCTGATGCAAAACCCCAGGCACCGTTTACGATTACTCGGACACCAATACCTGCCAGAGTCTCATCACTTTGTGTCTCGGGTTTGGCATCGCGCAGTGAGAGTAATCCCGTTCGAGTGCGCTCGATTCGAACATCGACATGGGATGCACCAGCGGTTTGTGCCGTACTTATAGCGGCCTGAGTTACTGCCGCTAATGGCATCGCTAGGAAATCTGCATCAACTTCTCTTTTCATGGTGCAAACGTATCGACCACGCCAAAATATTGTTAGTCAAAACTGGCCCGATTTGAAGCTCTTTGGTTCAAAATCGCACCTGAGATCGGCGTTTGAGCCAGAATTTCTCGAAATACCCTCTCGATACAGGGAATTTCCTGCCCATTAAGCGTGGTTAGGCATGATTCACCTCTCTTTGCTGGCAGGATTGTGATAGTAACTTCAACCCGGTATTGGAGAGTTCATAATGAATAAGAAAGAAATCATCGCAAAGCTCGCTTTAAATTCAAAGCAGAGCGAAGGGGCAGTAACGGCAGTGTTAGAGGCATTAGAGAGTCTTGCTATCTCAATGCTCACACGCAAGGAGAAGCTAGTACTTCCTGGCTTTATCTCAATTCAGGCAGTTGCTCGCGCAGCTCGTTCGGGCCGAAACCCACAGACCGGTGCAGTTCTTCAGATTCCTGCACGCACTGGTGTCAAGGTAAGCGCTGGAACAAAACTTAAGAAGGCAGTTGCTAAGTAAAATAAGTAATTAAAATCTCGGGTGCGAGGAATTTCTCTCGCTGTTAAAGAGATGAAACTTGGTGAGTGGATTTTGCTAACCAGGTTGGATTAATCTCGACCCCCCAACCAGGTTGTGTTGGTATTTGAATCTTTCCATCCTCAATTGCAAATGGATTTCCGAGAAATAAATCCTTTTGCCATGGATAGTAATCAAAACCCTCTATTGAAAACTCTAAATATTTACCTGGATTTGGAATCGCACCGAGTAAGTGCATTGTGCAAATAGTTACAAGAGAGAGATTGGCGCTATGTGGAGTGATGGGCATACCCGCCTTTTTAGCCATCTCTACAACCTTTAACGTCCTGCAGATGCCACCTAAGTACATGATGTCAGGTTGCAAAATATCGACAGCGCGTATATCGATCATGCGCTGCCATGTCTTTAAATCCCAATCCTGTTCACCACCGGTAACATCAATAGAAAGAGCGTCGGTAACTTCTTTAGTCTCTTCAAGCTCCCAGTACTTGCATGGCTCTTCAAAGTGTGAAATACCCTCTGCCTCTAGCAAAGTACCGACCTCTATTGCACGCTGAGGTGAAAATCCGCTATTACCATCGACTAATTTCGAGATTCGATCACCTAAGGCGCGCGAGACAACAGGCACTACTTCTTGCGTGCGCCCTGGCCACTGATCGATATCATTGCCGCACTCTGCCCCCACACGCCATTTGAATGCATCGAAGCCAAAATCATCACGTAGACGCACAAAACGCTCGGCCTCTTGTTGGGGCGTTATGTCGCGCTTCATCGAAGATGCATAGGTGCGCAGTTTCTTTGGCGCTCCGCCAAGTAATTCAACTACAGGCTTGCCCTCAACCCGCCCACGCAGATCCCAAAGTGCGGTATCTAAACCGGCATTTGCTCGACATCGATAGCTACCAGGAAACTTATGTTCGCGTGCCTCCACAAGTGTAATAAGTGCACCGATGTCGGAGGCGTCTTTGCCTAAAACCCATGGAGCGACCTGCCTATGAAAAATCTGTGCCGTTATATCGGCGTGATAGGTAGATGTTTGGCCCCAGCCGATGTGACCATCAGATGTCGTTACTTTAACGAAGGCGACAAACTCATCTGTGAAAGTCTCAAGCTGTGTAATTTTTCCAAAGATCATCCTGCAGCCTTGACAAAGAGAGGTAGATCTAGCAGTGAGAGGTTAACGTTGACACCAGCTCCTAGATCTATTGCATCGGGACTTGATATTTGGGCTGTGATGCGCTCTCCATTGGCAAGGGAGATACTCAAGCGACATGATGCGCCAAGAAAACTCCTTGAAAAGACGGTTGCATTTCCAGATTTAGCGGCTACGACATTGATGTTTTCTGGGCGTACTAATGCAATACCCGTTCCAGAGGTAATCGATCCAGGCAAAGTCTTAACAACTCCACCCAAAATCTCAATCGATCCACCGCTGACTTTGCCCGAGATCGGATTTGTAAGCCCAACGAACTCGGCAACGAAGGCTGTTTGTGGGCGATCATAGAGTTCGGCAGGGGCTGCAATTTGTTCCAACTTACCGTTGCGCATGACACCGATACGGTCGGCGATTCCCAGAGCCTCTTCTTGATCGTGAGTTACAAAGAGAGTTGTCGTACCGAGTTCAACTTGAATACGGCGAATCTCTTCGCGCAACTGGGTACGCACCTTTGCATCAAGTGCAGAGAGCGGTTCATCCAGCAGCAATACCTTTGGTGATATTGCCAGAGCACGGGCTAAAGCGATTCGTTGCTGCTGACCACCAGATAGTTGATAGGGATAGTGATTTGCATGTGATGATAAACCAACTAGATCTAATAGCTCAGCAGAGCGAACCTTGCGCTTATCTTTTGATGTTTTATGCACTCGAAGTGTTAATCCATACTCAACATTTTCTCTAGCAGTCATATGTGGAAAGAGTGAGTATGCCTGAAAGACCATTCCCATTCCACGGTTGCTCGCTTTTTGAAAAGTTACATCCTTACCATCGACAATCATGGAGCCGCGATCTAAGACTTGTAGGCCGGCTAAGGCGCGAAGGGCTGTGGTCTTACCGCATCCCGATGGTCCCAGGAGTGCAACTAGTTCACCCTCTGCGATATCAAGGCTTAAGCCATCGAGGGCTTTGACTTTGCCAAAGTACTTAGCAATATCAACTAACTGGACATATGTTGATGAGCTCAAGGTATAACCTCTTTTTCTATTAGATAGCATCAACGTCAAGAACACTGCCTTGACGCTTTTTAGTAGGAATGATTAAGAGCAAGACGATAACAAAGAGCAGTGAGGCTAGAGAGACTGCAACGGCAACATTTCCATCAGAACGTCCGATCTGTGCGATTACTACTTGGAAAGTCTTAAAGTTTAGAATGTTAGAGATTGTGTACTCGCCAAGTACTAGAGCGATTGCAATGAAAGAGCCATTGACGATTCCAGTTTTGATTGTCGGCATAACTATTTTGAAGATTATTCTCGCAATACTGCTCCCTAGAGTTGTAGCCGCTTCTGCCAAAGTATGAATGTCAACTGCGTCCAGGGCGGCCGATAGTGAACGGTAGGTGTAGGGAAGAATGAGCATCGAATAGACACCGGCAAGGGTTATGGGGGATTCGTAGAGATTTATTGAGATCCAACGGTATAAAGGTGCGATACCGACCACGATAACGATTGCAGGAATCGCCAGCGGCAGAAGGCAGAGAAGTTCAAATGGACGTCGTAGTGCTGGCAGTTTGAGATGAACCCAGATTGCGGTGGGAACTACGAGAAAGAGAATGATCGCCATCACAATCGCTGCCGTAATTAATGAACGAGTAATCGCTGGAAAAAGATCTTGTTGGGTTGGGATCATCTGCCAGGCTCGAAACGTTCGACCCTGATCTGCAAAGCCAAATGGCTTTGTGGAGAAATCATACATAGCATAGAGCGGGACCAAGAGATATATGGCGACGGCAGAGATAATACTCCAGCGCCAAAGGCGCACACCGATTGACCGCTTCATCGCTGCTGCTCCCACTTGCTCACCTTTTTGCGCAGTAGTGCATAGGCAGACATTGAAATCACTACGACAACTACCATATAAAAGGATAAGGTCTTTGCCTCAGCAGGATTTGAACCGCCGGTCTCACTCGTTAGCGCAATTGCAATCTGAAGTGGAGTTAAGTAATCGCCCAGGTTAATCAAAATATTTGCCGTGGCATATGCTGAAAAGGAGTTAACAAAGAGCAAAAGGGCTGCTCCCAGAAAGGAGGGTGTCAAGACGGGAATTCCAATACGCAGCCAGTACTCAAAGGCCTTGCCGCCCAGAGCGTCGGAGGCCTCACGCCATTGAGGCTTTAAGTTCTCAAGTGTGGGAAGAAAGACCAAGACCATGAGAGGAATTTGGAAAAACGTGTAAAGCACCGCTAAGCCATTCATACTATAGAGCCAGCCGGCATCGGCCAGAAAAGAGTTGGGTAAGTACTTTGTAGCCAAGGTTAAAACTAGGCCGTTATAACCAAAAGTAGCCAAAAATGCAAAGACGAGCATCACCCCACCGAACTGGGCTAAGGCACTGCTTAAAGCCACAGAGATTTTATAGAAACTGCCACCGGGTTTTCCAGTTGCCAGGGTCCAAGCAAAGAGAGCTCCAAAGACAGCTCCGACTAAGGCAGTTTTGAGTGAGAGCTCAAGTGAGTTGCCAAAGGCGGTACGGGCGATCGGTGAGTTAAAAATCTCTTTGAGCATGGCCGTGCTTCGCACGCCATAGTTATCTTCGAATGCTCCAGAGATTACATTCCACGTTGGATAGAGAAGGAATAGACCAGTAAAAGCAATAAAAGGTAAAACGCCAAGATAAGCCATTTTGCCACGCCAATAGAAAGAGCCGGTCCTGCTATTAGCAGGACCGGGCTCCCTATATTGAAGTTGAGTCAATTACTTGATCTCTTTTAACTAGACTCCCACAGCCGCAGGCCATGCAGTCTTTAGATATACGCGAGCGGCAATGGTCTGGGCACCAGTTGCAGCCTCAGCTGACACCTTGCTCTTACCGATTGATGCTATACCGGCTGCAGTTGCACGCTTAGTTTTGACTAGGTGTATCCAGAGAGTTGGAGTTGCTCCTCCACCCGCCCAGATATTTGCACCAGCTTCACTTAGCGTGTACTCCATCCATAGACGGGCACATGCTGGGTGTGGTGCCCATGCCGAAACTGCGCTGTTGTATGTAGAGCCGACCGATGCAGGTGTAAACATCTTCCAGACTTTTCCAGCTGCAGCCATTTGCTTGATGACGCCAGCTTGTACATATCCATTGTCGATTACAACTGGAGTTTGACCCGATGCAATCGTTGACGCTGTTGGGTTTACGTTAATGAAGTTACCGACAGCCTTCAACTTGGCAAAGAAGGCAACTCCTTTAGAGACATCGTCAAATGTTCCACCCAGTACCTTATTGATCAGGTAGATACCATTCATGCCAGTAGATGAGCCCAGTGGATCTCCGTTAAGAGCCACCTTGCCCTTAAACCTTGGCTCTAATAGATCTTCAATCTTAGTGATCGTACCTAACTCTCCGCTATAGCCGATTGTCATCGTTCCGGAATAATTAGGAGTGATTTGTGCAGTTGGATCGACTTTGGCTGCGAACTGTAAGTACTTCCATCCGCGTACCTTGTAAGGGGCATAAGTTCCTGTGTTTAGATACTTAACTGCCACTGCAAGTCCGACGTCAAATACATCGGGTGAACGCTTAGTTCCCTTATTTGTTACTGCCGCATCGATCTCTTGCTGTGATGAGGCCTCTGGAAATTGCTCATCGATTTTAACGCCGTACTTAGCCTTAAAGCCATCAAGCATACCCTTGTAATCTGCCCAGTAATGTGGCAGAGCAATAGTGTTGAGTTGGCCTTCCTTCTTACATTCTTTCTCTAGTCCTCTAAGACCGCCGGCTTGGGATGCACTTTTTACCTTTGAGAAATCTCTAGCGGCACTCGCCGGTGAGATGCTCATTACAGGGATTGCGAGAGCAACAACAAGTGCTGCTGCAACCGAACCACTGGTTAATTTAGAACGCTTCAATTTTTCCCCCTTTATCGTAAGTGGTATGTTCTTATCTCATACATCCTTACCGCTTGCACTACACGTGTTGAGCCCAAGCGGTCTGGAATTTTGTACTTACCTAAAACGCAATCAGTCAAAGACCAATACGTTTCGAGCCCCTTGGCCAGCCCTTAAGCGATCAAAGGCTAAGTCAAGACTCTCTAAATCTATCCGCTCAGATATGAGTTCGTCTAGAAATAGACTGCCATCTAGATAACTTTTGACTAACTTTTCTACATCTCTTTTAAGGTTGGCCGAACCAAAGTAGCAGCCCTTAATCCACTGCTCATTGACAAATGGGCCGGCATCTAGGGTCAGCGTAGCCCCGTTTTTCATCAGACCGACCAGGATGAGCCCACCATCGACATCGACGCTGGCCCAGGCGCTCTGAATCGTCGATTCACGGCCCAACGCCTCAAAGGCGTAGTCCAGACCGCCACAGATTTTGCCTACCTCAACCTCTGGGGCACAGGATGTGGCGTTAATGGTGTGAGTCGCCCCGAGTTTGCGCGCAATTGCCAACTTCTCTTCGGTGAGATCGATAGCGATAATCGTTGTGGCACCTGCCAGGCGAGCTCCTTGAATAATATTTAATCCAACGCCACCGCAGCCAAATACTCCCACGCGCGAGCCTGGGCGAACTTTGGCCGTGTTCATGACCGCGCCGTAGCCCGTTAAGACGGCGCAGCTAATGAGTGCGGCTCGATCTAACGGCATCTCTTTGGAGATTACAACCGCTCCTGATGCCGGTACTACAACGTATTCGGCGAAAGAGGCGACGGTTAAAAAGTGATTTACTTTTTCGCCATTATGAGTTAAACGACTCGTGCCATCGAATAATCCACCGACTGACATCGCATCTCCTGCAGTTGAACAGTAGTTAGGCCGTTCAGATTTACAGTAATCACAAGTATCGCAGTGAGGGACAATCGACATGATGACGTGATCGCCTACTGCAAAGCCAGGAGTGTCGGCTCCGAGTTCAACGATTACTCCCGCTGCCTCATGTCCAATGACTGCGGGAAAGGGAACTAGCTTGCGCTTACCATCGATGGCATTTAAATCACTAGCGCACAGGCCACTGGCAGCGACTTTAACAAGAAGCTCTTTAGATTTTGGTTTATCTAAATCTAACTCACGCACCTGGAACTTTGATCCAACGCCATCTAGAACTGCCGCTCGCATCTTCATCTCTACTTACTCCCTTGTGGTTAACTATCTGTAGTTAATTAAGATCGATCCACGTAGTTTTCAAAGCGCTATAGGTATCTAAGGCGTGAAGAGATTTATCACGGCCGCTACCTGATAAGCCAAAGCCACCGACAGGAGTAATGACATCGACCATATCAAATGTATTGACCCAGACGGTTCCTGCGCGCAATCGACGGGCTAAGGTGTGGGCTTTGGCGAGGTTACTGGTCCAGATAGATGCCGCTAAGCTGTAATCGGTTCCGTTAGCGATGGCGATAGCCTCATCGGCATTGTGAGCATCGATAGAGACTAGGACTGGGCCAAAGATCTCCTCTTGAGCAAGACGAGAGGTTGCTTTGACCTTATCTATCAACGTTGGAGCAATGAGCAGATCCGAGCCTTGGCTCTTCTGCCCGCCAAAGATAATCTCTTCGCCATCCTTACCAACTAAATCTAAGTAAGAGTTCACGCGATCGCGCTGTGCCTTAGAGACCAGGCCGGCCATCTGTGTGGTGGGATCAAATTGGCTTCCAACGAGAAAGCTTGAGAGAAACTCGCGCAGATGGGCAAAGAGCTCATCCTTGACCCCCTTTTCAACGATGATGCGCGATCCAGCGCTACAGGTTTGGCCCGCGTTGTAATAGATCGCCCATGCAACTGCAGAGGCGGCCGCCTTAAGATCGACACAGTCGTTGAGAATTATCTGCGCGCTCTTACCACCTAATTCGAGTGCAACCTGTTTCATATTAGATTCTGCGGCGTAGCCCAACATTTTGCGTCCAACGGCCGGACTTCCGGTAAAGGCGATCTTTGCAACATCCATGTGTCGGGCCAATGCTTGACCGGCCTGCGGGCCAAGGCCTGGAACGACGTTGAATACACCAGGTGGCAGTCCAGCCTCGATTGCAAGCTGGGCAAGGCGCAAAGTGCTTAGTGAAGAGTTTTCTGCAGGTTTTACTACGACACTATTTCCCATAGCAATTGCTGGAGCAAGTTTCCACGATGCAATCATCATCGGATAGTTCCATGGCACTACAGCACCGATAACACCAAGTGGCTCACGTGTAATCATTGCTAAAGCGTTACGTGGTGCTGGAGCAATCTCTTCATAGGTTTTATCTATCGCTTCCCCATACCAAGAGATAACCCGTGTTGCATTAGGTATGTCCACAGATAAGGCATCGCCGATCGGTTTTCCAGTATCAACGGCCTCTAGAAGTGCTAACTCTTCCTTATTTTTTTCCATGAGAGAGGCCCAACGCAGCATGATCGCTTTCTTATCTCTGGGATTCATCTCACGCCAACTGCCAGCATCAAAGACTTTTTTACTTGACTGAACTGCCAGATCTATATCGGCGGCATCACCGGATGCTACATGGGCGATGAGGCGATCATCATGTGGTGCAATATCTTCAAATGTCTTTCCCGATACTGCATCAACGTAATTGCCATGGATAAAGATTTTTGATTGAGGTTTTAAATCTAAAGCCCTTTGATGCCAGGTTTTTTCTTCAGACATAGTCGCAACAATACCCTCTCATCCAATTAGTTTTGGCGATGTGAAAAGTTGCATAATGTGGAACTAGCAGGTTAATTTTTGATGACACGGAAGTTTTTAAGCGTTGGATCGCTGGCATAGGCGATGCGAACACCTGCCGCCTTTGTTGCCGCTAACCCCTGGATAATGACCTGGGTTAATACTTCACCGGGTGCGACAACCGCGACCCCTGGTGGGTATGGAGCTATCAAATCAGCGCAAATACGGCCTAGCGCATCGTGGACGCTGACCATCTCTGTATCGGCAAAGTAGGCATCACGCATCGAAATCGCAACGGTTGGAACCACTGACCAGCTCAGGGAAGTGGCGGTGGCACGGGGTGTTCGCGCGCAGTTTTTAAGAATAGGGATGAGCACCCTTTCTAACTCGGCAAACTCGGTCTGCGAATCGGCTAGCGTGGCTAGAAAAACCACCGTATCACCATCGGCCATCTCCACTCGAATAGATTGCTCTTGTAGCGCCAGCTCAATATCTATACCCGATGCGCCTAATTGGTTGGCGCGCAGAACGATCTTTGTCGGATCAAAGCGGCCTGGTGGAAAATCTTGAGGATTTAGAAATATAGGTAGATCAAAATGTGACTGCACCTGAGTTTTGAATGCTTCAACATCTGCAACTAGTTTGGTAATTAACTCCTCACCGCGTAGCTCTAAGAGCGCACGGCAGCCATCTATAGATGCAAGTGGAGCACCTGCAGGAGAGGTTGTATGCGTAGTTTCAAAACTCTGTTCTATGCGCTCGATATTTAAGTATCTGCCTTGTGCGATTAAAAGCGCCGATGCGCTATAGCCCGGCAGAGCTTTGTGCGTGCTTGTTATCAATGCATCTGCTCCCAAAGCCAAACAATGTCCAGGCACAGCAGATGAAAAACCAAAGTGTCCACCCCATGCTGCATCAACGATGACTGCAATGGCATGAGCATGTGCGCTCTTAACTAGCGCTTGTAGATCTGACAAGGTTCCCAAATATCCTGGCTCAGTTAGTAAGAGAGCGATAGGTCTTTGATCGATAATCTTTTCAAATTCGGCTACAGAGATTCCGGTGGGAACACCTGTGACTGAATCAACCTCTGGAGTAAGCCAGATTGGCTCTAAGCCAGCCAGGACAAGCGCGCTCAATACCGATCGATGTGCAGTACGCGATAACGCGACCTTATCTCCAGGCTTTCCAAGGGCTAAAATCATCGCTTGGTTTGCATGCGTTGACCCACCAGTAGAAAAACGGGCGTAATCAGCTCTCCATAATCTGGCAGCTAAAGCCTCGGCCTTTGCTAAAACCTGGTTACTCAACTTAATTTCATCGAGTCCACCATATAAAGGTGTGTCGCTATCAACGACTAGACCCAACCCAGCATCCAAGCGCGATGCTCTCTGCTTGTGTCCAGGGATCGTAAAAGGGATATGTCGTGTTTCAAAGTAGGTGAGGTAGGCATCGAGCAAGGGTGCGCTAACTCTCAATGAACTCATGGCGCTAGCCTAACTTTTCGGCCATTACATGGGAAATATTGCCTTAGACTTTGGGCATGCAAACAGTGACACACCTGGTTCAAGAGCGCCGTCTGGTTACCGCTATTCCAGGACCAAAATCTATTGAGGCACTGAAGCGTCGCACGGATGCCACATCAGGGGGATTGGGCTTGGTGATGCCTGTCGTAATCGAGCGCGCTAGCGATGCAATTCTGCTCGATATCGACGGTAATCAGATTATCGATATGGGTTCAGGCATCGGTGTGGTCAATGTAGGCAACTCCGCTAGCCGAGTTGTTGATCGTGTCATTGAACAAGTACAGGCATTTACACATACCTGTTTCACAGTAGCTCCTTATTTGAACTACATCGAAGTCTGTGAAAAATTAAATGCACTCACTCCAGGTACCCACAAAAAGAAATCACTCCTAGTCAACTCAGGGGCAGAGGCCGTTGAAAATGCGGTAAAGATTGCACGTCACTACACCAAGCGCCCTGCAATTGTTGTCTTCGAACATAGCTATCACGGCCGTACTAATTTAACTATGGCCTTGACTGCAAAGAATATGCCGTATAAAGAGGGCTTTGGTCCATTTGCTCCAGAGATTTATCGCATGCCAATGCCTTATTCATTTCACTGGGTAGGAAACCTTGCAACTATTACCGAAGATGCGATTGAAATGGTAGTTCATAAGATTGATAAAGAGATCGGTGCGCATAACGTCGCGGCGATTTTAATCGAGCCTATTCAAGGCGAAGGTGGCTTTATCGTTCCACCCAAGGGTTTCATGCCCGCCCTTGCTAAATATTCGACCGAGAATGGCATCGTATTTATCGCCGATGAAGTCCAGACTGGTTTTGCCCGTACAGGTCATATGTTTGCAGTCAATGATGAAAACATTGTTCCAGATATTATTGTGACGGCTAAAGGCATCGCCGGTGGACTTCCACTTGCAGGTGTTACTGGTCGCGCCGAAATTATGGACTCAGTGCATGTATCTGGTCTTGGTGGAACATTTGGTGGTAATCCAATCACCTGCGCTGCAGCCCTTGGTGTGATTGAAACGATTGAGGCCGAAAACCTTGTTGCCCGTGCCCAGCACATTGGAACAATCTTGGGTGATTCTCTGCGGGCATTACAGGCTAAGTACCCAATCATCGGCGAGGTCCGAGGACGCGGTGCGATGCAGGCTATTGAATTAGTAGAACCAGGAACTAAGAATCCACATACAGCGGCCATGAACGCAGTAGTTAAGTACGCGCAGAGCAAAGGCGTCTTAGTCTTAACCGCTGGTACATACTCCAATGTGATTCGTTTCTTGCCACCACTGGTTATTACAGATGACCTATTGCGTGATGCGATGAGCGTTATCGATGAGGGCTTTGCATCCCTTAATCAATAATTGCCCGATAGCGAATTAACTCTCTAATTTATAACCAAGCCCTCGGATCGTTTGTATCAGGGTTTGATTAGCTGGGTCACTCTCTAGTTTTGATCGCAGGCGTGCAATATGCACATCGAGGGTTTTAGTATCACCAAAGTAATCTCCACCCCATACCCGATCAATTAATTGAGAGCGCGTCAAAACACGGCCAGGGTTGCGCATAAGGAACTCTAAGAGTTCAAACTCTTTTAGTGCAAGTGCGATTGGATTACCATGAACGAAGGCTTGATGGCGGGCCGTATCTAATTTAATAGGCCCTACGCTGATTATTTCGATATCACCATTTAACTCCGCATCGGAGATCCCACGGCGAAGAACGGCCTTGATACGTGCGATTAATTCACGGGAGGAGTAAGGCTTAGTGACATAGTCATCGGCGCCAAGCTCCAAGCCAACAACCTTATCGATCTCAGCATCTTTGGCCGTTAACATAATAATTGGGACCTGGGATGTAGTGCGGATGGTTCGACAGACATCTACTCCTGAGAGTTCAGGAATCATTAAGTCAAGGAGGATTAAATCGGCCCCCTCTTTGGCAAAGATATTGAGAGCTGCACGCCCATCTTCGGCAACGCTGACTTCAAATCCCTCTTTGCCAAGCAGATATGCCAAAGCCTCGGAAAATGAACTCTCATCTTCTACTATTAATATCTTGCTCATTCCGATTTCTCCATTATTAGTGAATGAATAGGTAGTCGGAGAGAAAAAGTACTCCCGACGTTTTCAACACTCCATAGTGTTACTTCGCCACCATGTTTTGATGCTACGTGCTTAACGATGGAGAGCCCGAGGCCCGTTCCGCCGGTCTGGCGCGAGCGTGCAGGATCAACGCGATAGAAGCGTTCAAAGATTCGCTCCTGCTCGGCTTGGGCGACTCCAATTCCCTGATCTGTTACTGAGATATTGACAACGTCTGCATCAATCGAAGTTGCAATCGACACCTTTGTATTCTCAGGGGAGTAGTTAATTGCATTCTCAATCAGGTTATGAAGGGCCATGATTAATTGATCGCGGCTACCAAGAACTAATACCGGCTTTACCTCTGAGTGTGTCACGGTGATATTTCTATTTTCAGCTGATATCTGGCACTGATCAATTGCTTCGCGAATTACGTACCCGACACTGACATCTTCGGGAAGTTGAAGTGGATCAGAGTCTTGGACACGAGAGAGGTCGATAATCTCTTGTACTAAATCAGTCAGACGCTTTGCCTCAGATTGCATGCGAGTGGCGAAGTTAACAACTGACTCTGGCTCATCTTTAGCTCCTAGCACCGCCTCGCTTAAGAGTGATAGCGCACCTATCGGAGTTTTTAACTCATGTGAAATATTGGCAACAAAGTCGCGACGCACATCGTGAACCCGCTGTGCCTCGCTCTCATCACTGACAAGGACTAGAACTAATTCATCACGCGTTAACGGCATGACTTTAAAAGTGAATTGATGCTTGCCCTCACCAATTGGACCACGGGGAATTTCAATTGTTCCAACTTGGCGCGTATTAGTACGGCGTACAAAACGTATAGTGGCTAAGAGTTCAGGGCTTTGTACTCGGTTATCTTTCAAAATACCTAAGTTTTCAAGACCTGGGGTACTAAAAATCGCTACCTCTCCGGGGGCTAGAATCAGCGACTCTCCATCGAGAAAACCAAGGGTTTCTAGTAGCATCTGCGGCAGAGCTCTTTGAATCGGCTCTTGAGAATCCCTGCGTAAGAAGCCCACCTGCTTACTCTATAACGCAAAAACCTTAATTTACCGTGCGTTAATCTAAGTATAAGCCTATGTTCATCTAATGTGTCGTAAGGTTTGTCCATGCCTCTTATCAGATCCGTCTTTCAAGATGAACTCGACAGCGTTTCAGAGTCGTTAGTCAACTTAACCACTACCGTCTCTACTGCGATGTCACAGGCGACAGATGCCATTCTCAACGCTGATTTAAAGGTAGCCGAAGAGGTAATTGCCAACGATCAAAAAATCGATGAGTTTCAGCACGATATCGATTCGCGAATCATTGACATCATCGCTAGGCAGCAGCCAGTGGCTACTGATTTACGGGCGCTGGTGAGCGCGCTTCGGATGAGTGCAGATATCGAGCGCATGGGGGATTTTGCCCACCACGTTGCAAAGATTGCACGGATGCGCCACCCTCAAGGAGCGGTACCTGCTGAGTTGGTGGCGACAATTAAATCCATGGGCTCTGCCGCCGTACGCATTACAGAGAAGATAGGTGTTGTGATCGCCACCCGGGATGTGGAGATGGCCCTTGAGATCGAGGGCGATGACGATGAGATGGATGCCTTACATAGAGATTTAATCGCAGCTCTAGTGGATAAGCCATGGAACCATGGAATTGAAGTGGCCATTAATCTAACCCTGCTAGGTCGCTATTACGAGCGTTACTCTGACCATGCCGTCTCGGTCTCGCGGCGGGTTTACTACCTCGTTAAAGGTGAATACGCTTAAAACCACCGAAACCAGCGCATTAAAATCCCCCCTGTTGCCTCTTTTCTGCACGTGGGGCAGAATAATGACCACCAAAGGCGGCGATGTGGAGTAGGTCGACTCTCCATAAGGCTGACCTCATTAACCTCGAGGAGAAAAAATGAAGCTAACACGCGGAGCAAAACTTGCTCTTGCAGTAGTTGCCTCAAGTGCCTTGGCAGTATCGATACTGTCCCCGGCTCAGGCGGCGACTCGTTCAACGATCGTACTTCACGATACCAACTCATTGACAGGGTTTAACTCAGGTACACCTGATACGAACCTGACAATCAATGGCAAAGTTGGGAATCTTAGTGGAATCGGTTTCCTTTATATAAATGATAAGAAAAATGTCGTTGGGCCTGAGCGAAATTTAGTAGACACTTTGGTTAGGCAACGTTAATGGTTGTTTGGATGAAAGTGCA
>JAQBVO010000023.1 GCA_027728065.1 Actinomycetota bacterium
GATCAACTACATGGTGGCGGGTGAAGGATTTGAACCTTCGAAGGCATAAGCCGGGGGATTTACAGTCCGCTCCCATTGGCCGCTCGGGCAACCCGCCAGGTTGGTCCAGCGGCCCATTCTTTATCCGCATGGCCTGGCATAGCGCTGGTACCTATCGCACATCCGATGGTCGCGGCGGCGCAGGTACTGGAATGCAACGCTTTGCACCTCTTAATAGTTGGCCCGATAACGTCAACGCGGATAAAGCACGACGCCTACTTTGGCCCATTAAACAAAAATATGGAAAGAGATTATCGTGGGCAGATATAGCACTTGAGCCAAGTGATCCAGAGTTTTCTAAAAAGATTCGTACAGCAACACAGGGTCGCGGAATAGATGCAGCCTTTGATTTCGCAGGTGTGAGTGCGGTGCGCACACAAGCCCTACCACTTTTGGCTGAATGTGGGCGTCTGGTAATTGTAGGAATTGCGAGTGAGCCAATTATTATTCCAAACGATATGGCCTTTGCTTATAAGCGCAATCAAATTATTGGCCACTATGGTTCAGAGCCTCATCACACTCAAGAGTTAGTTGAGTTGATTAGGGTAGGAAAACTAGATCTCTCTGGATCAATTACATCCATTATGTCGCTAGAGGATGCTGGTGATGCACTTAAACAGTTAGAGCAAAAGATCGGAAATCCGATTCGGATAGTTCTAAAGCCTTAATCATTAGCTAGGCCAGCGCAGCATCCAATGTAATAACAGCCGTTGAATAGAGTTTTGAAACTGGGCATGTGAGCTTTGCCTTGGTTGTGAAATCCTTAAACTCTGCCTCGGTCAGGCTTTGATTGTGCCCCCGTGTCGTTAAGTGGATTTCGCTAATCCAGAAACCATCATCGCGCTGTTCTAATGTCACGCGAGCTGATGTTTCGATCTCTCCAACTGGCTTGCCGGCATCTTCAATCAAACTAGTTAAAGCCATCGAAAAACAGCCTGCGAGTGCGGCACCAATAAGCTCTTCTGGGTTAGTTCCCATTCCATCTTCTGTGCGGCTCTTTAAAGAGAAAGGTATAACTTGGCCATCACGGCCAAGAACCATGCTTCCCGTTCCGCTTGGAACCGGTCCACTCCATGTAGCACGTGCATGCCGAAGAATTTTCATCGGTAGGCTTCCTTTCGGGAGGGGTCCTCATGAATCCAGGAGTTGTATATAACGCAGGGTCTGAAACTATAGCAAAGGAATACATTTTAGTAAGAGGAGATGCTACCTGCATCGAATTAATTAATCGTGGCACCTATGCAGAGGCAATGACTGCCGTTGAGATAGCTTTGAGTGGAGATACAACTTCAGTGATGACAGCCAAGAATGACACTCTTATCTATACGCGCGCTGGAATAGCTACGTTAGAAATTAAGGACAGTGATGGCCTACATTCACAAGAGATGAGGGCGGGCTCGGCGGCGCTGATTAAATCAGGTGGTTCATTTACTTGGTTAATGGGGCAGGATCTGCAGGCATTAGAAGTAAGCGTTCCAGATATTTCGGGACCATTTGCTCGAAAACAATCCTCCCCCACGCAAAGCTATAATCGATTTGTTGAGCAAGGCTTAGCAGATAAATCCGGGGCAACATCTAACCGAGAATTTGAAGTTCTCTTTGATGCAAACAATGGTTCTGCGCATGCAACCATGTTTGTTGGTTTTATTCCACCATCTGGTGCACCGGCTCACTACCACCTCTATGACGAGATCTGCCATATCGTTAAAGGCGGCGGCGAGCTCCATGTTGGAGAGACGATCCAAGAACTTGCTCCAGGATCGACATTTATTGTGGCACCACGTCTTTTGCATGCCTTAGTAAATAATCGAGATGAAGATCTATGTCTGTTGGGTATTTTTCGCCCACAAGGCTCACCGGCTGCTGCATATTACCCAGATGGCCAGCCAGCACCAGGATATATAGAGTCGTAATCATCGCTTAGGGCTCAATTGCAGGGTTGACGACCGGCAATAATTTGCATAATTATTTTTATTGGGGCTACCCTGCCGTAATGCAATAATCTTGAATCCGAGAATAGAAATTGGGGAAGTAGCTCATGGTCCTGGCTTCAACTACTAATGATTTAGCAAAGACATATCGCTCTCAATTCTCTGTTTTTGAGCATGTCACTTATGTCAACTCATGTTCTCAAGGCGCCCTCGCGGATTCTGTAAAAAAGAGTGTGAATGATTACATCCAAACTCTAGAGCTAAAAGGCTCGGCGTGGGACGACTGGGCTGGGTATCAAGAGAAAATGCGCAGCCTCTTTGCAACTTTCTTTAAAGTTACAGCCTCTGAGATTGCAGTGACCACATCGGCATCTGCAGGAGTAAATGCCGTAGCTTCCTCATTAGATTTTACTAAGGGACGTAACAAGATTGTTACAACTGATAATGAGTTTCCTACGATTGGCCAAACATGGCATGCGCAAGAGCTCCGCGGCGCAGTTGTCCAACACATTCCCAGCAATGGTGATCTAACAGTAGATATTGCCGCCCTTATCAACGCAATTGATGATCAAACTCTCTTAGTCTCAATTACTCATGGCTGTTTTCGAAATGGTGCAGTAACTGAGTTAGAGCCAATCATTGAGGCTGCACATAAGAAAGGTGTATTGGTTCTAGTTGATGCCTACCAGTCCGTTGGTGCAATTCCACTAAATCTTTCAACTCTCAAAGCCGACTTTGTCGTTGGTGGAAATCTTAAATACTTACTGGGCGTGCCAGGAGTCGGATTTCTCTATGCGCGCAGTGAAACAACTAGCCATCTGATTCCAACTTCAACGGGTTGGTTTGCAGCTCGCGATATCTTTGCCATGGATATTCATTCATATGATCCGGCTCCAGATGCGCGGCGCTTTGAATCTGGAACTCCCCCAATCCCCTCTCTATATCCCTCGGCAACTGGATTGAAAATGATTATTGATATTGGAGTCGAGAATATATATGCCTATGTTGCAGAAATTCACGATGCCCTGCGAGCTGGAATTGAAGGAGTTGGTGGGAAAGTTGTAACACCAATGAACAAAGCTCACCGTGGCGCAATGTTGGCCGTGGCCTCTTTAGATGAAAACGCACACGTGGCCGCACTTGAAGCTCAAAAGGTCGTTACTTCATCACGAGATGGAAACATCAGGGTTTCACCACATTTTTACAATAACTTTGATGATGTAGAGAAAATAGTTGCGGCATTTGCCAAGACGAGTCAATACTTGCGCAAGTAAGTCTAAAAAAGGGGGGGTCATGTCGCAGATTGAAAGAGTCGAATTGGCTCCAGGTCTTAGCATTGCACGTGCTATCACTGGCCTTTGGCAAATTGCGGATATGGAAAAGGGTGGAACCACACTTGATCCTGCCAAGACCGCCCAATTCATGGCAGCTTATTCTGATGCTGGACTAGATACATTTGATATGGCAGATCACTATGGATCTGCTGAAATTATTGCTGGCTACTTTAAGAAGAATCTGTCTTCAGGTAAGAATTCACACTTATTTACTAAATGGGTACCAAAACCTGGTCCAGTAACTCGTGATGAAGTGCGTGCAGCTATTTTAGAACGTTGTGCTCGCCTGCAAACTGAAAAAGTTGAGCTTCTTCAATATCACGCCTGGAAATTCTCAAATCCATTTTGGTTAGACACTCTTATGTTCTTGCAGGAGTTACAAGAAGAGGGATTAATCGGCGCGATTGGTGTAACTAATTTTGATACTGCTCATTTAAGAATTGCAAAGTCAATTGGAGTCAATATTGTCTCCAACCAAATTTCTTACTCCGTTATCGATCAGCGCGGCGGTGGAGCTATGGCCGATTACTGCGATAGCAACGGTGTAAAGATTTTGGCCTATGGAACTCTGTGTGGCGGATTTATCTCTAAAAAGTGGCTTGGTAAAGTGCAGCCAACAGGTGATGCACTTGCTAATTGGTCTCTCATGAAGTACAAGAGATTTATAGATGTTGCAGGCGGTTGGGAGAAATTCCAGCATGTTCTGGCAACCCTGGATGAAGTTGGAAGTGAAGTAGGTCGTTCTATCTCTACTGTGGCAAGTAAGTATCAACTCTCCCAAAAGGCCGTCGGAGCAGTTATTATTGGCGCCCGACTTGGCGAAAATGCTTATATTGACGATGCCGTCTCACTCTTTACCTTTGATCTCTCTGCTACACAGCGCAACAAAATTGCAACGGCACTCTCCTATTTAAGTGATGTGCCTGGAGATTGCGGAGATGAATACCGTAAACCTCCCTATCTAACAGCCTCGGGAGATTTAAGCCACCACCTTGAGGACTTTCCACCGGTCTATCAGGTTAAGCAATCTGGTGAAAAATCTATGATTGATTCTGGAACGACGTGGGAACAATTGGCTGGCTACAGTCGAGCAGTTCGTATTGGAGATCGAGTTCTTGTTTCAGGCACTACTGCAACTCATGGAGCTATTGCCGTGGGAGTAAATGATCCTGAAGCACAAACCCACTTTACGATTGACAAAATTGAAGCATCACTCGAATCGTTGGGTGCAAAACTCAGCGACGTCGTTCGTTCAAGAGTTTTTGTAAGCGATATGGCGAACTGGGAGCCAATCGCTCGCGTTCATGGTGTTAGATTTGCAGATATCCGCCCAGCCAACACTATGGTCGAAGCAAAACTCATAGGTGATGAATATCTGGTCGAGATAGAGGTCGAGGCCGTTATTCAATGAAGAAAACTAACCTGATTTCAGGTTATGAAATCTCACCTGTAATCAAAGGTGGTTGGCAACTTAGCTCTGGGCACTCACTCAACCGGCGGATTACAGAAGATGAAGCGATCGCCGACATGATCACTTTCATTGAATCAGGGATCACGACATTAGACTTTGGTGATATCTATACCGGGGTCGAAGAGCTCATCGGAAAGACCCTGGTGCATTTGGGCAAAAAAATTGGATCGAGCGCTCAGGAAAAAGTCCAGCTTCATACGAAGTATGTGCCAAACGAGAGTTTTTTAAGCAAATTTGATAGCTCCGATGCGCTCCATATCGTTAACCGATCTTTAAAGCGCCTCGGAGTTGCCAAGGTCGATGTAGTTCAACTTCATTGGTGGAGATATGAAGATCGCCACTATCTGAGCGCCTTAGAAGCCCTCTTCGAATTAAAACAGTTAGGAAAAGTTGGAAATGTTGGAGTTACGAACTTCGACTTAGCCCGGCTTCAAGAAATAGTTGATGCTGGTTTAAAGCCTGCAAGTCACCAAATTCAGTACTCCCTACTAGATCGCAGGGCAGAGTTCGGAATGAGTCAATTCTGTCTTGAGAATGAGATTGGAATTCTCTGCTATGGAACCGTCGCCGGTGGATTCTTCTCTGAAAAATTCTTAGGGGTAGATGAGCCATCTCAAGTTGAGACACGCTCAAATGTTAAGTATAAAATAATTATTGAAGAGTTTGGTGGGTGGAAACTTTTCCAAGAGCTACTGAGAGTTTGTAAAGTGATCGCTGATAATCACAGCACTGATATAGCGACGATCGCTTCGGCCTGGGTTCTAAAACGTCCAGGAGTTAAAGCCGTCATTGTTGGCGCTCGTAATATCTCCCACATCAATTCAAATCTGCAGATCCCAGAGATTATTTTCACTAGCCAGGAGCTTGCCTCACTAGATGGAGTGCTTGCTCAATCAAAAGGTCCCCAAGGACCTGTGTATGAGTTAGAGCGATACTCAGAAAAGCATCGCACAATCATGCATACAAACAATAATTAAGTTAGATCCGATGATTTAAGTTTAACTTTTGCAGTTCGCTCTATCCTCATAATGAGACGCTCATCAGGATCAGGACATGCCACAAATGAGTCGATCTCTAACCAATCTGCAGCTGGCATTTGTCGCTGCTTAGCTGGCAATAAAGGCATAGCTGCTTGGATGGCATACATACAAAAATGCTTACCCTCTGGAATTCTAAGCTCGGCGCTGTTAGTGACCTCGAAATAGTCTCCAACTTTTAAGCCACAGACCGACCTACCCTCAATTCGATCTACAACGATACGTAAATCGAAGAGCTCCATATCGTGAGCAGTCTCATTTTCCACAAGATTTATCGTAAAGCAAGGGCAGACAAAACCCCTCATTTTGGGTATCTTTGCCGCTATTGCTGTAAGGAAAACTTTCAAATTGCTTAGGTGAGTGAGGTTTTGGAATGGCCGAGTTTGTCCAATTGCTCTTTAACGGTCTTGTTGCAGGGTCGATATTCGGTATTGCCGCCCTTGGAATCTCGCTTGTTTACTCAGTTCTGCGCTTAGTCAATTTTGCAGCTGGCGACTTTTTAACCCTAGGTGCCTTCACCACATTTTTTCTTGCCACCAGTATTCACTTACCTTTTATCGTCGCAGTTCTACTCTCCATGTTACTAGGTGTTGTCATCTCACTAATTCTCGAGTTTCTCCTTTGGCGCAAACTTCGAAGGACCGGCGCGGGCCTGCTTGCGCTATTTCTTGTGGCAACTGGAGTTGCATTTGTTTTACGTCAAACTATTTCATTGATATTTGGTGGCAACAGTCAAAAGTTTGATATTGATCAGATTAAGACTTTTGAGTTCTTAGGTGCTCAAATTGCGCAAGCCCAGCTTGCCGTCTTATGTTGCGCCTCTGTTGCAATCACGTTTATTGCCTTATTTATCAAGAAGTCAACTATTGGAAAGAATATGCGCGCATATGCCGATAATCCCTCTTTAGCTTCAGTTTCTGGAATTAATGTGGATCGCGTCATCATTGCCACATGGACAATCAGTGGTGCCTTTGGTGCACTCGCCGGTGTTTTCCAAGGCACAGTCCAAGGTCAATTCACCAACGGAATGGGACTGGATTTATTTCTTTCGATTCTAGCGGCAGTCATTCTCGGTACGATTGGTGATGCATATGGAGCATTAATCGGTGGCTTTGTTCTCGGTGTTGTTATGGAGTTATCAACATGGGATGCCTTATTAGGTGGAATCCCATCGACTTATAAGCCGGTAGTTGCCTTCGCCGTTCTTGTCATCGTTTTATTATTTAAGCCTGAAGGAATCTTTGGCGTGAAGGCGAGAAAAGTTTAATGACCGCTCTTATGCAGCCTGGTTTCTGGGTCTTTATTTTAACAATGTCTGGGATCTACGGAATCTTTACACTAGGACTCCAAATTCAATATGGTGTTGGTGGAATCTTAAATTTTGGCCACGTTGGAATGATGGCTTTGTCATCGTACACAATGGCAATTTTGATTATTTCGCACGGTATTAATTTCTGGATCGCCGCGGCAATTGGCGTTGCTGTTGCAGCCCTTGGCGGAGCGCTTTTAGGATTAACGACGTTACGGCTCAGACGTGACTATTTCGCCATTGCTAGTATCGCTTTTTCAGAGATAGTGCGTTATGTAATTTATAACTCAGATGGACTAACAGGTGGCGTACAAGGCTCTTTAGCTATTCCAGTTACCGGTGAAAACTATCCCTCATACACCGATACTTGGGATTCGATCATCAATCGAGCGCGAGATATTTTGACTCCAATCTTCGGCGAGATTGTAGACCGTGACTTTGTTATGGCAATAATTGTCTGGACAACACTTGGAATTCTTTTACTCATCGTCTCTCGTGTCGAGCGGACTTCATGGGCACGAGTACTGCGTGCTACACGTGAAGATGATGAAGTGCCAGCGGCCCTTGGTAAGAATGTATTTAGATTTCGATTTCAAGCCGTCATTATCGGCTCAGTAATCGGAGGTATCGCCGGAATTTTTTGGGGCCTACAGTCCTCCCTTCTCTCCCCCGATGATTTCTTAACACTTGTTACTTTCTACGGCTGGATGATTTTAATTCTTGCTGGAGCAACAAAGGTGAAGGGGCTTCCAATCGCAGCCATCTTCTTTGGCTTTCTCTATGGTGGTTCCCGCTTCTTTACTTTCTGGCCCTTCTCCATGCTAGATGCATCTGAGCGAGCATATGTTCGAATAATGATTATCGGGATCGTCTTAATTATCCTCATGATGAGTCGCCCACAAGGAATCTTTGGAAAACGTCAGGAGATGGTCCTTGAATAATCTAATCCTGGAAGTCAATGATGTCGCCGTGTCATTTGGCGGTGTTCGTGCAGTTAATGGTGCCACTTTAGATGTAGAAGTTGGAAGCGTAACTTCAGTTATTGGGCCAAATGGCGCCGGTAAGACAACTTTATTTAATTTAATTAGTGGTGCCATAAGGCCAGATTCAGGCACAATCCTCTTTGAAGGCCTTGAAATCCAGAATCTATTTCCCCATAAAATCGCAGATCGAGGAATCATCCGCACCTTCCAGGGTGCAAAAGTTATTAAGCGCTTGAGTGTTCTAGATAATTTGATGCTAGGTGGCCAAAATAATCCTGGCGATAGCTTGGTGAACTTCTTTAATCCAAAGGCAAGAAAAGCCTACGAAGTACAGTGCCATGACAGAGCAATGGAGTTATTGCAACAGATTGGACTTGAGAGATTTGCTCATGAGTACGCTGGAATTCTCTCGGGTGGCCAACGTAAGCTCCTTGACCTTGCTCGCGCACTAATGGCTAATCCAATTTTGCTTCTACTGGATGAACCTTTTGCTGGAATTAATCCGACTTTGGTAGAGAAATTACTAGAGGTTTTGCATGCACTTCGTACCAAACATAACCTAACATTTCTACTTATTGAGCATAACTTAGAGACAGTTATGAATATTTCAGATCGAGTAATCGTTATGGCTGAGGGCCGGGTAATTGCAGATGGAAAACCTAACTCAATCTATGAAAATCAAGCTGTTATTGATGCCTACCTAGGAACCAGAAAGGCATTTAAATGACTCAAACATTATTAAAGATAAGTAACCTTGAAGGCGGCTACGGTGATATCAAGATTCTCAATGGTGTAAACATTGAAGTTCCCGAGAAATCAATTGTGACAATTGTTGGGCCTAATGGTGCTGGTAAATCTACAATCATGAAGGCTATCTTTGGCATTGCTCGAGTAACTTCTGGTACTGCTACGATTCTTCGAGACGGAAAAGAAGTAAATGTTTTTGCAACCAAGCCCTACAACCTCTCTAAAATCGGGATCGGGTATGTGCCACAAATTGAAAACATTTTTGTTGGTATGACAATTGATGAGAACTTAGATGTCGGATATATTCCTGAATCAGGTAAGAGCCTAGAAGAGCTCAAAGAGAGCATGTATGTGAGATATCCAGATCTAGTCTCTAGAAAAAAAGATAAAGCTGGACAACTCTCAGGCGGCCAACGCCAGATGTTGGCATTGGCACGTGCTCTGATGTCGGCGCCCAATGTGCTTTTATTGGATGAGCCATCGGCAGGTTTGGCTCCAGCCCTTGTTGATCAGTTATTTGATGAACTAGTTCGAATCAATCAAAGCGGAGTAACAATTTTGATGGTCGAACAAAATGCCAGACGAGCACTTGAAATATCTACTTACGGGTATGTTTTAGATATGGGGAGAAATCGCCATGAGGGACCTGGGGCGGCCCTGGCCGTTGATCCTGAGATTGTGGGCATCTACTTTGGTAAGCGCGCTCAAGGATAATTAGGCCTTATCTATTCTCATTTTAAGGCTGAAGTGGCATACTCTCTTTGTCAGGTGACGGTCGTCACTTAGTCAAGCAACAAATAGCCCTGAAGGAGAATTCGTTAATGAAAAGAAATAAGGTTTTCGGTTTAGCTGCTGCCATCGCGGCATCAACTCTTTTAGTTTCAACGCTTCCGGCGAGTGCCGCTAGTCCCGATATACGCATTGGATCAATCCAGCCAATATCAGGTTCTGGCTTTGCCGCTTATGGCGTAGGCCTAACAAGTGCTGCAGCATTTGGCGTTACATTAGTTCAGGAAGCGATGACTGCAGCTGGTGTAGGCGGATCTTGTAAAATGATTGCTCAAGAAGACTCAGGTGCCGATGCGCCATCAATTGTTACAGAAGCAGCTACAAAGCTCATCAAGTCTGACAAAGTTAACTTCATTATTGGTTCACTAACATCTGGTGCATCTCTTGCGATTGGAGCAATTACAGCTTCAGCATCAGGCGTGATCGTTATCGCCTCTGCAGCTTCATCACCTGCTCTAACTACATTCAAGGATAGGGACACTTTATTCCGTACATACCCATCAGATCTTCTACAGGCCGTAGCGCTAGTAAATGCAGTTTCAAAGGCTTATGGAAGGACCGCATGGGTAACTGTTGGTGCAATCAATAACTCATTTGGTGCTGGTCTTGCAAAAGCTTTTAAGCGAGCATGGATCAAGAATGGTGGCCATATCCGTGGTACGGTTTATTGGAATGCAGGCGCTGCTTCATATGATTCAGAGGCAGCAGCACTTGTAAAGGGCAAGAAGCGCGATGCATTTGTTCTAATTGACTATCCAGATTCATTTGCAAAGCTCGCACCTGCGCTAACCCGCACTAAGAAGTGGGATCCAGCGACTACATTCATGACTGAGGCATTCAATAGTGCCTCAGCTATTAAAACAGTTGGAGCAGAGTTCATGAACGGCATCCGCGGAACATCTGCAAAGACAAATGGAACTGATCCAGCGGCTTGGAAAACGGCATTTACTAAGGCATACCCAAAGAATAATCCAGGAACCTTCGTAGATGGTTCAGGCTTTGATGCAGCAGTTCTTGCATGTCTTGCCGGAATCTCTGCTGGCTCAATGACTTCTAGGGCCCTTGCTAAGGGACTTCGTAACGTCGGTGGCGTTAACGGTGGAACTGCTTATTCATGGAATCAATTAACTGCAGCAGTTAAGGATGTAGCTGCAGGAAAGCCAGTCACCTACAACGGTGTTTGGGGTTACACAAAGTTCGATAAGGCTGGAGACCCTAGCGGTGGAGCCTTCGAAGTTTGGTCAATTAATGATGGAGTGATTTCGAAAGATCCAACGCAGGATATTAAGTTCTAATCTAAAGATCTAAGTCTTTATAGCAGCCGCATCTGCTACCTTTGCAATAGAAAATAAATTTCTAAAGGTAGCGGATGCGGTTCTATATTGAGGTTTTTAAAGAGTTTTTAAGCCAATCAACAATCTCTTGAGTTGGCGCTCCAGGGGTAAATATCTCTCCCACTCCCAATGTAATCAGTTTTTGACGATCTTCCTCTGGAATTATTCCGCCGCCAAAAACCAAAATCTCTGGTGCTCCCGCATCTTTAAGTAGATCAAGAGTTTTAGTAAATAGACCCATGTGAGCCCCTGAGAGAATTGACAGCCCAATCGCAGCCACATCCTCTTGAATAGCTGTCGCAACAATTTGATCGGGAGTTTGATGCAGGCCCGTGTAAATGACTTCAAATCCAGAATCACGCAAAACTCGAGCAATAATTTTGGCACCACGATCATGACCATCGAGCCCGGGCTTGGCAATCACGATACGAATAGGGGACATGAATTGAAGATATCAACTCAAAGCCTTCAACACAACATATCTTTAGCATTGGAACTGTCGTAAAGTGTCTCCCATGACTGTGCTGCCAATGCCCGAGCAAGATTGGCAAAAGCAGCTCAAATCGATATCACTTGAGAATCCTCGTGAATTAGCTCGCGCTATTTCTCTTGCTGAAAATAATGCCTCGCTGCAGGTCGGCTCAACTAGCTCTCAAACAAGAGTTATCGGCATTACAGGATCCCCTGGTGTTGGAAAATCAACAACTGTGAATGCGCTCATCACATCACTGAGGTCACAAGGAAAAACTATTGCAGTTCTTGCAGTTGATCCATCATCTCCACTATCTGGAGGAGCGCTCCTAGGTGACCGAATTCGCTTAGGCGAACACTTTCTTGATCCGCATGTTTTCATTCGTTCAATTGCAACACGTGGTCACCTAGGTGGTCTATCAGCAACTATCGAGTCGGTAATAAACCTTGTGAAATTGGCTGGCTTTGATTTTATTTTTGTTGAAACTGTCGGGGTCGGCCAGAGCGAAGTAGAGGTAATGAAATACGTTAAGACCGTAGTAGTTGTTATGGCTCCAGGTATGGGTGATGGGATTCAAGCCTCTAAAGCCGGTATATTAGAAATTGGCGATATCTTCCTTGTCAATAAATCAGATCGCGATGGCGCTAGCGAAACTGCAAAAGAGCTGGAAAGTTCTTTACACCTGTCGGCTAAGCCTCTAAATTGGGTACCGATGGTACTGCTTGGAGCCATGGAAAAGTCTTTAGGTATAGCGGAGTTAATAGGTGCAATAGAACAACACGGGGAGAGCATCAAATGAGTTTCATTAAAACCGGCCACATAGATAATTTCACTCGTGAAAATCTTCCTCCTCGCGAACAATGGCCCTGGTTGAATCAAAGATTTATTGATGCTAACTACCCAGAGCGCTTGAATGCAAGTTGTGAGTTAGTTGATAAAACTATTGAAATCGTTGGCGCTAACAAGTTAGCTATTATTGCCGGAGATGGGAATTACACATATGGCGAACTTTTAGCAAAGATTTCACAGGTTTCAAACTATTTAGAGTCAATTGGAGTCAAGCCAGGTAACCGTATTTTGCTCCGTGGCCCCAACTGTGCCTCTCTAGTCATTTTATGGCTAGCAGTTCTTCGAGTTGGCGCAGTAGCGGTAACAACAATTCACTTACAAAGAGCTAATGAATTAGAAAAAATGGTCGGTGTGGCCAAAGTTCAATTTGCTCTCATTGATCATAGATTTATGGAGGATTGGAGCTTAGTTACTAACTTCAACGGCCAAACTTTAATTTATGGTGGCGACAACGATGTATTTGCTAAAGCCGCGGCATTGCCCACCACACACACAGCATGTGATACTGCAAGTGATGATGTGAGTCTTTTGGCCTTTACTTCAGGCTCTACTGGCATACCAAAGGCAACGATTCATTTTCACCGCGATATTTTGGCCATCGCCGATACTTTTTCTAAAGAGATTGTAAAGCCCTTACCGGATGACATTTTTGCTTGTTCGGCTCCTCTAGCTTTCACTTTTGGTCTGGGTGCCAGCCTCGTGTTCCCATTTCGTATCGGGGCAACAACTCTTCTCATGGAAGGCGCCCCGCCACCGATACTAATCGAGAAAGTCCGTGAGAATAAAGTTACGATCCTATTTACGGCACCAACCGCCTACCGAGCAATCTTGAAGTCGACAGATAATTTAGAGCTCCCTTCATTGCGTCGATGCGTTTCAGCTGGTGAGCATCTGCCTGAGTCCACGTGGACCTCTTGGTATGAGGCCACTGGAATTAAACTAATTGATGGCATTGGTGCCACTGAGATGCTTCATATATTTATCTCTGCAGCAGATGATGACATTGTTCCAGGAATGACCGGGAAAGTAGTACCAGGATATGAAGCGATTATCGTCAATGAAGAGTTCACAGAACTGCCTACGGGGGAAATTGGTTTTCTAGCCGTCCGCGGTCCAACTGGTGTTCGCTACTTAAATGATGTTCGCCAAGGTATTTATGCCGTTAACGGCTGGAACGTTACTGGAGATCTCTACTTAAAAGATAGCAATGGCTATTTTAAGTATCAGTCGCGAGCAGATGACATGATTATCTCAAGCGGCTATAACATTGCCGCTCCTGAAGTTGAAAATGCACTACTTGTTCATAATGCAGTCTCTGAAGTTGCCGTTGTTGGCGAGCCAGATGAAGAGCGCGGAATGCTCGTTGTTGCATATATTGTTTTGCAGAGCAATCAGGTGGAAAGCCCAGAGCTTATAAAAGAGCTCCAAGATCATGTGAAGCAAAAGATTGCTCCATTTAAATATCCCCGCCGAATAGTTTTTGTCTCATCTCTGCCTAAAACAACAACAGGTAAGTTGCAGAGATTTCGTCTTAAAGTTGAGGATAAATGAGATCTGAAGATAGGTCAGTCCTTGATTTACCCTCGCGCGTAGGTGATCGTCTTGAAAGCTATGGGCCTAAGGCAGATCAAGTAGTTGAGATCTTTACTGCAGGTGGAGAGGCACTCGGGCAGGTTGTGCTCATTCATGGAGGTTATTGGCGCCCTGCATACGATCGTGTGCATCTTCGCTCATATGCTGCAGCCCTATCCGATCTTGGCTGGAGAGCAGTTTTAATCGAGTATCGGAGAAACCCTGGCTCACCCGATGATTATTTAGAGGATGTTCGTGCGGCAATTATGCACTGTGGCGGCGGTGTGATTATTGGCCATTCAGCGGGCGGGCATTTGGCTTTACTTGCCGCTAATGAGTCAACATCACCTCTTATTAAGAGCGTCATTGCGCTAGCACCGATCGGTGATTTGGCAGAGGCAGAGAAGTTAAATCTCGATGATGGTGCAGTTAAAGAGTTTCTTGGAACCAGTGCTCTCAACCGCCCTGATTTGGACC
Source organism: Actinomycetota bacterium (assembly GCA_027728065.1). Taxonomy (GTDB): domain Bacteria; phylum Actinomycetota; class Actinomycetes; order Nanopelagicales; family Nanopelagicaceae; genus Planktophila. The sequence goes on from JAQBVO010000023.1 coordinate 14,345, forward strand.
CAAACCTAGCGCTCAACACGAATGTTCCAGTTTTGATTATTCACGGTAGCGATGACATCCGCGTCCCAATTGAGCTATCAAAGACACTGCACAACTCTTACATAAACGCCGGTTTGGATAGTGAGTTTGTTGAGGTTGAAAATATTGGACACTTTGAATTAATTGACTACAGAGCCCGACAGATAGATATTGTTGTAGCACATCTTAAAAAGCTCGTGTAGGAATCCATTTTCCGTAAACTTTTCGCAGTTCATCGACTATCTCACCAACTGTGGCATATGCCTTTACTGCAGCAATACACGTATCCATAATGTTCTCCCCAGCTTGTGCAGCTGCTTGTAAATCAGAAAGTGTTTGGGCTACTCGTTTATTATCTCTACTTGTACGAACTTGCTTAAGTGCTGCTACTTGGCCCGCTTCACTTGCTGGATTGATTTCAAAAGCTTTGTAAGGCGGGGTATCGGCTTTGAAGAGATTAACTCCCACTAGCTTGCGCTCCCCAGATTCAATAGACATCGCAAATTTATAGGCCTTATCTGAGAGTTCACTTGAAAACCAACCATTATTAATGCAGGCCATTGCGCCACCACGTTTTTGAATATCTTCAAGCATCGCCCACATTTTCTCTGCGAGCTCATCCGTTAGGCGTTCAAGTTCGTAGCTTCCAGCTAGTGGATCGGCGGTATTGAGGACTCCCGTTTCAAAAGCGATCACTTGCTGTGTACGAAGAGCCAGCATCGCTGCCTCCTCAGTTGGTACACCTAAGGCTTCATCAAAGGCAGAGACATGCATTGTTTGAATACCGCCTAGAGCTGCCGCCAACATCTCTACCGATGTGCGCACGATGTTGTTCATAGATTGCTGGGCAGTCAATGATGAACCTGCGGTGAAGGCAAAGATGCGGAGTTTTTCAGATGCGGCATCCTTGGGTTCATACTTTTCATGTATCAAACGTGCCCATGTTTTACGGGCTGCGCGGAACTTAGCAATTTCAGGTAAAAACTCGATATTTGAGGAGAGAAAAGTAAATAATGTTGCCGCAATTTGATCAACACTAACGCCTCGTGCAATTGCAGCATCTAAATACTCACGCGCATTAGCAAAGGTAAATGCAACTTCCTGCACAGCATCTGAGCCAGACTCTCTGATGTGATAGCCGCTCATTGCCAGAGATACCCACCGTGGAATCTTGGTCGCAATATACTCAATAACATCAACTGAGAGTTTTAAGCCAGCCTCTGCTGGAAATATCTGCGTTCCACGCGCTATGTACTCTTTTAATACATCGTTTTGAATAAACATCCCAAACTTATTAGGATCCATTTCTCGTTGTTCTGCAAGGGCAATAAACATCGCCGCCCAGATATAACCAATGGAGTTTGCTGTTGTTCGTACTTGAGTGATCTTTTCTAGAGGAATTCCCTCCATTAAAATCTCAATATCACGCAAACTATCAATTGCCACACCAATCCGGCCAACTTCACCAAGGGATAATGGGTTATCGGAGTCTAAGCCAAGTTGGGTTGGTAAATCTAGCGCAACGCTAAAACCCGTCAAACCTTGATCTAATAACAATCGAAATCTTTCATTAGTTTCTGCAGGCGTACCAAAACCACCATATTGACCCATTGTCCATACACCTGGATCGGCGTTAATCCCGCGGGTGTAAGGATATTTACCTGGCTCTTCAGTTGCCATGGCTATGCACTCTCTTCTAACTGTTGGCGCAAAATTTTCTTAGCGATCTTTCCAGTTGAGTTCAGTGGAAACTCCTTTACGACCATGACAACTTTTGGCTTCTTATAGGATGCCATACTTGCTTTACAGTGTGCCATCACTTTCTCTGAAATCTCTTCATCTGTTGCCTTTACTCCTGGCTTAAGAGTGACCATTGCAACCACTCTCTGGCCCCACTCAGCATCCTTAACGCCAATGACTGCAACTTCAAGTACGCCTTCCACGTCTGCAACTACATCTTCTATTTCGCGTGGGTAGATGTTGTATCCACCGCTAATTATCATCTCCCCTTTGCGATCGACCAGAAAGAGTCGATTATCGGCATCTAAACGCCCTAGGTCACCGGTATGTAGCCAGCCATTGCGAACGGCCTTTGTGACTGTGGCATCCATGCTTGCGGCGCCGTAATAGCCACGCATTACATGATCACCGCGTGTGATAACTTCGCCAATTTCACCCACTGGGACAGAGTGATTCTCTTCATCGACGATCAAGATCTCAACACCAATACATGCCTTACCTGCACTCCTTAGCAACTCTGCATTACCAAATAGGCCCAGCTCATGATCTTGGGCACTCAATACGGTAACTGGTGGAATTGCCTCAACGAGACCATAGTACTGAACCATATTCTTAGTAATAGTTTCATAGCACTGCTTAATGTGCTCCGGTGTCATCGGTGCACCTGCATAGCCAAGTAAACGTAAGTTCGCCATCTTTTCACGGCTCATTCCAGGCATTGAAAGCAATCGTGCGATCATTGTTGGTACAAGTGCAGTTGCATTCCCACCACGATTTTGTACTACATCAACAAACTCATCTGGATCGAATTTAGATTGGATGATCTGCTTAGCACCAAATGAAAAAAATGGCAGCACAAACAGTCCACTTGAATGTGTCACAGGACCAGCATGTATCCAGCAATCAGTCTCATCTGGTACACGCTTTAGAATATCGGTGACAATATTATTTAAACTAGCAATCCTATTGCGGTGAGTTCTAATTGCCCCTTTAGGATTACCTGTAGTTCCGCTGGAGTAATTGAGCGAAACGAGAGAATTCGGATCTACTGCTAGGTTTAGAGGTTCAGCTATCTGCGCCGATAGGAAATCTTCATAATTAATCGTACCTGGTTCGGTTCCGTGGATAAGGATCACATGTTTGACTAGTGTTCGAACTGGGGCAGACTCTTGCCAGAACTTATGGTCGAGAATCAATGTCGTTGCACCGCAATCCTTAGCAATACGCACCCAGTCATTTGGATGTAGTCGATAATTAAGTGCTACGCGACAGAGCCCAGCACTTGAAATTGCTAGGTCACTCTCAATATAAGACGTCTGATTAAACTGCAGATCTAAAACTCGATCTTCATTTTGTAAACCAAGTGCCCGTAGCGCCCTTGATAACTGAAATATTCGACCCCCAATTTCGCCAAAAGTAAGGATGCCTTCTTCACTCTCTACTGCAGGGCGATCTCGATAGGCACGCGTTGCTCGGGCTACAAGTGTTCCAACATCCATTTAGAGCCCTTTCCCTTCGGTAGATATGGAATAAGCAGTATCTAGCACCCATACGCCTTGCGGCAAGACGGTCAGTGGATTGATATCTAACTCACTTGCATCCGGGAATGTGCTAGCAACTTCGGCAATTCGTAAAACTGTGGCAATAAATGCCTCTACATCGGCCGGTGCCGATCCTCGTGCACCTGCAAAAAGTGGGGCAAGACGCGTTTCAGTGATCATTTGGCGCACAGTCGACTCATCAACTGGCAATAAGCGAATAGATACATCAGAGATAATCTCTGTGAGAATCCCACCTACACCAATAGTCAAAACTTTTCCAAGTGCAGATGAGGTAACACCGACTAGCGCCTCAACACCCTTTGGAATAAAGGTTTCGACAAGAACATCGTTTTTTAATTCAGCACCTGAAAGTTGCGAAAGTGAATTGAATGTCGCCTGTGCAGTATCAGCATTAATATCGAGTGCAACTGCGCCCGCCTCGCTTTTGTGTAGCAATCCTGGCACCACTGCCTTTAAAACTGCGCGGCCTCCAACAAATTTAATAGCTGCTTGAATTTCTTTTTCTTGACTAACAACTACCGATAGTGGAACTGGTATGCCAACTTTTTTCCAAAGCGCCTTCATCTCAACTTCTGTTGCAGTGCTAGAAGGAGTTGGAAAGAGCTCAGATGAATCTCTTGCACTAATTCTTTCAATTACTCTCCCACTGTCATTGAGTATTCGCAATGCAGCAACCGCTCTATCTGGTGTTGGAAATACAGGAATATTTAAACTTTTAAATATTGCTTGTGCATTGGGGGCTAAGTTCTTAGATCCAGTCCGTGCAACTGCAATAGGAATTTTGCGAATCTGCTTAACGCCACCTAAAGCAGAAGCAATTCGCTCTACGTCATTTCCTACAAGCACGGCG
>JAQBVO010000005.1 GCA_027728065.1 Actinomycetota bacterium
CATTAAATGATGTAGGTCGATATCAGGTACAACATGCCGCTGAGATTTTGGCAGGCATGACCCCCACTGCGATTATTTCAAGTGACTTAGGTCGAGCGCGTGAGACCGCACAAGCGCTAGCAAATCTCGTTGGTCTAAGCGTTACTACTTACCAAGCTCTGCGCGAAACAAATGGTGGCTTGTGGGAGGGCAAGACTGGGGCTGAAAATCGTGTCGAAGATTTTCAAAACTTTATCCGCTGGATTGATGGTGATGATAATCCAGCAGGAACAACAGGTGAAAAGCGCAGCGAAGTTGCAGCACGTGCAGTTGGTGTAATTAGCCAAGAGTTAGATGGAAAGAGTGATCAACTATTAGTGGTTGCAACTCATGGTGGCACTGCTCGTTGTGTACTGGGCCACCTCTTACAACTTCCACTGTCGCACTGGGGTGTTATCGGTGGACTTTCAAATGCATCGTGGTCGATTCTTGAACGCAATCCACGTCAATGGAATTTAATCGAACATAACGCAGGTTCGATTCCAGAGCCTGTTTATGGCGAAGAAAGCGGAGCGCTTACCCCTTAAATCATGCGGTAAGGTTTGCACTTCTCAACTTATTGGGGCTGTGGCGCAGCTGGTAGCGCACCTGCATGGCATGCAGGGGGTCAGGGGTTCAAATCCCCTCAGCTCCACGTATGAATATAGATAGTGCAAACCAGGCGCACGCGGCATATGACTTCGCCTACGTGCAGGAGAAGTGGCTGCCAGTTTGGGATAAGGCTCAACCATTTAAATCTGGTCGCCTCGATGATCAACGCCCCAAGAAATATGTCTTGGATATGTTTCCTTATCCATCAGGGGACTTACACATGGGGCATGCCGAGGCCTATGCACTTGGCGATGTGATTGCGCGCTACTGGATCCAAAAGGGTTTTAATGTAATGCACCCCATTGGTTGGGATGCATTTGGATTGCCAGCAGAAAATGCAGCCATCAAACGCAATGAAAATCCAAAGATTTGGACCTATGAAAATATCGCCGTGCAAAAGGCATCGATGCGCCGCTTTGCCTGCTCTTTTGACTGGGACCGTGTCTTTAATACATGTGACCCCGAGTATTACAGATGGAATCAATGGTTATTCCTACAGTTATACGAGCGCGGTTTGGCTTATCGCAAAGACTCGGCAGTTAATTGGTGCCCAGATTGTCAGACGGTATTGGCCAACGAGCAAGTTGTTGCAGGTCTTTGCGAACGCTGCGATACACCGGTAACAAAGAAGAAGTTAAACCAGTGGTATTTCAAGATTACTAATTACGCCGATCGCTTATTAGATGACATGGAACAACTTGAAGGCAAGTGGCCTGAAAAAGTATTGATGATGCAGCGCAATTGGATTGGCCGATCAACTGGGGCTAATGTCTCATTCGTAATTCAAGGACGCGAACTGCCTGTTACTGTCTACACAACTCGCCCTGATACTTTATTTGGTGCAACTTTCATGGTCGTTGCAGCCGATAGCGAACTCGCCGCTGAACTTGCCGTTGGTTCTGGCGTTGAATCTGAATTCGGTGCATACCGTGAAAAGATTAAGGCCGATAGCGACATAGATCGACTTGCAACTGATCGCCCAAAGAGCGGTATATTTTTAGATCGCTATGCGATTAATCCAGTCAATGGCGCAAAACTTCCGATCTGGGCGAGTGATTATGTATTAGCCGATTATGGAACTGGCGCAATCATGGCCGTACCCGCACACGATCAACGCGACTTAGATTTTGCACGTGCAATGAAACTGCCAGTAATTGTGGTGGTTGATACAGCAGAAGAGGATCCAAATATCAGCGGGGTGGCAACTGGTGGTGATGGCATCCTGATTAACTCTGGCCTACTTAATGGAATGAATAAGGCCGATGCAATTGCAGCCATTAGCGCCCAGCTTGAAAAAGATGGACTTGGACAATCAGCGCATAACTACCGGCTACGTGATTGGCTAGTTTCACGGCAGCGTTATTGGGGTACACCGATCCCAATTATTCACTGCTCGTTCTGCGGTGAGGTTCCAGTTCCTAGCGATCAACTTCCATTGACCTTGCCAAATGCCCAAGGTTTAGATCTCAAACCCAAAGGAACTTCTCCACTTGGGGCTGTCACAGATTGGGTCAATATTAAATGCCCACGATGTGCAGCTCCTGCAAAGCGCGATACCGACACCATGGATACTTTTGTCGACTCATCGTGGTATTACCTGCGCTATCCATCATCGACAAATCACAGCGAGCCATTTTCAAAGAAGGATCTCCAAACTTGGCTTCCAGTAGATCAATATGTTGGCGGAGTAACCCACGCAATTTTGCACCTTTTATATAGTCGCTTCTTTACTAAAGTCTTAAACGATATGGGAATGGTTGATTTCAATGAACCATTTACGCGCTTACTCAATCAGGGAATGGTTGTCATGGATGGCTCGGCAATGTCAAAGAGCCGCGGAAACTTAGTTCGCTTATCCGATGAACTCGAAAACCATGGTGTCGATGCAATTCGACTCTCGATGGTCTTTGCCGGCCCTCCCGAAGATGATGTCGATTGGTCGGGTGTTTCACCATCTGGCTCAGTAAAGTTTTTATCACGCGCTTGGCGCTTATCAGGTGATGTCACAAGTGCGCCAGGAGTTGATTGCACAAAGGGTGAAATCTCTCTGCGCAGGGCAACTCATAAGGCCTTACATGATGCTGGCATTGCTATCGAATCATTTCGTTTTAACGTAGCAATTGCCCGCGTGATGGAGCTCGTTAATGCAACGCGAAAAGCAATCGATTCTGGGTGTGGACCAGCAGATCCAGCAGTGCGCGAGGCCGTTGAAGCCATTGCGATTATGTTGTCCATAGTGGCCCCCTTTACCGCAGAAGAGATGTGGGAGCGCTTAGGCCATAAACCCTGTGTGGCACTTGCAGGCTGGCCGCTGGTCGATGAAAAACTTCTAGTTGCCGATGCCGTTGAGGCAGTCGTTCAGATCAACGGCAAGATTAAAGCTCGCCTCGATGTCGCCCCGACAATTAGCGATAGCGAGCTCGAAGCCAGCGCGCTAGCGCTAGCAACCATCGTTAAAGCCCTTAAGGGTGCAACGATTACCAAGATCATCACCCGCGCACCGAAGATCGTTAATATCGTTATCAACAGTTAGAGGGTAATCAGTACGAATAGGTGGATCTCTCACGCTTGAATCAGGCGTATGAATCATCTTACTCAAGCCTTTGAAAGCATCAGCGCCTGGTGGTTTGAACTCCACTATTCACGCCTACAAAAGCGGGCATTACTCATTCTTGCCGCACTCATCCTGGCCTTTTCATCGCTCATCGTTGTTCGCGGCAATACCCACGAAGTTATCGCCCCACCCATAACCGCGCTACAAATCGCAGCTCCCGAAATATTTATTGATGTCACTGGCGCGGTTAACAAACCTGGCGTCTATACACTGGCTGCGAATTCGCGAGTTATTGATGCGATTAAAGCCGCGGGTGATAGCGCGCCAGGGGCTGACTTATCGACAATTAATCTGGCACGCGTCTTATCCGATGGTGAACAAATCTATGTCGATGCAACGGTTGTAAATAGCGCTGGCGTACGGGTCTCTAAGAAGGTGCGTAGTGGACCTATCAATATTAACCGCGCAACAGCTACGCAGTTTGACTCCCTTGATGGGATAGGCCCTGTCATCGCCAAGCGTATCGTTGAGTATCGACGAGTTAATGGCCCATTTCTAACCGTTGAAGATCTTAAAAAAGTCAGTGGAATCGGTGTAGCAAAATTCGCAACAATAAAAAGCAAAGTTCGCGTCTAAGCGACTATCGGGCAGTTGCAGTTGGCGCAGCGATTTGGCTGGGAGCCTTACTTCAAAGCGCAATCGCCCCCTGGCGCATCACTATTGCAGCGATTGCGCTCACACTCTTCGCCCTAGTAAGCCGGAAGTTTCGCTTCAGCGTAATTATTACCGCACTTCTACTTGGCTCTACGGTGATGTCATTACGCGAGGCATCTCTGCAAAACTCTCAGATTGCGCAGCAATATGGTCAATCCGTAGATCTGATAGCCCAAGTTGTTACAGATCCTAGCCAGAGTGCGAGCGGAAACTATAGTTTTATTGCGCGCGCAATTTATATGCACGCAGGTCAGAATAAGTTCGCGATGCGTGTACCAATCCGGGTAATAACTCCACGGCCGAGCGTGTTGGAGCTCTTGCCTGGTCAAAGCTTTAGAGCCACGGCGCGAATTGTTAAGAGCAAAGAGGGACGCGTTGGCGCACTGGTATTAATCGATGGTGAAGTCAGTGTCATTACGCAGCCTTCGCGCTGGGCCAAATCCCTGGCCTCAATTAGATATGGACTGCGCAACTTATCTGGTGATGGCGATGGCGGTGCCCTAATTCCCGGAATGGTTTTAGGCGATACTTCCAAGCAAAGCCAAGAATTTAAGTCTGCGATGAAGCGCTCAGGGTTAATGCATTTAGTTGCAGTTAGTGGGGCTAATTTTGCAATAGTTTCAAGTTTTGTCTTATGGTGCATGCAGTTCATCTTTACCCGTATGAAGTTACGGCTAGGTGCAACGGCTCTGGCCCTAATCTGCTTTATTGCATTAGTGCGTCCATCACCTTCGGTTCTGCGTGCAGCTGCAATGGCGGCCGTTATTTTAATCGCACAGGGAACACATCGCGGTCGAGATTCATTACCGGCGCTAGGCTTTGCAATCGGCGCAGTTGTCGTTGGTGATCCATGGCAGTCACGTGATGCTGGATTTGCACTCTCGGTATTGGCAACGGCAGGTCTGCTTCTCTTTGCACCTTTAGTCGTAAAAAAATTTGCACTCTATATACCAGAAAAACTGGCACAGGGGTTAGCTCCACCAATTGCGGCAATTATCTTTTGCTCTCCAGTTTTAGTCTCACTCTCAGGTTATTTATCACCCATAAGCATCATTGCAAATTTATTGGCAGCACCAGCTGTTGCTCCGATTACGATTCTTGGCTTTCTAGCCGCGCTTATTGCCCCCTTTGCTCCCGTGATTAGCAGCGTTTTGATCTGGCTTATTAGATATCCGGCCGGCTTCATTGCCGCAGTTGCTAACTGGGCAGCGGAGTTTCCAGTGTTAACTCTGCGTACAGGAAGTATTGGCTTCCTTACCGTTGCAGTTTTTATCCTATCGCTATGGCTCTTTAAGAAGCATATCAAGAGGATTTCTATCATCGCACTTGTTTTAATTCTTATTCTTACATGGATACAACGTTGGCCCGCTGGGGATTGGCAGATAGCCAACTGTGATGTAGGACAGGGAGATTCGATGGTTGTTAACTTAGGCAATCACCGTGCAATCGTTATAGACGTGGGCCCTGATTCGCAGTTGGAGGATCGTTGTTTGAAGGCTTTGGGTATTAATGAAATCTCACTTATGATTCTCTCCCACTTTCATGCAGATCATGTTGGCGGATTAAGTGGAGCGATAAAGAATCGAACTGTGCGCCAAGTATGGGTTAGCACTAACGCAGAACCACTTTCAGAGAGTGCGCGCGTTAGATCCCTTTTGAAGAGTGTAGATTTTGTGATGCCACAGCGTGGCTATAGCGCTGGCATTGCACAGTTCACAATCGATGTCTTATGGCCGGCCACAGGCACACATGTTTTTGAATTGATGCCAGGGGAAGGCTCCTCCGTCAATAACTCCAGTATCGCTGTGCGGATCGCCTCTAATGATTTCTCTCTATTTGCAGCTGGAGATTTGGAGCCACCGGCGCAACACGAACTCTTAGGGACAATCACACCTGTGGATGTGTACAAGGTCTCTCACCATGGATCTAAATATCAGGACACCGCTCTGATGGCCGCCCTTAATCCGCAGGTGGCCATAATCAGCGTAGGGGCAAAGAATGCATATAGACATCCAGCGCCTGAGAGCCTTCAGGCGCTGACTAGACTCGGGGCGCACGTTGTGCGAACCGATATCAGTGGGGCCATAAGTATTACTGCCAAGGCACATCGGATTAGAGTTGGCACTAGTAAGGGCAGATTTAATCTCTTTCGATGGGGGTAGCGATATGAACGCCTTCTACCTCATTCTTGGTTCAGAGGGCGCGCTTTCAGATCGTGCGATTAATAAATTAAATGCCCAGTTAAAACAGGAGAGATGCGAGATTACAAACCTCTTTGCCGGTGAAGTAATCGTTGGCGATATTTCAGATGCTCTTGCACCATCTTTATTTTCCGAGCGTCGTGCGCTGATTTTACGGGATTTACAGGATCTGCCCGAAGATAGTCGCGAAGAGATCACACGCTACTTAGAGAGCCCCGATGAAACGATGACCGTCATCTTTGTGCACCAAGGTGGTGTAAAAGGCAAAGCCTTACTTGATGCGATTAAAAAGTTAAAGCCAGAGATTATCGTCTGCAATCCATTAAAAAAAGAGGCCGAGAAAGAGGGTTTTGTTAAAGAGCTCTTTTTAGATAGTGGTCGTAAAGCTTCACAAGGTGCGCTCTCTGCATTAGTTGGCGCACTTGGCAGTGATATGCGCGAACTTGAAGCTGCGGTATCACAGATAGCCGCCGATGCACCTGCCGGTGTAATCGATGAGGTGATGATTGATAAGTTTCATCAAGGCCGTATCGAAACAACTGGATTTGATGTCGCCGATGCAACCTTAGATGGCAACTTATCGGCGGCTTTAATTGCACTTCGTAGCGCACTTGAAACAGGTACTGATCCAGTAATGATTACAAGTGCGATTGCATCGGCGCTTCGCTCTCTAGCAAAGGTCTCTGGTGTAAATCGTGGTGTTAAATCCTTTGAGTTAGCTGGTCAACTCGGCATGGCGCCATGGCAGATTGATAAGGCACGGCGCCAATTACATCGTTGGTCACCCACGGCCCTGGCCGATGCCGTTGGAGTCATAGCTCTGGCAGATGCCGCCGTTAAAGGCGCTGCTAGCGATCCGATCTATGCTCTAGAAAAGGCGATAACTCGCATCGCATCGGCCCAATCGGCCAGTTAAGGCAATTTGACCGTAAGGGGCGCCCATCCGTACTCTTATCCTCTGCCTTCGAGCTATCGCAGTGGGCTTTATTGAACTGGAGTAAGACGTGTACGCAATTGTTAAAGCTGGCGGCCGCCAGGAAAAGGTCGCAGTTGGTGACACAGTAGTCCTGGATCGTATCGACGCTGGGGTTGGCGCAACTGTCTCATTTCCTGCCCTGCTCCTAGTAGATGGCGCAACCGTGACTACCGATGCCGCCGCCCTTGCCACCATTAAAGTAACCGGCGAAGTTCTCGAAGAGACAAAGGGCCCAAAGATCGACATTCTGCGCTACAAGAACAAGACAGGTCACCACCGGCGCCAGGGCTTTCGTGCAAAACTCACACGCGTAAAAATTACCGCTATCAACGGCGTGAAGTAAGGGAGAGCGATTTATGGCAAGTAAAAAGGGTGTCTCATCGACACGTAACGGTCGCGATTCAAATCCACAGTACCTTGGAATCAAGCGCTTTGGTGGCCAGGAAGTAAATGCCGGCGAGATTTTAGTGCGCCAACGCGGAACACATTTTCACCCAGGCAAGAACGTTGGACGCGGTAAGGATGACACTCTCTTTGCACTAGCTGCAGGGGCCGTTGAGTTTGGTCGCGCTCGCGGACGTCGTGTAGTGAATGTGGTTCCGGCAGCTTAATTTAGGTTTCTTAAAAAAAAGAGCGAGCCGCGAATCGTGGCTCGCTCTTTTATTGCAATGTTTATGAGTTAAGGGGGAGTGGAAGATGACAACTTTTGTCGATCGTGTAACTCTCTATGCCACTGCTGGAAGAGGCGGCGATGGCTGCGTCTCTGTTAAGCGCGAAAAATTTAAGCCCCTCGGTGGACCAGATGGCGGAAATGGTGGGCGCGGTGGCGGTGTAGTCCTCATTGTCGACTCATCGATTACTACACTCCTTGACTTTCATCATTCACCACACCGTAAAGCAACATCAGGCCATCAAGGTTATGGTAATCGCAAAGATGGATATCAAGGTGAAGATTTAATTCTTAGTGTTCCAAATGGCACCGTAATTTTTGATAGCAATGGTGAGCAAATCGCTGATTTAATCGGCAACGGAACAGTCTTTATTGCAGCACAGGGTGGACATGGTGGTCTTGGTAACTTAGCCCTTGCATCATCAAAGCGTCGTGCACCTGGTTTTGCACTTCTGGGTGAACCAGGAGAAGAGCGCACACTTTTACTTGAACTTAAATCAGTGGCAGATATCGCACTCGTTGGATATCCAAGTTCTGGTAAATCATCGCTCATCGCTGCGATTTCAGCGGCTCGTCCAAAGATTGCCGATTATCCATTTACGACCCTTGTTCCGAATTTAGGTGTTGTTCAAGCCGGCGAAACACGCTTTACTGTTGCCGATGTTCCAGGTTTAATTCCCGGTGCTAGCCAAGGAAAAGGTCTAGGTCTTGAGTTTTTACGTCACGTCGAGCGCTGTGTCGCACTCGTGCATGTGCTCGATTGCGCAACGCTGGAAACCGATCGCAACCCAGTTCGCGATTTTGAGACTATCGAAAATGAACTTGCAATCTATGGAGGACTTCAAGATCGCGTCCGCATTATCGCCTTAAATAAGATCGACTTACCCGATGGTCAGTCGATGGCCGATATGGTCGCTGATGAGCTTGGGCAGAAGGGTTATGAGGTATATCCAGTATCGGCAGCATCGCGCGCAGGTCTTCAAGAGCTTAAATATGCGATGGCGAGATTGATTCAAAGAGATCGTGCGGCGGCGACAGTGCAAGAGCGCACACGGATCGTTTTGCGTCCAGTTGCAGTTGATGATTCAGGGTTTTTAGTCAAGGCAAATGCCGATGGCTCATTTACTGTGCGCGGTAAAAAAGTCGAGCGCTGGGTCCGCCAAACTAATTTCAAGAACGCAGAGGCGATTGGATACTTGGCCGACCGCTTGGCTCAATTAGGTGTTGAAAGAGAGCTCTTTAAAAAAGGCGCAGTTGCAGGAAGTGAAGTGCGAATCGGTGATGGTGCCACTGAAGTTATCTTTGATTGGGAGCCAACTATTGAGGCCGGTGCCGAGCAGTTAGCCGGTCATTTACACCGTCGTGGCGAGGATTCGCGCCTTGAATCCACGTGGGTTCAAGTAGAGCGAGTAGAAGATGTACTCAGTGATGAAGAAATCGCCAGGCAGTGGGAGTACAACGTATCTGACCCGCACACACCTAAACTTTCACTACCAATTATCGATGATTCCGATGGAGATACCAAGTGAGCCGAAACCAGATCGCCTCTGCAAAACGCATCGTCATTAAAATCGGCTCATCCTCACTTACCGGTAAGGCTGGATCTCAGTTAGATCCAGAGGCAGTTGATCAACTTGTCGATGTTGTTGCTGCATGTAGAAAACGTGGAGCCGAAGTTGTAGTGGTTTCATCCGGTGCAATCGCTGCAGGTCTTGCACCCCTTGGATTTACCTCGCGTCCTAAGGATTTAGCGACACAGCAAGCGGCGGCATCGGTTGGCCAAGGACTTTTAATTGCCCACTACACCCAAAGCTTTGCAAAACATTCAATTACTGCCTCACAAATATTAATTACAACGCAGGATATTGTGCGACGTTCGCACTATCAAAACGCTCAGCGCACATTGTATCGATTACTGCAGTTGGGTGTGGTTCCAGTAATTAATGAAAACGACACAGTTGGCACGCAAGAGATTCGCTTCGGTGATAATGATCGCTTAGCAGCGCTTGTCGCCTTACTCGTTGGCGCCGAATTACTAGTGCTCGTCTCAGATATAGATGCCTTGTATGACGCACCACCAACACAGATAGGTGCACAAGCAATTCTTGAAGTTGCCAGTATCACCGATATCGAAGAGGTATTACTTGGTGGTGCAGGTTCTGCAGGCGTTGGTAGCGGGGGAATGGTTACTAAAGTTGAGGCTGCCCGTATCGCAACGGGTGCAGGAATTCCAATGGTATTAACATCATTGGCAGATGTTGCAAAGACTTTAGCAGGTAGCCAATTGGGTACGTATTTTCACGCACAAGCTAGCAAGACAACTTCACGTCTTTTGTGGCTAGCCCATGCAACGACAACGCAAGGTCGATTAGTTCTAGATGCTGGAGCGGTTACGGCGATTATTGAGCGCGGAGTTTCGCTTCTGCCGGCGGGTGTTACTGCAGTGCAGGGCGATTTTAGTGCAGGCGATGCCGTTGAATTAGTTGGTCCCGATGCAAAGGTAATCGCACGTGGACTTGTTGCATTTGATAGTGATGAGATTCCCATGATGCTTGGCCGCTCGACAAAAGAGTTAGCCCAGGCCCTTGGCCCAGAGTACGAGCGCGAATTAGTTCATCGCGATGATTTAGTTTTGCTCTAAATTTAATTTAAGCATTGCGCCGGCAAAACTCCAGATAGGCTTTACCACATGGATACCGTAGCCCTCGTTGCAAAGCTTGCCGATACTGCACGCACGGCCGCTCGTACTTTGAGTGTTACCACTGGGATAGTGCGAAAAGCGGCTTTAATCTCTATCGCCGATGCAATTGATGGGCACAGTGTGCAAATTCTGGCCGCTAATGAAAAAGATATGGTGCGGGCACGTATAGCTGGATTTAACCCATCCCTATTAGATCGTTTGTTATTAACCCCTGAACGTATCAAAGGTATTACCGATGGTACGCGCCAAGTCGCCACCTTGACAGACCCATTGGGTAAAACACTGCGCGAATCGGTGTTGCCTAATGGAATCGAACTTAAACAGATTAGCGTGCCATTTGGTGTTGTTGGAATGGTTTATGAGGCTCGTCCAAACGTTACCGTTGATGCCGCGGTTATTTTGCTCATGTCTGGAAATGCAATGTTGCTTCGTGGATCATCTAGTGCTGCCGATAGTAATCAAGCTCTAGTAACTATCATGCGTGATGCGCTAGCGGCGACTGAAATTTCACCCGATGTCATTCAATTAGTACCATCTGATAACCGAGAAACTGTAAAAGCGTTACTTAATGCTCGTGGCAAAGTAGATCTTGTTATTCCACGTGGCAGTGCCTCACTCATCCGAATGGTCGTAGATGAATCCACTGTTCCTACAATCGAAACGGGAGCTGGTGTTTGCCATGTCTATGTCGATGAGTTTGCCGATTTCTCCAAGGCGCTTCCAATTGTCATTAACTCGAAAGTTCAACGGCCAAGTGTCTGTAATGCCGCCGAAACACTCTTAGTTCATCAAAGTATCGCCGAGAAGTTCTTGCCCGGTGCTTTCAAAGCCCTCCATGATGCTGGAGTTATCTTGCACTGCGATTCCCGATCTCTTGCTTTGGCTAACACAACTCCAGCAACTTTGGCGACGGAGGAAAACTGGTCGACCGAGTATGGGAGTTTAGAGATGAACGTCGCAATCGTTGATTCAGTTGATTCGGCTATTTGGCACATCGCAAAATATGGCACTTCGCATACCGAGGCGATAGTGACGCAGAATAAGGAGAATGCAGCGCGTTTTATTGCCTTGAGTGATTGTGCGGCCGTTATGGTCAATACCTCAACCCGATTTACCGATGGCGAACAGATGGGCTTTGGCGCTGAAATTGGAATTTCAAATCAAAAACTCCATGCCCGTGGGCCGATGGGATTAGAGGCGATGACAACGACTATGTGGATTGTTACTGGAAATGGTCAGGTTCGCAATTAATCTGCGGATTAATTAGACTCCACTCTTATGAGCAGCCTTTCACGCGATGATGTGGCAAATCTTGCACGCCTTGCACGCATCGAAATGAGTGAAGAAGAACTTATAAGCCTATCGAATGAGTTTACTGTGATTCTCGATGCCGTTGCTCGAGTTCAAGAGGTTGCCGCTGCCGATGTTGAACCCACATCACATCCACTACCTCTTCGCAATGTTTTTCGCCCCGATGTAGTAGTTCCATCCCTAACAACCAAAGAGGCACTCTCGGGTGCGCCAGCACAGGAAGAATCACGTTTTCGCGTTCCTCAGATACTGGGTGAAGAATGATTCGCAGCAACGCATCAGAGATGGCGGCCAAACTTGTTGCCGGAGAGACAACATCTGTTGCATTAACCGCGGCACATTTAGATCGCATCCGTGCTGTCGATGTCGATGTTCATGCATTTCTACATGTGGACTCTGAGGGCGCCCTTGCCCAAGCTGCAGCGGTTGATGCAAAGCGTGCTAAAGGTGAAAAACTCTCACCACTTGCAGGTGTTCCACTTGCACTCAAAGATGTTTTAACTCAAAAAGGTATCCCAACTACTTGTGGCTCTAAGATTCTTGCCGGTTGGCGACCACCATATGACTCAAGCGTTGTTGCTAATTTAAAGCGCAACGACATAGTTATCTTAGGTAAGACCAATATGGATGAGTTTGCAATGGGCTCGTCAACTGAAAACTCAGCCTTCGGTCCAACGCATAATCCATGGGATTTAACGCGTATTCCAGGCGGCTCCGGCGGTGGATCATCGGCGGCCTTAGCCGCTTTCCAAGCTCCACTTGCAATCGGTACCGATACAGGAGGCTCGATTCGCCAACCCGCAGCCGTTACCGGAACGGTCGGTGTTAAACCAACCTATGGTGGTGTTTCACGCTTTGGTTTAGTTGCATTTTCATCATCACTTGATCAAGCCGGCCCATGTGCACGCACAGTGTTAGATGCTGCGCTATTGCACGAGGCGATTGCTGGCTATGACCCCAAGGATTCAACAAGTATTAATGCACCAGTGCCAGCCGTAGTTGCCGCAGCAAAATCTGGCAATGTCAAAGGGATGAAGATCGGCGTAGTAAAAGAGCTCAATGGTGATGGCTATCAGAGCGGTGTGCGCACTCGCTTTGAAGAGTCGTTAGAACTACTAGCTGGCGCAGGAGCAGAGATTGTTCAAGTATCAGCCCCTAACTTTGAGTATGCACTTGCCGCTTACTATTTAATCGCACCATCTGAATGCTCATCTAATCTAGCCCGCTTTGATGCGATGCGATATGGCCTGCGCGTTGGAGATATCGATGGAGCATCGGCTGAGTCAGTGATGAATTTAACGCGCGAAGCCGGCTTTGGTCGCGAAGTAAAGCGCAGAATAATCCTTGGTACATATGCTCTCTCCTCGGGTTATTACGATGCCTATTACGGTAGTGCCCAAAAAGTTCGTACATTAATTACCCAAGACTTTAATAAAGCCTTTGCACGTTGTGATGTAATGGTTTCACCAACATGCCCAACAACAGCCTTTAAGATCGGTGAAAAATCCAATGATCCCATCGCGATGTATTTAAATGACATCGCAACTATTCCAGTTAACATGGCTGGTATCGGTGGCATGTCACTACCTGCGGGCTTGGCTCCAGAAGATGGACTGCCCGTTGGTTTTCAGATTATGGCACCTGCGATGCAGGACCAACGCATGTATTTAGTTGGCGCAGCTCTTGAAGCAGCCCTGCTTTCTAAGTGGGGCGCACCGCTACTTTCACAGGCACCGGCATTGGCAGGCAGTTAAATGGCGATTTCATACGATGAGGTAGTCGCACAGTACGAACCAGTTTTAGGTCTTGAAGTTCACGTTGAACTCAATACAGATTCAAAGATGTTTTGTGGCTGCAGTACGGTTTTTGGTGGCGATCCAAATACACAGACGTGTCCGGTGTGTTTGGCACTGCCAGGGGCTCTGCCTACGGTTAATGAAAAGGCGATTGAATCGACAATCAAGATTGGTCTTGCCCTTAACTGTTCTATCGCACCCTTTAGCCGCTTTGCACGCAAGAATTATTTCTACCCCGATATGCCCAAAAACTTTCAGATCTCGCAGTATGACGAGCCGATCTGTGTCAATGGATATGTAGATATCGAGATTGAAACCGATGAAGGGGCAAAGCTCTTTCGTATCGAAATCGAGCGCGTCCATATGGAGGAAGACACAGGTAAATCACTCCACGTTGGTGGTACAACCGGTCGCATCCACGGAGCTGAGTACTCCCTGCTCGATTACAACCGCGCTGGGATTCCCTTAGTTGAAATCGTCACCAAGATTGTTTCTGGAACGGGTAAATATGCACCAGAGGTAGCAAAGGCATATGTCGCCGAGCTTCGCGATATTTTGCGATCACTAGGTGTAAGTGATGTGAAGATGGAACAGGGCTCATTGCGCTGTGATGCTAACGTCTCATTGCGCTTAATCGGTTCTGAAAAACTTGGTACCCGAAGTGAGACAAAAAATGTTAACTCCCTTCGCTCCGTTGAGCGTGCGGTGCGTGGTGAGATGATTCGCCATGCAGAGCTATTAAATAAAGGTGAGCGGGTTGTTCAAGAGACGCGCCACTTCCAAGAGGACTCTGGCTTAACTCGCTCTGGTCGCTCTAAAGAGCAGGCCGAGGATTACCGTTATTTTCCTGAGCCTGATCTAGTACCAATAGCACCCGATGCTGCATGGATAGAAGATTTGCGTGCATCCTTACCCGAACGACCATCAATTCACCGCAAACGCCTGCAAGAGGCCTGGGCAGTCCCGGCTAATGAGATGGCTGCGATGATTAACGCAGATGTATTGGAGATCGTTGAAGCTACCGTCGCACTTGGCGCAGATCCTGCCAAGGCGCGCAGCTGGTGGCTAGGTGAGATCTCACGCATTGCAAATGATAAAGATGTAGCGATTGCAGCACTTGCAATTACTCCGACCGATGTTGCGCAGATTGTGGCCTTGGTAACTGCTGGCGAACTCACTGATAAATTAGCAAGACAAGTAATAGAAGGTGTTATTGCCGGTGAAGGAGATCCAGCAACAGTAATAGCTGCCCGTGGAATTAAAGTGGTCAATGATGATGGCGCTCTCATGGCGGCAATTGAAAAGGCCTGCGCCGCAGCCCCGCAAATCGCGCAAAAGATTCGCGATGGACATATACCTGCAGCCGGTGCCTTAATCGGTGCCGTTATGAAGGAGACTGCGGGCCAGGCAGATGCTGCGCGTGTGCGGACACTTTTACTCTCCCACCTAGGCCAGTCGGATAGTTAGACTACAAGCTATGTCTCAGATGAAACCGCGCTCTGGATTAGTGACCGATGGATTAGAGCGTGCCCCGGCGCGTGGAATGTTGCGTGCAGTTGGAATGGGCGATGACGATTGGGTGAAACCGCAAATTGGTATTGCATCATCGTGGAATGAAATCACACCCTGCAACTTATCTTTAGATCGTTTAGCTAAGGCATCGCGTCAGGGCATCATCGATGCCGGTGGTTTTCCCATGCAGTTTGGTACGATCTCAGTATCTGATGGAATCTCCATGGGCCATGAGGGAATGCACTTTTCCTTAGTATCGCGCGAAGTTATCGCCGACTCGGTAGAAACAGTGATGCAGGCCGAACGCCTAGATGGAATGGTTACTCTTGCAGGCTGTGATAAATCACTTCCTGGGATGATGATGGCAGCAGCCCGTATCGATGTGGCGAGTGTTTTTGTTTATGCCGGTTCAACTTTGCCAGGACAAGTCGATGGTAAAGATGTCACGATTATCGATGCCTTCGAAGCCGTTGGTGCATGTGCGCGTGGATTAATTACACAAGAGCGTGTCGATCAAATCGAACGCGCAATATGTCCGGGTGAGGGTGCATGCGGGGGAATGTATACCGCTAATACAATGGCCAGTATCGCCGAAGCAATTGGATTGTCACTTCCTGGATCGGCAGCTCCTCCAGCAGTTGATCGCAGACGCGATTCCTTCGCCGCTAAATCCGGAGCGGCCGTAGTCGAACTAATCCGTGCAGGAATCACAACGCGCGATATTCTCACTAAGCCTGCATTTGAAAATGCAATCACAATATTAATGGCCTTAGGTGGATCGACTAACGCTGTTTTGCACTTACTTGCTCTTGCATATGAGGCCGATGTTGATTTAACGCTCAATGATTTTCACCGTATCGGCTCTAAAGTCCCATTACTTGGAGATTTGAAACCCTTTGGACGCTTTGTCATGAGCGATATGGATAAAATCGGTGGAGTACCAGTAATTCTTAAGGCATTACTCGATGCCAATATGCTCCATGGAGATGTTCTCACTGTTACTGGTAAGACGATGGCGCAGAACTTAGCCGAGATCAATCCACCAGATCCAGATGGCGAGATTTTACGTGCGGCATCCAAACCGCTTTCTACCGATGTCGGAATCACGATCTTGGGTGGTTCACTTGCACCTGATGGCGCAGTCTGTAAAACCGCTGGAATCGGGATCGATTCATTTGAAGGACCTGCACGAGTATTTGAACGTGAGCAAGCGGCGATGGATGCACTTGAGAACGGAACTATTCAAGCCGGAGATGTCGTTGTTATTCGCTATGAAGGTCCAAAGGGTGGACCTGGAATGCGCGAGATGTTAATGATTACAGCTGCAATCAAAGGCGTAGGCCTTGGTAAGAGCACCCTGCTTCTGACCGATGGACGTTTTTCAGGAGGATCAACGGGCCTCTGTGTTGGCCATGTTGCACCCGAGGCAGTCGATGGCGGCCCCATCGCATTTGTAAAAGACGGCGACATTGTGCGCATCGACATTACTCACCGAACGATGGATTTACTTGTCGATGCCAATGAGCTCAAGGCACGCGCAGTTGGCTGGAAGCCTCTCACCCATGGATACACGCGGGGAGTCCTGAATAAATACTCCAAACTGGTGGGCTCGGCATCTAAAGGCGCGGTCTGCGGTTAGATCTGTTCAAATTATGAGATGTGCATCTCATGCCTTGACTCATGGCCATGGGCTACTGGAGGATATCCTCATGTCTCAAATAGTAGTTGTGGTGGTGATTTAAAGGCGCGTGATCTAGCAATTCGATCGCGCGCTGCCCTCAGTTAACCTGAGGGTTTTTTCATTTAATCACAGGATAAGAGTCAAGGAGGTATATGCACATGTCGGGGATGAGTGGAGCCAGTGCACTAGTTGCATCGTTGGAGGCCGCTGGCGTTGATGTGATGTTTGGAATTCCAGGCGGTGCAATTCTTCCTGCTTATGATCCAATCTTTTCTAGCTCAATCCGCCATATTCTTGTGCGCCACGAACAGGGTGCTGGCCATGCCGCTACTGGTTATGCCCAGGTAACAGGGCGAGTTGGTGTCTGCATCGCAACCTCTGGGCCAGGTGCGACAAATCTTGTAACACCACTAGCCGATGCTGCAATGGACTCAGTGCCAGTTGTTGCAATTACGGGACAGGTTCCAACTGCTGCAATCGGTACCGATGCCTTTCAAGAGGCCGACATCCGTGGTATCACGATGCCATTTGCTAAACACAATTATTTAGTTACCGACCCTGACGATATTCCGCGGGCAATTGCTGAGGCCTTTTACATTGCAAGTACTGGGCGCCCTGGTCCAGTGTTAGTCGATATCGCAAAAGATGCACTACAAAAGATGACCAATTTTAAATATCCAACATCTGTTTCTCTTAAAGGTTATCAACCAAAGGATTTACCCGATGCCCAAGGAGTTCTCGATGCTGCTGATTTAATTGCACACTCCCACAAACCTGTCTTCTATGTCGGTGGCGGTGTAATTAAGGCAGAGGCATCACGCGAGCTATTAGAGCTTGCTCAATTACTTGGTGCACCAGTTGTAACTACGCTTATGGCGCGCGGTGCTTTCCCAGATAGTCACCCCTTACATTTTGGAATGCCAGGGATGCATGGAACTGTCGCTGCAGTAACTGCGCTTCAAAAAGCTGATTTACTCATCACACTAGGTGCTCGCTTTGATGATCGTGTAACTGGAAAATTATCTACATTTGCCGTCAATGCCAAGGTTATTCACGCCGATATTGATCCAGCCGAAATTGGCAAGAACCGTTTTGCCGATGTTGCAGTACTTGGGGATTTAAAACATACAATCGCAGCTCTTATTCCAGCCCTTGCACGTGCACTCTCTAAGAATCGTCCAGATTTAACTCCATGGCTGCAACAGATGAACGCACTCAAGGCCTCTTATCCACTGGGTTATGACCTACCTAAAGATGGTGCACTACTGCCACAGTATGTAATCGAGAGGTTAGGAAAGATCTCTGGCCCACAAACTATCTTTGCAGCAGGCGTTGGCCAACATCAGATGTGGGCTTCACAGTTTCTCTCCTTTGAACATCCGCGCACATGGCTTAACTCTGGTGGTTTAGGAACGATGGGCTATGCAGTACCTGCTGCGATGGGTGCAAAAGTTGGCGCACCCGATACAACAGTATGGGCCATCGATGGCGATGGTTGCTTCCAAATGACTAATCAAGAGTTAGTTACATGTGCGCTCAATAACATTCCCATCAAAGTTGCAATTATTAACAATGATTCACTCGGCATGGTGCGTCAATGGCAGACCTTGTTCTATGAAGGCCGATACTCAAATACAGACCTTGAGTCAAAGCGGGTACCCAACTTTCCTATGTTGGCAGAGGCGATGGGCTGTGTAGGTTTGAGTTGTGATCGCCCAGAAGATGTCGATACAACTATTGAAAAAGCTATGAGCATTAATAATCAACCTGTTGTTGTTGATTTTAGAGTGCACCGCGATGCGATGGTCTGGCCGATGGTCGCAGCTGGAACATCTAATGACGACATTATGATTGCGCGTGAAACCGCGCCCGACTGGGATTCACAGGAGCTTTAAAATGGCCCAACATACCCTTGAAGTAATTGTCGAAAACTCACCTGGCGTTTTAGCCCGAGTGGCCGGTCTATTTGCTCGCCGGGCATACAACATTGAGCGCTTATCTGTTGGTCCGACCAGCAACCCAGAGACCTCTAAAATGGATATCGTAGTTAACTTAGATGGCCATGCCCTTGAGCAGGTTATTGCTCAGCTAGATAAGTTGATCAATGTAATTGCAATTAAAGAGATTTTGCCCGACAGCCCACAACCAACCATTCACGACACTCAACCCGATTACCAGAACTAAAGGAGAAATACCATGGCAGCAACGATGTATCACGAAGAGGATGCCGATTTATCCATCATTCAGGGTCGCAAGGTTGCGATTATCGGGTATGGATCCCAGGGACATGCACATGCACTTAGCCTGCGTGATAGCGGTGTCGATGTTCGCGTTGGGTTAAAAGAGGGTTCAGCATCTCGCGCAAAGGCGCA
Source organism: Actinomycetota bacterium (assembly GCA_027728065.1). Lineage (GTDB taxonomy): Bacteria > Actinomycetota > Actinomycetes > Nanopelagicales > Nanopelagicaceae > Planktophila. The sequence continues at coordinate 19,119 of JAQBVO010000005.1, forward strand.
GGCCGAAGGCTTACGAGTTGTTAGCGTCGCAGAAGCGGTTAAGGAGGCAACGGTCATTATGATTTTGGCCCCTGACCACCTCCAGCGCCATATCTATACCGATTTGATCTTACCCAACCTCAAAAATGGCGATGCACTCTTCTTTAGTCACGGTTTCAATATTCGTTTTGGTTATATCAAGCCTTCAACAAACGTTGATGTCTGCATGGTTGCACCTAAGGGTCCAGGACATTTAGTGCGCCGCGAATATGCAGCAGGGCGAGGCGTTCCAGTCATCGTTGCAGTAGAACAGGATTCAACAGGGGCAGCTTGGCCATTAACACTCTCATATGCCAAGGCGATCGGTGGATTGCGCGCCGGCGGAATTTTGACAACATTTACTGAAGAAACCGAGACCGATCTCTTTGGCGAGCAATCAGTTCTCTGTGGTGGTGCATCGCAGTTAGTTATGTATGGCTTTGAAGTTCTAACCGAGGCTGGATACCAGCCAGAGGTTGCATACTTTGAGTGCTTGCATGAACTTAAATTAATCGTCGATTTAATGTATGAGGGCGGAATTGCCAAGCAGCGCTGGTCGGTATCAGATACTGCCGAGTTTGGTGACTATGTTTCAGGTCCGCGAGTAATCGATCCACATGTAAAAGATAATATGAAGGCTGTTCTTGCAGAGATTCGAAGCGGAGTCTTTGCTAAGCGCTTTATCGATGACCAAGAGGCTGGCGGCGTAGAGTTCAAAGCACTTCGCGCTAAAGGTGAAGTTCATCCAATCGAGGTGGTCGGGCGCGAACTGCGTAAGATGTTTTCCTGGATAAAGCAGTCAAAGGTCGATGATTACAAAGAGGGCAGCGTAGCGCGTGGCTAAACCCATTGTATTAATCGCTGAAGAGTTAAGCCCGGCAACAGTTGATGCTCTTGGACCTGATTTTCAAGTCGTTAACTGCGATGGGACAGATCGCGCCGAGCTTTTAGCGAATCTGACTAAGGGCGTTGATGCAGTTTTAGTTCGCTCTGCAACAAAAATGGATGCTGAAGCGATCACTGCGGCACAGGGATTAAAAGTTATAGCACGTGCCGGTGTTGGTCTAGATAACATAGATATTGCAGCGGCAACGGCAGCTGGCATTATGGTTGTTAACGCACCGACTTCAAATATTGTCAGTGCTGCAGAGTTAGCGATTTCATTATTACTTGCATCTGCCCGCTCTATTTCACCGGCTCATGCCGCCCTTCGTAATGGAAAATGGGCACGCTCTAAGTACACTGGCACTGAACTATTTGAAAAGACGCTAGGCATTGTTGGTTTTGGTCGTATCGGTCAATTAGTGGCCCAACGGATGCAGGCATTTGGAATGAATGTCATCGCATACGATCCATATTTACAGCCAGCACGCGCGGCTCAATTGGGTGTCAAGCTTGTTGAACTCGATGAGTTATTACGCACCGCAGATTTCATTACTATTCACTTACCAAAGACGAAAGAGACTGCAAATTTAATTGGTGCCGATGCACTCAAAAAAGTTAAGCCATCAGTTCACATTATTAATACAGCACGCGGGGGAGTCCTAGACGAGCTCGCCCTTTATGATGCAGTCGTTGAAGGTCGTGTTGCCGGTGTCGGGCTTGATGTATTTGCAATAGAGCCATGTACGGACTCACCTCTCTTTACTCTCGATAAAGTAATTGCCACGCCACATCTAGGTGCATCAACGGATGAGGCACAAGAGCGTGCAGGTATCGCAGTTGCAGTATCGGTTCGCAAGGCACTTGCTGGCGAATTAGTCCCAGATGCCGTCAACGTTAAGGGCGGGGTTATTGCCGAAGAGATTCGACCAAGTCTGCCGCTAGTTGAAAAGATGGCACAGATTGCAACTGAACTTCTGGGCGAAGTACCTGTACATATGGATATTCAAGTACGCGGTGAGATCGCCGTCCATGACTCATCGATTCTTGCAATTAGTGCTCTCAAAGGCTCACTCATCGCAGTCGGTGCTGAAGAGGTTACCTATGTAAATGCTCCAGGGCTTGCGGCAGAGCGTGCAATGACATCGAGTGTGACAACGACGGCTGATAGCGCTGAGTATCGATCCATGATCTCTCTGCGTGCGGCAACCGGGAGTGGGGAATCGATGACCGTTGCCGGCACTTTGATGGGAATTAAACAGACTCAAAAGATTATTGGGATTAATTCATTCTCACTAGATCTTGAGCCAACTGGTCACATCCTATTCTTGCGCTATGTTGATCGGCCCGGTGTTATCGGCACCGTTGGTCAAAGGTTAGGGCAGGTTCACATCAACATTGCGGGTATGCAGGTAGCACGCAGCATCGCGGGTGGGAAAGCTCTCATGGCACTCTCTGTTGACTCCGAGGTAAGTAAGGAACTATTGGCGACTATTAAGAAGGAGACAGCGGCCGAATCTGTTCGAGCAGTTGTCTTGGTGGATCGATGAAAACTATCAACTTAGCCCTTATACCAGGCGATGGAATCGGACCTGATGTTGTTAATGAAGGTTTGAAGGTTCTAGATGCCGTTGCTAAGAAGTACGGCCTCACATTTGAAAAGAAAGCATATGATTTAGGGGCCGCACTATGGCATCGCACTGGAGAGGTTCTATCCGATGCAACGCTAGGACAAATTGCACAAGCAGACGTAATTTTGCTAGGCGCAGTAGGTGATCCAACAGTTCCGAGTGGTGTTCTAGAGCGCGGACTTCTATTGAAACTTCGCTTTGCCTTTGATCAATATGTCAATCTGCGTCCAGCGCGTTTGTTGCCAGGGGTTACTGGTCCACTTGCAACTAAGGCACCTATTGATTTTATAGTTGTGCGTGAGGGAACTGAAGGTCCATACGCTGATGCCGGTGGAGTGCTTGCCGAAGGCACTGCCGATGAAATTGCAACAGAGGAGAGTTTGAATACCCGTCGCGGTGCAGAGCGCGTAATCCGTGATGCATTCGAGCGTGCATTAAAGCGCGAGCGAAAGAAATTGACGATGGTACATAAAAACAATGTTCTGACACGATCTGGCAATCTTTGGACGCGCACCTTTAATGAAGTAGCTAAGGAGTATCCAACGGTCACAACCGATTATCTACATGCTGATGCAGCCTCTATGTTTCTTGTAACTAACCCAGAGCGCTTTGATGTAATAGTTACAGATAATCTATTTGGAGATATTTTGACCGATATTGCTGCGGCAATATGCGGTGGTATTGGTTTGGCAGCCTCTGGCAATATCAACCCAACAAGAGAATTTCCATCTATGTTTGAACCCGTGCATGGCTCAGCACCTGATATTGCTGGCAAAAATATTGCCGATCCAACCGCAACCGTCATGTCGATTGCAATGATGCTTGAGCACTTGGGTTTTAATGAGGCTGCTCGTGATGTAGAGCGTGCCGTTGCAGCAGATTTAGCCTCACGCGGGGATAAAAAAAGAACTACTACTGAAGTGGGAGATGCGCTGGTCGCAGGGTTATAACTATGAAAATCACACTCAACCCACAGGCTAAAGATGATGCCACACGCAAAGCGCTAGTTGCTGAAGGTGGATTCGGTAAGCACTATACCGATCACATGGTGGTTTGTGAATGGAGCGAAAAAAATGGTTGGTCGGAGCCAGAGTTAAAGCCATATAGTCCAATTACATTAGATCCTGCAACTGCGGTATTTCATTATGGGCAAGAGATCTTTGAGGGCTTGAAGGCCTATCGCCAACCAGATGGCGGTATCGCCTTATTTCGCCCAGAGGCAAACGCTGTGCGTTTTGCAAAATCGGCGGCGCGTCTGGCGCTACCAGAGATGCCAATTGAGTTATTTATAGAGAGCGTTGAAAGATTAGTACAACACGATGCAGGTTGGGTGCCCGACAAAGTAGGCGAATCTTTGTATCTTCGCCCATTTATGATTGCAACTGAAGTTGGTTTAGGTGTTCGACCATCTAATAAGGCGATGTATCTGTTGATTGCAACGCCATCGGGGGCATATTTCGATCCATCCAAGGCCGTCTCAGTTTGGATCTCAACTGAGTATGTGCGCGCAGCAATCGGTGGCACAGGTGAGGCAAAGTGTGGTGGCAACTACGCAGCCTCTCTTGTTGCGCAAAGAGCTGCAGCCAATGAGGGCTGCGATCAAGTTGTCTGGATCGATGCCATAGAGCGCAAATGGGTTGAAGAGATGGGAGGCATGAACCTCTATTTCGTAAAGGGAAAGGGTCGCAGCGCAACTATCGTTACTCCAAAGCTAACCGGCACTCTGTTGGCTGGGATAACGCGCGACTCCATTTTATCTGTAGCAAAAGATTTGGGTTATAAAACCGATGAAGTCATGCTCAGTATCGATGATTGGCGAGATGGTGTTGCATCGGGAGAGATTAGCGAGATCTTTGCCTGCGGTACCGCAGCGGTAGTTTCGTCTATAGGTCAAGCAAAAAGTGTTATGGGTACATGGATAACTGGAGATGGTCAACCTGGGTTAATCACTTCACAGATTCGTAATCAGTTACTAGGCATCCAGCATGGCGCTATCGCCGATACTCATAACTGGGTTCATAAGGTCTGCTAATGACGGTTACGGATGGATTTCATATTTACGACACAACGCTGCGCGATGGTGCCCAGCAAGAGGGTCTAAATCTCTCCGTGCATGACAAATTAGTAATTGCACGGCACCTAGATGATTTGGGTGTTGGTTTTATTGAAGGTGGCTGGCCAGGGGCAAACCCAAAGGACACAGAGTTTTATGCTCGCGCTAAAAATGAGTTGGTGTTAAAGAATGCAACCTTTGTTGCATTCGGTGCAACACGCCGCCCTCATGTCAAAGCCGCCGATGACGGCCTACTGGGCGCATTGCGCGATTCTGGTGCCCCAGCAGTAACTTTGGTGGCAAAGGCTTTTGATCGCCACGTAGATCTCGCACTCAAAACATCCTTAGATGAAAACCTTGCAATGATTCGGGATTCAATCACACATTTAATTTCCGAGGGCCAGAGGGTCTTTTTAGATGCCGAACATTTCTTTGATGGCTACCGCAACAATCGCGCATATGCACTCGAGGTCGTACGTGTGGCTGCCGAAGCAGGTGCCGATGTCATTGCATTGTGCGATACGAATGGTGGAATGTTGCCCGATGAACTATCGCAAATTGTCCATGATGTTTTAGCCTCTAGTTCAGCCCGTCTTGGGATCCACTGTCACAACGACACAGGATGCGCAGTGGCTAACTCGATGGCAGCAATTGCCGCAGGTGTCACACATGTTCAGGGCACGCTCAATGGTTATGGCGAGCGCACAGGAAATGCCGACCTTGTAACTATTATCGCCAACTTAGAGTTGAAAAAACACCAGTTAGTTTTACCAGAAAACTCTCTGCGCGAAGCCTTTCGAATTTCACATGCGATTGCCGAGGTTACAAATGTCTCATCGAGTGCGCGCCAACCATATGTCGGCGTATCTGCCTTTGCGCACAAGGCCGGCCTCCATGCCAGTGCAATCAAGGTCGACCCATCGCTTTATCAGCATGAAGATCCGTTTTTAGTCGGAAATGACATGCGTATGTTGGTCTCGGATATGGCAGGGCGCGCATCGATTGAATTAAAGTCGCAGGAACTCGGTGTTAATTTAGGTGGCGATAAAGAGCTTATTGGCCGCATCGTCGAGCGCGTTAAAGATATGGAATCACGTGGCTTCACCTTTGAAGCAGCCGATGCATCCTTTGAACTATTAGTCCATGAGCAGATAAAGGGCAGACGACCAAGCTTCTTCACTATCGAACACTGGCTAACAACAGTTGAGCGCGCTGAAGATCAAAGTATTTTAACTAAGGCCGAAGTCACTGTAGTTGCACAAGATAAGAGAATTATCTGCAGCGGTAATGGTAACGGCCCCGTTAACGCATTCGATAATGCACTGCGCAGTGGTTTAGCCCAGCTCTACCCAGAGCTTGAAGTTTTAGAGCTGACCGATTACAAGGTCCGTATTCTTGAAGGCCGATTAGGAACTGGCGCTATTACACGTGTCTTGGTTGAAACAAGTGATGGTAAGGGCGAATGGAGCACGGTAGGTGTACATGAAAACGTTATCGCAGCCTCTGCCATGGCGTTAGAGGATGCATTGACCTTTGGCCTTCTTCGTCAGGGTCGCAAACCCGAGTAAACTTTTACCTGTGAGCGATAATTTTGCAAAGGTAGGAAATGCTTTTCAACGCTATTTAGAGGTTGAGCGTAATCTCTCACTTCACACAATCCGTGCATACATGGGCGATTTAAGATCGCTGCTTGAACACCTTGAAAAACTCGGTCTGAAGGAGATTTCAACGTTGGAGCTCTCACATCTGCGATCCTGGCTGGCAAATCAAGGGGTCAAAGGGGGAGCTCGAGCCACGATTTCTCGTCGCGCCATCTCGGTAAAACTGTTTACTAAGTGGGCAGTAAAAAATAAGTACTTGGCAAGTGACGTAGGTGCCACTCTTGCAACCCCTAAGGGACATCGCACATTGCCCGATGTTATAGATGTCAATAAGGCACAGTTGGTCATGGATTCGATGGCAGTTCGGGCAGGTGAAGAGCAGAGCGCGATCTCGCTGCGCGATGTGGCGATGCTGGAGGTCTTGTATGCAACAGGTGCACGCGTGGGCGAACTCTGCGGCCTAGATATCGGTGATATCGATTACTCGCGCAACACGATTCGAGTGCTAGGTAAGGGCAATAAAGAGCGTGTGATTCCGATGGGTAAACCCGCAGTTGCCGCGTTAGAGCTTTGGTTACAAGATGGCCACGCCTTACTTGTGAGCGCGCACTCTGCACAAGCGGTATTTCTTGGCGCGCGAGGAAAGCGCATCGATCAACGCACTGTGCGAACCGTTGTTTATGAAGCACTCTCTGCAATAGAAGGTATTGAAAGAATGGGTCCCCATGCACTACGTCATTCGGCTGCAACACATTTATTAGAGGGGGGAGCCGACTTACGCACCGTGCAGGAGATTTTGGGCCATGCATCTCTTGCCACGACGCAGCTCTATACACATGTATCAACTGCGCGTCTGCACAAAGTATTTAAACAGGCGCACCCGCGCGCATGAATTCAGCGATAGTAGTAATACCTACCTATAACGAAGTAGAAAGCATCGGCACATTGCTGCATGCACTAAAGGATTTACCCGTAGACATTCTCGTTATCGATGATGGCTCCCCTGATGGCACAGCCGCTCTCTGCACCGCCCACGGCGTAGAGGTAATTTCGCGCAGCGGCAAGATGGGTTTGGGCAGCGCCTATCGAACTGGTTTTACTATCGCACTCGATCGTGGCTATGCCAGCATTATTGAGATGGATGCCGATGGATCACACCAGGCTAGCGATTTAGTAAAGATGATGGCGTGGGTGGGTACAAGTGAGTTATTAATTGGATCTCGCTGGGTAGCCGATGGTGCAGTTCAGAACTGGAGTAAGTTTCGTGAGTACTTATCTAGATGCGCTAACGCATATGCCAATCTGCTCTTATCCCTTGATGTTAAGGACACCACATCGGGTTTTCGAATCTATAGCACCGCGCTTTTGGCCAGGATGGATATCTCAACTATCAAAAGTGAGGGCTACTGCTTTCAGATCGAGATGACCCGAAGGGCGGTTTCAAACGGGGGGTCGGTGCGGGAGATTCCGATTACCTTTATCGAGCGCGCGCATGGAGAGAGCAAGATGTCGATCTCTATAGCCTTAGAGGCCGTAGTTCGCATTACATGGTGGGGGCTTTTGCGCTTAATCGGGCGGTAATTTCAGCAGGTGTGCTCAGGTAGGATGTGGCCTGCACCATTGAAGTAATTCAGTGGTGACATCTCAGCACTGCCTTGGCTCTTGCGAGCCAGGTGAATCATCTCGGTCCGTTTATTCGGTCGATGAATCTCAGTGCGACGGGCCTGACAAATGTTTGGCCATAAACCGAGCGGGTTTTATTCTGCTACGCAGAAAAAACTCATGAAGGAGTCAACCTGCCATGGCAGTTGTAACAATGCGAGAGCTCCTCGACAGTGGAGTCCACTTCGGACACCAGACTCGTCGATGGAATCCAAAGATGAAGCGCTTTATTTTTACTGAGCGCAACGGCATCTACATTATTGATATTCAGCAATCACTTGCTCTTATTGATAATGCATATGAGTTTGTAAAGGCGAGCGTGGCTAAAGGCGGCCACATTCTCTTTGTTGGAACAAAGAAACAGGCACATGAACCAATCTTTCAACAGGCTGCACGCGTTGGCATGCCAACCGTCACCGAGCGCTGGTTAGGTGGAATGCTTACTAACTTCCCAACGGTCTACAAGCGTATTCAGCGTTTGAAAGAGCTTGAAGCACTTGAAAACACCAACGACCTTCTTCTTACTAAGAAGGAGCTTCTGATGCTACGTCGCGAACGCGAAAAGCTATTTAAGAACCTTGACGGTATCCGTCACATGACAAAGTTGCCATCGGCGATTTGGGTTATAGATACCAAGAAAGAGCACTTAGCGGTACAAGAGGCTAAGAAACTCGGAATTCCAGTTATTGCAATCTTAGATACAAACTGCGATCCAGATGAGGTCGACTACAAGATTCCAGGTAACGATGATGCAATCCGTTCAATCGCTCTGCTCACACGTGTTATCACCGATGCAATTGTTGCCGGCCTTGCTGCACGCGCTGCAACTGTAAAGGAAGAGAGCAAATCCGATGCCCCAACAGGAATTGCCGCCGATGAGCCAATGGCCGACTGGGAGAGTGAGATTGCAGGTGATCTTGCCTCCAAACCAGTTGTGCCAACTCCTGTGCCAGTAGAAGGAGAGTAATTACTGTGGCTACATATACAGCTGCCGATGTAAAGAGAGTTCGCGAAGCAACTGCTGCGGGAATGCTCGATTGTAAGAAAGCGCTCGATGAGGCACAGGGCGATTACGATAAAGCGATCGACCTCATCCGGATTAAAGGACTCAAAGGGGTCATTAAGCGTGAGGGTCGTCTGACCTCTAACGGTGCTGTTGTTGCCAAGGTTGAGGGAAATCTCGGTGTAATGCTCGAACTTAACTGCGAGACAGATTTCGTGGCAAAGGGAGATCGCTTCATAGCACTTGCCGATCAACTTCTAGAGCACTTACAAAACGTACAATCAGATTCAGTTGAGGTATTTCTTGCATCGAGGATGACCAGTGGAGGCACGGTTCAATCAGTTGTTGATGAAGCAAATGCAATGCTGGGTGAAAAGATTGAGGTTCGGCGCATTGCAGTTCTGAAAGATTCACCTGTTGTTATTTATCTGCACTGTACAAGTCCCGATCTACCTCCACAGGTCGGCGTACTTGTTCAGCTAGCTAAAGATGCCGGCGAAGTTGGAAAAGATATCGCTCTGCATATCGCCGCCTTTGCACCACAGTTCGTCAATCGCGAAGATGTGCCTGCAGATTTAATCGAAAATGAACGACGCATCGCCCATGAAACTGCCATTGAAGAGGGTAAGCCCGAAGCCTCCCTTCTAAAAATCGTAGAGGGTCGCATCACTGGCTTTATTAAGGAAGTCTCACTTATCGAGCAGTCATTTGCTAAGGATGCCAAGAAGAGCGTTAAGCAGATTCTCGATGAGGCGGGAACGGCCGTTAAGGCCTTCCATCGCTTCCGCGTGGGTCAGTAGGCTTTGAGGATCTAACACTTAAGATTTAGCCAGCACACTACTAGTTTAAAAGGAGCACTCATGCCCGGTACACGAAGAACGTATCGGCGAGTACTCCTTAAACTATCTGGCGAAGTATTCGGTGGGGCTAAAGGAATTGGCGTTGATCCCGATGTCGTGCAAGATATAGCAAAACAGATCGCCGAAGTTGCCCGCTCTGGCGTACAGGTAGCAATCGTTGTCGGCGGTGGAAATTATTTTCGCGGCGCCGAGCTGCAACAGCGCGGAATGGATCGCTCTCGCGCAGATTACATGGGAATGCTCGGAACAGTTATGAACTGTTTAGCGTTGCAGGATTTTCTTGAGAAAGAGGGAATCCAAACGCGTGTGCAAACTGCAATTTCTATGGGCCAAGTCGCCGAACCATATGTTCCGCTACGGGCCATTCGCCACTTAGAAAAGGGGCGCGTTGTCATCTTTGGAGCGGGCGCGGGAATGCCGTACTTTACAACCGACACAGTCTCGGCCCAGCGCTCATTAGAAATCGGTGCCCAAGTGCTCCTTCTTGCAAAAAGCGGCATCGATGGTGTCTATAGCGCAGACCCAAAGAAAAATCCTAAAGCTACTAAATATCAGAGCATTTCTTACGACGAAGTTCTATCTAGATCACTAGCCGTGGCCGATGCAGCCGCCTTTGCCTTGTGCCGTGAGAACAAACTGCCGATAGTTGTATTTGACTTGATGCACAATGGAAATATCGGCCGAGCAGTACGTGGCGAATCGATCGGAACCTTAGTCAACTGAAGGCTCGATATTTACCGTTTAATTTCAACAAAACCCTTGAATAATGGCGATTCTGAGCCTCGTAATCTAACTCACCCTTCTTAATATAGAATCGCACTGTTATCTAGGAATCGGTTGATAAAGGGAGCGGCAATGTCAGATGTAGCAGGCATCCTCAAGGATGCCGATACCAAGATGAGCAAAGCGGTAGATGTTGCCAAGGATGATTTTGCATCCATACGAACGGGCCGTGCCCATCCATCACTCTTTAACAAGATTATGGTCGATTACTACGGTACCTATACCGCGCTCTCACAACTTGCATCGATTCAAGTTCCAGAGGCCCGCATGGCCACAATCGCTCCATTTGATAAAGGTGCAATGGCCAATATTGAAAAAGCAATTCGTGATTCAGATCTAGGAGTCAATCCATCCAGTGATGGCTCTCTCATCCGCATTAATTTTCCGCAGCTCACAGAGGAGCGACGCAAGGAGTACATCAAGCTCACCAAGAGCAAGGCCGAGGATTCAAAGATTTCAATGCGCAATATTCGCCGTGCGACAAAAGAGGCGATTGAAAAGATGGAGAAAGATGGCCACGTTGGTAAGGATGATGTAGCCCGAGGTGAAAAAGAGTTGGAAAAGATCACATCTGATCATGTTGCCAAGGTAGATGAGATGCTCAAACACAAAGAGGCCGAACTCCTAGAGATTTAAGGGGCACCAACTTTATGTCTGATATGCATTCGATTAACGAGGCAATTAATAAGCGTGCTGGGCGAAAACTTTTACCCTCTATCGCTGTATCTCTTTTTTTAGTTGCGCTTATCTGGTTTGCCTTAGCCTATCGCGCTGAAATCTTCACCATAGTAGTTGCAGTGGCGTTAGCTTTTGGCATCCGAGAAATTGTGCGTGCATTTAATCTGCGCGGAACATATCTATCTCTCTATGGCCTACTTATCGCAACCTTTGTAATCTCCTATGCAACATGGCGCGGTGGTATTGCCGGCTTAGCCGTTGCAACCGCCGTTGCGCTGTCGCTATTACTCGTAGAGCTTTTGACGAAAGGCCCCGAGGGCTTTGTTGCAAGTGCTACCGCTACGGTTTTTTCACTTCTATATCTACCCTTTCTAGGTGGATTTTTGATTCTCTTAGGCCGGCAGAGTTCGGGTCTAGAGCAGGTAATGAGCTTTGTAGTTCTCGTTGGCTGCAACGATACCTTTGGCTACTTCGTCGGAGTATTAATCGGCAAGCATCCATTAGTACCAAAAATCAGCCCAAAAAAGAGCTGGGAGGGCTTATTTGGCTCCTTGATTTTTACCGTTATCGGTGGAGTTCTCGCCTGTACATATATTTTATCGATGCAGTGGTGGATCGGTGTAGTTATTGGCTTAATTATTGTCTTTAGCGCAACGTGTGGAGATTTAATCGAGAGCGCCATGAAGCGAGGTTTAGCGCTCAAAGATATGGGTTCTCTGCTACCTGGACATGGTGGAATGCTCGATCGACTCGACTCGGTTTTAATCTGTGCTCCTGTATTTTGGTTAGCACTTGAGTTAGTACAAGCCTAGCTATGAGCAGCGATGAGATCACATTAGTTTTTCAAGAGCCGGTTGCGAAAGAGAAACCCCCCAAACATTTAGCAGATTACTCGGCCCAAGAGCGGCGTGAGGTTGCAGCCTCATTAGGTCTTCCCGCCTTTAGAGCCACACAAGTTGCAACACATTATTTCTCACACCTATCTGATGACCCGCAGAGCTGGAGCGATATCCCAGCACAGCTGCGTGCGAGTATTGCCGATCAGTTGACGCCAAAACTTATCGAACTTGTTAGATCTGTGACTTGTGATGGCGGCATGACACGTAAAGACTTATGGAAATTGCACGATGGTGTCTTAGTAGAGAGCGTCCTGATGCGCTATACCGATCGTGTTACGGTCTGCATCTCATCACAGGCCGGATGTGGAATGAACTGTCCATTTTGTGCAACGGGACAGGCAGGATTGACTCGAAACTTAAGCGCAGGTGAAATTACAGAACAGGTCGTTGCAGCCGCACGTGCATGTGTCAATGGTGAACTCCCAGGTGGGGCGACAAGGTTATCTAATATCGTCTTTATGGGAATGGGCGAGCCACTTGCTAACTACAACGCAGTTATGCGTTCGGTACGAAATATCACCGATCCACATCCAGATGGCTTAGGAATTAGTGCGCGTTCGGTCACCATTTCCACAGTTGGTCTCGTCAATGGAATTGAAAAACTTATCGAAGAGGAGATTGCGCTCACTTTGGCCGTTTCACTTCATACCCCCGATGATCAACTTCGCGATACCTTGGTTCCAATTAACTCACGGTGGAAGATCAAAGAGGTATTAGCGGCCGCTGATGCCTATGAAAAACGCACTGGTCGCCGATACTCCATCGAATACGCCCTTATCCGCGATATAAATGATCAATCCTGGCGCGCGGATTTACTAGGTCGGCTACTGAAAAACCGCAACACCCACGTCAATTTAATCCCCCTCAATCCAACCCCTGGCTCTAAGTGGACGGCATCTCGGCGTGAAGATGAGGCGGAATTTGTTCGTATTCTTGAAAGTTATGGGGTCCCGGTAACGGTGCGAGATACCAGGGGTCGCGAAATCGACGGAGCGTGTGGCCAGTTAGCGGCCTCTGAAAAAATCAGAACGGACTAGTTAGCCCTTATCTGAATTGGTAGGCTCGCTGCCATGGAAAAATTAACGAACTTCATTAATTCTAAAGCCGTAGAGAGCACATCGGGTGAGACATCTTCACTGATTAATCCAGCCACAGGTGTGGCCTATGCAACAGCGCCAAAATCTAATGCAGCCGACGTCGATGCTGCATTTACTGCGGCAAGTAATGCCTTTGGCCTTTGGCGCGATTGCACTCCAGCCCAGCGCCAGCGCGCACTATTAAAAATCGCCGATGCAATTGAGGACCGCCAATCAGAGATAATCGAGATTGAATGTCGCAATACCGGTAAACCTATTTCATTAACAACATCTGAAGAGATTCCACCGATGCTCGATCAGATTCGCTTCTTTGCAGGGGCTGCCAGAAATTTAGAAGGCAAGTCGGCAGGTGAGTACATGTCGGGCATGACATCAATGATTCGTCGCGAACCCATTGGTGTTATCGGACAAATAACTCCTTGGAACTATCCCATGATGATGGCGGTTTGGAAATGGGCACCGGCAATTGCTGCGGGCAACACAGTTGTACTTAAACCAAGTGATACGACACCTGCATCCACCCTTTGGATGGCACAGGTGATGGCAGAGTTTTTACCGGCAGGTGTCTTTAACGTCATATGCGGTGAGCGCGAAACAGGTCGAGCAGTTGTTGAGCATAAACGTCCCGATATGGTTTCAATTACCGGCTCAATCGCTGCTGGAATTCAAGTGGCACAATCTGCAGCCACCCAACTCAAGCGCGTGCATCTAGAGCTCGGTGGGAAAGCTCCAGTTGTTGTCTTTGCCGATGCCAATCTTGTCGAAGCCGCCGCTGCGATTGCAACGGCCGGGTATTTCAACGCCGGCCAAGACTGCACTGCAGCTACTCGTGTCATTGTTCACAAGAGCGTCTATGCCGATTTCGTAGCGTTACTGACCGAGCAGGCTAAGGCCGTTGCTATCGGTGCCCCCGATGAGGATGTATTTTTAGGCCCGGTCAATAACGCCAATCAACTGGCACGCGTCTGCGGATTTCTAGATCGCACACCGGCCCATGCCACCGTCATGGTTGGCGGAGGCGCTCTGGATCGGCCAGGCTTCTTCTTCCCAGCAACGGTTGTTGCAGGCCTTCGCCAAGGTGACGAGATGATTCAAAATGAGATCTTTGGTCCTGTCATTACCGTGCAGAGTTTTAGCGATGAGGCCGATGCCATAGCAAAGGCCAACGGCGTTGACTTCGGCCTAGCCTCTAGTGTGTGGACCAAAGATCACGGCCGGGCGATGAGAATGGCTAAGGCCTTTGACTTTGGCTGTGTCTGGATCAATACACATATCCCTGTCGTTGCCGAAATGCCGCACGGGGGCTTCAAACGTTCGGGTTATGGCAAGGATCTATCGGCCTATGGCTTTGAAGATTACACGCGGATAAAGCATGTTATGACCAATCTTGGGGCGTAGTATTTGGCAACGACCTAACTACTAAAGGAGTTCAACCGATATGGCACTTAAGCGATCACTCTCACTAGAGGCACGTTCAATTCTTGGCGCTGGCATATCTCGCCGCGCAGTTCTTGCAGGGGCAGGTGGATTAGGTGCTGCCGGTTTACTAGCTGCATGCGGTGGGGGTGGCGATGATCAGAGCGCTGAAAACTCAGTGCGCTGGGGCAACTGGCCATTGTATTTAGATTTTGATGAGGAGAGCAAGACATATCCAACACTGGTCAAATTCTCTGAAGCGACCGGTATCGATGCGCAGTACTTTGAAGATTACAACGATAACGATGAGTTCTTTGGAAAAGTTCAGGCACAGTTAAAGCTTGGTGAAGATATCGGATATGACCTTGTCACTCCAACTGACTGGATGTGCGCACGTTGGATACGCCTTGGCTACACTCAGAAATATGATTTAGCAAATATTCCAAATCACGCAAATATCTTGGACTCTCTTAAATCTCCATCCTATGACCCTATGCGCGAATCAACGCTGACTTGGCAGGGCATTATGTCTGGCTTTGGTTGGAACACAGAGAAGAACCCAAAGGGAATCCACACTCTCGATGAGCTCTTTGCACCGCAGAACAAGGGGAAAATCGTTGTTTTATCCGAGATGCGCGACACTATCGGCATAATTTTGCTGGCTCAAGGTGTAGATATTACAAAGGTGACCGAGGATCAGTTCATGAACGCCGTTGATTTCATGACTAAAAAGATCGCCGATGGTTGGATTCGCGGCGTCAAGGGCAATGAATATGCCGAGGATTTAACATCGGGAGATGCAACTGCAGTCATCGGATGGTCGGGGGATATGTTTATTCTAGCTAGCGAAAACGAAGGCAAGTTTGACTTTGCGATTCCAGAGTCTGGCGGAACGATTTCAGGGGATAACTTGGTTATTCCATCGACCACTTCACCTGCTGGAAAGGTGAATGCGGAGAAGTTAATTAACTACTACTACGACCCAGTAGTTGCCGCCGAAGTCGCGGCATATGTTAACTATGTCTGTCCAGTTAAGGGAGCACAGGCAGAGATGGAGAAGATTGCCCCAGAGCTTGCAACAAGTGAGTATATCTTCCCAACGGAAAAGACCTCATCCCGTCTGCATGTATTCCGATCACTGACACCAGATGAGGAGAGCGTATGGGCAGAGGCATTCCAACAGGCACAAGGTAACTAATGCCGGGTGATGCAATTGGCGCACGCGGAGATTTACGCCTTACACGCATCACTAAAAGTTACGGTGATTTCACAGCTGTCGATGATCTGACCCTGACGATTCCTAAAGGATCTTTCTTTGCCCTGCTTGGACCTTCGGGCTGCGGTAAGACAACCACGCTTCGCATGGTTGCAGGGTTAGAGGAGCCAACAGTTGGCAGTATTCACTTAGGTGATACTGATATTACGACAACTCGTCCCTATCAACGTCCGATCAATACTGTTTTTCAAAACTACGCGCTCTTTCCGCATCTGACTATCTTTGAAAATATCGCATTTGGTCTGCGTCGGCGTGGAATTAAAGATGTAAAAGAGCAGGTAGATAAAGTTCTCACACTCGTTGAACTTCCACATTTAGCAGAGCGCAAACCAACCCAGCTATCGGGTGGGCAGCAACAGCGCATCGCACTTGCACGTGCAATCGTTAATCGCCCCGCCCTTCTCTTACTCGATGAGCCTCTAGGCGCACTTGATTTAAAGCTGCGCCGACAGATGCAGATCGAGTTAAAGTGGATTCAGCGCGAAGTGGGTCTGACATTTGTTCACGTAACCCATGATCAAGAAGAGGCTATGACCATGGCCGACACGATCGCTGTTATGAATGAGGGCAAGATAGAACAGATGGGCACACCAGCGCATTTATACGATAACCCACAAACAGCCTTTGTCGCCAACTTCCTGGGTCAATCAAATCTTATTAAGGGCAAAATAAGTGGTAATGACGGTGATAACTTAGTAATCGACCTCTTTGGTCAAAAGATTTCGATGCCTAAGGCTCGCTCCCATGCCATTGATAACTCACTCTATGCAGGTATTCGTCCAGAAAAGTTCCGCATCACTCGTACCGGTTCGGCTGCTCGCGGCAACACATTAACTGGCGGGCGTATCGAAGATGTTTCTTACATCGGTGTGAGTACCCAGTACGTCGTTGCCATGCCATGGGGACAAGAGTTAATGGTCTTTGAGCAAAACGATGATGGAGTCCCACCATTTAATAAGGGCGAAGAGGTCGTTATCTCATGGGAGCCAGACTTCACCTTCGGTCTTCGTGGAGATGAGGATATAGAGGCCGGCACTGAAGTAAGTCCAGAGGAGATCCAAGAGTAATGAGCATTACCGTGCCAAAGGTTCGTGTTCCATACCTGTTGTTGTTTCCAGGTTTTGCATTTCTCTTTACCTTCTTCATCCTTCCAATTTTTAACTTAGCGCAGACTTCAACGCAATCTCCAATTGTCGGTGGAGATACAGCTCAGTACGAGCAGACATTTGCATTTAGTAACTACATCAACGCTTTTGTTGAAAATCGCGAACAGTTCGGCCGCTCTTTTGTATATGCCACCCTGGCTACAATCTTTGCCCTAGCCATTTCCTATCCATTGGCATATGCAATTGCATTCAAATCTGGAAAGTTTAAAAACATTCTTCTTGTCCTGGTTGTCGCACCGTTTTTTACCTCTTTCTTACTGCGCACAATCGCTTGGAAGCAGATTTTGGGAGAAGAGGGATTTCTCGTTCCAACCCTTCGCAACCTGCATTTATTGGGGCAGCAGACTACGATTACATCTACCTCGGTGGCAGTGGTGGCAGGTATGACTTATAACTTTCTGCCCTTTATGACGCTACCGCTATACGCATCTCTTGAGCGCATAGATCCACGCACAATCGAGGCATCGGGTGATCTCTATGCCAATGCAATTACAACTTTTCGCCGCGTGACCCTGCCCTTGTCCCTGCCTGGCGTAGTTGCTGGCACCTTGCTCACATTCATTCCAGCTGCAGGTGACTACGTCAACGCTGCGATTTTAGGAAGTCCTAATACGAAGATGATCGGTAACGTGATTGAGTCGCGATATTTTAAAATTGTTGACTATCCAACTGCAGCCGCTCTCTCATTTACATTAATGGTGGCGATCTTAATTCTGGTAACCCTTTATATACGCAAAGCTGGAACGGAGGAGTTGGTATGAACACAAAGATTAAAGATGCAACAATCCCAACGATTGCATTTCAAGCCCGCCTATCACGCTGGTTTGGCCGCAATCTATTGCGTATCTATATGATCTTTGGTTTTACATACCTGTTCATCCCAGTTGCCTACACATTTGCATTCTCCTTTAACGATTCGGGAAAGAGCAACTTAATCTGGAAGGGCTTCACTTTAGATAATTGGCAGAATCCATGTGGTGCACCACAGATATGTGATGCGCTAGGTAACTCCATCAAGATCGGTGCCCTTGCCACGATTTTCTCAACGATTCTCGGCACGCTTATCGCATTTGCAATCGGACGTTATCAATTTAGAGGGCGCTCAAGCTCTAACTTGCTGATCTTTTTACCAATGGCTACCCCTGAAATTGTCTTAGGGGCATCACTACTCTCACTCTTTTTAGTCTTTAAAATCAATCCAGGTTTCTGGCCGACTGTCATCGCACACGTAGTGTTCTGTATATCTTTTGTTGTTGTTACTGTTAAGGCTCGCATCGCATCTCTTGATCCACGCCTTGAACAAGTGGCGATGGATCTCTATGCCAACGAACTCGAAACCTTTCGCAGAGTTACCCTGCCATTAGTTGCACCCGGAATTGTAGGGGCAGCTCTGCTGGCATTCTCGCTATCTTTCGATGATTTTATTATTACCAACTTTAATTCAGGGACATTGATTACCTTCCCGAAGTTTGTCTATGTAGCAGCCGCCCGCGGCATCCCAGCCCAGGCCAATGTCATCGGTTCAGCGATGTTTTTCTTAGCCTTAGCACTTGTTATAGCTGGTCAAATAGTCAATCGTAAAAAAACACGGTAGTCTGACCTACCTATCCATAACGAAACACAGGTTGTTATAGAAAGCTTGCGTTGTGGGGTTAGGTTCCGGAGGACCCGGGCCAACTACGAGTTGTGATTGAAGGGGTGATTCCGGTTCAGGCCGGATAGCGCGATGGAGACCATCGACCCTTCCATACTCAGACATCTCTCACATATGCAGCCGGCTTTGTACTGGCTCGATGAAGATCCCCTTGAGCCACTGCCGCATCCGACATTAATCGGAGATGTCAGCACTGATCTCTGTATCGTCGGAGCCGGCTACACCGGTTTGTGGACCGCCCTGCTTGCTAAAGAGCAAAATCCGGGGCGCGAAGTAATTGTGGTTGAACAGTGGGAGACCGGTGCGGGGGCATCTGGTCGAAACGGTGGTTTCTGTAGCTACTCACTCACCCATGGATTTATGAATGGATACAGCCGCTTTAAGGACGAGATGGCAATTATCGAGGCCATGGGGCGCGAAAATCTCGATGGGATTGAGTCAACCATAAAGAGGTATGGAATCGAATGTGACTTTGAATGGAATGGAGAGCTTCGAATCGCAGTTGCCGATTGGCAGATGGAGTCGATAGTTCACGAGGCAAATCTTCGGAACTCTTTTGGTGACCATGTTGAGGTATTAACCGCGGCCCAAGTGCAGGCACGAGTGAAATCACCGATTTATAAAGGTGCGTTATGGGATCCAGATGGCACCGCCTTAGTTGATCCCGTGCGTTTAGTTTGGGGACTTGAGAAGGCTTGTATAAAACTAGGTGTAAAGATCTATGAGAATACGCAAGTTCAGTGGCTAGAGTCAACTAACGCAGGAATGATTGTTCATACCTCATATGGAAATGTGTATGCCCAGAAAACCGCGCTCGCAACTAATATATTTAAATCATTGATACGAAGTGCGCATAAATATGTCATTCCAGTTTATGATTTTCAACTTGTTACTGAGCCACTAACACCCCAGCAGCTCGAATCTATAGGTTGGAAAGATCGCGAAGGCCTATCCGATGCCGGCAATCAGTTCCACTACTATCGAATGACAAAAGACAATGAGATTTTATGGGGAGGATATGATGCAATCTATAATTTTCGCGGCAAGGTACGGCAAGAGTACGAAACCGATGCCAAAACATACGCCCATTTAGCCAAAGCTTTCTTAGAAACCTTTCCACAATTGAAGGGAATAAAGTTCACACATGGTTGGGGCGGGGCCATCGATACTTGCTCGCGTTTTTCACCGTTTTGGGGAACAGCTTATGGTGGTCGAGTTGCATACGTTATGGGCTATACAGGTTTGGGTGTGGGCCCAACACGCTTTGGCGCACAGGTAATGCTCGATCTTCTAGAGGGTCTGGATAATCAGAGAACGCGCCTTACGATGGTTCGCAAAAAGCCTTGGCCATTTCCTCCTGAGCCATTTCGTTTTTTCTTTATTCGTCTGACGCAATGGTCTATTAATAGGGCCGATGAAAAGCAGGGCAAGCGCAATTTATGGCTGCGCCTACTCGATTCATTAGGTCTGGGTTTCGATTCCTAAAGCTTTACGCCTATTCTTGCCTCATGGTCAACCGCGGCAATATGTACGGGCCTGATTTTACATTTCTGGGCATTCCACGGTGCGATTTAGATATCCCATCTACATTTGCCGATGCCGATGTTGTCATTGTTGGTGCACCCATTGATAGTGGTACATCCCACCGTTCAGGTGCAAAGTTTGGTCCCCAGGCAATTCGTGGGGGAGATTATCTGCCCCATGATGGCCAGCGCCCACATTTAGCGCTGCGCATCGATTCGTTAAATGCCATGAAGGTCGTTGATGCCGGAGATTTAATAATGCCAGGTTCAGATCTGATCGCATCTCTTGAAGTATTGGCTCAAGCAACTGAAAAGATCTCACGAGCAGGTGCCATTCCAGTAATTCTTGGGGGAGATCATTCAATTGCATCGGCCGATGTTGCAGGAATTGCACGCCATCGCGGTTTAGGCACAATCTCAATGATTCACTTCGATGCCCACGCCGATACGGGCGAAGATCAATTTGGTGCATTGATTGGTCACGGCACACCTATGCGACGCTTAATCGAAACCGGCGTTGTGCGTGGTGATCGCTTCTTACAGCTTGGCCTTCGTGGTTATTGGCCAGATTCAAAGACCCTTGATTGGATGCGCGATAAAGGTATGCGCTCGTATGAGATGACTGAGATCGCTGCGCGAGGATTGCATAGGGTTTTAGATGAGTCATTTGCGACCTTAACCGATGGCTGTGATGGTGTTTTCTTGTCGGTCGATATCGATGTCGTCGATCCCGGTATGGCTCCAGGTACAGGTACACCAGAGCCTGGCGGAATGACCAGCCGTGAACTACTTGAATCAGTTCGGCGAATATGTCTTGAGCTACCAATAGTTGGTATCGATGTTGTGGAAGTTGCACCGGCATTTGACAACGCAGATATCACAGCGATTTTGGCTAATAGAGTTGTATTAGAGGCGTTAAGTGCAGTTGCAAAGCGCCGCTCAGGTGAGAAGTATTCACCAACACAAAACCTACTGGATCGCTAAATGCGTGAAGTAGTAATCCTTGGCTCTACTGGCTCAATCGGCACACAGGCCCTGGAAATTATTGGCGCACACCCAGATAAGTTTCGTGTCATTGCACTTTCATCGGCGGGAACAAATCCCGCACTCGTTATTGAACAGGCGAAGGCATTTAAAGCCGGCTTTGTGGGTGTAGTACATAATGCCGATGTAGTTTGTCAGGGGCTACCTGGTGTAAAAGTAATTGATGGAGCCTTCGCATCTTCGCAGATAGCAACTCTTGAATGCGATATTGTTCTCAACGCAATTACGGGTTCGATTGGACTTGGACCAACGCTTGCAGCCCTTGATGCCGGCAATACTTTAGCCCTTGCCAATAAAGAGTCGCTTGTTGCAGGTGGCGATCTAGTTATGTCTAAGGCTAAGGCGCATCAGATTATTCCCGTCGACTCAGAGCATTCAGCGATCTGGCAGTGCGCACTTGCTGGCAAAAAAGATCAGATTACTAAGTTGATTTTAACTGCAAGTGGAGGGCCCTTTTTAAATCGGCGCAATCTAGAGGATGTAAGCATAGCCGATGCTCTCAAACATCCGACGTGGAGTATGGGCGCTGTTGTAACTATTAATTCGGCGACCTTAGTTAATAAAGGTTTAGAGATCATTGAAGCCCATCACTTATTTGCAATGCCATACAGTGCAATTACTGCGGTAATTCATCCTCAGTCAGTTGTGCACTCCATGGTTGAGTTTGCTGATGGTTCAACTATCGCCCAAGCTAGCCCGCCTAATATGAAGGGGGCTATCGCCTATGCACTCAATGCCGGTGATCGAATAATCGATGTAACTACGGCCCTTGATTGGAGCAGCCGGCATGACTGGAGCTTTGAACCTATCGATCAAGCTCAGTTTCCATCTATCGCACTTGCTCGCCATTGTGGCCAAAGCGGCGGTGCCATGCCCACGATCTTTAATGCAGCCAATGAGATAGCGGTGGCGGCATTTATCGCCGGAAGAATCGGCTTTAGATCGATCTTGCCGGTCGTTGAGAGCGTAACTAAGAGTTATGAAAAATCTCTACCATCGCCGATCCGTGATTTAGCCGATGTCAGTGCCATAGAAGATGATGCACGGGCCTTAACCCACGAGCATCTATTACGATTGGTCCCATAATGCAGATCCTTGGAATCCTCGCCTTTATCGCCGCACTCCTTCTCTCTGTGATGATTCACGAGCTTGGCCATTACCTGACTGCTAAGCGATTTGGCATGAAGGTCTCGGAGTTTTTCTTAGGTTTTGGAACCCGAATCTGGTCACGACAACGTGGTGAGACCGAGTTTGGCCTTAAGGCGATTCCAGCCGGGGGTTACTGCAAAATCGAAGGTATGAGCCCAGGTGATCCCATGCCAGAGGGTGAGCAGGAGCGCGCATTTTATAAAGCCTCATCAGGACGAAAGTTAATAGTTTTGAGTGCAGGCTCATTTCTCCACTTTGTTATCGGTTATGTACTGCTCTTCACACTATTTGCAGGCATCGGAACAACGCAGGCACTTCCTATTATCGCCGAAGTTGTAAAAGACTCTGCTGCACAATCGGCGGGAATTATGGTCGGTGATGAGATTACATCGATTAATGGTAAAGAAGTCAGTGATTGGTATAACGATGTGCTCGTAATACGTAACTCATCTGGCAGAGAGTTGACTCTTGGTATTGTGCGAAATGCTCAAGATCTCATCATTAAGGCAACTCCAAGAGTTATGAGCATCGATGGCGAAAAGCGCTACCTATTAGGAATTATTAATGAGAGTGGACTTCGTCGTACTGGAGTATTCGCATCTTTGAAAAACGCGGCGATTGTAACTAAAGAGTTCTTAGTCCAGAGCGTTAAAGCTTTGGTAAATCTGCCATCAAAGATTCCGCAGCTTTGGGGCCAAACCGTTGCAGGTCAAGAGCGAGATAGCAATGGCTTAGTTGGTATTGTAGGAGTTGCTCGAGTATCTGGACAGGCCGTTAGTAGTCAGAACCTAACTGTCATGGAGAGAGTTGCAACATTTCTCTTAATAATCGCTAGTTTAAATATCTTTGTTGGACTCTTTAACCTCTTGCCCATTCTGCCGCTAGATGGTGGACATATGGCCGTAGCAATCGCCGATGAGATTCGAGCATTTATCGCTCGCCTGCGTGGCCGAGCACGGCCAGCGGCAATTGATGTGAGGGTATTAGCCCCCATAACGATGGTGGTCTTTGTGATTTTAGTGGCACTGACGCTCTTGCTGCTTGTAGCAGATATCGTCAATCCAATAGTTCTCAATCTTTAGCAGATTGTAGGCTCTTACGGCACAATAGCCCCATGGTTGATTTGGGATTTCCAACTTCTGTGCCACCGACACTCTCTCCACGTCGGAGGACTAAGCAGTTGATGGTTGGCAAAGTCGGTGTAGGAAGCCAATCACCGGTGAGCGTTCAATCGATGTGCACCACATTGACCGCTGATGTGGATGCAACACTTCAACAGATCGCAGAACTTACCGCTACAGGATGTCAGATTGTTCGTGTTGCAGTTCCTAGTCAAGATGATGCCGATGCCCTCGCCCAGATCGCCAAGAAATCTCAGATCCCTGTAATTGCAGATATCCACTTTCAACCTAAATATATATTTGCCGCAATCGATGCTGGATGCGCAGCTGTTCGCGTTAATCCCGGCAATATCAGGCAGTTTGATGACAAGGTTAAAGAGGTTGCAAAGGCGGCCGGGGATGCCGGGATCTCAATTCGTATCGGAGTCAACGCGGGATCACTTGACCCGCGCATTCTTGCTAAGTACGGCAAGGCGACGCCGCAAGCCCTAGCTGAGTCGGCTTTGTGGGAGGCATCTTTATTTGAAGAGCATGGCTTCTCTGATATTAAAATCTCAGTTAAACATCACGACCCAGTAACAATGGTCAACGCCTATCGAATCCTGGCCGCTCAGTGTGACTACCCATTACACCTTGGTGTAACCGAGGCTGGACCGTTATTTCAAGGCACAATTAAATCTGCAACTGCATTTGCAATCTTATTAGCCGAAGGTATAGGTGACACCATCCGTGTCTCACTATCTGCACCTCCCGTTGAGGAAGTAAAAGTTGGAATCTCCATCTTAGAATCACTCAATCTTCGCCAACGCAAGCTTGAAATAGTTTCATGTCCATCATGTGGGCGCGCACAGGTCGATGTCTATACATTGGCTGAAAAAGTGCAGGCTGGTTTAGATGGAATGACAGTGCCACTTCGCGTTGCTGTAATGGGCTGTGTTGTAAATGGTCCAGGTGAAGCCCGTGAGGCCGATTTAGGAGTTGCATCGGGCAATGGCAAAGGCCAGATTTTTGTCAAGGGTGAGGTTATTAAGACCGTGCCTGAAGCGATGATTGTTGAAACTTTAATTGAAGAGGCGATGCGCTTAGCCGAAGAAATGGAGGCCGCGGGCGTTGTATCAGGCATGCCCACCGTTGATGTTAGGTAGGCTCACCTCATGCTGAAAATGTCTACGCTCTTTTTGCGTACGCTGCGAGATGATCCAGCCGATGCTGAGATAGCTAGTCATCGTCTGCTCATACGGGCCGGATACATTCGCAAAATCGCTGCAGGCATTTACTCATGGCTACCACTTGGTGTCATCACACTTCGCAACATTGAAAACATTGTTCGCCAAGAGATGGATAAGGCAGGTTTTCAGGAGGTGCATTTCCCAGCGCTTTTACCGAGTGAGGCATATGAGAGCACTAATCGCTGGAGTGAGTATGGACCTTCGCTCTTTCGTCTGAAAGATCGCAAAGGTGGCGATTATTTACTCGGGCCAACCCATGAAGAGATGTTCACGCTGATGGTTAAGGGCGAGTATTCATCGTATAAAGACTTACCACTATCTATTTATCAGATACAGACAAAGTATCGCGATGAAGCCCGACCACGTAGCGGAATTATCCGTGGTCGCGAGTTTATAATGAAGGATTCATACTCATTTGATATCGATGATGCCGGCCTAGAACTCTCGTATCAAAGACACCGTGATGCATATGTGCGCTGTTTTGACCGTTTAGGACTTAAGTACAACATCGTTGAAGCTGTATCTGGCGCGATGGGGGGATCTAGGTCAGAGGAGTTCTTGGCACCATGTAGCACCGGTGAAGATACCTATGTTCTATGTCCACAATGTGCCTACGCAGCAAATGTCGAAGCGATGGTCACGAGGGTAGCTCCAGGGGATCCATCGAGTGTTCCTGCGTTAGAGGAGTTAGATACACCTAATACCCCAACGATCGATTCATTAGTTGCCGTTATGAACCAGAGATTCGGTGGCGGATACACGACGGCAGATACTTTAAAAAATATTATGTTAGTTGCCGATGGCACAGCAATTGCCGTCTTAGTTCCGGGTGATCGTGAAGTAGATCTAAAGCGCCTGCAGGAGAGCTTAGGTGAAGTCCACGAGCTACGTGTATTTGAAGAAGAGGATTTTGCTAAATATCCACATTTAGTAAAGGGATATATCGGTCCACAGGATGTAGCGAAATCTGGGATTAAGCTCTATGCCGATCCACGTGTTGCACCTGGAACTTCGTGGATTAGTGGCGCTAATAAGAAAGATCGCCATGCGCGTTTTGTTGTTAATGGTCGCGATTTCACTCCAGATGCCTATGTCGAAGCCGCGAACGTACGTGCTGGAGATTTATGCCCGCAGTGCGCTACTGAGATCGTGATCGATCGGGCGATTGAAATCGGCCACATCTTTGCCTTAGGTCGAAAGTATGCCCAGGCTCTGGATTTAACCGTGCTAGATCACAACGGTAAATCCCAAGTACCCACCATGGGCTCATATGGCATCGGTGTATCGCGCGCCGTTGCTGCAATCGCCGAACAGAGAAGTGATGAGTTTGGCCTTAATTGGCCACTGGAGGTTGCACCGGCCAAGGTGCATATCGTTGCAACAGGTAAAGAGGATCTACCCTTCCAGAGCGCCCTTAAATTGGCTACAGAGTTAGAGGCGGTCGGCATCTCGGTAATGCTCGATGATCGCCGTGATGCAAGTGCAGGTGTGAAATTCAAAGATGCCGAGTTAATTGGCAATCCCGTTATCGTTGTAGTGGGTAAGGCCCTTGCCGATGGCAAGGTTGAAGTCCGCGTACGTGCAAGCGGTGAGAAAAACAATGTAGTCCTAAGCGATGCTCTAGCCTCTATTTCGGCACTACTGAAGTAGGGCAGCCTTATGGGTGAATTGACCATTGCTACTGGTCTATTTCTACTGAGTGCAGCTTTTTTTGCAGGTTTTGTCGATTCAATCGCAGGCGGCGGTGGATTAATCCAACTTCCAGCTCTTTTAATTGCTCTGCCTAAGACTGAGACTGTCACTGTTCTTGGTACAAATAAATTGGGATCGGTCTTTGGCACAACGGTGGCTGCATCCCTTTATCGCCGTGAAATAAGACCCGAATCAAGAGTTTTGCTTGCAATGGCGCTACCGGCCTTCATCGGATCTGCCGGTGGTGCCTCTTTAGCCTCGCGTATACCGACATCTAGCATGCGTCCTATTGTTTTAATTCTCTTGATCGTTGTTGCGATCTATACCTGGCTCAAACCCGATCTAGGAGAAATTGAAGCTCTGCGCCATCACAGTAATCGTAGAGTTGTAATTGCAGCACTGTCAGGTGCAATTATTGGTTTTTATGATGGAATCTTTGGACCAGGTACCGGCTCATTCTTAATGTTGGTCTTAGTTGCATCTCTGGGCTATGCATTTATTACCGCGTCTGCAATTGCAAAGATTGTTAATGTTGCAACTAATCTCGGAGCAATCCTTATCTTCGGTATACATGGCGCTATTATCTGGCAGATCGGTCTGGCCCTCGGGGCGGCAAATGTCACTGGCGCTATCATCGGAACCCGCCTGGCCATCCGTGGCGGTTCGACTTTGGTACGAAAGGTCTTCCTGATTGTGACCGTGGCGCTGATAATAAAAGTTGGAATTGATACTTTTCAATCTTTCTAGTTACAATCGCACTTACAACTTAATAAGAAAGTAGCTTCATATGTCCCTTACGCAATCCTTGACCGAGCTACTTAAGCCTGCTGTAGAAAATGCAGGCTTCTTTCTCGAAGAGGTTCTTGTCACAAACCCAGGAAATCACTGCATTCTCACCTGCGTTGTTGATGCTCTAAAGCCCCTTAACCTTGATGAGGTTACCGTGGTATCTCATTTAATCTCAGAGTTCTTAGATCAGAGCACTCTCATTGATGGTGCATTTACCCTTGAAGTGACATCTCCTGGTGTTGATCGAGCCCTGAGCGAGCATCGCCACTTTGAAAAGAATCTTACGAGGATTATCGCAATGGTGATGAAGGATGGCAGCACACTGACAGCGCGTTTAACCGAACTGCGCGAAGATGATGCAACTTTTATTGAAAATATCAAGGGACGTTTCAAGACACACAACGTCCTTTTGGCAGATATTAAGCGGGCTCAGACGCAAGTTGAATTCACTCGTAAAGGTGAAAGTTAATGCATGTCGCGATGAGTGCTTTAATTGAGCTGACAAATGAAAAAGTGATTCCACTTGAGCAGTTAATTCAGGCTATTGAAATCGGCGTGCTAACGGCTTATAACCAGACCGATGCGGCCAAGCGCCATGCTCGCGCCCATTTAGATCGTCAGAGCGGTGAGATTTCAATCTTAATTCCCCAGTTTAATGAGATCGGTGAAAAAATCGGCGACGAGCCCGATATACCAGCTGGCTTCTCACGTGTGGCCACATCTACAGCCCGCCAGATAATTAAGTTAAAGATGCGCGAGACAAATGATGCATCGATTGTTGGCGAGTTCACGGCAAATGTTGGCGATGTAATCTCAGGGGTTGTTCAACAGGGACGCGATCCCAAGATGATTAACGTCAACTTAGGCCGTACCGAAGGTCGAATACCTGCCCAAGAACAGGTTCCTGGTGAGATTTACAAACATGGCGATCGAATAAAATGCTTTGTAGTAGAGGTCAAACAGGGTCTGAAGGGGCCGGAGATTATGCTTTCGCGCAGTCATCCAGCACTCGTAAAAGCGCTATTTGCATTTGAAGTTCCAGAGATAAATGATCGCATCGTTGAAATCATGGCCGTTGCGCGTGAGGCGGGTCATCGCACAAAGATCGCTGTGAAATCCCACCGCGCAGGTGTAAGTCCGAAGGGCTCACTCATCGGAGCAATGGGCTCTCGTGCTCGCGCAGTAATGGATGAGCTCCACGGTGAGAAGATCGATATCCTCGATTGGTCGGCCGATCCAGCCGTCTTTGTAGCCCATGCACTTGCCCCAGCCAAGGTCGTCTCCGTTGAGATAACTGATCTAGCCGGGCGCTGCGCCAAGGTAGTAGTCCCGGACTACCAACTCTCCCTAGCTATTGGAAAAGATGGACAAAACGCACGCTTAGCTGCGCGCTTAACGGGCTGGCGTATCGATATTCATTCCGATAACCCCATTATGTGAAGCCGCTCCTGATTGGATACGATGTCCCCCTGCACTTTTAACGAAATGGAAATGAAAGATATGAAACTCAGATGAGCTCGCTAGAACTATGAGGTCGTACAACTAGGGCTTGCATCTGAGTTATATGCGGGCCAAGACAGGGGAAAATGTGTCAAAGGTTCGCGTACACGAGTTAGCAAAACAACTCGGTATGGAGAGCAAGGTGGTCCTTGCAAAGCTCCAAGAGATGGGCGAGTTCGTCCGTTCAGCATCATCGACAATAGAGGCGCCAGTAGTGCGCAAACTTATGGAGATGTATCCCGATGCAAAGCCTGCAGAGGAGAAAAAGCCGGTTAAAAAGCCGGCAGCTAAGAAGGCTAGCGCACAATCAAAAGAGGCTGTATCGGCCGAGCAGGCGGCGACCTTGGCGGCAGAGCTCGGTGTTAATTTAGAGGTGCTTAAAGCTGAACAGCTTCGCGCCGAAACACAAAGAGGTGAACTGCAAGCAAAGGCCGAGGTCGAAGGCGCTAGTGGCGATGGAGAAAAGAGTGCGCCAGTAACACCTGCGCCACGGGCTGGAAATAATCCATTCTCATCGGGGAAAGTTGCAGTGCCTCGTCCACCGCGACCAGGCAATAATCCATTCTCAACTGGTGGCACAACCCCTCGCCCACCGCAACGTCCAATTCGTCCAACTGGTGCACCACGTCCAGGGATGGCAGGTGCTCGTCCAGGCTCAGTTCGTCCAGGTTTTGCTGCGCGTCCACCAACTGCACGTCCACCAGCAAGTGGGGGTTTTCCTCCACGCACAAGTGGTGGAGCAAGCACCGGATCTCCATATAAAAGTAAAACTCCAACTGGTGCACCGACACCAGGTGCAGTATCTCGTCCAGGTGGCTCTCGTCCGCCGCAACGAGGAGGTGCGGGAGGAGCATTTGGAAAAAATGCGAGTAAGAAATCTGGCCGTAAAACTAAATCACGTAAAGCACTTCGTGATGAGTTCGACAATATGCAAGCGCCACAACTCGGCGGCGCAGTTATCCCGCACGGTGATGGGAAAACCCCTATCCGCATGCGCCGCGGTGCATCTCTTGCCGATTTTGCCGACAAAATCGGTGCAGATCCAGCAGCACTTGTAGCAGCGCTATTTCATTTAGGTGAAATGGTTACAGCAACACAGTCGGTAGATGCCGATACTTTTGAAATCCTTGGCGTGCAACTTGGATATGTCATTCAAATCGTTAGCCTTGAGGATGAAGATCGCGAACTCTTGCAGAGTTTCGATATCGATTTAGTTGACGAACTTGCCGAGATTGATTCTGAATTGCTCATTGCGCGTCCGCCAGTTGTTACCGTTATGGGCCACGTTGATCACGGTAAAACATCACTTCTTGATGCAATTCGCAAGAGCGAGGTAATGAAATCTGAGGCAGGGGGAATTACCCAGCACATCGGTGCATACCAAATTCACCATAATCTCAATGGTCTCGACCGTGCCATTACCTTTATCGATACACCGGGCCACGAAGCATTTACAGCTATGCGTGCTCGAGGTGCCAAGGTAACTGACATCGCAGTACTTGTTGTCGCCGCCGATGATGGCATTATGCCTCAGACGATTGAGGCGCTCAATCACGCTCAAGCCGCCGATGTTCCAATCGTTGTCGCCGTTAATAAAATGGATAAAGAGGGCGCTAACGCCGATAAGGTCCGTCAGCAGTTAACTGAGTACAACTTAATCGCCGAAGAGTACGGTGGAGAAACAATCTTCGTAAATATCTCTGCAAAAACAGGTCAGGGTGTCGATGAATTAATCGATTCAATCTTGCTCACTGCCGATGCTGCAATCGATCTTCGCGCAATCGCCCAAGACAGCGCGCACGGTGTTGCAATTGAAGCCCACCTCGATCGCGGTCGTGGTCCAGTTACGACAGTTCTCGTTCAACGCGGAACCCTAAGAGTCGGCGATGCAATCGTTGCTGGTGGTTCATTTGGTCGTGTGCGCGCAATGCTGGATGAAGACGGCGATAACGTTGAAATAGCCGGGCCATCGCGTCCAGTGCAGGTTCTTGGATTCACGTCGGTACCAAGTGCAGGAGATACTTTCTTAGTCGCCGATGAAGATCGCACCGCACGCCAGATTGCTGAGAAGCGTCAGGCCGCAGAGCGAAACGCGCAACTAGCAAAAGCGCGCAAGAAGGTCTCTCTTGAAGACTTCATGGAGCAGTCCAAAGTTTCAACACTTAACTTAATTCTCAAGGGTGATGTGAGTGGATCTGTTGAAGCACTCGAAGAGGCGCTCATGGCGTTAGATGTGGGCGCAGAAGTCGATCTTCGCGTTATCCACCGTGGCGTTGGAGCAATTACTAAGAGCGATGTCACCTTGGCATCGGCATCTACTGCAGTTGTTATCGGCTTTAACGTCAAGCCTGAACCACAGACTGCTATTTATGCCGAACAAGAGGGAGTTGAAGTGCGCTTCTACTCTGTTATTTATCAAGCTATCGATGATATTGAGCTCTCGCTCAAAGGTCTGCTCAAGCCCATCTTTGAAGAGTTTGTTTTGGGTAATGCCCAAGTTCAAGAGATTTTCAAATCCTCTAAGGTTGGCAATATCGCTGGATCGATCGTTAAAGATGGAACCATTCGACGCAACGCAAAGGCGCGCATCATGCGTGGGAATCAAATCCTTGTCGATGACCTGACTATCGACTCTCTCAAGCGTTTCAAAGACGATGTAAATGAGGTTAAAGAAGGCTTCGAGTGCGGAATTGGCCTTAGCAACATGAAGGAGATTGCTATAGGCGACATTATTCAAGTATTTGAGTTGCGTGAGAAAAAGCGAGTGTAAATAATGAGCTCATCACATCGTTCATTAAAGGTTGCAGACCGCATTAAAGTGGTAGTGGCACAGATATTAGAGACGAAGATTAAAGATCCGCGTCTTGGCTTTATTACTGTTACCGATACGCGCGTTAGTGGCGATCTACAGATTGCCTCTGTTTTCTACACAGTTCTTGGCGATTTTGATGCACGCGCATCAACGGCGGCGGCGCTAGAGAGCGCTAAAGGTGCGATTCGTTCTGCGCTCGGGCGCGAACTTGGTCTGCGCATTACTCCATCAATTGAGTTCTTTGAAGATGGCCTACCTGAGAGTGCCAAGGCCCTTGACTCATTACTTGCCAAAGTACACGAGCAAGATGCCCATGTTGCAGCGCTGCGCAAAAATGCAACCTATGCCGGGGGAGAAGATCCATACAAATCTCCACGCATAATCGAGTCGGAGTAGTCATCGAACACGGATTTCTGGTTATAGATAAAGAGCCAGGAATGACAAGTCACGACGTAGTTGCAATTGCACGTCGTGCACTAGGAACACGCAAAGTTGGCCATGCCGGCACATTAGATCCGATGGCAACGGGGGTTTTAGTCTTAGGTTTTAATAACGCAACGCGCCTACTGCACTACATCACCAAGGGCGATAAGCGCTATCAAGCAACGTTTGTCTTAGGTATTGCAACGGTCAGCGATGATGCCGAAGGTAAAGTAATTTCACGCTCTGGCGTTAGTGCTATCTCCGATGTACAGATTGAAAGTGAGTTAGCAAGAATGCGCGGGAAAATCATGCAACGCCCAAGCTCTGTTTCAGCCATTAAGGTCGATGGAGAACGTGCATATGATCGTGTCCGTGCCGGAGAGAGCGTGGAGCTTGCAGCACGGGAGGTTGAGATTTCACAGCTGAATATCTTGGCTATTCGTCACCTAGATTCAACAATCGAAGTCGATATCGATGTCACATGTTCTGCTGGAACATTTATTCGTGCCATTTCACGTGATTGCGGAAGCGCCCTTGGTGTCGGCGGACATTTATTATCACTGCGACGTAGCCGAGTTGCCGGCTTTGGGTTAGAGCAAGCCATGACATTGATCCAGTTAAAAAACGCCGAGCTCACCCCGCTGACATTGGCCGATGTTGCGCGCATAACTTTTGCCACTCGCCAACTGGCCCTAGATGAGCGGGGAGAACTATCTTTCGGTCGCGCAATTTCTAGTAACCCCACCGATGAAATATATGCAGGCATAAGCGGGGATGATGAGTTAGTCGCACTTCTAGCCAATAAAGATGGCTTCGCTAAGCCAATCGCTGTGTTCGCTGTGGCAAATTAATTAGGCAATAATAAAGCCATGAGCGTTGTAGTAATCGGAGTATTTGATGGAGTCCACAAGGGACATCAGGCTGTACTCAATAGTGCTAAGGCAATCGCAGGAGATGCAAAGATAATTGCACTGACCTTTGATCCACATCCAGCAACTGTATTTACACCAGATCGCGCGCCAACCTTATTGACAACTCTTACCGACCGTATTGAACTACTCAAGATTCACAACGCCGATCAAGTAGCAGTGATTGGCTTTACCCCAGAGTTTGCTCAAATGAGCCCAGAGGATTTTGTTGTTAAGATTCTGATTGAGCAATTAGGTGCGACACGAGTTGTTGTAGGTAATAACTTTACATATGGCCACCAAGCCGCTGGTACAGCTGAAACACTTAAGGCCCATACTGAGTTTGAAACCATTGTTTTGGATTTAACTCCAACTGATGGTGAAGTTATCTCATCGACTAGCATCAGAAAACTCATTGCCGCAGGTAATGTAGAGAAAGCGCGTGAATTATTAACTCGGCCCCATCGTTTGGATGGAATAGTCATTCACGGAGAAAAACGTGGCCTCGAAATCGGTTATCCAACTGCAAATCTCGGCAATCTCGAGCACCAAAGCATTCCAGCAGATGGTGTCTATGCAGGTTGGTTAAGCGTGGGAATCGATCGTTGGCCCGCTGCGATTTCAATCGGAACTAATCCGACCTTTGCCGGAAAGCGCGGACGCCAGGTCGAGGCATATGCCCTGGATCAAGTTGGATTAGATCTCTATACAAAGGCTGCAACGATTGAGTTTGGTTGGCGCCTGCGCGATACATTGGCATTTGATGGCCTCGAGCCCTTGCTTGTTCAGATGGCCAAAGACTGCGCTAAAGCCCGCGAGTTAACTGAGCTTTAACCTTGGATTTCGCCTATCGATACCCTGGCTGGTAATCTAGGCATCCAACGAGAAAGCGAATTTCCGTGAGGTACACCGGAAACCCCCGTGATCATCATCAGAAAAATAGGAGCGTTACATACATGGCACTAAAACCAGAGGCAACATCGGCAATCGTCGCGCAGTACGGCTCGACTCCTACTGATACGGGAAGTCCTGAGACCCAGGTCGCTTTGCTATCCAAGCGCATTGAAGAGATCACTACACACTTGCAGACCAATCCACATGACCACCATAACCGTCGTGGGCTTTTGTTATTAGTCGGCCGTCGTCGTCGAATTCTTCAGTATCTCGCAAAGACAGATATCAATCGTTACCGTGCGATTATCGAAAAGCTCGCTATTCGCCGCTAAATAATACCTACCCACCGACAGGATCAATGGTCCTCGGTAGTGGTTTCCGCAAGGGCCTTTTAAAGGTGTGCGTGAACTTCGATCGGAGATTCATTGTTAGTTCTCGGTGTGGTAGCCCGAAATCGAGATAGTTGTTCTCAACTATCTCCACACTAACTAGAGGAGGACCCATGCAGGGTCAAGAGGTTCAATCAGCCGTTGCAGTAATTGATAACGGAAAGTTCGGAAAACGAGAGATTCGTTTTGAAACAGGGCGCTTAGCGCGCCAAGCAGCAGGAGCTGCAGCGGTATTTCTAGATGATCAGACAATGATCTTCTCAGCAACTACTGCATCAAAATCACCAAAGGATCAATTTGATTTCTTTCCTTTAACAGTTGATGTTGAGGAAAAGATGTATGCAGTTGGTCGAATTCCAGGATCATTCTTTCGTCGAGAAGGTCGCCCATCAGAGGATGCGATTCTTACCTGTCGCTTGATCGACCGTCCATTGCGTCCATCATTTGTTAAGGGGCTCCGCAATGAAGTACAGATCGTTGTCACAGTGATGGCACTTGATCCAGATCATATGTATGACGTAATCGCAATCAATGCTGCATCAATGTCTACACAACTTGCAGGTCTACCATTTTCTGGCCCAATCGGTGGCGTTCGTGTTGCTTTAATCGATGGTCAGTGGATTGCTTTTCCTAACTACTCACAGGTTGCTAGCGCAGTCTTTGACATGGTTGTTGCAGGACGCGTTACAGGCGATGACGTTGCGATCATGATGGTTGAAGCAGAGGCAACTGAGCGCACAATTGAATTAATCAAGGGTGGCGCGCCAACTCCTACCGAGGAGGTTGTTGCCCAAGGTTTAGATGCGGCCAAGCCGTTCATCAAGATTCTCTGCGATGCGCAATCAAAGCTTGCAAAGGTGGCAGCAAAGCCAACGGCCGAGTTCCCAGTCTTTTTTGATTACCAAGATGATGTCTTTGCAGCTGTTGAAAAGGCGGCAGGCAAAGATCTGGCTAAAGCGCTAACTATCTCAGGTAAGCAAGAGCGCGAAACAAAGATCGATGAGATTAGCGCATCTATCAAAAAGGGCGTAGGAGCTGATTTTGAGGGACGCGAAAAGGAAGTTCCAGCGGCCTTCCGATCATTGACTAAGAAGCTTGTACGCCAACGTGTACTGCGCGAGAAGATTCGTATCGATGGTCGCGGACTTCGCGACATTCGAGCGCTTTCTGCCGAGGTCGAAGTTATTCCTCGCGTTCACGGTTCGGCGATCTTCGAGCGTGGCGAGACACAGATTCTAGGAATCACAACGCTTAACATGCTCAAGATGGAGCAACAGCTCGATACTTTGAACCCTGAAAATCACAAGCGCTACATGCACAACTACAACTTCCCACCATACTCAACGGGTGAAACCGGTCGTGTTGGTACACCTAAGCGTCGCGAAATTGGTCACGGCGCTCTCGCTGAGCGTGCTCTGATTCCAGTTCTTCCAACACGCGAAGAGTTTCCTTACGCAATCCGTCAGGTCTCTGAAGCTCTTGGTTCAAATGGCTCAACATCTATGGGCTCTGTCTGTGCATCCACACTTGCGCTATACAACGCAGGTGTTCCATTGCGCGCACCAGTTGCAGGTATTGCCATGGGTCTTATCTCTGATGATGTCGATGGCAAGGTCGAATACGTTGCCCTGACAGATATTCTCGGAGCAGAAGATGCCTTCGGTGATATGGACTTTAAAGTCGCTGGAACAAAGGATTTTATTACTGCATTACAGCTAGATACCAAACTCGATGGAATTCCTGCATCTGTACTTGCCGGTGCTCTTCATCAGGCACGAGAGGCTCGACTTGCAATCCTTGATGTTATGAATGAAGCGATTGATGGCCCAGATGAGATGAGCCCGTTTGCTCCACGAATTATCTCAGTCAAGATTCCAGTAGATCAGATTGGTGCAGTAATCGGGCCAAAGGGCAAAATTATAAACCAGATACAAGATGAGACTGGCGCAGAGATCTCCATTGAAGATGATGGAACGATCTATATCGGAGCAACCGATGGCCCATCTGCCGAGGCTGCGCGCGCACAGATTAACGCCATCGCAAACCCACAGATGCCAGAAGTTGGCGAACGTTACTTAGGCACGGTTGTAAAACTTGCAGCCTTTGGTGCATTTATCTCATTGATGCCCGGTAAAGATGGTCTGCTGCATGTATCCCAGATTCGTAAGATGCATGGTGGCAAGCGCATCGAAAACCTAGAAGATGTCATGAAGGTTGGCGATAAGATTCAAGTTGAAATCGGTGAGATTGATCCAAAGGGTAAGCTCTCTCTGGTTCCCGTTCTCGAGGCTGGATCGGCTGGTTCAGCCGAATAAATGAGCGTTCGTCGCACAGTTTTACCTAGCGGTCTGCGTATCGTTACTGAAGAAGTTGCTTCGGTACGTAGTGCCGCTTTTGGTATTTGGGCTAACGTTGGCTCTAGGGATGAAACTGGGGCAGTTGCCGGGGCTTCTCACTTCCTTGAACACTTACTTTTTAAAGGTACAAAACGCCGCACGGCTTTAGAGATTTCATCCTCCATCGAATCTGTAGGTGGGGAGATGAACGCCTTTACATCAAAGGAGTACACCTGTTTTTATGCACGTGTAATTGATACTGATTTACCACTTGCGATCGATGTAATCTCCGATTTAATTACATCATCTACTATCACAGCCCTCGATGTCGATGCCGAGCGTAAAGTTGTACTCGAAGAGATCGCTATGCGCGATGATGATCCAAGTGATTTAGTGCATGATTTATATGCCGAGACATACTTTGGTGATACGCAGTTAGGTCGTCCAATACTTGGTTCTATCGAGTCAATTAATAATATGTCGCGTGCCAGTGTTTATAACTACTACAAGAAACGCTACCTGCCACAGGATTTGGTCGTCGCAGTGGCTGGAAACATCAAACATAAAAAAGTAGTCGAGATGGTTGAACAGGCACTATCCATTGATGGTTTTTTAGATGTTATGGGCGCACCTGTTATCCGTCCTAATACAAGCCTTAGAAAGAGCGCGCAGAAATCCGTTGGATTAATCTCTCGCCCAAGCGAGCAGGCACATATGTTCTACGGTATGGAGGGCGTCGCCCGTCACGATGATCGCCGGTTTGCAATGGGCATTTTGACCTCGGCTCTGGGTGGTGGAATGTCATCGCGTTTGTTCCAAGAGATCCGCGAAAAACGGGGGTTGGCTTACTCGGTTTATGCCTATGCTCAACAGTTTGCAGGTATTGGTCAGATCGGTTTTTATGCCGGATGCAAACCGGCCAAAGCAGTTGAAGTTCTAGAGATTATCCGCGAAGTTTTAGCCGATGTAGCCGAGAATGGACTTAGCCACGAAGAAATTGAGCGAGCAAAGGGGGCAGTGCGCGGCTCATTAGTTTTGAGCCAGGAGGATTCAGGTTCACGCATGAGCCGAATTGGTAAGAATGAGATTGTTTATGGCCATGTTATGGGCTTTGATGATATTTTAAAGGCGGTCTCAAAGGTTAATGAAGTAGACATTCGCGAAATTGCTAGCGCCTACCTGACTAAAACGCCTACACTTGCTCTTGTCGGACCATTTAGAGCTATCACTAAGTTTGAGAAGGTATTGAGATGATTAACGTTGCAGTCTTAGGTGCAAAGGGGCGCATGGGCGCTGAAGTTGTCAAGGCCGTTGAGGCGCAAGATGGAATGAC
Source organism: Actinomycetota bacterium (assembly GCA_027728065.1). Taxonomy (GTDB): domain Bacteria; phylum Actinomycetota; class Actinomycetes; order Nanopelagicales; family Nanopelagicaceae; genus Planktophila. The sequence goes on from JAQBVO010000005.1 coordinate 56,940, forward strand.
ATTGATTGCAGCCCTTGACCTCGGTGATTCACTTGAACAACTAATCGGATCAGGCACTCATGTCGTTGTCGATTTCACAACCCCTGATGCCGTTATAGATAATTTAAAATTTGTAATCAACAACGGCATGAACGTGGTCGTTGGCACCACTGGATTTGATGAAAAGAAAATAGCGATTGTCGATGGAATCTGCAAGCAGAACCCAGAAGTTGGGGTTTTGATCGCTCCAAACTTTGCAATTGGTGCCGTTTTAATGATGGAGTTTGCGGCAAAAGCCGCGCATTATTTCGAGTCGGCAGAGATCATCGAACTACATCACCCTGACAAGGTAGATGCTCCAAGTGGAACCGCGGCTCGAACAGCGCAGTTAATGAGCGATGCCCGCAAAGCCGCTGGTTTATCTGCGATGCCCGATGCCACAAAAACCTCTCTTGATGGTGCACGTGGTTCACGAGTTGGCGATATTGCAGTGCATTCAGTTCGTATCCTTGGATTAGTGGCACATCAAGAGGTTATTTTGGGTGGAGTAGGTCAAACTCTAACGATTCGTCACGACTCGCTAGATCGTGCAGGATTTATGCCAGGAGTTTTACTAGGAATCCGAAAAGTGCTTACACATCCTGGACTAACACATGGCCTCGATAAGTTCATGGAAAGGGATTGAAATATGTCAAGTAGAGAGATAATAATGTATAGCGCCGATTGGTGTGGCGATTGCATCCGATCAAAGCGTCTAATGGATGAGCTAAATGTCGCCTATACAATCATCAATGTCGATGCTGATACTGCAGCTTCAGAAAAAGTTATTAAAATAAATGGTGGCTTGAGATCTATTCCAGTAATCGTATTTGCAGATGGTTCACATCTAACAGAGCCTTCAGATATTGATTTGAAGGCAAAATTGACATCCCTTGGGATTATTTAAAACCAGTTATAAATCCCGCTCGAAGTAATAGCAGCCGATAGAACAACTACTGGAAAAGGTGCCTTCAGTAGTAGTGCAATAACTGCCACGCCAACACCAGCTGCGCGGTGGTCAATCATTAGCTCGGTTTTATTTGTAAAACTCTGCACGGCTACCAAAGCGCTCAGTAGTGCAATTGGAAGGAGTGCATTGATACGTTGGATTCTTGGTTTTTCTAGCCAACTCTGAGGAATTGAGTGTCCGCCATATTTAAGTATAAAAGCGATCAAACTCGTGCCAATTGTTGCAATCCAGTATGAGTTCATTGGCGTAGCCCATAGACGATTGCAATAAATGCCGTTGCAATAATCGGCAGACCAGCGGGCAAGAACGGCGTCATTGCTAATGCAAAAATAACTGAGACCATGGCCAGCCCACGATATCTATTGTTTTCAAGGCGTGGCCAGACTAGACCTAGGAAAGCTGCAGGTACGGCCGCATCTAAACCCCAAGCACGTGTATCACCCATAGCCTGTGCCCCAAGTGCACCAGCTAGAGTGAATAAGTTCCAAAAAAAGAAAACACCAAAACCTGTTAGCCAAAAGCCATGTCGCATGGCATCTTCATTGCGCTTTTGCGCCATAAGTGCAACGGCCGTTGATTCATCAATAGTTATCTGGGCCGCAACAATGCGTTTGAAGCCCTTGACCTTTAATCGTGGCGCCATGATTGCCCCATATAAACCGTTACGCGTACCGAGTAGAGAGGCAGTGGCGATTGCACTCAGAGCGCTACCACCGGCTCCTAGCACCCCGATGGCTGCAAACTGGGATGCGCCTGAAAATGTTAGAAGAGATAAAAGGCAGCTCTGCAGAACTGAAAAACCACTTGCTACCGATGCCGCGCCAAAGGCAACGCCATAGGCACCGACGGTAATGGAGATGCTTAAGGAGTCTCGTACTGTGATGGCTTCAACTCTGGACACGCGCATAGTCTGCCGTAGAAATCCAAAGCCACCAAGGCGGGCAAAGATAGGCTCGCCAGATGGGCGAAGAGATTATTTACCGCGATGATGTAACCGTAGAACTAGTCAAATCAAGTGCCAGCGATGCCGATGTTATCTGGGCGGCACGGGTTTCAACGGTTGGAGAACAGTCGATGGATGAGATTGGTCAGGATCCATCTCGTTCGGCCGGTTTAATTAACTATTTAGCTCGCGAGCGTCATGGTACGCCCTTCGAACACACATCTATGACATTTTTTGTATCTGCACCGATATTTGTTTTTCGCGAATTCATGCGCCACCGCATCGCCTCTTATAACGAAGAGAGTGGTCGCTACCGCGAATTGAAACCAGTCTTTTATATTCCATCGAATTCGCGAAAATTACTACAAGTCGGAAAGGTTGGCTCCTACACATTTGAAGATGGCTCGCAAGAGCAGTTTGAACTTTCAATCAAAGCGATGAAGGATGCATACATCGTTGCCTACGATAGTTATAAAAAAATGCTTGATGCTGGCATCGCCCGTGAGGTCGCGCGAGTGGTATTGCCAGTTGCAACATATTCATCGATGTACGTAACTATGAACGCACGTGCGTTGATGAATTTTTTGTCACTTCGCATATCGCACGCAGGCTCACACTTTCCTAGCTATCCGCAGCGGGAGATTGAGATGGTGGCCGAGAAAATGGAGGCTGAATTTGCGAAATTAATGCCGCTGACCCACGGAGCCTTTGAAAAATCTGGACGAATCGCACCTTAAAGCAGGTAGAGTTGGGCGCATGAGTACGCCAGCGCCTTTTGGTCGCATGTTGACCGCGATGGTCACGCCCTTTAGAAAAGATGGCAGTATCGACTGGAACGGCGTTGAAACAATCGCCGATCATTTAATTAAGAGTGGCCACGATGGCATTGTCGTTAATGGCACAACAGGTGAGGCACCAACGACTAAATCCTCTGAAAAAGAGGAGATTATCAAAGTTGTTAAAAGAGTTGCTGGAGCCAATTTTAAAGTCCTCTCTGGAGCCGGCGATAATGAGACAGATTATTCAGTTAATCAAGCCAAGCGCAGTGAGGCCGCAGGTGCCGACGGCATCTTGGTTGTAACTCCGTATTACAACAAACCTCCACAGGCCGGGATCAAAGCGCACTTCTTAGCGATGGCCAACGCCACTGGTCTGCCAATGATGTTGTATGACATTCCAGGTCGCACAGGTGTTGAGATTGAATCCGACACCATTGTTGAACTCTTTGAACATCCATCGATTGTGGCTCTTAAAGATGCTAAAGGAAATGTTGCCGCTACTTCGTGGGTAATTAAGCGCTGCGGCATCCCCGTCTACTCAGGCGATGATATTTTGAACTTGCCTCTTTTGTCAGTCGGCGCAGTTGGATTTGTCTCGGTCTGCGGGCATAGCGTTGGTAGTGATTTGAAAGCGATGCTCAACGCCTGGTTTGATGGCAACCCAGCACGCGCATTAGAGATTCACCAAAAACTTCTACCAGTCTTTACCGGAACCTTCCGCACCCAGGGTGCAATCATGACTAAAGCGGCGTTAACGCTTATGGGTCTGCCTGGTGGTCACACACGTCTTCCATTAGTTGATGCAACCGATGCGCAGATTGCGCAGTTGCGTGAAGATCTTCGCGCCGGTGGCCTCGCAGTTTAAATAATGAATCATCCTCATCCAGATTTAGGCCTGCCTCCCGCATTAGTTGATGGGGGATTGCGTATCGTGGCTCTGGGCGGCCTTGCTGAAATCGGTCGCAATATGACCATCTTTGAGAGTAAAGGCAAACTATTAATCCTTGATTGTGGTGTTTTATTTCCTGAGGATTCCCAGCCAGGTATTGATTTAATTCTGCCGGATTTTTCCTATATCCGCGATCGTTTAGCCGATGTTGTTGGTTTAGTACTTACACATGGACATGAAGACCATGTCGGTGCGGTGCCGTATTTGCTGCGTGAGCGGGGCGATATCGCTATTTATGGATCGGCCCTTACTTTGGCGCTGGTTAGCGCTAAGTTAAAAGAGCATCGTATAACACCTCTTACGCATGAAGTGCGCGAGGGTGGACATGAAGATATCGGGCCATTTGAACTTGAATTTGTTGCAGTCAATCACTCGATTCCAGATTCACTTGCAGTTGTAATTAATACCGATGCTGGTCGGATTTTGCACACCGGTGATTTTAAAATGGATCAACTTCCATTAGATGCTCGTGTTACAGATTTGGGCACCTTTGCACGCCTTGGCCAAGAGGGTGTTGATTTATTTATGGTTGACTCCACAAATGCGGATGTACCTGGTTTTACTCCATCAGAGCGCGAAATTATGCCGGCCCTGAACCGCGTTATTGCATCGACAAAGCGTCGAGTCATAGTCGCCTCCTTTTCATCCCACGTACACCGTGTTCAACAAGTGATCGATATAGCCGCTGAGCATGGTCGCAAAGCCGCCTTCATTGGGCGATCAATGGTTCGCAATATGAAGATCGCTGAAGAGATGGGCTACCTAAAAATCCCGGACAATGTATTGATGGACGCCAAAGATCTTGACTCCTTTGATGACAATGTTGTTTTAATCTGCACGGGCTCACAGGGGGAGCCCATGGCCGCCCTTGCCCGCATGGCAAATGGTGACCACCAGATTCGAGTAGGAGAAGGTGACACGGTTATCTTGGCATCATCATTGATTCCAGGAAATGAAAACTCAGTCTTTAGAATAATTAATGAACTCACTCGATTTGGTGCAAAGGTAGTTCATAAAGCAAATGCATTGGTACACGTATCGGGCCATGCGGCGGCAGGTGAGCTTTTGTACTGCTACAACATTGTTAAACCTGAATATGTAATCCCTGTTCATGGTGAATGGCGCCACATGAAGGCAAATGCTGAGTTAGCGATCCAATCGGGTGTTGGGCGCTCTCATGCACTCATTATCGAAAATGGGATTGTTGTTGATTTAGTAGATCATGAGCTCTCGGTTGTTGGTGCCGTGCCCTGCGGCTTTGTATATGTAGATGGTCAGAGCATTGGTGATATTACTGAAGCATCACTTAAAGATCGGCGCATCTTGGGTGAAGAGGGATTTATCTCCGTCGTTGTCGTAATCGATTCGCAAAGCGGAAAAATCGTTGCTGGTCCAGATATTCATGCGCGCGGATTTAATGAAGATATGGCCCTTTTTGATGATGTAAAGTTAAAAATTGAAAAAGTGTTAGCAGTTGCAGTTGCTGATGGAATAAATGGAACACATCAGCTATCGCAGATTGTGCGCAAAACAGTTGGTGGTTGGGTGGGCGGTGAGCATCGTAGAAAGCCGATGATCATCCCAGTTGTTATTGAGGTCTAAGGGCGGCGAGCCTAGTCAAATCAAAATTACTCATCCTTTAAGATTGCCCGTGTGGCAAAGCGTAAGAAATCACACTCCAAGACAGGGGCAGTTGGTGGCGCACTCGGCCGAGGGTTAGCTGGGCTCTGGCGTTTTATAGCAAAATCCCTTGGCAGCAGCGTCCGCTTTCTTGCCCGCGGTGCCCGTGATTTAGATCCGGCACATCAGCGCGATGGCATCGCATTTCTAATCTTGATTCTGGCACTGATCGCCACTGCAGGAACTTGGTTTCATGCCGACAATATAGTTAGTCGCGCAGTGTATTCATTTATATATGGAGGTTTTGGTCGTATAGGTTATGTTGCACCAGTTGCCTTAATCTACTTTGCCTTTAAATTATTTAGAACTCCTGAAGATAGAAAAGCAATTGGTCGAATCATCGTTGGCACAGTTGCGCTAGTGATTTCATCTACTGGTATCGCTCACTTACTCAATGGTTCAACAGGTACAGGGGCAACTGCCATGCGAAATGGCGGTGGTTGGATTGGCTACGGCGTTACGACTCCGCTAGTTGCTGCTATGACATCGGTACTTACATATCCAGTGCTTGCACTTGTCTTTATCTTTGGCTTATTGGTCGTTACGGCAATACCGGTGAGTGATCTCTTCTCCCGCATAGGTAATATATCTACATGGCTCTGGTCCAAGCGCCCAGAGCGCCGTATTAAAGAGGAGAAATTCGAAGTAAGCGATACGCCGCCATTTGAATCTCCCATCGTGGCCGCCTGGAGTAATCCTCAAAGCGATGAGGAAGAAGAGCTAGATGAAGAGTTCACGGTTCCTACTCCAATCGTTGTAGCGACAAATAAGCGTCCTGAACAACTCTTACTCACCGCCGATTCAACATATGAACTGCCTCCAGCTGATTTATTGCGAACGGGACCTGCGGCTAAGGCTAAAAGCAAAGCCAACGAGGCCGTTGTCGCAGCCCTTACCGAGGTTTTTCTACAGTTTGAAATCGATGCCCAAGTCACCGGTTTTATGCGCGGTCCTACAGTTACACGTTATGAAGTGGAAATAGGAAGCGCCGTTAAGGTCGAACGTATTACCGCTCTGGCTAAAAACATCTCCTACGCCGTTGCAAGCGGGGATGTGCGCATACTTTCGCCCATTCCAGGAAAATCGGCAGTAGGTATTGAGATTCCCAACGCTGATAGAGAAATCGTTGCCCTAGGTGATGTTTTGCGCTCGTCAGTTGCCGGTCAAGATCATCACCCAATGCTGGTCGCACTTGGAAAAGATGTAGAAGGTAGTTACATCTGTGCCAACTTAGCCAAAATGCCGCACTTACTAGTGGCAGGTGCAACCGGTGCTGGTAAGTCTTCAATGATTAACGCGATGATTATCTCCATTCTGGCCCGCTCTACTCCCGATGATGTACGTCTAGTTTTAATCGATCCTAAGCGCGTAGAGCTCACGGCCTATGAGGGTATTCCGCATTTAATTACGCCGATTATTACTAATCCCAAGAAGGCTGCCGATGCCCTGACTTGGGTAGTTCGCGAAATGGATCTACGTTATGAGGATTTATCTACCTTTGGATTTAGACATATCGATGATTTCAATAAAGCCGTACGCGCAGGAAAAGTAGTTGCACCCCAGGGCAGTGATCGCACTGTGGAGCCATACCCATATCTTCTTGTCATTATCGACGAGCTTGCCGATTTGATGGTGGTGGCAGCTAGAGAGGTTGAAGAGTCAATCGTGCGCATTACCCAGTTAGCGCGCTCTGCTGGAATCCACTTAGTTCTTGCAACACAGCGGCCTTCGGTAGATGTAGTGACAGGTTTAATTAAGGCAAATGTTCCCTCACGCCTGTCCTTTGCAACGAGTTCGTTAGCCGATAGCCGCGTAATTCTAGATACGCCCGGTGCTGAAAAATTAGTTGGCCAAGGCGATGCTCTGTTTATTCCGATGGGCGCCAGTCGAGCAGTGCGAATTCAAGGGGCCTATGTTTCAGAGCGCGAGATTGAGGCCGTTACCGCTCATGTCAAGAGTCAGCTCAAACCTAGATATCGAGATGATGTGACGGTACCGATGCTCCATCCCAAGATGGTCGATAAAGAGATTGGTGATGATTTAGATATTCTCTGCCAAGCCGTTGAACTAGTCGTTGGCACTCAATTTGGATCTACATCTATGTTGCAGAGAAAACTGCGTATTGGTTTTGCAAAGGCAGGGCGATTAATGGATCTTATGGAGTCACGGGGAATCGTTGGAGCATCAGAGGGCTCTAAGGCTCGCACCGTGATGGTAAAACCCGATGAGCTCGATTCGGTGCTGGCGACGCTTCGCTATTACTAACCAGAGAGTCTGCACCCAGAATTCACCCTAGCTTTTCATACCTTGACCTTCCGTAACCAGCAACAGGGTTCTAAACTTTGATTCTTAAAACCCTTGAGAGAGATTGAGGCATATGGTGCTAGGTGAGCTCATTGCAAAGGCGCGCAAAGATATCGCCCTGAGCGTGGATGATTTAGCCGAGTCTACAAGTCTTCGCGCGCAGTTGATTCGTGAAATTGAAAAAGATGATTTTTCACACTGCGGCGGAGAAATTTATGCACGGGGACATGTCCGCAATATCGCGAAAGTTTTGAAGGCAGATGAGAGAGAGTTTCTGCGATTATTTGATGAAGAGCAGGCAAGTGCCAAGAGAACGATGCGAAATATGCTAGTTAAAAATACTGTAATGCGCCAATCAGAGGGTGGCCGAAAGATCTCAATAAAGGCACTGATAGTCATAGCGGTTGCATCACTTGGAATAGTAGGAGTTGCTCAGATTATTATCTCAAATACTTCTAGCGTTGATGTTGCGATACCGGCTTCAAGCCCCTCGCCGACTCAGAGTCTTAGCCCGCAACCAACTGAATCAGCATCGGCACAACCAACGGCGCAGAGTTCATTTTCAACCGGTATTGGGGTCGAAGTACGTATTGATGCAACCCGCGCCAAGAGTTGGCTCTTTGTATCCGATGCTGCAGGGCGCACTCTCTTTAGTGGACAGATTCCCAAAGGCCAATTCCGTATATTTACAACCGATACCCGCTTAGATCTTAAAGTTGGTAATGCCGGGGGAGTAGATCTAGAAATAAATGGAGAGAACTCCCCATCAATCGGCGGCGATGGCGAAGTAGTTAGCGTGTCGTACGGGACTGATTCATAACCCGATAAGATTGACTCAATGAAGCGCACCGTTGCAGTTGTGACCCTGGGGTGCTCACGCAATGAAGTCGACTCTGAAGAGTTAGCTGGCCGCTTGGCAGCAGATGGATGGACGTTGGTCGAGGATGTTGAATCGGCCGAAGTCGCACTTGTTAATACCTGTGGCTTTATCGAATCAGCTAAGAAAGATTCAATCGATGCCTTACTTGAGGCAAACTCTTTAAAGGGCCATGGCACAACCCGCGCAGTTGTAGCCGTTGGCTGTATGGCCGAGCGCTATGGCAATGAGTTAGCAAAGGCATTGCCCGAGGCCGATGCGATTTTAGGTTTTGATGATTACATAGATATCTCTGCGCGTTTGCAATCCATCATTGCCGGTAACAAGCACCTGCCGCATATCCCGCGCGATCGCCGAGCATTGCTGCCGATCGCGCCTGTCGATCGCGCCGATACTCGTGTGAGCGGGGAGTTCACGCGCAAGCGCCTGGATACTGCGCCCTGGGCACCACTAAAAATCGCATCGGGCTGCGATCGACGCTGCTCCTTCTGCGCAATCCCATATTTTCGCGGAGCATTCCTATCGCGTCCCCCACACGAGATTATTGAAGAGGCGGGTTGGTTAGTTGCCAATGGTGTGAGCGAAGTATTTTTAGTTAGCGAGAACACAACATCCTATGGAAAAGATTTAGGCGACCTTGCCTTAATGGAGAGGATTTTGCCGCAGATTAGCGCGATCGATGGCCTAGAGCGTATACGTCTTTCCTATCTGCAACCTGCCGAGATGCGACCAACGTTGATTCAAGCGATGATTGCAACACCTAAGGTAGTTCCTTACTTTGACTTATCGTTCCAACACGCTAGCCCAACGCTTCTACGCCGCATGCGTCGCTTTGGCGATAGTGAAAAGTTCCTTCACTTAATTCATCAGATCCGCGTGCTTTCACCGCAGGCAGGGATTAGATCTAACTTTATCGTTGGGTTTCCGGGAGAGACTCAAGAGGATTTCGAGGAGTTAGCCAGTTTTATTACCTCGGCAAAGTTAGATGCCGTTGGTGTATTTGGATACTCTGATGAGGAGAATACCGAAGCGCTCAATCTGCCTGAAAAGATTGATAGCCAGGTAATTGCACAACGTCTAGAGATACTCTCCTCGCTAGCTGATCAGATAGTTGCACAGCGCGCGCAAGCACGAATCGGTGAAAACCTACGGGTACTCATTGAGGATGGCGAGCTCCAAGAGGGCCGAGCCGAACACCAAGGCCCAGAGGTCGATGGTTCAACGGTTTTCATGGGTACAGATTTTAAAGTCGGGCAGTATGTTGATGCAGTGGTGATTGATTCCATGGGCGCAGATTTGGTTGCCAAGCCATTATGAAACTCCCGGAGTTTATAACGCCTAACTTCATCACCGTTGCTCGTCTGCTCTTTATTCCGATCGGTGTCTATACGCTCTTTAAAAATGGTGGTGATGATGCAACCTGGCAGTACCTCTCATGGATTGTATTTTTTATTCTAGGCATGTCAGATATTCTCGATGGCAAGCTAGCCCGTAGTCAAAATACAATCACAGAGCTTGGTAAATTTCTAGATCCCCTCGCCGATAAGGTAATGATTGCAGCGGCCATGATCTCTCTCTCAATTCTAGATCGGCTTGCATGGTGGGTCACCATAATCATCTTGCTCCGAGAGGTTGGAATCACGCTCTTTCGTTTATCGATTATCAAACGTGGAGTAATTGCCGCCAACAAAGGTGGCAAGATTAAATCTACGCTCCAGAACTTGGCTGTTGGCTTTTATATTCTGCCTCTAGGAACAAATCTCTACTGGTTTCGTGATGGTTTTATGGGTATTGCTATCATTCTTACTATCGCAACTGGCATTTACTATGTACAGTCGGCATTAAGACAAGACAAGTAGGCAGATATGGCACTCTCACCTGAGATCATGGAACTTGCAACAGAGGTTGTTGCTACCTTGCGCCAACGAAAGCAGACCTTAAGCACGGCCGAATCCTTAACGGCCGGGGCGCTGAGTTCGGCAATTGTCAGTGTTGCCGGTGCATCCGATGTCTTTGTAGGCGGAATCACCGCATACAAGGATGAGATAAAGATTTCTCACTTAGGTGTTGAGCCTTCGATGATTGCCAAGCACTCATCGATGAGCCAACAGGTCGCCGTTGCAATGGCAAAGGGTGCAATCACATCTTTTGGAACTACCTGGGCTATTGCAACAACGGGTGTTGCAGGGCCCAACCCGCTCAATGGCTTTCCTGTCGGTGCGGTATGGGTGGCTATTGAGGGTCCATACTCCCAAAGCGTTGAATTATCCCTGTCTGGGGAGCGTGAATCTATCCGAAACGCCTCTAGCGCAAGCGCGATAGCCACATTTGCGCGTATCCTTAGAGAGTTGAGTTAATTCACAATGATCCGTCAGAAATATAGAGAAGGGATGTAACCATGGCGCTGGTCCGTCAGGCCGTTGGACTTACCCTTCGCGCTGCCCGCACATCCCAGGGTCGGACTTTGCGAGATGTGGCCAGATCTGCCCGAGTCTCCCTTGGTTATTTATCTGAGGTTGAGCGGGGACAGAAAGAGGCCTCCTCTGAGCTTTTGAATGCGATCTGCCTCGCCCTTGGTCTCTCACTCTCAGCAGTATTTAGCGATGTATCGATTGAACTAGCTAGCCATGAGAGCGTAACTCTTACCGTCGTCGATGCCGCTTAATAAATACGCACCACAAGTTGCAACACATCGCCGTACGCAAGCTGCAATTCTAGAGGGTGCAAAAGAGTTAATCGCAACCGTTGGTCTTACCAAGATGTCGATGATTGAGATTGCAGATACATCGCAAGTATCTCGTGCAACTTTATATAACCACTTTCGCGATAAAGACAGTGTCATTGCAGCGTTGTGTGAATCCGAGTGCGCGCGATTGATTACAATCATAGATAGCGCGGCCAACGCCACGGATGCCCTCGAACTTCTTTCAACTGCGATTTGCAGCGATCGGGCACTTGCCAATATGCGCATTCACGATCCCGCAGCATTGGCACGTGGACTGTGCGCAGTTCAAAGCCCACTCTGGTCCGAATTTGGCGTTGGGCTCGCCGTAATACTGCAAAGCCAAGTTCTGGCCGATTTAGCGATGCGCTGGTTAATTGGTCAGGTGCTCAATCCATTAACACCCGAAGACTCACGGTTGCAGGCAGAGCTACTTATATCTCGTGCGAATCTCTGATCTACGCGAGCGCTTAACGCTCTCATTCGGCGATGCCTGGGCGCCATCGTTTGCAAGTGATATCGCACTCTCCGAGCTGGCTAGTAAAACAGTTAATGAGGCCTTAGCCGCTGGAGTTGAGGCCGATGAGATTTGGAAGGCCGTATGCAAGGCCCATCCACAGGCGACCCAGAGGTATAGATAGCTCCTTGAGCCCGACACACCCCTATATGTCAGTGGCTTCTGCTACCTTTCGAACAGATGTTCGGATACCATAATGCCGTACAACCAGAGCGGTTCCACCCTCCGTGCCCAGCTCTCCTCCACATAGGTAGTGGATGAGGCGGTGCTCCGTCGGTGGGTCTCCGTACCTTCTGGGCCAAAGACCAAACGAACTGCTAAAGAGCAGATGCGTTCTATCGAAAGGAAAGTAAGTGGCTACTGAAAAAAGCAATAGCTCTAATGAGGGTGCTTCGGAAAAAGCAACCACCGAACGTCAAAAGGCGCTCGATACGGCCCTAGTCCAGATCGAACGTCAATTTGGAAAAGGCTCAGTAATGAAGATGTCAGATCGAGCGAATCAAATTGTTGAAGTTATTCCAACGGGCTCTATCGCTCTCGATATAGCACTTGGAATCGGTGGATTACCACGTGGTCGCATCGTAGAGATCTACGGACCAGAGTCTTCGGGTAAGACAACGTTGGCGCTGCACGCTATCGCCAATGCACAAAAGGCCGGTGGAATCTGTGCCTTTATCGATGCCGAGCATGCATTTGATTCAGAGTATGCAAAGAAGCTTGGCATTGATATCGATGCGCTCTTAGTCTCTCAGCCAGATACTGGCGAGCAGGGACTTGAGATTATGGACATGCTTATTCGCTCTGGGGCGCTAGATCTTGTAGTCGTTGACTCAGTTGCAGCTCTTGTCCCCCGTGCTGAGATCGAGGGTGAGATGGGTGATTCACATATGGGGCTACAGGCCCGCCTCATGTCGCAGGCGCTCCGCAAAATTACTGGCGCACTGCATCAATCAAAGACAACTGCAATCTTTATTAACCAGTTACGTGAAAAGATCGGTGTCTTCTTTGGCTCTCCAGAGACAACTACTGGTGGCAAGGCACTTAAGTTCTACGCATCGGTCCGCTTAGATATCCGTCGGATTGAAACGCTCAAAGATGGACAGGATGCCGTGGGTAACCGCACACGGGTTAAGGTCGTTAAGAACAAGATGGCTCCACCATTTAAGCAGGCCGAGTTCGACATCATCTATGGAACTGGTATCTCACGCGAAGGCTCACTCATCGATATGGGCGTTGATATCGGAGTCGTGAAGAAATCCGGAGCTTGGTTTACATACGAGGCCGATCAATTAGGTCAGGGCAAAGAGAATGCACGTACCTTCCTTTTGGATAACCCAGATCTATCAAATGAGATCGAGGCCAAGATCCGCGCTCACTTTGTGCCTGTGCAGGTCGATGCCGATCTCATCGCCGCCATCGATGAGGCGACAGCAGAGGTTGAATTCTAATTAGCCTGGAGTTCGTCAAGGTTGACCAGGGCGCTGACCCTTACTTGATCGCATATACGATTGCATTAAACGCTCTCGTCGCGCGGGCCAAGAGTAAGGGTGAGCTCCTGGCTCATCTGAAAAAACGTGGTGTTGAAGATGAGATCGCCCATGCAACTATCTATCGCCTGCAAGAGGCGGGGCTAGTAAATGATCTCGAGTTTGCAAAGGCGTGGACAAGCTCGCGCCATAGCGCCAAGAAACTCTCCAAGCGAATCATCGCCGGTGAGTTACGCATAAGGGGAGTCGATCAATACTCGATCGATGAGGCGCTAGATCAGATAAGTGATGAGCAAGAGTATCGAGCAGCTTTTTCACTTGCGATGAAGAGATATCAGAGGATTTCGCGCCTTGATCCAGAGGTGCAAATCCGCCGGATTCAATCGTTATTACAGCGAAAAGGCTTTGGCTTTAGCATCATTGGCCGCGTTATTCGCGAGCTAGATATTCACTCAAACGAGAAGCGGTAGCCACAACAGCGGCGGCGTGAATGCGGCCGGGCTGGCGACCTAACCGCTCAATCGGTCCGCTAATACTTACCGCGGCAATTACCTTGCCATTAGGTGCACGAACTGGGGCAGAGACAGATGTGACTCCAGCCTCGCGCTCTCCAACAGATTGCGCCCATCCTCGACGGCGATCGGCCGCTAACTGCGCGGCGGTAAAGCGTGCATTGGTTAAACCGCGATGAATTTTTTCGCTATCCTCCCAGGCCAGTAAAATCTGCGCCGCAGATCCTGCCGCCATTGTTAGCGCACTACCCACTGGAACTGAATCACGTAGCCCCGATATACGCTCGGCAACGGCTACACAGATACGTTGATCTCCCTGTCGCTTGTATAACTGCGCACTCTCACCCGTTGCATCGCGCAGCGCGGCAAGGGCAGGACCTGCCGCGGCTAATAAACGATCCTCACCGGCGGCCGTTCCCAACTCGGCGCTGCGCGGGCCGATAATGAAGCGGCCCGATAGATCACGTCCAACTAATCGATGAAACTCCAGGGCCACGGCTAAGCGGTGGGCGGTAGGACGGGCGATCCCAGTTGCGGCAACGAGCTCTGCTAGAGAGTGGGGCCCAGCCTCAAGGGTGCTTAAAATCGCTACGGCTTTATCTAAGACGCCAACTCCGCTACTCTTTCTGACCATAGAGTGATATTAGCATCCCACTATTTGATATGGCAAGGTAAAGGAGAGGGCATCGATGGCTACGACCTTAGCGCAGAAGATTTGGGCCGAACATGTCGTTCGCGCAGCGGCCGGAGAGCCGGATCTTGTGTATATCGATCTGCATTTAATCCACGAAGTTACTAGCCCGCAGGCCTTTGATGGTCTGCGCCTTGCTGGGCGTACGGTACGCCGACCTGATTTAACGATTGCAACCGAAGATCACAATACGCCGACTCTTGATATTGATAAGCCAATCGCTGATCCCGTATCAAAGCTACAGATCGATACTCTGCGCGCCAACTGCGCCGAGTTCGGCCTTCGCATTCATTCCCTCGGAGATAAAAATCAAGGCATAGTCCATGTTGTTGGACCACAGCTCGGTCTTACCCAACCCGGCATGACTATCGTTTGCGGAGATTCACATACATCGACCCATGGTGCCTTTGGTGCACTCGCCTTTGGAATCGGAACATCTGAGGTCGAACATGTTTTAGCTACACAGACGTTGCCGCTTGCCCGCCCCAAGACAATGGCGATCAACGTTGAAGGCAGATTAAAACCGGGTGTAACATCAAAGGATATTATCTTGGCAATCATCGCCAAGATTGGCACTGGCGGCGGTCAAGGCTATGTTATCGAATACCGTGGCAGGGCAATTCGCGCCCTCTCAATGGAGTCGCGAATGACGATCTGCAATATGTCGATTGAGGCTGGAGCACGTGCAGGTCTTATTGCGCCAGATCAGACCACCTTTGATTACATTAAGGGCAGGCCACATGCTCCGGCAGATTTTGAAGCGGCCGTTGCTTACTGGAAAACCCTACTTACCGATGCCGATGCTAGCTTTGATGTTGAAGTGAGTTTAAATGCCGATGATTTAGAACCATTTGTCACATGGGGTACAAACCCTGGCCAAGGTGCACCTCTTAACTCAGTTGTTCCAGATCCAGCCGAGATCAAAGATGAGGGGGCGCGCCAAGCGGCCGAACGCGCACTGGTATATATGGGGCTCAGCGCTGGCACACCCCTTAAAAAGATAGCCATTGACACTGTTTTCTTGGGCTCATGCACCAATGGACGGATTGAAGATTTGCGCGCAGCAGCGCAGGTTCTCAAGGGAAAGAAGATCGCATCGACGCTTCGTATGTTGGTCGTACCTGGCTCTGCCCGCGTTCGTTTAGAGGCCGAGGCAGAGGGCCTAGATAAAGTATTTCTCGATGCTGGAGCCGAGTGGCGAAACGCGGGATGCTCGATGTGTCTGGGTATGAATCCAGATCAATTAACTGTTGGAGAGCGCTCGGCATCTACATCCAATAGAAACTTTGAGGGCCGTCAAGGCAAGGGCGGGCGCACACATTTAGTAAGTCCGTTAGTTGCTGCTGCAACTGCATTGCGCGGCACACTCTCATCACCGGCAGATCTGTAAAGGGGCGGCGATCACAATGGATTCATTTATCAAGCACAGTGGTAGCGCAGCTCCACTTCGTCGCAGCAATGTCGATACCGATCAAATCATTCCGGCCGTGTATTTAAAGCGCGTTACCCGTAGCGGTTTTGAGGATGGCCTATTTGCAGCATGGCGCACCGACCCTGAGTTTGTTTTAAATCAACCGGTCTATAAGGAAGCGACGATTTTAGTGGCCGGTATGGACTTTGGTACCGGCTCATCACGCGAGCATGCCGTCTGGGCGCTTCAAAACTATGGCTTTAAAGTAGTTATCTCCAGCCGTTTTGCCGATATCTTCCGCGGCAACTCTTTAAAGGCGGGCCTGCTCACGGTAATTCTGAATCAGAGCGATATCGAGGCGATCTGGCTAGCTATCGAGGCTAAGCCAACGATGCAGATAAGCGTTGATTTAGAGAGCCGCACCGTTTCCTATAACGGTGTTGTCCTTGGATTTGCCATCGATGATTACACCCGCTGGCGCCTGATGCAGGGCCTTGATGACATCGGATTAACCATTAAAAACAGTGATTCCATTGCAGCTTTTGAGAAAACACGTTTAGCGCATAAGCCTCTTACGCTGCCAATTCGCGTGTAAACAGCCGTAAATAAAGGTTTTCTGGCTGAGGTGAGCGCGAATACGGCAGACTCTCAATGCTAAATTGAGGGTTTTCTCAGCGTAATACATAGGTTTTTTGCCAGACATAGAGAAAATAAAAACTGCGACACGCCTGCCTAATTGACGCGCTCACCCCTATTGTGCGCGTAAGTTTATGAACACGTTAAGCAATTGCTTAACTTTTACGCGTAAATAAGGGGATTTCAATGAATAAGGCCCAATTCATTGCGGCGTTGGCACCACACTTCAACGACAGCAAGAAGGAAGCAGCACACGCTGTAGAAATCGTTTTTGACACAATCGTTCGCCGCCTTCACCGAGGTGAAGATGTAATGATTAATGATTTCGGTAAGTTTAAGAAGGTTGATCGCAAGGCACGTATGGGACGTAACCCATTTACCGGCGAGACAATCAAGATTAAGGCATCAAAGAAGGCTCGCTTCCTGCCTGCAAAGGGCTTGAAGGATGTCATCTCAGGTGCTCGCAAACTCGGACCTGCACCAAAGCCAGCACCAAAGCCAGTAGTCAAGAAGGTAGCTAAGAAGGCAGCTGCCAAGAAGAAGGCACCTGCTAAGAAGAAGGCACCTGCTAAGAAGAAGTCTCCCGCCAAGAAGGCAGGCGCTAAGAAGAGGTAACTCTCTTCCACTCTTTTTTTAAGAGACGGGGCTAACTACGGCTAGCCCCGTTTTCTTTTCCCATACACTAACATTGAGTCCATGAAGGAGTACAAGATCTCTTATGTTCCACCGAGCGGAAAGCCCCTTGGCACAAATGTGACCTTTAAGATCGCCACTAAAGTCGTTATTCCGCTCCTTAATCTAGTTGCAAAGAAGCAGTGGCGTGGAGGCGAGAAAATCCCCAAAACTGGGCGGGCGATCGTGGCCAGCAATCACCTCTCATACTTAGATGTCTTATTTCTAACGCATTTTCTCTTTCGCAACGGCCGCGCACCCCGCTATATAGGTAAAGAGGCCGTCTTTAAAGTTCCAATAATCGGGGCGATTGTTTTAGCTGCAGGCCAAATCCCTGTCGCCCGAGAGGGTAAAGATGCAGCAAAGGCGCTCGAGCATGCGATCAAGGTTCTGCAGGCGGGCCATCTCTTGGGCGTCTATCCCGAGGGCACGCTTACACGCGATCCAGATGGTTGGCCGATGGTTGCAAAGACTGGACTTGCTCGTCTTGCCATTATTACCCAAACACCAGTGATTCCAGTTGCCCAATGGGGTTCACAGATTGTTATGCCAACGTATGAAAAGAAGATTAAATTTTTCCCGCGCACGAAGATTAATATTTTAGTTGGCGCACCACTGGATTTATCACCGTGGTATGGCAAAGAGAGCGATGCCGATGCATTAATTGAGGTAACGGCGATTATTATGCGCGCAATCACAGATTTATTAGAGCAGTTACGCGCAGAAAAACGCCCAGCCGAAATCTTTGATCCCCATAATTCAGATTTGCCACGAACTGGAAATTTTAAAAAGAAGCGATGAGTAAGATCACCGTTTTTGGCAGCGGTCAGTGGGGCAGCACCATGGCCCAAGTACTATCGGATGCTGGCAATCATGTTTTAATCTGGGGGCGCAATCAAAGCGTCGTTGACGAGATTAATGACAAGCACACTAATGCACAGTATCTAGATAACAATCTCTTACCGACGGGTTTACAGGCTACAACTGATATTGCGCAAGCCTTTGATTACTCATCTATTTATGTTTTAGCAGTTCCGGCACAATCCCTTCGCCAAAACCTTAATGCGTGGAAGACCCTGGCACCACCGGATGCGCTCTATATAAGCACTTTGAAGGGTATTGAAGTTTCCACGCTGCAACGCATGTCACAGATTATTCAAGAGGTTATGGAGACTGAGAATGTCGCCATTATTACTGGGCCGAATTTGGCCAACGAGTTAATTCTGCGTCAGCCCGCTGGCGCCGTTGTGGCGGCACATACAACGATAGTTGCGCAAAAAGTAGTCAAGCTATTTGCAACTCCTTACTATCGCGTCTATACATCTACCGATATCTTGGGCTGTGAATTTGCAGGTGCTATTAAATCCATCATCGCATTGGCCGTTGGCATGTCAATCGGTATGGGCTTTGGCGAAAATACGCAAGCGATGGTTATTACCCGAGGTCTCAATGAGGTTGCACGTCTATCGGCAGCCCATGGCGCAGATCCACTCAGCGCTGCTGGGCTGGCAGGGATGGGGGATTTAGTGGCCAGCTGCGGCTCGCCCCTCTCGCGCAACCGCACATTCGGTGAGGTTCTTGGACGCTCAGGCTCTATGGTTATTGCTCGCGAACAAGTGGCTAAGACCGTTGAGGGCGTAGCCTCATCCAGTGCAGTTCTTGAAATCGCCCGTAGCGTTGGAATCGAGGTCCCCGTCATCGAAGCCGTAGCCGATGTATGCGCCGGCACGCTCACTCCCATGCAGGCCTTAGATCGCT
>JAQBVO010000006.1 GCA_027728065.1 Actinomycetota bacterium
AAATTCCTTGTGCCTTGATCTAGGTCTGAAGCGGAATGAGCGACCATACCAGCACGACAAGTTAATGCACCTGAGACTCCAAAAGCTACGGTAACCGGGTCGCCAAGTTTCGAACTCTTATCTGAAGGACTCGATAAACCCCTTCTAACCTTGTCTCCGAAACTAATCATTTTATGACAACTTAGTGTCAATCCATTACCTACTAAAAATTGCTCATGGAATCTTTCACTTTTTCCAACAGAAAAATTCTCGATCAAATTTTGAATCGAATTTGAGACTATTCGTGCAGAATATTCAAATTGCGCTATTTCTAATGCACTTACGATTATTCTTAGGCCAGAATTGGAATCAGAGAAAATTTCTGTGGCATTTATAACGTCTGAATGATTTCCAGTTATTAGTCGCAATTGATCAGCTAAATAAGCAGGAATATCTAGGATATTTTCCAAGTTTGGATGTAAAGATTTAGAGTAAGATTTCCAGCCAACACATCCAATTTTCTGTCCAGCACTTAAGCCTGCCTGAATCAAGATCTCACCTAAACCATTAGATTCATCGCGAGGTTGTCCAATAGGACTAAAATCCTGAAATAATATGGTTTTGATATTTAGTTGAGGGTCGGGTGTCAGATAGGCGCATTCATTTCCATGAATAAAAAAGAGCTTATCAGTTTGATCTAAGATCAGTAGTGACTCTTCAAATCTTGGTCCCACACCAACTAAAAATTCCTGGTTTGAGCAATGCTCTCTATCCGAGAAAATTACCAAACTATCTATCTTTTTTTCTTTCATCTTAAGGCGAGCCGCCTTAATTCTATTCAAATAAATTTCGACAGTATCTTCAGGATACGCACCAATCGGATCGACCGGTATGCGGCTAATTTTGTTAAGCATGCTATCAAATCTTTCTTATGAGCCAAGAAACTAGATTTGATAAAAGTTCTTCATAGCCAGTCCATGTAATAAACTCTGGTGGGCACCAATGTGGACCAATATCACTTGTCCACACCGCGGTTCTACCATTTCCGATTTCACAAACGGCAAGTAGTGGATCATTATTTATAGACAAAAGTAAATCAGACTTCGCTTTTAGAGAAGTTCTATTATAACCAAGCAATTTAGGGATTCTTTGCTCTAATTTATTAAAAGTTTTGAAAAAATTCTGAGTAATTATATGTTCCTTTTCAATTTTAAACTCAAATCCTTGAGGAACCTCTACCCTGTCGTCAAATTGACTTATTAAAACAGGTAGAACTGTATTCAGGCTGGTGTTTGAAAAATTCGCGATTCCTTGAAACCCTTGGAAACTTAAGTATCCTCCTACCATTAGAAGTGAACCACCAGCGGTTACCCATTTAGATAAAATATCTATTGCATTTGGGATCGACCTACTTTTTAGCCAAAGCTCATTGGACAAAAGTAAACTATTCGATCCGATGTCAGACAAAATAATTGCGGAATAGTCATTCAATTCTTCCAAACTCCGCGGAAATGAGTCGGGAACTTGATGCGCTGGCATTTGCACTACATCGATACCGTATTTATGCATAACTGATAAGAAAGCCAGTGCCCCATTATGAAAAGTTGTACTACTAAATTCATCGAACCCTTTGATATGTATTGATCTACTTACCCAAGTTTCACCTGCTAATAAAACTTTCCCAACTTTAGATGCATTTTTCACCCTACTATCCCCTTTGGAAAATGTTCGAAAAATTCCCAATCATGCTGAGGGATGATAATCGAGGCTTCTCTGTGTATTCGATCGTAACCTTTCATCAACTCTTGCAAATTCCAATAAGAGCCCATAGGCCAGTTCAACTGTAAATTACGGTAGTTGTACATCACATCACTAGTCAAACATACTGTACCAATTTCTGTATCAACTAATGTAACCATGCAGCCAGGAGTGTGGCCTCCAATCTTTAATAGTTGAATTCCAGCAGCTAATTCATAATCACCGTCAATAACTACTAACCTATCTTTAATTTCCAGTATTTTATAAGAATATTCTGGATAGTAGAACATGCAGAAGTGTGGTGGCACAATTCCTTGAGGCAACTCATCTCTTTGAACTATAAATTTTGCATTTTCAAATAAATGATTATTGCCAACATGGTCAAAATGTAAATGGGTCAGTACTACTATATCTATATCTTTTGGCACAACTCCTAGAGCTGCTAAACCACTAATTAAGTCTTGCCTATCATTCCGAGTTGCCACGAATCCAACACCATACTTTAATTGAATATTGTTTACTTCATCAATAGAACCTAGTCCAGTGTCAATCAGAATTAATTTATTAGAACCTTTAATAAGCCAAACTGGGACTGGAACCATAACACCTGAATTTAATGATCCATCAAGTCTTTTGATATCGTGTCGGTAGCCAAAAGGCAATAATTTGGCTGGATCATTCTTGGGGTGAGCACCTGAATTTAATAGACTGACCGATAAAGAACTCTCTAATTCGCCAGTAATAATATTGTGAATAGTGAGTGTCATTTGATGCTCCCTTTATCATTTGAAACATCATTGCGCACTATGTTTCCAGATTTCATCACGAAAATAACATTCTTGAGTGCTTGTATTTTCTCCAAAGGATTGCTACCTAGAACTATAAGATCAGCTATCTTACCTTTCTCTACTGATCCTATTAGATCATCCAATCCTAACGCTTCAGCACTGATTCGAGTTCCAGCGATAATCGCTTCCATATTAGACATTCCCCAGTTATTAACAATTTCAAACTCTTTATAAAAAAGAGTCTGCGGGTGAGTGGGTGGACCTATTAAATCAGAACCTAGTGCATATTTTATACCAAATTTAAGCCCCTGCTCAAAATTATTTCGCATGCTATTTTCATGAATTGCAAATAACTTCTTTTCACCGTCTGAGTAAGAGAATTCATCTGCTGATGCATTATGGCAGTATAATTGCGCAGCTGTGCTAGTTACAATAATTTTTCTTTCTGCTAATATACTTCTAGTTTTATCATCTATTGGATAACCATGTTCAATTGTATCTACATTTGTTTCAATAGCATTCAGTACAGATTCGTTTCCAATACAATGTGCACTAACCTTAATTCTATTTTTATGAGCTTCATCCGTTGCAGCTCTAATTTCATCTAAAGAATATGAGGTGACTGATTTCTCTGGATCATCACCCCATGCATGGTATTCATCACCGACTGCTCCAACAGATAGTCCGATTTTGATTAATCCTGCGCCCTCCCTTATGCGTTCTCTAACTTTCTGTCGTAACTGATCAGGACCATCTGCTAGCATTCCAGCTTCGCGCATAGCCTGCACAGGCACTTTTATATGATCCCAGGTTCCATTTGAGGCACATACAAATTGTCCTGCAACAACAAGACGAGGCCCTTCTAATATACCTAAATCAATTGCGCGCTTTAAAGACGGTGAAATAGACGACCCACAACACCTTGCAGCTGTTATTCCTGCGTACAACATTTCTTTCGCTTCTCTTGCCGCCCGTAAACTACGAAATGCCTCAGGGGCTGTCATTAGTTCATCAAGTTTTGTGCTGGGCACTCCAAAAAAATGTATATGGGCATCAATTAATCCAGACATAACAGTATATTTACTAAAATCATAAAAATCGTATCCACTTTTAATTGATTCTAAAAGAACACCATTTATGCTTGAAATTTGGGTAATAATTCCATTTTCAACAAAAATCAATTGATCTCTTATGGCTGTAGGTGCAATTGAATCTATGAGTACACCTGCATGAATCACTGTTTTTTTTCTATCCATTATTGGAGTAACCATTCAATTTCTATCCTTTCATATTTCTATATACCTCAAGGGTTTTGAGCACAGTCGAGTGGTTCCATTACTACTAACCAAAAACGCAGTCTCTACCCTAAATCCACCCCAACTTGACATAAATAATGGAACATCAATTGAGATAAAGCTATTATTTGGTAGGACAAAATCTGAGGTTGAGGTCAAAATTGGTGGCTCAAACTCTGAGGTGCCGATGCTGTGAATGCCAGAGTATCGACATAACCCAATTAATCCTTCCGCTCGTAATACATCAAGCGCTGCATTTGAAATATCAGCGCCAACTGCGCCCACCTTTAACATCTTCTCAGAAGCTGCCGATGCTTTTATCGCAGCTTCGATTGCATGTTTAATCTCTTGTGATTGCTCACCCATAGCAATTGGTCTACCGATTACACCGTGATAACCCTCATAACGTGGTACAACTGTTAAAAGTGCTAAATCACCAGCGGATAATTTATTAAAGGTAGTTCTAGTTAACATTGGAAAGGTATTTGCTTTACCAAAACCAACAATTGTGTCGATACCACATCCCTCTGACCCCATCTTTCGCATTACATACTCAATCTCAGCGGCCACCTCACGCTCTGTAACACCAATCTCTAGCGCTTTAATACCAGCCTCTAACCCTGCCTCAGCAATCTCCATCCCATAAGTTAAAACTGCAATTTCTTCCTCTGATTTACTTGCTCGAAGCAGGCGATAATCTAATTCAAATTTATTGCTAGTTATGATTTCAAATTTAAAGCTTTTAATTAACTCCACCAACCAGTAAGGAAAGCTTGCCTGTCCTATGAATGCAATCTTTATATTTGATTTACCAATCTCTGAGATTAAAGAGTCTAGGTAAGATTTAAAGGAGACTGGTTTGGTATATGGATACTCCTCCTCTGGCATATTGAACTCATTAACTACATGTATTTGACCAATCTTGGCGGTGTTTTGATAGAAGGTCTCACACTCTGCTCCAGTAGCTGAGTGAATATCTCCCTTACTAGGTAATCCAGTAAGTATTGGTTCAAAATGTGGTGCGTAATTTGTCAACCACCTAGTGTGATTAGCACCAAAGACAGCTCGATCATCACCATAAACAAAAAGTAAATCAACAGAATGCTTACTCATCAAATTTTGAATCAGAATTTTTCGGGACTTAAATTCTTCAGTACTTATTTTTGGGCGATTAATCATGATTTCTACCTCTCTTCTAAAAATGCGATAGCTCGAATCGGTGAACCTGAACCCATAAAAATTTTTAGTGGAAAAGCCATGAATAAAAATTGATCGACTTCTGTCAATTTTGATAAGTTATTCAAATTTTCGTAAATTAAAATATTATTTTGCAAAAACAAGTCATGCGCCGGTATATCACTGCTCTTCCATTTATCTAATCCTAGACAATCAGTACCAACGCCTTTAATCCTGGGATTCATTTCTAAGATATACTCACAACAGTCTCTGGACAAACCAGGCCATTTTTTAGTAAATACTACATTTGACTGATCAGCACTCCACTTGTGCTCCCAACCAAAATAGAAAAATAAAAAGTCGTAGTCAGAAATTGAGGTATAATTTTGATTTTCCCAAGCTATCAAGCTGGTTTTTGATATCAAGTTATCTTCACCAGGTTTTATATCAAGTACTTTACATGTACCAAACATATCTTTAACTCGAATTGCAGATACAGCATGTTTTGAAATATCTAATTTGGATATATCTTTAAGATAATGCATTGGAGCATCTACATGCGTTCCAGTATGCTCATGTAATTCAAGAGAAAACATCAATGCAGGATCTAATGGGTTTACACAAGGTAAATGTCTATAAGCAGTATGAGTAGGGAAATGAGGAATACCTTCAATTAAAGTATGACTCAAATCAATAATACTCAACTTTTCTAAGCAAGAAAGCGCTGAAGCTACTCCATTGACAGACATATCAACCTTTCAATTTATAGTTTAAAAATTACACAATGTCTACTGCTAAAATTCTTTCTTTTAGTAGATGTAGACATTGTGTAATTGTTTGTTTTATTTTTTATGAGTTTTTAAACCATAATTAAGATCTCTAAGCGGCACAGCAAAATCTTTTTTGATTTTGCCGCCATCCTTAAGGTTTTTAACTACGGTGCTAAATCGCTCTTTCCAATAGAACTTGCCATTTTTGTTGACAACTTCGTTGACATACCATTTCTGATCACTCGGGAAATATTCCATTATATTCCATACACCCGTCAGATCAGATGGGTCAACTTTTGTACCTCCCTCAGCCAAACATTTTGAAATTATTTTAAATGAAGGAGTTGGATTTTTTTCAATATAGGTTAAAGTCTGGAATATTGTTGCTTGTATTTTTTTTGCTAGTGCCATATTTTTATTCACCCAGGACCTTTTCGCTCCGAACCCGGCATGAACTATTGAAGACGGCAAAGATCTTTGATCCATCAATGTCGAGTAACCTTGCTTAATAACGGCAAGTCGCTGCGGTATTCCCGCAATCATGATGTCGACGGAGCCTGCTATCAATGCTGGTGGTAGTTCTTCTTGTGCAAGATCTATTATTTTGAACTGCTCAATTTTTAGACCCGCTTTACTGACTAACTCAACAAAGGTTACATACTCACCTCCACCAGAAGATACGCCAATTTTCTTGTCAATTAGCTGTGTCAATATGGTTTTAATGTTTTGATTAAGATCCTTATTTGTCTTTGCTACTTGCTCAAAAGTTTTCCATGTATCATATTTCTTAGGGTCGTACATTAGACCACCACCACCGAAATAGAACAATGGAAATGCAAGTGTGGTATCTGCTCCAGCATTATTCTGTTGAATTACATCAGCTTCTGATGTAGTCCATATATCCACCTGTCCTCCAACGCCTAATTCATTTGCGCCAGGCCAATCAGTTCTCTTAATGTCCAGTGTAATTCCACGTTTTTTATAAAATCTTTTCTCTACACCAACGTAAATAGAACATACATCTTGGAAAGAACTTAGTGCGACTTTAACTTTTTTAGGTGCAGCGGTTGCGAGATTTGAAAGTGCTATAGAGCTGCCCACACAAAATGTAAGCAATACCACCCACAACTTTCTATATTTGAGATTTCTCATTTTTTAACCTTTCCTGTAATTGGCAAATTGCTCACATACAACTCTGAGATGTTATTTGCTTGAATAGAGTTGGATGAACGACCACCAAAAATCACAACCCGATCGAATTAAAGTTTGTAACTAAGTGACCGTTCACACATAAACCGTATTGAACCTCTAAATGTGAGTCAATAGACCGCTAAATGAAAACTTTAGAAGGCAACGCATGAACTTAGTTCCAATAATATATGTCTGCTATGTCTGATATGTCTGATATGTCATATCAAAGTATTTGAGTTAATCTCGATGCCTCCCTCGAGGA
Source organism: Actinomycetota bacterium (assembly GCA_027728065.1). GTDB lineage: Bacteria > Actinomycetota > Actinomycetes > Nanopelagicales > Nanopelagicaceae > Planktophila. Next base: position 7,220 of record JAQBVO010000006.1, read on the forward strand.
GATGCCAATCACGACTAGCGTCGATAGTGAACTAAAATTGGGCCAATCTTAAAGGTAGTCAAGCTTTTTAAGCCCCTGATAACTTGCGATTTATGAATCTATAGATTTTCTTAATAACCTATGTTAACTTTACCAAAAGTTCGGAGGTAAGCGTTCTTGGACGATAGCCCATTTCTTGAGTTTAATAACGTTAGTGTTAATTTCAACACAGAGCAAATGGATGTATTAGCGTTATCTGACTTTAATTTAAGTGTTTTAGAAAACGAATTTATATGTATTGTTGGTGAGTCAGGCTGTGGTAAGACTACCGCTCTAAATGTTGCTGCCGGTTTAATTCAGCCTACATCTGGCTATATAAAATTCAAAGGAAAGGAAATTAAGGGTCCAGACGCTTCACGGGCAGTTGTTTTTCAAATGGATGCAGTTTTTCCTTGGATGACCGTGCAAGAAAATATTGCATTTGGACCTAAGTCACAAAATAAATCTCAAAGTGAAGTAAATAGTTTAGTTGATCAATATTTAAATTTAATTGGTCTTCAGGAGTTTAAAAGTGCATGGCCAAAAAATCTTTCGGGAGGAATGCGTAAAAGAGTTGACTTGGCAAGAGCTTACGCTTCAAATCCAAGCATGTTATTAATGGACGAACCCTTTGGTGCATTAGATTTCATAATGAAAGAGAATTTACAAGAGCAATCACGAAAGTTATTCAATTTAGACAAAAAAACTATCATTTTTATTACACATGACCTAGAGGAAGCACTATTTTTAGGGGATAGATTAGTTGTTATGACATCAAGACCGGGTACTATTGCAAAAATCGTAAAATGTGATTTTGGTGAAGAGCGCACTTTTGCTCTCAGAAGCCAACCGGAATTTATCAATATGAGGGTAGAGCTTAGAAAATTTATGGAAAGTAAATAATGAAAACGAAAAGGCTCAAACTAAAATTGGTTTCTCCATTAAGTATTTTATCAGTTTTTTTGACACTTTTTTTGTGGTATTCACTATCCGAAGATGGATTAAAGATTATTAGCGCTATCAAGTTTCCGCCACCAACTCAAGTTTTCGAATCTATAGAATTTCTAGGATTCAAGATATTCACAGATATTTTTGCCACTTCCGCTCGAGTTTTATTTGGCTTAATTGTTGGTACGATTTTAGGGTGCGTGGTTGGTGCTATGATTGTTTTTTCTAGACGAACGGGAGAATTTCTTAATCCGATAATTGAGGGCTCACGGCCTGTTCCTGTTATTGCTATGATCCCTTTCTTTTTAATGTGGTTTGGAATTGAGGAACCAGGTAAACTTTTCCTAGTCACTATTGGAGTGTTCATGATAGTGGTTGTAAATGTAAGCGAGTCAATTAGAAATGTTCCTAAGCTGTACATTCAAGCGGCTCAAACTCTTGGAGCCTCTACGCGTATTATAAGAAAAAGAATAATATTTCCTGCAATAATTCCAGCACTAATTGGACCATTAAGAGTTGCAGTAGCATTAACTTTTACTTTGGTGGTAGCAGCAGAATTTATGGGAGCTCAAAATGGAATTGGATATAGAATTCTTGAAGCTAGAAGACTATTTTATCCTCAGGTCATATTACTAGGAATTATTCAACTAGGAATTCTTGCGTCAATTTTTGATGCCGTACTTCAACGTACGATGGGTAGAATTACGCGTTGGAGTGGCCGCGAATCAAAATAATTTTAGCAGTTTAGTGAGTTGAATTTTAAAATTGAATCATCGAACAATTTCAAGCATCACAACAAATTATTTGATTAATTCTGGGCATAAAAATATCGCTTTTATTGGTGGGCCAGAAAGTTTTTACTACCAGACAAATAGAAAGCAGAGTGCAAAGGCTCTTGTTCACTCTTTTATAGAACATGCGGTATCTTTGTGTTAATCAGTGCGGACGATGTGTCTTGCTGAGCGAGGTTGCAGATAAAGAACAACTGTCCGGGTGACTCTTAATCACCGGGTCGGGGTTCGATCCCCTCACAACCCAGTGTAAAAACACAGCCCAAAGTCCTATCTTTCTTGATCTGCTGATCTTTTTGGTAAGGAATAAGATTTCTGCCCATTTGCTGTGGCCCGGTAAATATGATTTTACCAAGACTGTCAAATTATTGATTTAATTTCAGCATTAAATGAGTATAGTCGAGGTCTAGTTAGGGGTACTAGTGAAATACTTGCTTGGTATTGATTTGGGTGCTACCAAAATTTTGGGTGGTATTTTGGATGAAGAGTTGGGAATAATTCATCAAGAAACTTTACCTTCTCGAGATTCGCTTATGGGACTGGCAGATCTGGGATTAGTTCAAACTAAAAGAGTTATTAGCAAATTATTAGTGACGGCAGCGAAGTTCAATCTCAAAATTTCTGCAGCAGGTATCGGCTTTCCAGAATACGTTTCTGTCGAAGGCCAGTTGATGAGTAAGGATGGTGTGGGTTGGCAGATACAACCAAAAATTGAATTACCTAAATTAACTGGTTTTAGTTGGGTTATTGAATCAGATGTTAGGTGCGCAGCGCTGGGCGAGGCAACGCTAGGGGATGGGAAAGCACAATCTGATTTTCTTTATGTCTTAGTTAGTTCTGGCATTTCACACACTCTAGTTGTTAATGGTAGGACGTGGCCCGGTGCGAGCGGCCGTGCCATTGGATTTGGAGTCACCGAAATTGAGCATGATGGTAAATTTAAAACATTAGAATCAGTGGCATCTGGACTTGGTATTGCTAGGGAGTATCAGCATAAGAGTGGTGTCATGGTTTCTGGCGCAATCGAGGTATTTGAAAAATTTGGAACTGATCCAATTGCAACGGCCGTAATTGAGCAGGCAGCTGAATGTCTATATCGCGGGTTGAAAAATCTTGTCGAAGTGTTGGATCCAGAAAAAATTATCATAGGTGGTGGACTTTGGCTTGGCTCACCGAAATATAGGGAACTAGTAGCTAATCGTTTACCAAAACCGGTCAGTGCATTGTTGAATTTAGCGTCATTGCCAAATGCAGGCTTGATTGGGGCTGCAGCAGTGGCTCGTAATTCATTGATTAATCCCTGAGATCTCTATCTTAGAAATCTTTTAATGCAAGTAGTAACTTGCCTTTTTGAAATTTATCAAGTATCAATTTAAAGATTAGCTACTATCTTTGAATAGTTCATACTTACTGTAGCAACCAAACAACGTTATATAATCTTTTGGGAACTTGAGGCGAGGTTACTTCAAAAGAGAGAACACCAAGCTCTAAAATTTAGAAGTTTCTTAATATTTCTCCTGTCTTAAATCTAACTTATTCTATGGGCAACTTACTCTGATTATTTTTATAGTGGTTGTTCTGGTAGGATTTACAAATGGGTAATTCCATGCAGGAGCCCCCGGAGACTACTCGCAAGCCGACTCCGCGCCCGCAGTTTAGAAACACCACACACATCAAAAGAGAGAACATGGTTTTACATACTTGGGGGGACTCGGTCTCGGGTTTTGTCACTGACCGGGTGATATCTTCAACAAAGCAATTGCATGTATTGGAGTTTGAGTTAGCCCCCCAAGGAGAGTTTCGGCATAGCTCACAGAATCAGACTGTTTTTGCCGCCGATGTTCTCTATTTTGTGGTCGCAGGTGATTTGGTTTTAGCTAATCCTGAAACTGGCGAGGTTGTTTTAGCTAAAGAAGGAACTGGAAGATTATTTCACCGGGGAACTTGGAATCATGGTTTTAACCCAGGACAAAAAACTGTCCGCGTTATTGAATACTTCTCTCCACCACCTGCCATGGGTGCTGCATCTGAATTCTCACGGAACCAGCCAGCACTAGTGGAGAATAAATATCAATTAGGGAAAAATGTAAGAAACTGGCCTGAAGGTCAAGCAGAGATGGAAGCGAAAGCATCTTTTTTGGAAATTTCGGATAAAACCGCAATCCTGTCATTTCGAGACTCAAAACCAACCCACCTAATCGCAACTTTAGTCGCAACGGAGTTCCTAAAAGTAGTTAAAGGTATAGTTCAAACAGGCCATAAGGAAGAATTCGCGCTCGTTGAGAAGGAGTCAGTTATTTATTTATTGGAAGGCCGTTTAGAAGTAGAGTTTATTGAGGGCACACAAGGGCAAAAACTGATTTTAGAGACTGGTGATGCCATTTTTCTTCCTAAGGGCGTGAAAGAGAGAATATCGGCACAATCTTCGAAGCGGGCAGTTTACCTACTGGGATCTGGTGAAGTACCAGATGATTGGAAACCATAAGTTTCGGAAATTATTATGCACCGTGAGTAGCTCGTCTGAAAGGGCGTTGACTTTATTTCTGGGTAAAGCGTGCCATCTTTATCCCCTCACATAAGAAGAAGTAATTTAAGTATCGTGTGATTTTTTGCGCAACGCTCTGAGTCAACTATAATACAATTATGCAGAACCCAAACATTGATAAAAGAGTGCTGGAATCTGATGAAGAAGTAGGTAGATTCGTCGCCCAATTAATCATTAATGGTCTTTTTAAGGCACAAGCTGAGAAGCGTAATTTTGTCTTGGGTTGTCCTAGTGGAAGAACGCCACGCTCCACGCTAAAGGCACTTGGTGCGCAAGTTCGGGAACGTAGTTTGGACCTATCTAACTTGATTGTGGTGATGATGGATGAGTATGTAACTGAAGTAGAGCCTGATTGCTTTGAGAATGTAAAAATTGATGCCCACTTTAGTTGTCGCAAGTGGGCGGAATTGGAGCTGCGGGAGGCCTTGAATTCTGGCCTTCCAATCCACAAGCAAATCCATCCTGAGAATGTCCGTTGTCCAGATGGTGCGGCTCCGTATAAGTTTGAAAGCTGGATTGATCAATTGGGTGGTATTGATCTCTTCATCTTGGCTAGTGGAGCAAGTGATGGCCACGTTGCATTTAATGGACCGGGCGAACCACGATCTTCACTTACTCGAATTGTGAGACTGGCAGAGAAGACTCGGATTGATAACTTGCAAACATTTCCAAATTTCAAGGATATTAGCGAGGTTCCTAGATTTGGCGCTTCGGTAGGAATATCTACGATTGCAGATAAATCCAAAAGTTCAATTATCATTCTTCTCGGTGCTGCCAAGCGAAAAGCATTTGAGGTCATCTCTCAAGCAAAGAGTTATGATCCTAATTGGCCAGCTACCATTATTTCGGAGTGTCCAAACGCGATCCTAGTCGCAGACCAAGCGGCTGCTAATTGACCTGCTCTATAGGATTCTTCAGTGTCTCCTGCTTCATTGAGGACAACTCCCCCAGCCTCGGCGACAATTTTTGACCCATTAACTAAGAATGGATTCTGGATCAAGATCAATTGAATCTATTTGTGGTCATGGGTAGGTATGTAGTTCGATCCCCTCACCGCCCACTCACGAGTTTTGGCCTCGCATGAGTTTGATTTGCTATCTATGCTTTACCTATGCTGGGTGGAATTAATAACGGACTTTTCCTGCAATCCTTTGGAGGGTTTGTGGGCCTGGCGATGTTAATCATTGTGCTCAAGTGGGGTTTTTCATCCAACAAACCAATGATTATCACTCCGATTAAGGTTGGTAAGAAAGATCAGTATGGACTCTTGCAGCCCTTACAGACTCCAAGTAGTTACATTGAGGCACAAATGAGTTTGCAAAAGCTTATTGATTCAAATATCAAAGCCACGCTTACTCAAACACTTGACGGGCCACAGTTGATGGTCTTTGAAAAGGATGTAAGGATCGCTACATCAGTGTTAGGAAAATAGTTCAGAGAGAAGTTTCTCGACCCGAACTTTAATCTCATCCTGAATAATGCGCACAGAGTCAATGCCCTGTCCTGCTGGATCTTCTAAACCCCAATCCTCATAACGCTTGCCTGGATATACGGGGCCAGCTTCTAGATAGTTTGTATCTGAGACGTTCTCCCCTTTTTCATTCCACAGGCTAGAGCGCTGCCAAGTAACTTTGGTGGTTATTTAAGTGGTCAGAAGGTTGGGGGTTAGGATCTCTCTGGACTGAGTCTTTTCTGAGAGCATACCAATTGACTTAGGGTCAAAAACTGTTATTGACCAGCATAAGAAGGCGACATACCCTATAGAGATGCCTTCGCTCGGAGAGATCAACGCAATGGATAGTACAACGGCGCACACGCTCTTTAAGCGTTGCACTATCGCTACTCAATACTGTGATGCACTTGTTAACTCACGTCCCTATTTAACTCTCGACGAACTGATGAGCGCCTCCGATACGGCAACACATGAATTGAATTTACAATCACTTCTCACGGCTTTTTCGGGTCACCCACGCATCGGTGAGCGCAAAGGACATTCAACTTGGTCATCTACTGAGCAATCGGGCCTATCTGCTGATGATGCTAAAACTTTGGAAGATCTTGCCTCTGCCAATCTTGCATACGAAAGCAAGTTTAATCACGTCTTTCTCATTTGTGCAACGGGTAAGACCGGCTCCGAAATGCTCAAGGAGTGCAATCGACGGATAAAGAACTCCCCTGAAGTTGAGATTCAAGAGGCTCGTGAGCAGTTGCGCTTAATCAATCAAATTCGCATACAGAAGCTATTGGAGGAAATATGAGCGTTCTCTCAACACATATTCTGAATACAAGTAATGGTCTGCCCGTAGAGGGCGTGAAGGTTACATATCGTGCACATGGCACCATCGTTGCTAGCGCAGTTACTAACTCCGATGGACGGGTGGGAGATCTGCTCATCGGTAAGGTCTTAACTGCAGGCAGTCACACTCTTACCTTTGAAGTTGGTGCCTACTTTTCGGCACAAGAGCAGGAGAGTTTTTTTCAGGAAATTAATGTCGATTTTGTCGTAATTGATGTCAATCGTAACTACCATATTCCCTTGTTGCTTAGTCCGTTTAGTTTTACGACATACCGAGGGAGTTAAATATGAAAATTGAACTCGGCGAGAATCGTTACGGCAAAGCTGAAAATCGAGTAGTTAGAATCACTCGAGAACAAGGTACTCACCACATCCTCGATTTAAATGTTTCTGTGCAGTTAAGTGGTGACTTTGATGATACACATCTAAATGGTTCTAACGCCAAAGTACTACCAACCGATACGCAAAAAAATACGGTTTTTGCCCTTGCGCAAAAGTTTCCAGCCATGGAGCCAGAGGTATTCGGATTAACCTTATGCGAGCACTTCTTAGATACTCAGCACCATCTAACGCGGGTTGAGGTGCGCCTCGAGCAGTACCTGTGGGATCGTATTTTAGTCGATGGCAAACCTCATCCTCGAGCCTTTCAGAAAAATTCCACCTTTACCCGAACTGCACGTGTTGTAATAGATCGCACTATAGGTAAATCCAAAGAAGCATATGTAACTAGCGGGGTTGAAGATTTAGTGATCCTTAAGACGAGCGATAGTGAATTCACCGGCTTTATAAAAGATCACTATACGACTTTGCCAGAGACAACGGACCGAATCATGGCGACTCAAGTGACTGCGAAATGGCGCTATGACAGTCACGACGTGCAAGCTCTGAAGAGAAAAGATTTCGCAAAGAGTTTTAAGCAGGCCACAAACAAGATACTGGCTACATTTGCCGATCATTACAGTCTTTCACTCCAACAAACACTCTTTGAAATGGGCAAGGAATTGATTACGCAACAGCCAGATATCTGTTCAGTTCGTATGAGTCTTCCTAATAAGCACCATTTCCTTGTAGATCTGTCGCCATTTGGACAGGAGAATAGGAATGAGGTCTACATCGCCGCGGACCGTCCATATGGTTTGATTGAAGCCGTGGTAAATCATGATGATGCACCGGATGCCAACTTCATCTGGCCGACTTGGTAAAGGAAAAACTTGCATGGATTTTTTTAGACCAACTTCACTCGCTGATGCTTTGAAACTTAAGTCGGCGTATCCATTAGCGCTATGTATTAACGGTGGAACCGACGTAATGGTGGAATTGAATTTCGATCGTAAAAGGCCAGAAACTCTTCTCGACTTGAGCGCGGTGCAAGAGTTAAGTCAGTGGAGTGAGGAGGGTGATTCGATTGTTTTGGGTGCAGGCGTTACCTACTCGCGCATTCAAGCTGAGTTGCAGGCGCAACTCCCAGGATTGGCAATGGCATCTAGAACTGTTGGATCGCTGCAGATTAGAAATCGCGCAGGTGTAGGTGGCAATTTAGGTTCGGCCTCACCTGCAGGCGATGCTCACCCTGCTTTACTTGCAACTGGCGCTGCGGTGAATGTTTCTAGCATTCAAGGCAACCGTTCGATAGATATTCATGAATACTTTATTGGTCCAAAAAAGAGTGCATTAGTTCCCGATGAAATCATTATAAGCATCACAATTCCAAAGGCTCGCGGAGGCCAACAATTTTCTAAAATTGGAACGCGTAATGCAATGGTTATCGCCGTGTGCTCATTTGGATTAGCAATCGATGCTCAATCTAGAACTGTTGGAACTGGCATTGGTTCAGCCGGTCCGACACCACTTCGTGCAGTCGATGCCGAAGCTTTTGCTGCTTCACATTTGGATTGGGAAAAAGGCACTCCTCTGACCCCTGAACTTCTCAAAGAGTTTGGCGCACTTGTCTCTGCTGCCTCTCGTCCAATCGATGATATTCGCGGTACCGCTGCATATCGCCGCCATACACTCGCAGTTATTGCAGCTCGTTCACTCAAATGGGCATGGAAATCTACTAATGAATTCAGGAGTATGTAATGCGACTTACCTGCACAGTCAATGGAAAAACTGAAGTGATTGATGACATTTGGCCAGGAGAAAGTCTGCTCTATGTTCTACGGGAGCGAATGGGACTCCCTGGTGCGAAAAACGCGTGTGAGCAAGGTGAATGTGGTTCGTGCTCTGTCCATATTGATGGGGTGCTTGTCTGTGCATGTCTAGTTGCGGCCGGTCAAGTTGAAGGTGCACAGATAAAAACAGTTGAAGGCTTAGCGGGGGCTACCGAACTTCATCCAGTTCAACAGGCCTATCTTGATTCCGGTGCGGTGCAATGTGGTTTTTGTACTCCAGGGTTAATCGTTGCGACCGTTGATTTACTGGATAAGAACTCCGATCCAAGTGAGAATGAAATTCGAGAAGCCTTAGCCGGCAATCTCTGTCGCTGCACGGGCTATGCCAAAATTTTAGATGCCGTTCGTCTTGCTGCAGCGCGATTAGAAAAGCCAGGTAAGCCGTGAGTCAAACGCTTATTCAAGGGGCCTATGTTGCAACTATCGATTCCAATAATCGTGAAATAAGCAATGGTTGGGTTGCAATCGATGGCAAGCGCATCGTTGGTATTGGGCAGTCCACAATTCCAGATCAATATGCTGGCTTTAATCGTATTGATGGTGCGGGCTCATTACTAACCCCTGGCTTCGTAAATACCCATCACCATCTCTACCAATGGGCAACGCGTGGAATTGCAACTGAATCCACACTTTTTGAATGGTTAGTAACTTTGTATCCCATTTGGGGCCACTTAGATGCAGAAGTAACTTTTGGTGCAGCTCAAGGCGCACTTGCCTCACTTTTACTTTCTGGATGCACATATACAACCGATCACCACTATGTTTTCCCCGCAGAAAGTGGAGATTGTTTAGCCGCCGAGATACAAGCTGCTCAAGGCCTTGGAATTCGTTTTCATCCAACACGCGGCTCAATGGATTTAGGTCAATCAAAAGGTGGATTGCCGCCCGATAATGTCGTAGAAGATCGCGACCAGATTTTAATTGCAACTGAAGATGCTATTCGACGTTTCCATGATCCATCAGAAGATGCGATGATCAAAATTGCTGTTGCTCCGTGCTCGCCTTTTAGTGTTACGAGTGAGTTAATGAAAGAGGCAGCTCAACTTGCTCGTCGTGAAAATGTACGACTTCATACGCATTTAGCAGAGACTAGCGATGAAGAGGATTTCTGCCAGGAAAAGTTTGGTTGTTCACCAACTGACTATGTTGAGTCCCTTGGTTGGCTTGGCTCTGATGTTTGGATGGCACATGCAATTCATTTAGATGACTCTGCTATTTTAAAATTTGGCAAAACCGGAACTGGAGCTGCGCACTGCCCATCATCTAATGCACGCTTAGGCTCTGGAATTGCACGTGTGCAGGATTTAATTCGCGCTGGCTCTCCTGTTGGTCTCGGCGTTGATGGCGCAGCGAGTAATGAAAATGGCGAGCTGCTCACTGAAGTTCGTGCTGCAGTGCTATGGGCACGGTTAAAAGATGGACCGGCTGCAATGAGTGCACGCCAGTCACTCGCTTTGGCGACTCGCGGAGGTGCTCGCGTCTTAGGTCGTGATAAGGAGCTCGGAACAATCGAAGTGGGCAAGCTCGCCGACTTAGTGTTGTGGAAGTTAGATGACATCGGTCATATAGATATTGTTGATCCGATTGCAGCTCTAGTTCTTGGTCCTAAAGCTGAAGTCAAAGCTCTTTTAGTAAATGGTGAGGTACGGGTTCGAGATGGGATGATCACTTCAATTCCACATGAAAAGATCGCTAACCAAGCCTTAAATGCAAGTAAACGTCTTTTAACTAGTTCCGAAAGAGTAGGTTGAAATGAGTAACTCAACGCTTCCAACTAAGCAACGCGATCACATCGCCGCACCGGTTAGTGCTGGACTCGGCGAAAGTGTGCCCCGCCCTGATGGCACACTCAAAGTCACCGGTGACTTCGCATACTCAAGTGATCTTTGGGCTGATGGAATGTTATGGGCCTCAACACTGCGCTCCCCACATCCACATGCACGCATCAAATCGATAAATATCGCTCCTGCATTAAAGATCAATGGGGTTTCAGCAGTTCTAACTCACGATGATGTTCCAGGTGCAAAGTTATACGGCCTCGAAATTATCGATCAACCAGTTTTGGCTTTTGACATTATTAGTTTTCATGGTGAAGCCATTGCAATCGTTGCCGCCGATCATCCAGAAACTGCCAAGCGCGCGGCACAAGCGATCATCGTCGAATATGAGATTTTAGAGCCGGTTATCGATGCCGATTTTGCAATTAGTGGTAAGGCTCCACTCATTCACCCTGGTGGAAATATCACACGCCATGTTCCTATTCGCTTTGGACCACAAAATTTAACTGCAGATGTAGTTGTTAAAGGTGAATACGAAGTCGGAATGCAAGATCAAGCCCCTCTTGGCCCTGAATCAGGTCTTGCAATCCCAGCTGAAGATGGCGGAATCGATCTGTATTTATCGACACAATGGCTGCATGTTGACCGCGGACAACTCGCAACGGTATTGGGGTTGCCTCCTGAGAAAGTGCGCCTCACTCTTGCAGGTGTTGGTGGAGCCTTTGGTGCGCGTGAAGATTTATCGATGCAGGCACACGTCTCACTTCTCGCAATGAGAACGGGAAAGCCTGTCAAGATTGTTTATTCCCGTGAAGAATCATTCTTCGGTCACGTGCACCGCCATCCTGGAAAGCTTCGCTATGAACATGGGGTTACTAAAGAGGGAAAACTTGTCTACGTTAAAGCCAACATTGTCTTAGATGGTGGCGCTTATGCATCCTCCTCCCCTGCCGTTTGTGCCAATGCTGCGTGTTTCGCTGTTGGACCATACGAAGTTGAAAGCGCCACTATCAATGCATACGTCGCCTATACAAACAATCCACCATGCGGTGCCATGCGCGGTTTCGGAGCAGTACAAACTGCATTTGCTTATGAGTCGCAAATGGACAAGATTGCAGAAGTACTTGGGATAGATCCCATAGACTTTCGCTTAAAGAATGCGATGGCAAGAAACTCCCTCATGCCAACCGGTCAACCTGTTGATTCGGCTGCGCCGGTTGCCGAGATTTTAGAGAAATTGCGCGCTATGCCTCTACCGCCAATAACTGCCACTACTGAGGGTTTGGATGTGATCGAACTTCCTGGTGGTGCTTGCAATGTCACTCATGGCGAAGGCGTGCGCAGAGGTGTTGGTTATGCCGTTGGAGTCAAAAACATTGGTTTCTCCGAAGGTTTTGATGATTACTCAACGGCCAAAGTATCTCTGCAAATTATCAATGGTGAGCCTGTTGTCGAAGTTCACACTGCCGCTGCCGAAGTCGGACAAGGGTTAGTCACTCTCAAGGGCCAAATTGCCAGAACTGAATTAGGAGTCCAACGTGTAGTTGTCCATGTCAGTGATACTCAAGTTGGAAGTGCTGGATCAACTAGTGCATCTCGTCAGTCCTATGTAACAGGTGGTGCAATAATGACGGCCTGTAGAGCCGTTCGCGAAGAAGTTCTTCTCTTTGCAATGGAAAAGCTAGGTCACTTACACCCACATCTATTACATTTTCGTGCAACCTACGTCTTAGTCGATGGCGAAATTCGAGATGGTCAAGGCAGGCTTGTTTCAACCCTCACCGATCTCGTACAGGATCGAATCTTTGAATGCACACGTGAGTATCGACACCGCCCAACTACACCCATCGATCCCGTTACTGGGCAGGGACTTCCGCATGCGCAGTTTGCATTCGCAGGTCATCGCGCAGTGGTGGATGTTGATATCGAAACGGGCTTAGTTAAAGTTATTGAAATTGCAACTGTGCAAGATGTAGGCAAGGCTCTGAATCCACAAGCTATCGAAGGGCAACTAGAGGGTGGAGCTGCCCAGGGCTTAGGTCTTGCAATCCTGGAAGAGATTCAAGTGGTGAATGGTAAAGTAAAAAATCCATCTTTTACCGATTACTTAATTCCGACGGTTCTAGATATGCCACCAGTGCGTTCAATTATTTTGGAGTATGCCGATGAACATGCTCCGTATGGATTACGCGGCGTAGGTGAACCGCCAACTATTTCAAGTACTCCAGCTATAGTTTCAGCTATTCGTGCAGCTACTGGTTTGGCATTAACGAGAGTCCCTATTAGACCTGAACACATTACTTCAACTATGTAGCCAGGTTTACTTAGTCAGACTTTCGATGAAAGTCAGGGCTACCTTTGGACATAGCACGAGAGATACCAGTCGTTGTTACGGTATCGTGTGTGAATCTCTCACTTGCAAGTGAGTTCTTATGAATGGGATCACTGCCTTGTGACAGGGGCTGGCGAGTCCCACCAGTTAAATCCGAAATTATCTCAGCGGCAATTGAGATCGCAGTCTCCTCTGGAGTGCTCGAACCAATATCTAAACCAATTGGGGATCTAAGACGGGCAAGCTCACTCTCACTCACTCCAATCTCACGAAGTCTTGCCAGGCGATCGGCGTGAGTTCGCCGACTTCCCATCGCACCGACGTAGCCCGCTTTGCTGCGAAGGGCGATCTCTAAAACCGGAACATCAAACTTGGGATCATGAGTGAGCACGCAGAGAACTGTGCGCGCATCGACATCAATTTTTGCCAAATATCTATGTGGCCAATCAACGACAACTTCATCGGCCTCTGGAAATCTCTTCTTAGTTGCAAAAAGCGCACGCGCATCGCAGATCGTGACGTGATATCCCAGGAATTTTCCGACTCGTGCAACTGCGCCAGCAAAATCAATAGCACCAAAAATAATGATACGTGGGGCTGGGGCATAAGACTCGATAAAAATCGAAACCTCATCCTGCAAGCGCTCACCAGCAGGGCCGAGCTTAAGAGTGCGGGTGTGGCCAGAACTGAGCAAACCGCGACCATCTTCACTGACTGAATAATCTAATCCGGGCGAATCTAGGGAGCCCCATACCTGCAAGGCATCAAATAGGATGCGTGCGCCGATAGTTGCAGCTCCATCGATAATCGTTGCAGTTGCAATGGGACGATGCTCATTGATGGCTAAAACGATTTGCCCAAACTCAGGAAAGCTTTCCTTATTGATAATTTGAATGAAGAGTTCAATCGTTCCACCACAGGTTAAGCCGACAGAGAAAGCGTTGTCATCACTGACGCCATAAGTGACGCTTTTGGCGATACCGGTTTTTAATACTTCAAGGGCCACTTCATAAATAGCGCTCTCAACGCAGCCGCCTGAAACGCTGCCGATAACTTCACCGCTCTGGGACACGGCCATCGCAGCACCAACGGGGCGAGGCGCTGATGACCACGTACGTGTCACTGTGGCAAGGGCAAAGGAAGCACCACTTTCATACCAGGGTGCGATCTCATCGATAATCTCGCGCATGGGTGGGAGTCTAGCAAGGTAGGTTTTTTAGACGAGGTGAGATGATGGGCCAATGATCGCCGCACTCATCTTGGCCGCAGGTGGTGGCACACGTATGGGTGGACCAAAAGCGGTGGTCTCAGTAAATGGTGAGCGCTTAGTTGATCGAGCCGTTGCAAATTTTAAAGCGGCCGGAATCGATAACATCTTTGTTGTTTTAGGTGCATGGGTTGGCAAGGTCGATGGTGCGATCATTATTGAGAATAAAGAGTGGAGCAGTGGCATGGCGAGCTCCCTTCAAGCCGGTCTAAAACATATTGCAGAGATTGCTGCAATTGAGAGCGTAGTCGTCTCACCCGTTGATCTACCTGGCCTAACAGCCCAAGGGATTATCGAGATTGCCAAGACACCAAGGGAGTTAGTTGTTGCTACATATAAAGAGGTTCCTGGACATCCTGCCAAATTTGCACGGGCCCACTGGGCCGGCATCATGGCAAGTGCCCATGGAAACATCGGCGCACGCGACTATTTGGCCGGACGAAACGACATCCACCATTTGAGATTGGACGACTTAGCCGATGGAACTGACGTTGACACACCAGAGGAGCTTGAAGCCTTTAAAAATCACCTTTGATGCTCTTTGAAAAGAATTTAAAGATTGCAAAAACGGCGGCCATCTAAGAGCGTCCAGTGTTATGAACATAGAGGAATAGAACTTCTTTGATCTCTTATGGCGCATCATGTGCAGCTTCTAGATAGTTTGTATCTGATACGTTCTCGCCTTTTTCATATCACAGGCTATAGCGCTGCCCAAGTAATTTTGGTGGTTATTTAGTGAACTCCAGGTTAATTACCCCGCTAGTCAGATTTAGAGCCTGTGCAGCCATTACTTGTACTTGATCTCTTGTGCAATTAATCGCGCCTCTAATCTGGCATAACTCGAATTAAAATCAACGCTGGAAATCTCGTTCATCCAGCGCCCGCTAGTTGCCGCCTTGGCAGTAACTCTCTGGTCAAAGAACTCGTGCATCTGTTGTGAGTCAGTGAGCTTAAGAAATCCTAAAAGCGACTGGTAGCTCTGCTCTCGTTTCCGAATCGCAAGATCTTCCAGAGCAATCGTAATCTGCTGCGAAGATGGAACGTGTGCGAGTGATCGGTCTCCATCAATTAAGCGCTTTTCAATCCACTCCAATCCTTCAAGGGGTGTAGTGGGGCCCCAGTTTTTGGTCAAAAGGGATGCGATTACATCTCGTGGATCCCTGAGCATATTAATAAAGAACGCCTCTGGGAAAATTCGATACAACTTTTCTGCCTGAGAGATATTCAATGGGGTCGTTTCTACCCAATAACTTTCAGATCCAGCATCATCTTGTAAGGCGATAAATCTCTTCATAAAGCGACGGGCGGCCCATATTCGATTAATGCGCAGCTCTTTTTGCAGAGAGCCCAGAATCTTTACTAATCTTTCGCGCGAAATTCCTGATTTCAAGCCACGCCCATGTGGTGGATGTGCATCAATATCCCACCATTTGCTCCAAATTTGCCCATTAAATTCGGCGAGAATCTCTTTGAGAGTTTCCTTCTCCTTGATCTTTCTCTTTCGATATGTTCGAAAGTTCAAAATCGAAATCTTGTTAGCGCTTTTTAGTACCGCATCCTTGTGTCCAAAAACCACATCGACGAGCCCGGAGCGATTTGCTAAAAACTTAATCTCGATTGGAGTGCTCGTGCGGATCTGCGGGTGCATACCGAGTAAATCACCAACTATCATCGTACCGCTTCGCCCAGTGCCACCAACAAATATAGGCACAATGCTGTGAATTCTCTTTGAATATCGCATGTCGCAAGGATAAACCCTATTATCTCAAAGAGCACCACTAAAGTGATTTCATGCAGAATTCTTTTGCTCCACTATTTGTTGGTGGTTCTGGTCGTAGCGGTACAACAATTATTGTGAATCTCCTGAAGAGTCATCCCGAAATACATTCGAGCCTTCCTCGCGAGATTAAATATGTAACTTCTCGATATGGTCTTGTGGATCTTAACTTTGGAAGGTCAATGAGGCTTGAGGAAGATTTTAAAGGGGCAAAGAATAATCTTGCGGCCAGTATCAATAATCGATTTGGAAATAGAAAAGAAGAGGTTTTCCTTGCCTCTCTGAAAAGTAAATGGTGGAGTGAGGTAGGTAAAAAGGGAAAGCCACGGGGTCTCGTACAAGGTGTCACCGAAGAACAGTTGGCAGAGATTTCATCTCGGTTTAGCTCCTCTTACGAGAAAGATCTGCTTATTGCCAGTAGAGAACTCTTTTATGACTTGTCGTCCTGCCAGTTCAAGAAAGACACCGCACGCTACTTTGCCGATTCCACCCCCGTTAACACAATGCAGGCTCATTTGATATATCAACTATTTCCCGATGCTCTGTTTATTAATATGATTCGCGATGGTCGCGATGTCGCATACTCAGTCTCAAAAGAACGATGGGGGCCGAGTGATCCTTTAAAGGCCTTGAAATGGTGGAGTAACCGAATTCTAGTCTCCCATCAATCATTGTCACAACTGCCTCACAAACAACATTTAGAAATCAGATTAGAAGAGTTGATTGCATCTGATAGAGAAGCTCAGTACCTAAAGATTTTAAATTTTCTTAATATTTCTGATCATCTCCCGATGCGCGAATTCTTCAATGTTGAGATGCGTTCAGAAAAAATGTCTCATGGTGAATGGAAGAAAAATGTAACGGATCCTATTGCGTTCGATAAGGCATACGACAAGGTGCTATTAAAACTGAAGAATCAAGGCGTAGATATTGAAAAAATGTATTAACTAGAAATAATTCTGTATCCATTTATTAAGATGACTACAACGCCTACTAAAAGAGCTAGCTGCCTGCGCGGAAGTTTGGAGACAATGCGGGCTGCGATCGGGGCCATAAGTAATCCACCTAGTGCCAATCCGCCCACTACGGCCCAATCAATATCCAACTTATGAATATTGAGTAAGAAGCCGAGGCTTGCCGAGACTGCAACTATAAACTCGGCTGCACTGACAGTTCCGATGATTTTCCTTGGTGTCATGTTTGTGGCGGTCATCAAAGTTGGTGTGACAACTGGGCCCCATCCGCCCCCACCTGCCGCATCAACAAACTCACCTGAAAATCCAAGAAATGTTAGGAAACGTAGGTTGCTGGCTGATTCAGCTAGCTGTGGGTTTGGAGTTTGAAATAAATTTCTATAGAGCAAGAGGAAGCCAAGAAATAACAAAAGTGTTGAAATAAAAATCTTAGATGCTGAAAGGTCTATCGATGCTAGAAATGTCGCCCCCAATAGTGCTCCAATGCCTCCAGGTATGGCGAGTTTAAAGAGAACCTCCTTATTAATATTTTCAGCATGCCAATGCGATACACCCGATACTAAAGTTGTTCCAATCTCTGCTGCATGTACGGCCGCCGATGCAACCGCAGCCGATGCACCGAGGGTAAGCAGCAGTGTTGAACTTGTAAGGCCAAAACCCATTCCTAGGGTTCCATCAATGAGCTGGGCGATAGATCCAGCTAGTGCAAAGAAGATCCAATTCATATGATTTCTTTGAGTATTAGCGATGTATTTCTATCAATATCGGCAGTTCCATCTAGAACTATCTCTGGCTTTACTGGCTTCTCATAGCCCTGTCCAATACCAGTCAGATTAGGAATCTGGCCTTGCGCGGCTTTCTTATAGAGTCCCTTGGGATCTCGTGCGAGACATATATCGACGGGGGTATCGACAAATACTTCAATAAAGTCGCCATCATCAAAGAGTGAACGGGCACGTTGGCGATCTACCTCAAAAGGGCTAACGAGGGCGGTTATGACGATTAACCCTGCATCCACCATAAGCTTTGCAACCTCAGAGACACGTCGAACATTTTCGGCGCGATCCTGGGGAGTAAATCCAAGATCGACGTTAAGACCCATACGCAGATTATCTCCATCGAGAACGTATGCGTGCATGCCAAGTGCTTGCAGCCGCTTTTCGAGTAGATTTGCAATAGTTGACTTACCCGATCCCGGTAGTCCAGTTAACCAAATCACTTTAGCGCTCTGATTCTTTGCACTCTCTCGCACAGATTTATCGATTTCATAGGCCTGGTAAGTGATATTTTCACCTCTGCGTAAAGAGTGTCGAATCATCCCAGCGCCTACCGTTTGAAAATTGAGACGATCGATAAGAATAAAATTACCGAACTCGCGTGATTGCTTGTATGGCAGGAGTGGAAGCGGTTGATTAGTGGCTATTTCAACTAGCCCTATCTCGTTCATAAGCAATGTATTGGCAGAGATTTGCTCACCTGAATTAACATCGATCTTGTGGAGAATCTTGGTCACAATCACCGGTGTCTGAGTTGGGCCAGAAATCAAGAGATAAGAGCGGCTATGAATCAGTGCATCTTCATTGAGCCAGACCAGATGTGCGCTAAAGCGATCAGAGAGGTGAATATCTGCCGCAGATGCTGCGATGAGATCACCGCGGGTGATATCTACCTCTGGCTCTAGAACAAGGGTCACGGCATCGGATCGAGCGGCGGTTTTTTGCTCACGCATATCAGAGAGAATGTGGCTGATTGTTGCGATTTTATTGCCTGGATAAACCTTTACCTCATCGCCTTGAGCAAAACCACCCAAGTGAACCGTTCCGCTGACACCTCTGAAGCCATCTGCTCGTAGAACTGACTGAACTCTCATACGAGCACTTTCCACTCTGTCCTCATCTGGTTGCCATGACTCTATCGCCTGGAGCAAAGTAGAGCCTTGATACCAGGGTAGAGATGGAGTTCTTTCAACGACGTTATCTCCAATTAAGGCACTTAAGGGAATAAAATCAACATTTGTAAGCTCAAGCTGTGGAAGAACTTCTTCAATCTCATGCTTTATTTGCGTGTAAATACTCTCTTTATAACCAACGGCATCGAGTTTATTGATAGCGATTAATACGCGATGAATCCCCATCAGTGAACAGATAGTTAAATGTCTACGCGTTTGGATTCTTACACCTTTAATTGCATCTACAAGAACTATCGCGATATCAGCACGCGATGCGGCTACTACCATATTGCGTGTGTACTGTTCGTGTCCTGGAGCATCTGAAATAATCAGGCGGCGACCATCGAGCAATGACATTGAGCGATATGCCACGTCAATGGTGATTCCCTGCTCGCGCTCTGCCTCTAAGCCATCGGTGAGCAAACTAAAATCTATCTCACCAGCAGGAATTGTCGAACCAGCTCTGCGCACTTGGCGCGCTGCATCTACGGTGTCGTAAGGAATGCTATCGGTTTCAACGAGTAATCTCCCTATGAGTGTGCTTTTTCCATCATCAACGCTTCCGCAAGTAAGCAACCGCACAATAGGGCTACGCATTAGAAGTAGCCCTCGCTCTTCTTCTTCTCCATAGAATCTTCAAGAGCACCATCAATCAAGCGTGTTGCGCGCTCACTTAGTTTGACAGCCAGAACCTCTTCTACAATCTCGGCAATCGTAGTTGCATCGGATTCGACCGCTGCAGTAAGTGGATAGCATCCCAAAGTACGGAAACGAACACGCATCATCTCGGGCTTTTCGCCTTGTTGCAGTGGATAGCGTTCGTCATCGACCATGATTAACTGTCCGCCCCGCTTGATGACTGGACGAGTTTGGGCAAAATAAAGTGGATTAACTTCGATATTTTCCGCCGCGATATAGCGCCAGACATCGGATTCGCTCCAATCAGAGAGTGGAAATACCCGGATAGTTTGAGCGGGTGCAAGACGCGTGTTGTACGAGCGCCAGAGTTCTGGGCGCTGGTTGCGCGGATTCCAACGGTGACCTTCCTCTCGCAAACTAAAGATCCGCTCCTTCGCCCGTGACTTCTCTTCATCTCGCCTTGAACCACCGATTGCTGCATCGACTCCATATTGATCTAGTGCCTGCCGCAGTGCAACGGTCTTCATGATTCGGGTGTACTCCGATATTCCAGATGTAAATGGATTCACTCCTGAATCCGCGCCCTCTTGATTTGTGTGAACAATCAATGTGAGCGCGTTATCTGCAACTACTTTGTCGCGAAAAGTGATCATCTCTTTAAACTTCCACGTTGTATCAACGTGTAGAAGTTGAAATGGCACTGGCGCAGGATAAAAAGCCTTTTTGGTAAGGTGAAGAAGTACCGATGAATCCTTACCGATGGAGTACATCATCACTGGTTTGCGGAATGTGGCAGCAGTCTCACGCAAAATCTCTATCGACTCTGCCTCCAGTGCCCGAAGTATTTTCCC
This sequence comes from Actinomycetota bacterium, assembly GCA_027728065.1. Lineage (GTDB taxonomy): Bacteria > Actinomycetota > Actinomycetes > Nanopelagicales > Nanopelagicaceae > Planktophila. Next base: position 27,555 of record JAQBVO010000006.1, read on the forward strand.
ATCAACTCGCATAGGCATAGGTTACTGGCCTTTATTGTGGATTTTCGCAACTATGAAGTATTTATGCAGACTCAAAGCATGGATACTTTGTTTGATCCCCCAACTATAGGTTCGGTCACTTTTCAAAATCGCGTCCGGGTCTCACCGATGTGCCAATTCTCGGCTAATGATAGCTGAGAATTTAATCTCTATCTACCTCTAGTGCGTAGCCTTCAATCCTCTAGCTATTGCAATACCGATCACTGCTCCGATGAACTGAGCGATAACAAATCCTGCGACTGAGTTAATCTCAATACCGGCAAAACTATCGCTAAAGGCGCGTGCAAAGGTTACTGCTGGGTTTGCAAAGGTCGTTGATGGGGTAAAGAAATAAGCAGAGCCGATCCAGCCGGCAACGGCTAGTGGGAGATATCGACCTGCACTCTCTTTGCTCATTAAGGAGATAACAAGTATTAATCCAGCAGTTGCAACGACCTCACTCAAGAGGAGATTTGAACCGGTTTTAGAGTGCGTTGATGCACCGATGGCGGGTAGTTCAAACATCACGTTAGCGATGACAACCCCAATAAATCCTCCTGCTACTTGAGCAAGAAGATAATATACCGCGCTTGTAATTGAAATTGACTTGTTAATCACAGCCATCAATGTGACTGCAGGATTGAAATGGGCACCACTAATAGAGCCCAACATGGCGATTAGCACGGCTAAAATTAGAAACGTTGTAAAAGCGACTATAAATAACTGTAAGCCAACATCTTTAGTTAAGTTTGTCGCCATTATTCCCGAACCAACGATTGCCATAGCCAAAATCGCGGTGCCTAAAAACTCTGCGAAAATTACGCGGATTTTCATTTATGAGACTCCAATTATATCTACGACAAATATTAAAGTTTCATTTTTACCGATAGGACCAGAGCCATCTTTACCATAGCCAAGATCGGCAGGGATCACGAGTAAACGACGACCGCCAACTTTTGCACCTGGCAACCCCTGTTGCCATCCTGCAATTACGTTTGCAAGTGGAAATGTTGCTGGCTGCCCACTGTTCCATGAGGATTCAACGATCGAACCATTTGACCATGACATCAATGTGTAATGAACCGTCAGAGTCGATGTTGCAACTACTTCTGTTCCAGTACCAACGATGATGTCTTGGCTCTGCAGAGTTGCAGGCGGAGTTCCTGATGGAGCGCCAATCGTTGGCGCTTGCCCAGCCTCACCTGTTACCGCTGGTAGCCCTGATGGGGATATATCTGTCACTGCCTGATCTCCTTTGCCACATGCCGTTAAGGATGTGATTGATAGCGCGAAAATTGCGGCGATTGCTAAAGCCCTATATTTTTTCATTTATATCCTTTACTCGATTCCACCGATTAGTTTGAACTCTCCATCGCTTAATTGACCCTGCGCACGGTACATCTCTAACTTGGCACGGGTATCTGCGATATCTAGATTGCGCATTGTTAACTGTCCAATGCGATCTACCGGACCAAAGGCTGCAGCCTCGGTGCGCTCCATCGAGAGTTTATCTGGGTGATAACTCAACGCTGGGCCAGTTGTATTAATAATTGAGTAATCATCCCCACGGCGCAGGCGCAGTGTCACTGTTCCAGTAACTGCAGATGCCACCCAGCGCTGCAATGATTCACGCAGCATCAGCGATTGCGGATCTAACCAACGCCCCTCATATAAAAGGCGACCAAGGTTGCGCCCTTGGGAGTAATAGTTAGCAAGTGTGTCTTCATTGTGAATGGCACTAAGCAAACGCTCGTATGCGATAGCCAGCAACGCCATCCCCGGGGCTTCATAAATTCCACGACTCTTTGCCTCAATGATCCGGTTTTCAATCTGATCTGCCATCCCAAGACCATGGCGACCACCGATTGCATTGGCCTGCTTCATGAGATCAACTACATCATCGATAGATTTCCCATTGATTGCAACTGGGCGACCTTGGAGGAAAGTAATGGTGACATCTTCAGAGTCGATTCTTACCGATGGATCCCAGAAGCGCACTCCCATAATCGGTTGAACCAATTCAATCGACTCATCTAAATTCTCAAGGCTCTTGGCCTCATGCGTTGCACCTAAAATATTTGCATCGGTGGAGTAAGCCTTTTCGGTACTGTCGCGATATGGCAAAGCATGTGCCACTAACCACTCAGACATCTCTTTGCGCCCACCGAGTTCGTTAACGAAGTTGGCATCCAGCCAAGGCTTATAGATTCTCAAGTTGGGATTTGCAAGTAATCCATAGCGATAGAAACGCTCTATGTCATTGCCTTTGTATGTAGAGCCATCGCCCCAGATTTCAACTGAATCTGCATGCATCGCACGCACTAATAATGTGCCTGTGACCGCCCTGCCCAAGGGTGTTGTATTGAAATACTGTTTCAACCCACTACGGATATGAAATGCACCGCAGGCGATTGCAGCAAGGCCCTCTTCAACGAGGGCACTTTTACAATCGACAAGGCGTGCAATCTGGGCACCATACTCTTTAGCGCGACCCGGAACAGAAGCAATATCCAACTCGTCGTACTGGCCAAGATCGGCCGTGTAAGCGCAGGGAACTGCTCCCTTATCGCGCATCCAGGCAACAGCTACCGATGTATCTAGGCCGCCTGAAAAGGCGATACCTACTTTTTCACCGATTGGTAGCGATACAAGGATTTTAGACATGCGTGAAGTCTAACCGATGAAGAAGCTTGGAAGTTTCTTCTCTAACGCTGGCTTAATGCCCCATTGCGTACAGATTTGGCGGTACCTCAAAAGCTCAATGGCTTCGGGGGATGCATCGCTCTTAACGGCGCGAATCATCAGATTACGCGGTGTGTGCTCTCCCCCAATAAACTCAATAATCTCGACGCGATAGCCCATAATTCGCAGAATCTGTGCGCGCAGTGAGTCGGTTATTAAATCCCCTAGGCGCTCCTTCATTAATCCGAATTTTGTTACAGCCCCCCATGGCTCAGGGCTCTCTTGCATCTGCTGTTGAATATCGTGATGACAACACGGTGCGATTAACAAAAGCTTAGCCCCACCGTTAACGGCCCAAGCGATTGTATCATCGGTGGCCGTATCGCATGCATGAAGTGCTATAACAACATCTGCATGTTGGGCGGTGGTAGTTGCAATCTCTTCGGCGCGGAAAGTAATTGTTGAGCTGATTCCGAGATTCTGGGCAATCGTATTGTTACGCTCTCGCGATGCTGCCCTGAGATCGATACCTGTAACCATGACAGGGACTCCTATCGAAGACAAATATTGATGGGCTGCAAATGTTAGATATGCATGACCACAGCCAAGATCTACGATAGACAAAGGAGCTTTTTCGGTTGGTTGATGAATATCACCGCCTGCTATTGCACTCTCAAGTGTGGGCACAAGCAGCCGCAGAAACTCTTCGACTTGCATGTACTTATCCTTTTTAGATGGTTTTATGAGGCCTTTGTGATCGGCGATTCCTACCTCGAGTAAGAATGGATCGGATGGATCAAGAAGACGTCTCTTCTTCTTGTCATGATCAAGATTTTGTGTAAGTGATCTCTTCTCATAGTGGCGCTGTGCATCACCACGTTTAGTGATTCTGATAGATGTTGACCCCTCGGTCTGTTCTACCAAAATATGTGCATAGCCGCTTGCAAGTAAATCGAAAATCCAACCGTACTCAGGGGCGAGATTCTTAACTGTATTTGCACTGCCATCACCATAGCTCAACTGCAGTAGCACGGCGGTCTTTATTTCAACTGGACGAATATCAATACGCTCATGCTCGGTTGACATATTACGGCGGCGGCCTGATAGAACTACACGTACAAGTGAGTTTGTATCTAAAATCTGCATGCACGCATCTTTGAATGCTTCATCTAATGAAAGAGCCATAGTAAATTTGCGCGAAATTATCGCGCAGATCTTTCTTGCCGAAAATGAACTTCAACGGCCAAGCCACCGAGATCACTCTTTCTCAAAGTGAGCGTGCCATTGTGCCGCTCTATAACTGCGCTCATAATGCTCAAGCCAAGTCCACTGCCACCACTCTCGCGCGATCGTGAGCGATCAAAGCGTTTAAGGCCTTGAATTTTTTCTCCGTAGTACTGCTCTGGCAGACCCGCCCCCCCATCTTCGATGATTAATGTGATCTCTCTACCACCTTTGAGTGTAATTCGCACGAGCACGTTTGCCTCTGTATGAACTCTAATATTAGTAAGAGCATTTGCGATAAAGCGCTGAAGGTATTTCTCTGATCCATTGATGCTAATCTGATCATCGATGGCAAGCTCCATACTTATTTCAGGTGCAATTAAGGCGTAATCCCTGACATTATCAGTCAGTAACTCTGAGAGATTGACCATTGAGAAGGGAAGAACATTCTCTTCTCCCAACTCTGCCAAGATTAAGAGATCGGCGACAAGGCTCTCCATGCGTTTAATTTCACTATTGAGGCGTTCAAAGGCCAAGGCTGCGCGCTCTGGCTCTAATTGATTGCCCTCTAAAAGTTGGGAATACCCCTTTATGACCGTTAGTGGTGTGCGCAGTTCATGGGCTGCATCGCCAAGAAACTCCTGCATCTTCTTGCGCGCACCTCTTTCCAGAGCCAGTGCACTAGAGCGATTAATAAGAATTGATACAAACGATGCCAAAGAGTTGGCAAAGATAATAAAAACAAGTAGTCGCCAGAGATTTCGAGCCAGGTTCCTATCGATTTGAAGAATCGATGCGGCAACAAGTAACTTCTCGCCACCTGATAGTTGAATATATTGAATTCTTAACTTCTGCGGATCTTCAAGAGATACTCGTCCAGACTCTTTCAGCGGTACAACTTCACCGGTTGGAGCCATAAAAGCCAGAGTGATATCAAAGTTGTTCTCTTCAATGCTAAGTAATGCAGCAGCGATTGGGTTTGCTGGGCTTTGAGCCACATCTAATACGATGGTGTTGAGATGCCCATCGACTATTGAGAGCTCTGATTGATAAGAGCCCCAAACGGCAAAGCCACCGATGAAGAGTGAGAGAATCGAGGTAACCGTAGCGGTTGCAAGAATCTGGCGGGCCGTGCTCTTCATTAACCTTACTTAGGTTCCTGGATCTGAAAACCCACACCGCGAACGGTCTTAATGCCTTCAAAGCCATCACGGTGAAACTTTTTGCGCAAGTATGAGATGTATGTATCGGTGACAGTGCTCTCAGATTCAAAGGTAATTCCCCATACCTGGTCCAAGAGTTGTTTCTTGCTCAGTACCCGCCCTTTTTTCTCCATTAAAACCTGTAACAGTCGATACTCTGTTGGGGAGAGCTCTACACCTTCGCCGTTAAAAGTTACAGAGTGTTGATCATCATTGATCGTTATTGGGCCACAGCTCAGCAGTGCTGGGGTGGTCGTAGATTTATATGATCTCCTTAAAATAGCCCTAATCCGAAGTACTAGCTCTTCGATTCCGAAGGGTTTGACTACATAGTCATCGGCACCGATCTTTAATCCTCTGGCTATATCGTTCTTATCTTCGCGCGCAGTCAACATTAAAACGGGAGTTAAATTATTAGTGCTTCGTAAACGCTCAACAAGCTCGAAGCCATCCATTAATGGCATATTGATATCGATCACCATCAGCGCCGGTTTGTTACTGCGCAGAAGCGTCAGCGCCGACATTCCATCCTTGGCCTCGATAACCTCGAACTCGGCGATACTTAACGCATCTCGCAGAAGCGCTCGAACGCCCGGTTCATCATCAACGATCATTATCTGCTCGGCCATGGCCCCACTCTTTCATGCATGGGCAGAGTTGCCAATCTAATCTGCATTCAAAGATGTGTTTCACAGAGAAAACACAGGGATTTGCGCCATTATTTACCCATGAGTTTCCGGAGCCATACAGGGCTAGCCCTGACAATAAGCCTGCTCATGCTCTCTACTCCTGTGGCTACTGCCGATGTTAAGCCAACGCCTTCACCAACAAGTAAATCAAGTTTTGCAAATTTACGAGAGCAGTATGAAATTGCAATACAAGATTTCCGCTTGCAGGTCAAGCTACGTGAGCAAGAGCGAAGGCAGATTAGACAAATATTTATACTTGCAGTTATGGGGGCTAACAAAACTGCAAAGATGGCGTTGCGTATGTCAACAACTCCCGAGGCTAAGACTGTGATTATCGCTACACAGAAAAAGGCGGTGGCCCTTGCAGTCACCGTTCGCGATAGCGCAATTCAGGAGATGGGGCCAGAGCCAATCAAACCAATCAAACCCATCAAGCCTGAAGCATTAAAAGCGAAGGTGAAAACTAAATCTAGCAAACCAAGCCCATCTCCATAAATAGTTATAAAAGCGCAACATTTGGGGCGCAGTTTCAGTTTTCTTACATTGATTTAGCCTCGGCTTCCAATTAAGTTCAGCGCTATGGAATTAACTCCCTGGTGGAAAGAGGCGGTGATCTATCAGATCTATCCTCGCTCTTTCTTTGATAGCAATGGAGATGGTGAGGGCGATCTACCTGGAATAACATCCCGCCTTGATTACATTCACAAACTTGGGGTCGATGCGATATGGCTGAGTCCGTTTTACACATCTCCCAATAAAGATGGTGGCTACGATGTTGCAAATCCCCGTGACGTAGATCCACGCTTTGGAACTCTATCTGATGCAAAAAACCTTATCGTCCGTGCTCATGATTTAAATCTGCGCGTGGATCTTCAGAGCGCGCGCGCTTTCATTTCTACGACGCTAAGCCAGATGGCACGCCACCTAATAACTGGATCTCACTCTTTGGCGGCTCCGCCTGGACTCAAGTTAAAGATGGTCAGTTCTATCTGCATTTATTTGACTCCTCTCAACCAGATCTGAACTGGGAGAATCCAGATGTAGATGATGACTTTGAAAAAACTCTCCGTTTTTGGCTAGAGCTTGGGGTCGATGGTTTTCGAATCGATGTTGCCCATGGACCTGTAAAAGAAGATATCCATAAGGACCATCCAGATCCGTTGGGTTTGAGCAACGCGCTGCGCCTCGATGTTGAAATGGATGCGTCGCAACGCAACGCCCTTCTGATGAGCGTTCCATACTTTGATCGTCAAGGCGTCCATGAGATTTACCGAAAGTGGAGAAAGCTCTTTAATTCCTATGGTGATGTGATGGCAGTTGCCGAGGCATGGGTTCATCCTCCAGAAAATGCCGTGCGCTATGTGCGCCCAGATGAGCTCAATCAAGTCTTTAACTTTGAATTACTCACCGCGCCCTTTGAGAGTGCATCTCTCTTTGATGTTATCAATCGCTCTCTAGAGCTCTATGCCACTGTTGGTGGGCTACCCACATGGGCGCTGAGCAATCATGACTGCCCGCGTGTTGCATCTCGCCTCGGTGAGTGGGAGTCGCGCGCATTGGCCATCTTCGTCTTTGCACTGCCAGGAGCGACATACATCTTTGCAGGACAAGAGTTAGGACTACCCGATGGCGAACTAGCCGACGCTGATCGTCAAGACCCATCTTTTGTTCGTTCTCACGGTGTAATAAAGGGCCGAGATGGTGCACGCGTACCACTTCCATGGAACGGCCAAGAAACTCCATTTGGTTTTTCAACTGGAAAACCTTGGTTACCCATTAATCAGCAGTGGGAAGGCTTTACTATAGAGAATGAAAATAAAGATCCAAAGAGCGTTCTTAATCTCTACCGCCGAGCTCTAACTCTGCGAGCAGAGTATCTATCGGGTGCGGGTGATATTACGTGGCTAGAATCACCATCACATGGTGGAAGGCGAGATGGGCTCATGGTCTTTAAGCGCGGAGAGATTACTGTGGCTATGAATCTCTCCCGTCAAGTACAAGAGCTCAACCTTGCGGGCCGTGCAATTCTGCTCAGCGGGGGTATTTTAGAGGGTAAAGATGGCAGGAAATTGCTACCGCCGCTTTCATGTCTCTGGTTGCTGAACTAACTGGCACAATACCGCCATGGTATCTATAAGCACATGGCTTCTGACTCTTGGAATCCTTTCGGCAATAATTCTAGTTGATCTAATTATTGCAGTCCTGCGGCGCCATCAAGAGACTTCAATGAAGGAAGCGGCGATATGGACCGTGATCTATGTATCTACGGCGATTATTTTCGGTTACTTCATGTCCAACTGGACGAGTAATCCTGATGCACAGAAAGAGTTCTTTGCCGGTTGGCTCACTGAATATGCCCTATCGGTAGATAACATCTTTGTTTTTATCATCATTCTTACGCACTTAAAGGTACAAAAAGAGAGACAGCAACTGGTTCTACTCCTAGGAATCATACTTACTCTCGCAATTCGTGGACTTCTAATTCCATTGGGTGCTGCTCTTGTTGCGCGCTTTGCGAGCATCTTCTTCCTCTTTGGTGCTTTTCTTATCTATACAGCTTATAAATTGGCAAAGGAAAACGAAGAGGATGAATGGAAAGAGGGTCGGATTGTTTCAATTTTAAAGTCTAAAGGTTTGAGTACTTTTACAATTGCATTAGTGGCTTTGGGGCTTACTAATCTTGTTTTTTCACTTGACTCAATTCCAGCGATCTTCGGTTTAACCAAAGATCCATACATCGTGACTACCGCTAATATTTTTGCCCTCATGGGGCTACGACAGTTGTACTTCTTGTTAGAAGGTTTACTAGCCCGCCTTGTCTTTTTATCTAAGGGGCTCTCATTTATCTTAGGATTTATCGGCGTTAAGATGATTATAGAGGCATTTCACGGAATTGGAATTGACGAGATTGCAAATGTACACATACCAGAGGTCAGTCTTGAAGTAAGTCTTGGAGTAATTGTTGCAACTTTATTAATTACAACAGTAGCGAGTCTGGCAGCAACTCGTCGCGACGGAACTGAGATTATTTAACCTGCGCTTTTTCGTGTTCGTAACGTATCACGATTATGGGCTTTAGTACGTTCGTGAATCTTACGTATCTGCAGCATAAAAGATTTGATAGCGCTGTCAAAGGCGGCAACATCATTAAAAGAAGCAGCCTCTGATTTAATTAATGGTCCACTGCCATGTGAGGTCAAAATTACTCGATGTGAGTTTTTACCTTGACGCGGGTTGGCTTCATGAAGAATCTCTACCTCAACTCGATCAATTGTCACACTAAAGCGCTCCATAGAGTTAAGTTTTTCCTCAACGATTGCTCTGAAATCTTCGGCTAAATCTGCATTGCGGGCATGAATATGAATCTTCATGCTAGAAGGGTAGTACGAAAACGATACCTGTCGCTAGAGCTGCTAACAGCAGTGATTTACATAGAATCTTTAGCGCCATCGCACGATCCACCGCTCTATCACTCGGATTACTGACCCGCGAAATATCACCGAGTTTTCCGAGATTAAAAGTCCCGGCAAAGCCATAAGCTAAACAAAACTTACTGCGGGATTGAACATAACCTATTGAAGCGATCATCAAGGGTAGAAAGATTCCTAAGCGTGCGCTTTGTGGGGCCTGTACTAAGATAAGAGCTACTAAAGAGATGATCGAAAAAAATAATCCAACTAAACCAACCGCCTGCCGTCTGCGTACTTCACTCTTACCAAGATTACAACTGCCGGGAATATAAACGGCATCAAGCATCTTCATACTCGTCTTCATCTACCCATGCATCGGTAGCTGTCTCCTCTTGATGTTCGACCCATGAAAGAAAAGAGCCGACGGCGCGAAACGCTAAGAGCGCAACGGTGATTGCGGCAAATATACGTCGAATTACTTTGGCCATATGCTAAAAATACTCGCTATTTCTTAAAATTTCTCTATATAGATGCTAGGGCAGCTGTGATGTCAGCCCAAATATCATCGATATGTTCACAGCCGACCGATAGTCGAATCAGCTGTTCGGGTACTGAGGCGCTCTCGATTGGCCAGCGGCGACGGCGCTCCCATAGCGATTCGACACCCCCCAGACTTGTTGCATGTGCAATTAACGTCGAAGACTCGCATACGCGTTCTGTCTGCTCGGGTGTGCCATCAACCTCAAAGGAGAGTATGGCCCCAAAGCCGGGATAGCGCACGCGCGTGATCTTTGGATGGGCGGTGAGTTTTTCAACGAGAATCTTTGCACTCTCTTGTGCTTTGTTAAAACGAAGTGGAAAGGTGCGAACTCCCCGAAGTGCCAACCAGGCCTCAAATGGACCAGGGATAGAGCCGTTAAAGCTACGGGCATCGCTAAGACGCTTAAGCAGAGCTGGATCATTTGTAGATAGTGAGCCCATAAGTACATCGCTATGGCCCGATAAAAACTTTGTCACCGAGTGCATCACAATATCGGCACCCATCGCCAGTGGATTTTGTACAAGAGGTGTAGCAAAGGTGTTATCAACCCCTACACCGATTCCCATTTTTTTGGCCTCAGCTATGAGAGTGGCAAGATCTGCAACATCTAAACATGGATTTGTTGGCGACTCGAGCCAGAGAAATGCCGCCCCCTTCATGGTATCAATGACTGCTTGCGTATCGACAAGATCAACAAAGCGAACTTCTAATCGGCCACTGCCATGAAATGATTTAAGTAGCGTCATCACCCCGCTGTAACCCTGATTAGATGCAACAACTGGTGCGCCAAGCGGCAGAGTTGAGAAGACTGCAGTAATTGCCGCCATACCCGATGAAAATACCAAAGTCGATCCACCCTCTAGAGCAGCGATAGCATCCTCTAGCGCGCTCCACGTTTGGTTTCCGTAACGTCCGTAACCAATGGGACCGCCAGAGTGAAATGTTGATGTTAAAACTACGGGTGGGTTAAGTGATGCATCGGGTGCAACTTCGGGACGGCCTGCGGTGATCGCCGTTGTCTCTGGGTGTTGGTCCATGCGATAAGCCTAAGCCTTGGCTAGCAATGCCATCGCCGCATTATGACCGGCAACTCCGCTTACGCCGCCGCCACGGATAGCACCTGCACCACAGATCAAGATGCGAGGATCATCGCTTTCAACTCCCCAGCTTACGTCGGTGCCATCCTCGCGGAATGGAAATTGCAGATCTCGGTGGAAGATATTCCCGCGGGGTAGTCCAATCTCATCCTCTATATCAAGGGGTGTTTTAACCTCTATCCCTGCGATGAGATTTTCAATAGGTTCGGCTAGATATTGATTGAGTGAGGCAAGGGCTGATTTCAAAGCCGCCTGGCGTGCTCCATCGTTATCGCGATCAAAGAGAGTTGCGGGAGTATGTAAACCAAAGAGCGTCAACGTGTGATACCCCAACTCTACAAGTTCAGGGCTAAGAATCGATGGATCGGTCAACGTATGGCAGTACATCTCAACTGGTAAGCGCTCTGGCATCTGGCCATTCGCTGCATCGCTAAAAACACTTTCAAACTGCGAGAATTTCTCATTGGCATGGAATGTTCCAATAAATGCCAATCTCGGATCGATGCCAGATTTAAGTTGTGGCAGGCGCTTTAATAAAATATTTATCTTCATCTGCGAACCATCAAGGCTCTTGGGTTTATTGGTGCCCCGTAGTGCTGCAAGGGTCGCGGGGGCAGCATTTGATAATAGATACGGTGCGCGAATCTGGTCTTTATTAGCCGTTGTTACGCTCACCCCATCGCCATCACTAGCAACTTTAGTGACACGCTGGTTAAGTTCGATCTCTACCCCAGCATCGCGCACCACCCGCTCTAATTCACTAACAAGAGCGCCCATTCCCCCACGTGGAACTTTCCACTCGCCAGTGCCATTGCCCATCAAATGATATAGAAAACAGATATTGGCCTGGATGTGAAAAGCTGAAGAAAATGTACCAATAAGTGCATCTGTTAAGACGACCCCACGGACAAGATCATCTTTAAAGCGGCTGGTGATAATCTCACCGATTGGTTTTTCAATCATGTAATCCCATACCGTCGGCATGTTAATTAAATCCTTTAACTCGCTACGGGTCATCAAAGGTTGCAGTAAAGTTGGAGCGATACGCTGTGCAAACTCTGCGATTTCGCCATAAAAACTGCGCCAAGCAGCGGCTTCATCCCCCGTTGGATCTAAAAGATCAAATGAGGCTGCAGTTGCTAAATCCCATTGACGGGAAACTAACAGCCCCTCATCTCTACCCTGGCGCTCATATGGTGTGTAACTAGAGATAGTGCGCGAGATAGATGTGAAGTTCAGAGCTAAATCTTCAATAATTGAATCTGGTAAGAGAGAGACTAGATATGCATAGCGTGATATTCGAGCATCAAAGCCCTTAAAGGCGCGAACACTTGTGCTTGCTCCCCCAATTTCACCATTGGCCTCAAGGATTCGCACTTTCTTACCTGCACGGGCGAGATAGGCCGCTGCAACTAAACCATTATGGCCGGCGCCAATAATGATTACATCACAGTCAAAATTCTTCATTCCAAAGTGCGTACGGTGCGCGCGATAGCTTCAGTAATAATCTCTGGGCTCGTTGCAAAGTTAAATCTCACATACTGTGAGCATTGGGAGCCATAGGTGTGGCCGGGATTAAAGGCGACTCGGCCTTTTTCCAGAAGTGTGGCCGATGGATTCTCACCCAAGTTAAGGCTAGTTAAATCCAACCAGCCTAAATAACTGTTCTGGGGAATATGGTAAGTAACTGTCGGCAGATGTTCGCGCAGTAAATCACGGATTAAAAAGCGATTGTAATCAAGTTGTTTCAAGACCGTATCTAGCCATACCTCACCATCGGCAAAAGCCGCCGCCGATGCGAAAGCGCCTAAAATCGATGCCCGAAAGTGAACGGCTATGGGAAGTTCTTTTAGTTTTTCATTCATTACATCGTTTTGCGTAACGATAATTGCACACTTTAATCCAGCAATATTCCATCCCTTTGAGGCAGCGGTTAAAGTAATTCCCACCTCTCTAGATGCATCACTAATAGATAGAAACGGGGTGAAATCCTTTGAGTTATAGGTAAGTGGTGCATGAATTTCATCGCTGAGAACTAGAACGCCGTATTTCTTGGCCATTTCGGCGATCCGAGTGAGCTCACCTTTTGAAAAAACTCTACCCAGTGGATTATGTGGAGAACAGAGCAAATGTACTCTTAAGCCAGTGGCGTAAATCTTTTCTAGAGCATCTAGATCTAACTGCCATGGATTTAAATCATCGCTCTCTTGTCCTGTTCGGGTGAAGGCAAGATCAATCTTTGTAAGGTGTGTCTCATTAATCCAGTTATAGAAATTTTGATATACAGGTGAGTTAATTAAGATCGTATCGCCTGGTTTAGTAAAGACACGCAATACCTCTACAACGGCGACTCCAACATCTGCAGCTACTCCTAATTGGGCCGTATCAACGCTCCAGCCCCAACGCGCGGCTGCAAATTTTGCATATCCAGCGGCAAGCTCTGGTACCGAACCTAAGTAGCCTAAATCTGACTTGGCGACCATCTCTGCCAGAACTGCGCGGATGGGATCAGCGATTGGAAAATCCATCTCTGCAACAGGCAGCGGCAGTACATCACGATCAAAACGCCGCCATTTTTCTGAGTGATGTGTGAGTAGTTGCGCCAGAGGGGGCGCTTGTACGTTGCTATCAGCCATCGGAGAAGGCTACCACCACTATCTCATTGGCTCACTTCCACATATGGTTATGGAGGCAAGAATATAACCGGCAGAATAGAGATTTGGAATTATGTCGCTATTGCTCTGGAGCACGCGCACTTAAACGTGAACTTTAATTCCTGAAAGAATAATGAATATTTCTATATAGCTTTCAAATAATAATAGAAGCGCTCGAAAGAGTGCCGATCGAATACAGCGTCAGAGAGATCGTGCAAATCCGCAGATTGAATCAGTGCCTTTTCCTATTTACTTACCAACCGATAAAGTGCGTCGTGCATTTTTTGCAATAGCTTCATCAATCATTTGACCCTTAGAATCCAGGGTTACGCCCCCACCAGATGCGCTAAGTCGGTCGAGAATATCCTGGGCAGAGGCTAACTCTTGTGCACTTGGCGTAAAAATCTCATTAGCGACTTCAACTTGCGCTGGATGAATACAGGCTCGACCGAAATAACCCCACTCTTTGAAATCTTGGGAGTTCTTGCGATAAGCATCCAGATCTTTGAAATTAATCGAGACGGCGGCTACAGGAGGATTTATACCCGCAGCTGCACTTGCTATTACAACCATGCTGCGAGCGAACTGTGTTGTCGCCTCCCCTGAAGTGCCTGAGGTACCTAAATCTGCACACAAATCAGCTTCTCCTAACTGTAAGCGCTTAACCCGTGGACCAGTGGCAATCGATGGAGCATTTAAAACACCAGTTGCCGATTCAATTAGCGGGAAAACTTCTAGTGCTTTTAAAATATTACGTCTTTTTTCCAATTCTGTAAGAAGTGAATCTAAATATTGAATTTGCGACAATATTGCGGCTTTTGCTAAAACTATTCCTTTACAATTGATATTAACTGCTGCTTCTAAATCAGCCTCTAGGGCTCCTTTTTCAGGATTAACACGAACCCAAACCTCAATATCTCTATTTATTCCAACCATGAAACTCTTAAGATTTTCGCGCGCTAAGTCTTTATCTGTGAGAGATACTCCATCTTCAAGATCAATAATTAGAGCATCTGCCCCCCGGCTCACAGCTTTATTCAACCGGTCAAGGTCATTAGCTGGAACATATAAATAACTACGTGCGCTCATTATCTGATTTGCATCTTTGCGCTAAGAAGTGACTTAGTAATAACCATTTTCATAATGTCATTGTAGTTCAGGTCCCCAGACGAGTTCGGCACCAGCTTTCTCTGCGCGGTGAATCTGCCCGACTTGGTGGGATAGAATTGCACCCATGAGCCAACAGATAGAGACCCAGATCGATGTAACCCTGACCGAGCGCAACCGCTTGAGCGCCCTTTTTCGCCTCATCCTTATAGCGCCGATGCTGATCTATATCTCTGCCTTTTCACCCATCGATCTGATGCAATCTGAGGGCACTTCGGTGGTCATCGGCTTTATCGCCCTGCCAGTTGTGCTCTGCCTTGTTGTGCGCCAGATCTATCCAAGTTATCTCTTAGCCTTTAACGAGGCCTTCTTATCCCTTATCACACGTGCCGATGCATATCTCTTACTACTAAGCGATGAGTATCCATCGATTGAAGAGAACGAGATTGTCAGCGTTACCCTCCCGCCGGTCGATGCTAAGGAGCTCAACCGCTGGCTGCCACTGATTAAATGGCTCTTAGCTCTACCCTTATATGTGGTTGGTATTTTCTATGCAATCTATGCCTTCCTCTTAACTCTTATCGCATGGCTTAGCATTATCTTCACCGGTACATATCCTGAAAAATGTGCTGAGGGTGTAGTCAGAACAATTGCTTACTGGAACCGAGTCCTGGGATATGCAGTCATTCTCGTTACCGACGAATACCCATCATTCTCACTCTAAGGCATGCTCCTTCATTCGGCTCAAAAAATGCGCCGCATCACTGCAGAGATTGGCGAACTAGATAAGAAATTTGCTCCACTTATAGCTCGGCGACCTCTGTGCACTATCGGAAGGAGTGTGCGCAGCGAAACAAACTTTGAATCACTAGTTAGTTCGATTATTTCGCAGCAACTTGCCACCAAAGCAGCTGAGACTATTTATGCACGTTTGGTACTCGCTTGCAAAGGTCAGATTACTGCCCGTAAATTACATTCATTAGCTGATAATGATTTTCGAACAATTGGCATCTCTGGGGCTAAAACCCGCACTATCAAAGGGTTATCTGCTGCTGTCCTTAATAAAACTATTCCAATCGAAAACATCGATGAAATTCATAAGGACCAAGAGATATTTGATGCCCTTACTTCTCTCTGGGGCATTGGGCGATGGACCGTTGAAATGTTTATGATGTTTCAATTAGGACGTCTGAATATCTGGCCGACTGGTGACTTAGCGATTCGACGTGGATGGGATATTGTGCACAATAATCGTGAAGAGATTTTGCCTAAAGCCCTAGATGCCAAAGGTGAGAAACTTCAGCCATACCGTAGCGTCGCTGCCTGGTATTGCTATCAAGCCGTTCATGAAGCGCGTGGTTTGGAGTATTAAATATCCTCAAGAATGAGTGAGACCGAATTAATACACCATCGCTGATCGGTTGGAACATCATAACCCTCGCCTTTAAAGACATGGCCTAAGTGTGAACCACAGGCGGCACACCGTACTTCAGTACGAACACGTGGGAAGAGCGAGCGATCTTCAATAAGTTCGACTGCATCATCGGCAGTTGGTGCATAAAAAGATGGCCAACCACAACCTGAATGAAACTTGGTCTCACTCTTAAAAAGTACTGTCCGACATGCTTTACATTTATAGATACCTATCTTGTCGGTGTCGGTGTATTCACCTGTAAAGGGCCGTTCTGTTGCACCCTTTCGCAAAACATCATACGAGAGTGGATCTAGCTCTGCAGCAAGCTCGCTCTCGTTAATAGTAACTGGGTAGTTCTCTTTGCTCATACCCGAAGGCCAGCCGTTGGATATGCAACACCGGTACTGGAGTGGCAGTCATAGCCATTGGGATTCTTCACTAAGTATTTCTGGTGGTACTCCTCAGCCGGATAATAAACAACACCATCGGCTGAAATTATCTCAGTTGTAATCTCATCTAGATTTTTAGCAGTCAGTACTCCTTGATAGAGATCGCGCGATGCAACAGCGGTAAGATGGTGCGCCGGTGTCGTTGTATATATAGCGCTGCGATACTGAGTGCCGATATCACCGCCTTGACGATTAAGTGATGTTGGATCGTGCATCGTCCAAAACTCTTCTAATAGGCGTTGATAGATAATCTTTGATTCATCAAATGTAATTTTTACCATTTCAGCATGGCCTGTAGCGCCCGTGCATACCTGCTCGTACGTTGGATTCTGTGCGCTCCCACCCATATAGCCCACAGATGTTTGAATCACTCCAGAGATCTGCCAGAAACGGCGCTCGGCTCCCCAGAAACAACCAGTTGCAAAGTAGGCAGTTGAACTCATAATCCCAAGTCTGACAGTTTCACAGCTAATGCGCACCCGCTGATAACCTTGGCCCTGTTGCACCCTTTGAGCCCCCGTAGCTCAGGGGATAGAGCACCGCCCTCCGGAGGCGGGTGCACAGGTTCGATTCCTGTCGGGGGCGCGCGATAGAAATCACCTTTGAAATCTGGAAATCTTTTCGCGCTCATCCTTGTTATTAAGGACAATAGAGGAGAGAATTAGCCTCTTGCGCAGCAAAAAGTATGCGTATTACCAATGATGGTTCTAAGCGTTTGAGCCTGGCTACGGCTGGGTTAGAGGAGGCGCGCTCATGGATTGGCGACATAGATCGGCCTGCCGCGATGAGGATCCAGAGCTATTTTTCCCGGTAGGAAATACCGGACCTGCAATTAGCCAGATCGAAGAGGCGAAAAAAGTCTGTAACCGCTGCGCCGTTAAAGAGCCATGTCTGGCCTGGGCACTTGAGAGCGGTCAGGATGCTGGTGTCTGGGGTGGTTTATCTGAAGATGAGCGCCGCGCCCTCAAGCGCCGTGCCGCCCGCAACCGCGCGCGCCTACAAGAGCAGCACAACTCTTTTTAATTAACTCTTCTGCGCGCTAGAGCGGAAATCGAAGTGTTACCGTAGTTCCTAAATCGGTGGAAATTAATTTCAATACACCCATCAACTCATTTTCGGTCAAGGTACGCACAATCTGTAAACCTAAGTTAGATGATGTTGCAAGATCAAAATCCTCGGGAAGTCCTACCCCGTCATCGGTAACTGTAACAACACACTCATTGCTATAGCGTGCAAGTTTGATTGAGAGCGTTGAACCCTGATCGGCTAAACCATGTTCAAGGGCGTTATGCATTAACTCAGTAACTACTAGCGACAGAGGTGTTGCAAGACGCGATTCGAGTGATCCTAGGTGACCATCGCGCACAATCGTGAGTTCGCCCATACGCGGACTGAGCTCGAGGGCATGAGAAATTAAACTTGTTAGGACCTCATCGAAGACGACACCTTTTTCGCTACTGCTAGATAGGGTCTCATGAACGAGTGCAATGGATGCAATTCTTCGTACCGCTTCGTTAAGCGCCGAAGATGCTGCTGAATCTTGAATTCGCCTGGCCTGTAATCGAAGTAGCGCCGAGACTGTCTGTAGATTGTTTTTGACCCGGTGATGAATCTCGCGAATCGTCACATCCTTTGTAACTAGTTCGCGATCACGCCGACGTAACTCTGTGACATTTTGCAACAAAACAATGGCACCTGTGCGATCTTCACCTGCAAGTAATGGAAGAACAAGTAGATCAATCGTTGCCCTTTGATTATCAATCTCAACGCGACGCAAAACCTTGCCGTTTAACCGGGTACTAATCGCCTCCTCGTGGGCATCCGGTGAGTTTTTAATAACAGATTCGGCGACGTCACCTAACTTAAGATTTTCAATCTCGCTCTTAAAGCCCATACGACTAAATGCCGATCTAGCGTTAGGGCTAGCGAATGCGATAACACCATTGATATCCAGACGAATTAATCCATCGCCAACACGAGGTACCGGCTCAAAGAGTGAACCTGCATCTTTATATGGAAATCTCCCCTCGGCGACCATGCGATATAGAGCATGGGCGATCTCACGATAGTTAAGTTCAAGTGCGCCAGGAGAGCGCATCAACTGCGCGTTACGGTGACGCGAGATAACAGCGATTACCGCACCTTCGAAAAAGACGGGGATTGTCTCCTCTTTAATCATAAGTTCGCCGATTTTTTCCGGCTCCGAATCCCGACTAATCTCTCCACTAGAGAGTGCCTCATCGATGCGGCTGCGACTACCCCACATAACTTCATTACCGATAACATCGTCGATAAAAACCGTTGCCGCTGTAGTTGGTCGGATATGCGCAACTGCAACATGGCCGCTGGGCCACAACTTCACATCTTTTCTAATCGGAACCCAGAGAATTAAATCGGCAAATGAGAGATCTGAGAGTAGTTGCCAATCTGCAACTAATTCGCGTAGTCGGTGTGCCTGATCAATTGTTATCGAACTACGCCCATGAATGAGATCCTCAAACTCTGGCATCGCTATTTCCAACCATCTAACTCTTGGGCAATTTCTTGTGTGGCAAACCAGATAAGTTCATCCCCATCTGCAGGGAGCAGTAAGGCACATTGGACCTGACTCCAGATTATTGGCGCAGTCAATGTCAGTGAGTCCTCATCACTTTCACCACACTGGGCTTGATCTAGCTCAATGGCTAAAACTAACCCTGGGGCAGTCTTTGATAATCGAACTTCGCGCGCTGCCTCACCTGCTAATACCGATAAGCGATACTCAATCTCTTCATCATCGCACTCTTGATTATCGCTAAGAAAGGCTGGAGTAGGCGCAAAGAGTTTATCGGCCTCAAAACGCTGATCTGCAAGAAATCTCACGAGATCACTATGACTCATGGGAAGGTAGACGCGCATGTGCTGATGATATTAGAAGTTAATGCTCAATCTCACTGGCAATCTTGGCTATTGATTTACGCAGGCCAGAGCGCTCATTGACCTCGATGAGAGTTGATTTCTGCGCCTCGGCAGCCGTTGTCGTGCGGGTATCTCGGGCGATAACTCGAAGATTTAGTGGACGAAGCGCTGTTGTAACTGCAAGAAACTTGGCTTCTTCCTCTTGGCCCTTGCGACCTTGAGCGCGCATATTAAGGGTAAAACTCAACGCGCTTCGAATAGAGGTTTTTTCGATCAAAGAGCTCACCTGCTCTAAGCGGTGCATGCCTAATACATCAGGACGTGCGACAACCATTAACTCATCACCTTGATCACAAGACCATGTCGTCATTGTTGAGGTCCAACGTCGATCAGTGAGGCGATTAGATAGACCCGAGATAGACCCGAGATCAATAATGATGTGATCAAATGATGCAGTTGCCTGCTCCATGAATGCATCGATTGAAGTTGCCTGATCCTGTGCGATCTCAGTGATCGATAATGAGGGTGCAATAGTGCGCCAACCCGATTCGCCGTTGACGTTTCGTATGGCAAGTAATGCTGCAACCGAGGGCGCACGAAAATTTGCATCGATCAATAGTGTTGTCTTTTCAATAACGCTAAGCTCCATCGCAATATTGATAGCCAACGTTGTGCATCCCGTATTGCTGCCAGCCGAGCCAATTGCAAGGACGTGGGCTCTACGTCCTAGGCGGGCAGGTTGGGTGTTCTGTCGCAGCATGGGTGCCCTCACATATGCGCGGACCAGGCTTATGAGATCTGTTGCAGTTGTTGGTAGCGAGTGCAGTTGGCCCAAAGCACCATCCTTTAATGGCTCATCCGAGAAACCAACGAGTTGTTTAACCTTTGGAGCCATTGCATCTAATCGCTCACGAGTGATTCCACATAGATCGGGGGCAAATATTAAGATCGCACTACGAGCATTTTCAGGGTTGGTTTTTAAATAACTCTCTAGTGAGTCAGAATCAATTGCACGAAAGATCACACTCCAACCCTGCGCAAAGAGAGTGCCTGCAACAAAGCCCTCAATCGCAGCGTTAGCAATAGCGGTGATGACCGTAGGAAGTTCTAGATCAGACATGTGAACGGACCACCACCAAGCGACCATGAGTTGTTGCACTCAGAAGTCGTAGAACTTGCGTCTGATCAACTGCAACAGTAAGTGCGGCATCTGTTCCAAAGTTCTTGCTCTTTTGATCAAAAGAAATTACTCTGACTCCCCCTAAAATCAAAACTGGATCAACTGGTAACTCTTTATTGTGGCTATCGATAACCCAATAAATATCAACACCCTCCCCAAAGGCAATGCCTGCAGCTAAATCGACGGCGCGAATACTTATTGGGACCGCGCTTGCCGCTATGAGATTGCTACTCGAACTCACCCCTTGACTACTTAGAATCTGGCCTGGAGTAAGAGCGCCTACCACGATTGAGCCAAGGGGATCATCGGCCTTTGCTAAGTAAAGGGATGCACTCGAATCTAAATCAAAGTGTCGTAGTTGGATATCGCCAGTAACGATCTGATGTCCAGGTGCCATATCAACGGCTGCAACCCAAAAATCGCTGCCACGGTGGGAAATAGTAGCCAGAAAGAAGGCTGAGAGAAAGGAGGCGATGATTAAGGTAATTGCCAGTGGTGTGCGAGAGCGTGAAACGGCCTTTTTATATGTCATAGCGTGAACCCAAGGGCAAGGCTGCGCACAATAGCCAGCTATATCCACACTCATTAATTGGGATGAGTCAATCTCATCGATTTAGTTGAGGTGAGCCCAACTATGCACGGTAAATCTTGCTCCATGGACACTAACCCGATCTACGATGAGCTACCTTCATTTAATCGAATCACACTGACCACTATTTCAAGTGATGAGAACGAGGACTGGCTACACCCAGTGCTTGAAATCTTTCGCCCACAACCTGCTCCTGAACTGATGAAAAAGAGCAGGCTCTATCTCCTCCCAAGCCTTTTTAATGATGAGTTCGATCCCGACTTTGCCCCTGAACCAACTTCGGCCGAGGAGCTTCCAGAGCTTGTGCAGTGGTGCACTAACTTCACGCGCAATGTCTTAGAGGTATATGCCGGACGTAGACAAGCGGGACAACTAAGTAAGCAGTTTCACCATCAAATCTTAAGCGAACTCATCAAAAACTCTGGAAGTGAGAAAGAGATAGGCAAGGTAAGAAATCTGCATATAAGTCAGCCTCTTGATGGAATCTGCGAAACAACTGTCACGGTTCGATTTGGAGATCGCTTGCGCGCACTCTTGTTTAGGTTCGAAGGTGTCGATAAGCGATGGCTATGTACTGCACTGCGATTACTTTAGGCAACGCCGTGACAACGCTTATATTTCTTACCTGAACCACATGGACATGGTGCATTGCGCGATACCTCACCAGTTTTTCTAACGCCTGTTTCATCTGCAGCGGTGTATTGCAAGGCAGTTGTCGGCCTTGCCTCAAGACCTGCCCCTGTGACCTCATTGTTTGAGCTCTCAACGGTAATCTCGATATTAAATAGGAAGCCAGCGATTTCTTCCTTAATCGCATCCATCATCGCTGAGAAGAGCTCATAGCCTTCGCGTTGATATTCAACGAGTGGATCACGTTGTGCCATCGCACGCAGGCCAATGCCCTCTTGCAGATAATCCATTTCATACAAGTGATCGCGCCATTTGCGATCTAGGACCGAGAGTAAGATTTTGCGCTCGAGCTCTCGCATAACTTCAGCACCCAGACTCTCCTCGCGCGCTGCATAGGCCTTTTCGCAGTCCTCAATAATGCGCGCGGTAAGGAAATCTGCATCAAGTGCGCCGCGTGAGCCGACCGATGCGATGAGCTCATCGGCGCTAAATGAGATTGGATAGATGCTCTTGAGCGCCTTCCAGAGAGTATCTAAATCCCAGTCTTCGGCATATCCCTGTGACGTTGCGACGCTGACATAAGCGCTTAAAGTCTCACGGACAAACTCGGCGACTTGATCTTTAATATCTTGGCCTTCAATCACCATTCGGCGCTCACCATAAACGACCTGGCGCTGGCGATTCATGACATCGTCATACTTCAAAACATTTTTACGCATCTCAAAGTTCTGTGCTTCAACCTGGCTCTGTGCTGAGCGAATCGCGTTACTAACCATCTTGGATTCAATCGGGGCATCCTCTGGAATTCCAGCGGCAGTTAAAAAGCGCTCGACCATTCCTGAGTTGAAACGGCGCATGAGTTCATCCTGCAATGAGAGATAAAACCGTGACTCACCGGGATCTCCCTGTCGACCTGATCGGCCACGCAACTGATTATCAATACGTCTAGATTCGTGGCGTTCGGTTCCAAGAACATAAAGACCACCGAGAGCTATTACCTCTTCATGTCCCTTTGCAACGGCGGCTTGCTGCCGTGCAATCTCATCGGGCCAGGCCGCTTCATAGGCTTGGGCATTTTCAACGGGAGATATTCCGCGGCGCTGGAGTTCAAAGTCGGCCATGAACTCTGGGTTTCCGCCGAGCATAATGTCGGTACCACGACCTGCCATATTTGTTGCGACAGTAACTGCGGCTAATACTCCGGCGCGGGCGATGATTGCCGCTTCACGCTCGTGGTGCTTGGCATTGAGCACTTCATGGGCAACGCCGGCTTTACGTAAGAAGGTCGAGAGCTCCTCTGATTTTTCAACACTGACGGTACCGACTAATACAGGCTGGCCCCTGCGATGCTTTTCAACGATATCAGCGGTAACTGCTACAAACTTTCCAGCCTCTGATTTATAGACTAAATCGGCTTGGTCGATACGAATCATGTCACGGTTAGTAGG
Source organism: Actinomycetota bacterium (assembly GCA_027728065.1). GTDB lineage: Bacteria > Actinomycetota > Actinomycetes > Nanopelagicales > Nanopelagicaceae > Planktophila. The sequence continues at coordinate 50,787 of JAQBVO010000006.1, forward strand.
AATTGCAACAACACCGAGCTTATAGATCTGATAGAACTCAGATGCCTCAGTCATAGCGGTACCAGTCATACCTGATAACTTGGAGTAGAGGCGGAAATAGTTTTGCAAAGTGATTGTTGCTAGTGTCTGATTTTCATCTTTGATTTCAATGCGCTCTTTGGCTTCAAGGGCTTGGTGTAGGCCTTCGCTATAGCGACGGCCTGACAACATACGGCCCGTATGCTCATCGACGATTAAGAGTTCACCATTCATGACTACATAATCCTTATCGCGCTTAAATAACTCTTTAGCACGCACAGCATTGTTGAGATAGCCAATCATCGGTGTATTAGCAGCCTCATAAAGGTTATCAATTTGTAGTAGCTCTTCGACCTTTGTGACACCCTCTTCTAAAATTCCAACGGTCTTCTTCTTTTCATCGACTTCATAGTGAACGTTGCGTTGTAATTTACCAACGTGATTTGCAAATTCGACGTACCATTTCGTTGCCTTGTCGGCTGGTCCACTAATAATCAAAGGTGTACGTGCCTCATCGATTAAAATCGAGTCAACCTCATCGACGACTGCAAAGAAGTGATCGCGCTGGACGCACTCTTGGAGTGACCAAGCCATATTGTCACGAAGATAATCAAAGCCAAACTCATTATTTGTGCCATAAGTAATATCAGCTAAGTAAGCCTCACGTCGTTGGGCAGGAGTCATATTGGTCAGAATTACTCCAACTTTTAGACCTAAGAAGCGATGAATACGTCCCATCCACTCGCTATCGCGCTCTGCTAAATAATCATTTGTAGTAACAACGTGTACACCACGACCTGCCAAGGCATTTAAATATGAAGGAAGGGTTGCAACCAGCGTCTTACCTTCACCTGTACGCATTTCAGCGATATTGCCGCGGTGAAGGGCGGCGCCACCCATTAACTGCACGTCATAGTGGCGCTGGCCCAAAGTTCGCTTAGCTGCCTCTCGGACAACGGCAAAGGCCTCTGGCAATAGATCTTCCAGGCTCTCACCGTCTGAGTACCTACTCTGAAAGAGCGCCGTCTGTGCGCGAAGATCGCCGTCAGAGAGTGCGCTTATACGTGATTCATGTCCGTTGACGGTGGCAACGACCTTGCCAAGTTCGCGTAAGAGGCGTCCCTCACCTGCACGCAAAATCCTGTCAAAAAACGCTGGCATCGCTGGGCCCTCTCGTATTTCATAGCTGAATTAACCCTCCTATCGTAGAGGTTGGGCAACGCAAGCGGTAACCGAGGCAAGGACCTGAAAACCCTGACTGGTAAGGGCTCGGGCGGCATCTCGTAAAGTCGCACCGGTCGTGACTACATCATCGATGAGAATGAGATCTCCGCGTGGATATGCACCTGCCTTGATGGCAAATGCACTCTGCATATTGCGAGCACGAGCGCTGGCATGTAACCCGCTTTGGTCACGTACTTTTCGCACAAGCTCGAGCGAGTCAGATAATGGAAAACTGGTCTGTGCACTAACACTGCTTGCAACATCAACGATGAAACTACGTCCGCGACGGCGACGGGCAGATTGCGAAGATGGTATAGGTACTAATCGAATATTGTGCTTGTCAAAGTTAGCCTGTGATAAGACATGCACAATTGCATCGATTACTAAGTCATCGGCCCCCTTTAAACCGCGCTCCTTAGCTGCAAGAAGTATCTTGCTTGCAGTAGGTGAGTAAATCACTGCTGAATGAACGCTTACTTGCGAAATATGTGTTAAATAATAATGGGGATGCCATTGGATTCGACATGTCGAACAGATCGATAATCCAATTGTTTGGCAACCAAAGCATCGAGTGGGGAAAAGGAGTTGGCTTAAGGCATTAATCGTAGGCATTACCCAAGGCTAAGAGCGAAAAATAAAACGAGAATCTAGATGTGGAAACTATAGATGAAAATCATCGGGTTGCAGTTTTATTAATCGTGAGGTGATAACTGCTCCAGCTTGTCGCGGAAGTGTGAGCACAAAGTGAGCTCCCTTGCCGGGTCTGCCCCATGCATCGAGCTCGCCATTATGTAAGCGGGCATCCTCGAGTGCGATCGAAAGCCCGAGTCCCGTGCCACCGCGTACCCGTGCACGAGAGGGATCGGCCCGCCAAAAGCGATCAAAGACCCGAACCAAAGTTGATTCATCCAGTCCAACACCAAAATCACGAACTCCAATTGCCACATCCTCATCACTTGCAATTATCGTTACTGCGATCGGTTTTTCCTCGGAGTGATCAATTGCATTGAAAAATAAGTTACGCAAAATACGCTCAATGCGTCGTATATCCGCCCTAATAACGAGGGATTCTGCGATTGAATAGATGCGCAGTTTGGTGGAGCGCTCTTGTGCAACCAGCTCCAAATCTTGGGCGCAGCGATGGGTCAATGCGACAAGATCAAACTCAACGGCTTCAAGTACTGCAACCTGGGCATCAAAGCGGCTAATTTCAAGTAAGTCCTCGAGCAACCGCTCGAATCTATCGAGCTGAGCAACCATGAGTTCGGCGCTTCGAGCAACGGTGGGGTCAAAATCTTGGCGAGCTGAGTTGATAACTTCAGATGCCATGCGCAATGTTGTGAGCGGGGTGCGTAGTTCGTGCGAGACATCCGAGACAAATCGCTGCTGAACTGCAGAGAGATTTTCAAGTCGAGCGATCTGTTTTTCAAGAGATTCAGCCATTTCATTAAATGCTCTACCCAACGTTGAGATCTCATCGGCAGAACGCACATTCATTCGCTGTGAGAAGTCACCGGTGGTGAACTGTGTAGCGATCAATGCAGCTTGGCGAACTGGGCGAACTACCTGCCTCACCACTAGCCAAGTAATTAATCCAATAAGAATAATTAAGAATAAGCCTGTGAGAAATAAGTAACTCTGAATTAAGTTTAGTGTTGTATTTTGATTCGCCAGTGGGTAAAGAACGTACATCTCATACTTTCCAGCGTTAGGGATAATAATCTTTTTTCCAATAGCCAAACCTGGAACCCGTGGTCCGTTAAGATACTCAATAGTCATGTAGCTCAATCCGATATCATCGCTTTTACGGACCTGCTCACTTAAAGACTCCGAGATAGATTTTGTATCGACTAAATTCGATGTAATATCATAATTTAATTTTCTTGTGTTTCCAGGGCTTCTTAAAAAGACAATCTCTCGTGCATTCTCATTTTTAGTCAATGACGCTGCAGAACTAATCACATCATTGATTACTTTTCTTACAGCGGCATCCTCTTGTGCATTCTCATTTGTAGTCAATGACGCTGCAGAACTAATCATATCATCGATTACTTTTCTTACAGCGGCATCTTTTTGATCCTGTGCTAAGACGAGTCTGTACTCAGCGTTAAAGATGGTCGAACGCGCATCAACGATTGAGGATTGAAGGTTTACCTTCTTTATACCCAAAGATAGCTGAGAATTAAGCGCAGATCCTGCAATATAAATGACACTTAAGCACAGCACTACCGTTGAAATAATAACCTTAGCGGCTAATGAGTTGCGAAATATAGAGGAAATACGGTTCATTATTTACGAACCGCCTGTTACTCCAGCTTTATACCCAATGCCGCGCACAGTCACGACTATCTCTGGCTGTTCTGCATCGCGCTCAATCTTGGCACGTAACCTCTGCACATGAACGTTGACTAAGCGTGTATCACTTGAGTGGCGGTATCCCCATACTTCGCTCAGTAATGCATCACGAGAAAAAACTCTTCTAGGCTCTTTGGCCAGGGCGACTAATAAATCAAACTCAAGACGAGTAAGTGTAATCTGCCTGCCTGCGCGCAGAACTTGGTGGGAAGCGATATTGATTGATAGATCTCCAATAGTCAGTGAACCTAAGAAATCGGTGTTTGTGCGTCGCAGGCGAGTACGAATTCGTGCAATGAGTTCGGATGGGTGCTTGAAGGGTTTAACCATGTAGTCATCTGCCCCAGCTTCAAGGCCATGTACTACATCAAATGAATCCCCCTTTGCGCTGAGCATGATGATTGGCACCATAGATTCAGTGCGGATTAATCGACAGACTTCAATACCATCCAAGCCTGGCAACATCACATCGAGTAAAACTAAATCCGGTGGATTATTTCGAAAGACTTCCAAAGCTTCATCTCCGCGAGCTACAAGGTCAACGTCGATTCCTGCCCCGGTTAAAACGATTCCGAGCATTTCTGAAAGGTCTTGATCGTCATCGACGACCATAACCAGGGTCATTAGCTACCGTGTTCCCAAGAGTTCAGATACATATCTTGTGCAGGTGTGAGAACATCGATACGTCCCCCCATGCTTTTAAGTTTTAAGCTTGCTACTTCCTTATCGATATAAGTTGGAACCTCATGCACGCCAGGCTTTAAGTTCTTGGCCTCTTTTACTAAGTACTCGGCCGTTAGCGCTTGGTCAGAAAAAGACATATCCATTACCGATGCTGGGTGGCCTTCGGCCGCGCCTAAGTTCACTAAGCGACCCTCTGCAAGAAGTAGAAGTCGGCGGCCATCTGCCAATACATACTCATCGGTTTGATGGCGCATCTTTTCATTTTTAGTCTTTGAGTTCTTCTCCAGCCATGCAACATCGATTTCAATATCAAAGTGTCCGGAGTTGGCCAAGATGGCACCATCCTTCATTACCTGAAAATGCTCTTCGCGAAGCACATCACGATTACCTGTGACGGTAATAAATACGTCACCCAACTTTGCCGCATCGATCATCGGCATAACGCGAAAGCCCTGCATCATCGCATCGAGTGCCTTGGTTGAATCGATTTCAGTAATAATGACATCGGCGCCCATTCCCTTTGCGCGCTCTGCAACACCTTTTCCACAATAACCAAATCCAGCAACAACTAGGACGCGTCCGGCAAGTAGAAAGTTTGTTGAGCGAAAGAGCGCATCTAGTGTCGATTGCCCAGTTCCATAGCGATTATCAAACATGTGCTTGGTATCAGTGTCATTAACGGCAATCATCGGGAACTCAAGGGCCCCATCTTTTGCCATCTGATTGAGTCGGATTACTCCGGTAGTTGTCTCTTCGCAGCCTCCAGTGATATTTGGGATGAGCTCTTTGCGAGTTGTGTGCAGTATATTTACGAGATCGCAGCCATCATCAAAGACTTGATGAGGTGCGATGTCTAATGCAGTGTTTATGTGTGTGTAGTAGCCATCACGATCAACTGCGTTACGTGCAAAAACAGAGATTCCATATTCGTAGACAAGTGCTGCTGCAGTGTCATCCTGAGTTGATAATGGATTCGAGGCACACAGTGCAATCTCTGCACCTCCTGCCTTTAAGACGCGCATCAAGTTTGCCGTCTCGGTTGTGACGTGCATGCATGCAGCGATTCGAATACCCGTAAATGGCTGTGACTTTTCAAAGCGCTCACGAATCTGAGCTAGAACAGGCATGTTGCGCTCTGCCCATTCAATGCGCTTTCGTCCAGATGCGGCAAGGGATGCATCTGCAATGTCATGACGCGGAAGGGTTGAAGTAACAGGTGAGTTCACGAAAAGCTCCTTTATAGATGAGTCTGTAGGTGCTTAGGTTACCGCCCCATGAGGCAAAGCGAGTAATGAGAGCACCTCATCGCGAAGCTTGCTCATAGCCATGGCGCTCTTAGCCTCAACGTTAAGGCGAAGTAGGGGCTCAGTGTTAGATGGTCGTAGGTTAAACCACCATGTATCGCCAATCACACTAAGGCCATCTAGGTGGTCGATCGTGACCGCGTTGCGAGTGGAAAAGGTTTTTTCAACCAGAGCAGTAGTCCTTTGAGAATCTTCTACGATCGAATTGATCTCTCCACTAGATACATAGCGTTGATACGGCGCTAAGATTTTTGACATCGATTTCTTTGACTCTCCTAACGCCGCAATTGCATGAAGGGCTGCAAGTGCGCCAGAGTCGGCACGCCAGAACTCTTTAAAGTAGAAGTGACCTGAGTGTTCGCCACCGAAAATCGCTCCACTCTCGGCCATCATCGCTTTGATGTATGAGTGTCCAACACGACTACGTAATCCAGTCCCACCATTTTCTTGAATAACTTCAAGCACTGCTCGCGATGAGATTAAGTTATAAATAATCGTAGATCCTGGACGTTTAACTAATTCACGGTGGGCTATAAGCGATGTCAGATCCGATGGATTAATGGCATCACCATTTTCATCGATGAGAAAACACCTATCGGCATCGCCATCAAAGGCCAGGCCTAAGTCCGCCTTATGTTCTACCACTTTGCGCTGTAGGTCGCGAAGATTCTTTGGATCTATTGGATTTGCCTCGTGATTTGGAAAGCTCCCATCGAGCTCGTAATACATTGGAATTACTGTGCAATTGAGGCCAGAGAAGATCGCTGGGGCTGTATGCCCAGCCATTCCATTTCCAGCATCGATAACTAGAGTCAGTGGCCGAATTGAATCGAGATTAACAAGGCTTCGTAAGTGATCTACATACTCTGCGAGCATCTCACGATTGGTTTCAACACCTACGCTGCGTATTTCAAGCGGGGATCCTTGGCGAACAAATTTTTCAATAACTGCAAGGCCCGACTCTTTTCCAATTGGTCGAGCACTACTGAGACAGAGTTTTATCCCGTTATAGGCCGCGGGATTATGGCTGGCGGTAAACATCGCACCAGGTAGAGCTAACGTGCCAGATGCAAAGTACAACATATCTGTAGATGCAAGACCGATACGGATCACATCCAAGCCTGTAGATGTAACACCAGCAGAAAAAGCATCGGCTAACGCCTCAGATGATGCTCGCATATCTTGGGCAAGGACAACTGTTGCCGGCTCGCGCACTTGCTGTAGAAAGCGAGCAAAAGCTAGACCAGTTGCGAAGCAAAAATCAGGTGTTATCTCAGAATCAACGAGACCTCGAATGTCGTAGGCTTTAAAAATATTTGGTATCTGATTCATCCAGTGCTCTTACGATGGAACGGCGCGAAGATGACCTCTGCGACCAATCTGAGTTTGTGCACTCTGGCTATTCGTGCTCTCTTGTGAGTCACTAGTGATAGGTGTCATTGCAACTTCACGCACTGCATCGGCAATAGCCATGAGATCATCATCTGAAGGTCCCTGCTCTTGGCCCGAAAGCTCTTGCTTAATAACGCTCCAACCATGTGGAACTTTTAACCGCTCACCATGCATTACGCACAGGTCGTAGGCATGTGGTTCGCTAAAGGTCGCAAGTGGACCGACGACAGCAACTGAGTCGGCATAGATATAGGTCAGAGTCATCGTGGCTACAGAGCGACAGCCCGCACGAGAACAGCCACGACCTAACTTTGCCTGAGAACTCATACCTGCAAGGTTAGTGGCCAGTTAGCTCTTTCTTTGGGATTGTCATGGATTCAAAACTCGAATGTTTGAGTGTGGAATTTCAACCCTCGTTAAAAGGCTTCCAGGAGTAATCGGTATGTAGCCATAACCATTATCGGATGCAATGAGAGCGCCGGCATGAGTCTCGGCACTAGTTTGCATTATTGAGATGGAACGAGTGGCCTTTGGTACGCGCCATGTGGCGATATCACTGCCCTTTATTGTCGCCAGGGTTTTCTTTCCATTAATGAAAGTGACCTCAACCTTTACCGCTATTGCATCCGATGTAAAGACGATCGTTGGTACCAAGCCTGTGATTGCAATGGCCATCGGAACAAGTGCCGGTGTCGGAGTACTCCAGAGAAAGTCTGTACGCTCTTTTATTTTGGCCTGGGATAAGATTGCAGCAACGACCGGCTCATTAGATTTAATACGAGCAGCAAAGACTGTAGCTGAAATCTTTGGCGATAGCGTGAACTCGCTCACCACACCAGCTGAAATACTTCGAGAGTTAAAGCCAACTGGAACAAAACTGCCATCGGCCGATAATAGTTCGAGCGTGAAAGTGGCATCAACATCGGAGGGTGCCAAAATCCTCAAGGTCTTTGGAGCGGTACTCTTTTTACCTTTCTTAGGAAGTTGATTTGGAATAGCTGGAATCACTAGGGTTTTTGAAGCTGCAGTTATTGGATTAACTAAGTCACCACCCAGCGCTCTAAGACCAGAGCCAAGTTCATCGATCATAAATGCATTTATTCGTCCCGAACGTGGAAGCACGTGGACTGTTAGAGATTTATCACCAGTTGCTAATGCATCTAAATTAACGAGCGAATAACTTTTAGGCTTTAGATTGAGTGAAAGTAATGGCTGTTTTCCATTTTCAGAGTAAGTCTGTACGTCAACAATAGCCTCGCTAAGGCCGCTATTAATTACAATTAAACGCCCGCGAGAAGTTATATCCGAACTTCCGCCGACAAACCACTGTGAAGATGCAGGCCCTGAACAGATTGCACCACCGGCCCAACTACCTGAACGACTCTGCCACACTACTGGTGTTACACCTTTTGCAGAGATAACGAGAGAATCTTTAGAGACTGGCAAGCGGAGTGCGTTAAATGGAATTGTCTTAGTGCTCCGATTTTCAAGGCGCTGGAACTGGGTCTTTCGCGATGAGACCGAGATTTGCGAAGAGAGACCGCTCATTGTTGGTGGGCAGACGACCGCTGGATAGGACTGTGAATAAACCGAGCTGTCAACGGTGGTAGTGAGCAGAATTGCCAGCGTAAATGAGAGCCCGAGGGCGAGCAGTGCCGAGAGCGAACGCTTCATGCAAGCTCCTTCTCGAAGATTTCACGTTTCCTGCGTCCTGCAGGTGCGGCAAAGATGAGTAAAACAACCCAGGCAATGATTTCAAAAGAGATCCAGGCACGGCGAATAGTGCCATCGTGGATGAGTGATATTTCGCCAGATTCTGTAGCAATGAAAAGCGGCAGACCTTGCTCACTCACAACTCGCTGCAGGCGATAGCCATTCTGGAGTATCTGCCACGAACGATCATAATTTTCAGTTAATAAAACTCGTCCTGGGTATGCAACTGTTGTGCGTGCCCCAACTTCACCTGTTTCAAGAAGTTCGCGTACACCATCCTCACCTACAAGTATCAATCGTCCAGTAACTCCTGCAACACGCCAAACTACACCCGTTGATGTTGCAGATGCACGAGAGAACCCACCCAGGCCATCGATTGTGCGAATTATATTTCTATCAAAAGGTAACTTAACAAATACATATTTAATCCCGAAATCTGCAAATGTTTTGCTACTAGATATTCCAGAGCCATCGATAAGCTCTTGAGCTGCAACTGCAATCTGTTGAGTTTGTCGTGGCGCTACATCAGGCTCGCCAAGAATGATATCTTTGCCGCGCGAGATGTAATACTGAATGCTCTTTGCACCAACGCTGCCCATTTCGCGAAGCACTAACGTCTTTGTATCTTTCTCAACACTTAAAAATGCTGGCATTACAGTAGAACTACTGCTTTGAACTGGCGAGGTTGCCCCGGCTGTAACCGACCAACCTAAAGTTAGTACCGTGTAAAGGGCTGTTAAAAAGAGTAGTAGCGCTGCCAATATGTGGCGAAAGTGAAAATTGCTTGTAACTAAGATGGCACGTAAACGATCAAGAATTACAACACCGGCGGCAGTCGCAGCAATCGTTGCACCGACCAGAAAAGTGCCGGTCCAAACGTTTACACGTGCAGAGTCTCCATGTGTTGCAATCGCCAGAGATGAAAAGAAAACAGCTGCAGATAAGAAGCCAGATCCGTATAAGGCAATGGTTTTAGCGCTACTTGAAGAGAATAAGGCGACCACAAGGATTAAAAGCATGGGGCTTATTAACCACCATGGAAGTGCACCGACTCCCCCAGGATTTCCCAGGATTACTAAGTGCGAGCCACCACCTGGCAGGGATACTCCGGGCTCACTTAAAAACCTAGATGGTGTGGTTAGGGCTTGAAATGAGTATGGCGCGTTAAGGATAAAGGGCACAAAGAGAATTACTGCGCGCTTATAAAGACGCTCTAAGAACAATGGCCTGTCGTTGAAAACCTCTTTGTAATCAGCAAAGAGTGCAAAGGCCACAAGGCCCAAGAGAGTTACAAATGCGATGAGTGTGAATGCATAGAGAAATCCCACAAGAAGAGTTAGCGTAAAAATCTTGCGCCAACTCTGTAGTTCGATTCTCTTCCAGTTAGTTAAAAGGAGTGGGACTTGTGGTGCGATAATGAGTGTTACGACCGTTGCTAAGCGGCCAGAGTTAACTGCAGCGATTGCCACTGGAGAAATTGCATATATAAAACTGGCAGGCACGCTAATCCATGGGTTTTGTGTGAGTTTTCTAAGTAAGGTCAATATCGACCACATCATCAATAGCGGGGCAGTGAGAAAGAAAAGGGTGAGGAGCAAAGGCGCTTTCCCGAAGAGAATACTTGCAAAAACAGCTACTACTGCGATCCACGGTGGTGAGGCATATGAACTACCCATTCCAACTTGGTGCCACGATTGAAAATACATTTGCCACAAATCACGAGCACCGCTTGGCGATGCAGGTAAGGCGCCGCCAATTAATGAGCCAAGGCGCATTCGTGAGGCGATGAGGGTAATAACTGCCAAAAAGAGAAATCCCGTAACTTCAGGTCTTCGAAATATTGCAAACCAGCGCACACTTTGTGCAGGCACAAGTAAATCTTCGTCTTCAACTGAATCAAGTATCGATCGCTGTCCTGGAGCACTCTCTGGTAATAAACGTGAACGCAGCGCTTCAACGAAACCAGAGGTTGAAAGGCGTAACTGGGACCATCGTGGAGGAATATAAGAAGAAACTATCCGTGCCGATACAAAACGATGCGCTTTGCGGTTTCTGCGTGCCTTAATAATGAGCCCTGGTTTAATAAGCAAGGTAGCTATTGCAAGTAGCTCATCGCTTGCATAGCCCGGCAGTTTTGCTAATAGATAGCCAATCGCCCGTAGCATCGCAGAACTAAGAAGTTGAATCGCAAGCCATGGAATTAACCACCACGATGAGTTGGCTAAGAGTACATATGCGGCGTTGCGACGATCGAGCAAAAGTGGACGTTGTAAAATAGCGCCGCCAACATCGACGCTTCGTCTTTCAGTTGCCGATGCTTGAGCGTGAAAAACAACGGCAGAGCTGGCTGCTATAACCGAATGGCCTGCCACGCGCGCACGCCAACCAAAATCTACGTCATCACGAAAGAGCGCTAAATTCTTATCAAAGCCACCAATCTCTTCAAAGATATCTCGCCTTATCAACGCCCCTGCAGTGCTAACAGAGAGCACATCATGGACTCCATCATGTTGTCCCTGATCGTATTCAAGCGGCTCTAACCCTGTCCATCTAGCGCCATTACCGGCGATACTAACACCCACTTCAAGTAGATGAGTACGATTATGCCAGCCTAAAAGTTTTGGACCAACCATTGCAACTTGCGGGCGATCATCGATTGCAGCTAATAAAAACTCAAGCGCAGTTGGTGCCGGTGCACAATCATCATGAATCAACCAGATCCACTCAATCGTATCTGCCTGCGCCGAATCCAATGAATCAACGCCGATTGAAATCGCTTCACCAAAACCGCAGTCGCGTGCGGCATTTATAACGCGAATTCGTGCAGATTTTAATAACTGCAGCGATGAATCTTTAGACCCTGTATCTACCGCGACAACGTAGTCAACTGCGCGCGTTTGCGATGCAAGAGCGGCAACGGTTTGGGGAAGCCAGCTTTGTCCATCGTGCGAGACAATGATTGCACTTACACGATGCCGATCTAATGCGGCTTGTGCAGCCATAGTTCTAACCTTTGAAAGGCTGCGAACTTACGCAGTGCGACGCTTGAGGCGACGACGTTCGCGCTCTGATAAGCCGCCCCAGATTCCAAAACGCTCATCATGGGCGAGTGCATACTCCAAACATTGCGAGCGCACTTCGCAGGAAAGGCATACTCGCTTGGCTTCGCGAGTTGAGCCTCCCTTTTCAGGAAAGAATGCTTCGGGATCGGTCTGGGCGCAGAGCGAGCGCTCTTGCCAAGAGAGCTCGAGGTTCTCTCCGCTTGCAAGGGTAATTTTTGGGCCAGAAGTGGGGATTGGGGAGTTAGTGGCTTCAGGTCTAATCGGCATACCGATTCTCCTTAATAGCTGCGTGTCTGATCCATCGTGGAAAAGACTTACTTAAGAGTGAATTACACGCGTGTAAGTCGCATATGTCAAGTTTGAAGATGGCAGATATGGGCTAAAAAACCGATATTTACGCTTAAATCGTAAGAATCTCAGATTTTGTAACAAATGCGGCCGATATCTGCGCATTTTCAGCGACCTCGGCACCAGCTGCGACAAATGAATCGCTGATGATTGCACCTTTGCCAACTACCGCCCCACTCTCGATGATTGAGCCACGCACATGCGCCTGAGGCGCGATAGTTGCACCTGCACCGATGCACGATCCCTGATCGATTACGGCGCTGGCATCAACGCGTGCCGTTGCCATGATCAGGCAATGCTGATCATGATGGGCAACATCTGCCATCTCTAGCGCCGGTGCATCGGCAATCCCAGATACTAAGTCCCTTGAACCCTTTAATAAGGCCTGCGGTGTTCCAATATCGAGCCAATAGGAGTTATCAATATAGCTAAAGACTTGTGCCGCATCGCTAATGAGTTGGGGAAAGCTCTCTCGCTCCACACTTATGACGGTATTGAGTGGAATTGATTGCACAACCTTCGGATTAAAGAGATAGCAACCGGCATTAATTGTGTTGGCAACTGGCTTATCCATCTTCTCTAAAAACGCTATAACTCGACCTTGCGAGTCGCTAGGAACACATCCATATGCCCGTGCATCTGCGACAGTAGTTAAGTGCAGAGTTAGATCGGCTTTATTAGCCTCGTGCTGGCGGATTTGTTCACCGAGATTATGTGAACTTAAGACATCGCCATTAATAACAACTATCGATTCATGTGTATCTAATAACTGTGCAGCGTTAGCGATTGCACCCCCCGTGCCAAGTGGGGATTTTTCTACGGCATATAAGAGCTTCATGCCCCATTTCGATCCATCTCCAAAATATGGGGTGAAGAGATCGGATAAATATGATGTTGCAAGTACAACGGTTGTGATACCGGCATTGCGCGCCATCGCTAATTGATGCTCTGTCACAGGTAATCCTGCAACAGTGAGCATGGGTTTAGGTGTGTACTTGGTTAATGGCATTAAGCGTGTGCCAAGGCCACCGACTAAGAGAATGCCAACGGCCATTGCGCTAGGCCTTCAAGCGCGAGATTGCATCGATAATCTGGGCATCGGTTGCAGTCATTGCTAGGCGTATATATCGCGCTCCGGAGGCTCCATAAAAGCTACCAGGTGTAGCCAAGATTCCGCGTTGGGCCAACCACTCAACACTTGTCCATGCATCCTCATCGCGCGTGCACCAAAGATATAAACCCGAGTTACTAAACTCGATACGAAAACCAACTGCCTCCAGAGCAGGGCGCAGCAATTCGCGTCTTTGGTTATAGCGAGCGCGTTGTTGGATAACGTGCGAGTCATCGCTAAGAGCAACGGTCATCGCTTTTTGTACAGGTAATGCCACCATCATTCCGGCATGCTTTCGAAGTTCGCGGATTCGGGCGATAAGCATCGAATCACCGATAATGAATGCGGCGCGATAGCCAGCCATCGATGAGCGCTTTGATAATGAATGCACCGCCAGAATGTTTTTGTTATCTCCACCGGTTTGAGATAAAATTGAGAACGAAGTTGCGGTGTGATCAAACTCAACGTAGCACTCATCGCAGATTAAAACCGCATCGTTACCCCTTGCCCATGCAATTGCCGCTTTAACCTCATCGATACTGTGCACTCGACCCGTAGGGTTAGATGGAGAGTTAAGCCAAGCTAAATCTGCTTCTGGCCATTGGCGGGCATCTATATCTACGCGAATCGATTCGGCCTGGGCGATTAATGCACCAACGTGATAAGTCGGATAGGCAATCTGTGGAATTAAAACTTTTTCTGACTCAAGAATCGTTGGAAGCCATGCCACTAACTCTTTAGATCCAATAAGCGGAAGTACATCAAAATCACCGCTTGCACCTAATCGTTGGATGGCCCATTTTTTTATCGCGGCGCGAAGTTCTGGGGTTCCAGCAGTTACGGGATAACTTGGAGAGTTAGATGCATCGCGAAAGGCTTTTTGAATGAACTCAGGGGTCGGATCAACTGGCGTACCTTGCGATAAATCAATGATTCCACCTACATGCGCGCGCGCAATCTCACCAAATGGCAATAACGCATCCCATGGAAAATCTGGGAGTTGTTCGCGCAAAGACTCTTACTCGCTTTTTGGCGCAAGGGCGGCTATTTGTGGGTGATCACTATTAGAGGGACCCATCTTGGCCGCACCGCCTGGAGAGCCAATTTCGACGAAGAACTCGGTGTTGATTTTTAATGAGTCTTTCCACTGCGGCGGGACATCATCTTCATAGTAGATAGCCTCGACGGGGCAGACCGGTTCGCAGGCTCCACAGTCGACACACTCATCGGGCTGGATATACAACATCCGTGAGCCTTCGTAGATACAGTCCACAGGACATTCGGCGATGCAGGATTTATCTTTTACATCGACACATGGCTCTGCAATTATGTAGGTCACGTCTTTTCCTCCAAATGTTAGTGAGCTGGACTGGGATGATTGTAATCGCATTGGGCTATCACGCGCGATATTGAAGTAAGGGTTTATCGTTATGTCATGGTAGCCGAGCTCCAAAGGCGATTTGAAGCCTTAATAGGCAAGCGCCTAACCATTCGCCTTCACAATCCCGGTGGGGGCTTTCGCGATATCGTGGGGATTTTAGAGAACACACACTCACTGCGTAATCGACATGGCCAACTTATCGAGTTCTCTCATGATGAGATTTTTATCTGGCGGGAAGTAATTGCCAAACCATGACACTTTCAATCTATGACACGCTCACTCGCACAGTTAAACCAGTCTCATCTAGCAATGGACGAACGACTATGTATTGCTGCGGTCCTACCGTCTATCGAGATGCCCATGTGGGTAACCTGCGCACTTTTGTGCTCTCAGATCTCATACGGCGAAGTATTGAGATTACTGGGGGTAGGGTCGAACTAATTCAAAATATCACCGATGTAGGCCACATGTCGCAAGATGTGATTGGTGAGGACAAAATGCTCACTCAAGCCGAGGCAGAAAATAAAGATCCCTTTAAGATGGCGCGAGAATATGAAGCGAACTTTCATAAAGATTTGGCCCTGCTCAATGTGATAACTGCCGATAAATATCCTCGCGCCAGTGAATCAATAGATTTGATGATTGCAATGATTACCCAGTTAATCTCCAAGGGTTTTGCCTATGTTGGCAGCGATGGGTCGGTCTACTTTGATGCACATGCATATGAAAGTTACGGGCAGATTAGTGGCAACCATTTGGATGCGCTCAAACCAGGTCACCGATTTGAATACAGCGATGAGACAGGGAAGGGCTTTCACGCAGATTGGGCGCTCTGGAAAAACGCTGGAGCGCGCACCCAGATGATTTGGGACTCACCATGGGGTCCAGGTTTTCCAGGCTGGCATATCGAATGTTCGGCAATGTCCATGGAGTTTTTAAATAACCATGTTGATGTCCATATCGGTGGAATCGATCTACGTTTTCCGCACCATGAGAATGAACGAGCACAATCCAATTCATTTATTGGTACTGAAACCGTTGATTTATGGGTTCATGGAGAACACCTTCTATTTGAAGGAGGCAAGATGTCAAAGAGTTCAGGAAATGTAGTTCTACTCTCTGATCTGATTGCGCGTGATTTAGATCCACTTGCAGCCCGCTTGTGCTTTCTTGAAAACCGATTCCGCTCACAAATGGATTTAACATGGGCATCCTTAGAAAGTGCCAATATGACCCTGGCTAAGTGGCGCAAGAAGATGGCTCAATGGGGAGATTCTCTTGAAAAAACTGTGGACCAAGAGTTCCTGAACGCTATAGAAACCGATCTTGATGCACCTCGCGCCCTCCAACGTTTACGTGCAGTTGAAAAAAGTACCCAGATCGGTGATGGCGATAAACGAGCCATATTCATATACGCCGATAAGGTTCTGGGTCTAGATTTAGCGCGGACAAAGTTAAATAAAGCTATCTCCCAGGAGCAACAGAGCCTTCTCGATGCGCGACTTGCCGCCCGTGCGCAAAAACGCTGGAGCGATAGCGATGTAATACGCGCTAAGTTAGAGGCTAGCGGCCTTGAGATTAGCGATAGTGCAGATGGACACGAATGGAGTTGGCGCTAAAGAGGCAGCAATATTGCAAGAAGTAGAATTAGAAATCCGCCATTAATGAGCGAGGTTCCAATTGCAGTCCCCTCGATTAAATACTCATCACTGACCCCCGGAAAACCCGCCCGCAGTACAACGAGCATCCACACAAAACTTGCAAGCAGACGTAGATTGCGCCCACCCCATATTCGCCCAATGCTCCAGATGCCGGCGCAGGTTGCTGCCAGAGAAAAAAGTAATCCAAATGGAGTTACGGATGCGTGCAAGAAGACCGAACCCGCACCTAGCCCTGCACCGAAAATTACGGCGTAAATGAATCGCATCAGAGCACAATCCCTGCAGTTAAATCAGTTTCGCGACCATCGCTATCAAAAGGTGGGGATTTTTTACCATGCACAAGCGTGTAGTACTCATCTCCCCAAATCGCAAGACCCAAGTTATTAGATAGAGCAAAGAATGGACCATCGAGTGTGATCTGAGTCTCATGCGCCTTCATCGCTGCCATCTTGGCATCGACGAATTCAGAGCCATCGATCAAGGTTGTAACAAATGAATCATCTTTTGCATAGGGAATCTCATCGATATTATCACTGCCAAAGAATTCAGAGCCAACTTCCTTCATTGCAGCCATACCGGCAGCGATTACTGACTTAGGTATCGTGTTCCAATAAATCTTCTCGATCTTCCACTCTGAGAGCTCGCTAGCGCGCATCGCAACAAGGTGAGCTTTAATGTGATCAGGGTGGCCATAACCACCAATCTCATCGTAGGTAATCAAGATATGTGGCTTTAGCTCATTAATAATTGTTGCAAGTAGATTAGCTGCAGTATCCAGATCGGCCTGCCAAAAGACATCGGGTTGAGTATTAGTCTGGGTTCCCATCATTCCGCTATCGCGGAAATTACCTAAGAAGCGGTGATCGCTAACTCCAAGTGCGCGCATGGCATTGCGCAGTTCGATTTCACGATGTACGCCCAGGCCATCATCCTGGGCGCTTGCAAGGTGCGAGAGTCCAGGTACAAGAATTTCGCCTTCTTCACCCCGTGTGCATGTAATAAGTGTTACTTGGGCACCACGGGCTGCATACAGAGCCATCGTTGCACCGTTGTTAATAGTTTCATCATCGGGGTGGGCGTGCACTAAGAGAATTCGAAAACCGGCGTATGAATCCTGCATTAATACACTGTACCCGTTGGATCAACGTGCTCCGTCCAAGCAAGCATGCCGCCCTCAACATGTGTTGCATCACCAAAGCCAGCGTTTTTTAATATAGCCAGTGATGTTGCAGATCGCATACCTGCATGACAGTGCAAGATGATCGGCTTATCTCTTGGCAATATTTCGATGGCACTGCCATCGATAAAGCGTGAGAGTGGTATCAAAACTGAACCGGGAATACGTACGATTTCAAACTCATATGGCTCGCGTACATCAACCAATAGGAAATCATCGCCGTTATCCATCTTTGCCTTAAGTTCTCTGGCAGTAATATGCGACAGGGTGGTTCTTGCGCAGAAGGCATCATAATCATCGGCAAGGCCATGTTGAGTTGGGTTATTTCCGCAAATAACGCAGCTCGGATCTTTGGAAACTTTAATAGTGCGATAACTCATCGCTAAAGCGTCGTAAATCATGAGCGAACCAATAAGTGGTTCACCTATTCCAGTTATGAGTTTGATCGCCTCTGTTGCCTGAATCGATCCGATCGATGCGCATAGCACTCCCAGCACTCCAGCTTCGGCGCAGTTAGGTGTATCGGCGGCAGGTTCTGGGTGAAGACAGCGATAACACGGGCCATAGTCAGAGAAAAAGACCGTGGCTTGCCCATCGAATCGAAGTACTGAACCCCAAATATATGGCTTCTTCAAGAGTACGCAGGCATCATTTATTAAATATCTTGTGGCAAAGTTATCTGTGCCATCAATAATTACATCGTAATCTTTCAATATCTCCATAGCGTTTGACCTATCTAAACGCACTTGATGTATGACTACCTGCACATGAGGGTTGATTTCAACGATTTTTGCTTGCGCGCTCTCTGCCTTACTTCTTCTAATATCACTCTGTCCATGAATTATCTGCCGTTGTAGATTTGAATCATCGACCATATCAAACTCCACAATGCCAAGTGTTCCAATACCAGCGGCAGCTAAATACATTAAAACTGGAGATCCCAAACCACCAGCACCTATACATACAACCTTGGCGGTTTTTAAACGCTCCTGGCCCGCCAACGATATCTGGGGAATAACGGTGTGGCGACTGTATCGACGGGCTTCATCAGCGCCTAGCACAGCGCGCGCGTCTACTAAGGGTGGAATCTTCATAGAATCCCAATTCTGCCGTAGTTGCCTCAAGGTTGCTACTTTTTAAAGGAAAAGTATTGCGACAAAAGATGCATTGCCCCCTACGATTGCACTAATGAGTACTGCAGATATAGCTAATAAGCCACGGTTACCGCGAGATGAGCGCCGAGCACTGCTCCTCTCGGCCGCGCTTGAAGTATTTACCGTTGCCGGTTATCACTCTGCGGCCATGGATGAGATCGCTGATCGAGCAAATGTCAGTAAGCCAGTTTTGTATCAGCACTTTCCATCTAAACTTGAACTTTATTTAGCCGTTCTTGATCTGCACATTGACTCGCTTGTATTTGAAATTCAGAGGGCTATTGCATCAACCCCAGATAATGCCAACCGTGTCCATGCAACTGTGAGTGCTTACTTTTCCTTCATTGAAAAAGAGGGTGAAGCATTTAGATTGCTATTTGAAAGTGATATGAGCATCGAATCATCTGTACGAGAGAGACTCAATCGCATGACTTACGACTGTGCGGCTGCAGCAAGTGCGGTTATCTCAATTGATACAGGGCTACCTCGTGAGGCCTCCATGCTGCTAGGTGTAGGAATGATTGGTTATGCCCAAGTCACGGCACGCCACTGGTTAGACAGGGACAGCACATTGACTCGCGATCAAGCAGTAGAACTTGTTTACAACCTTATGTGGAGAGGGATTTCTGGCTTTCCACGCAATTAAAGGCCGATAGGATTCTCACATGGGAAATAAGAAAAATGAAATCGCAATAAAGTCAGAGGTCCGCATCGCTGTTACTAGCGTTGCAAGCGACATTGTTTTTGAGAGCCTGATGAGTACAGCTGATATTAAGATTGCGGTTACTGAAGCCCTTAACAGTGATAAACCACTAATTCTTAATGATGTACGTGGCCATGAAATTATCGTTCCGGCAGACAAGATTGGATTCGTTGACGTCGGGGAATCTGGATCCCGTCGCGTCGGTTTCGGCGCTGCATAACGTGCCGCTGACTTTCGCCGAACTTGCACTTCGCCCAGAAACTATTGAGGCGCTGCATGCACATGGCTTCGTAACACCCTTTGCAATTCAAGAGATGGTTCTACCGATTGCACTTGGCGATGGCGATGTCATCGGTCAAGCAAAGACGGGTACAGGAAAAACCCTCGCCTTTGGTATTCCAGTCATCGAACGTGTTATTGCACCCAAGGATCCCGAGTGGACGCAGTTTGCAACTAAGGGAATGCCCCAGGTTTTAGTCGTTGTGCCAACTCGCGAACTGTGTACGCAAGTCACACATGATATTGACGAGCTGGCAAGTAATCGAGGGATTCGAACTTTAGCTGTCTATGGTGGTCGTGCCTTTGAACCTCAGATTCAGGCCCTGCACTCTGGCGTTGAAATCGTTGTTGGAACTCCAGGACGCCTATTGGATTTATCTCGACAAGGACAGTTAAAGTTGAAAGAAGTTTCACGTCTTGTCTTAGATGAGGCCGATGAGATGTTAGATCTTGGATTTTTGCCCGATGTAGAAAAGATTTTGGCAAATACTCCTAAGCGAACACAGACGATGCTCTTTTCAGCAACAATGCCAGGTGACATCATCGCCCTTGCGCGTCGATTTATGAATCAACCTATTCACATTCGCACCCGAGATAGTGAGGATGAGGGTGCGGTGGTAAGTCGTATCGAACAACATGTACTGCGTGCGCATGCGATGGACAAGATTGAGATGCTGGCCCGTATTTTGCAGGCCGATAGACGTGGGCCCACAATTGTTTTCTGCCGCACAAAGCGCACCTGCCAAAAGACGGCCGATGATTTAATCGGGCGAGGATTTAGGGCCGACACAATTCATGGCGATTTAGGCCAAGGGGCACGCGAAAAAGCGTTAGGGAATTTTAAGGCCGGTAAATCAGATGTGCTCGTTGCAACCGATGTTGCCGCACGTGGAATCGATATTGATGGCATCACGCATGTCATTAACTATCAATGCCCAGAGGATGAAAAGAATTACCTTCATCGCATTGGTCGTACCGCCCGTGCTGGCGCTGATGGAATCGCGGTCACTTTTGTCGATTGGGATGAACTGGCACGTTGGAAGATGATTAATCAAGTTCTTGAGCTAGGTTTGGCCGAACCTGAAGAGACTTATTCATCATCACCGCATCTCTTTGAAGTTCTAAATATTCCTACAGGCTCTACCGGTCACATCGTTAAGGCAAAGCCAGTTGTTCGTGTGGAAAGCAAGGCTCCATCTAAACCACGCAGGGAGCACACTCCAGGCAAAGCCGCACCAGCAAAGCAAAAAGTGGAGAGAGCTCGTACAAGGACTAAAAAGTTCAAAGAGAGTTAAGAGGCAACAAATACTTCAATTGCATTTACAAGCATCTGCACTGCAATGGCGGCCAACAATAAACCTGCAATACGAGCTACCAAAGTAACTCCCGCCTCTTTAATGAGTTTTAATATACTGGTTGAAGCCATCAATACCCCAGCAATTGCAATATGAACTCCGATAACGGCTGCAACTAATCCAGCAACCATCGCGCTTGTATCGGCGCTTTGTACGAAGATCATTGTCGCAACTATTGCACCTGGCCCTGCAAGTAAGGGAGTTCCAAGTGGAACTAGCGCGACATTTGCATCTGATTTAGCGTTCTTGCCGCTCCCCGGTCCTCCAGTTAATAAATCAAGTGAGATAAGCAGAAGTAGTAATGCGCCAGCGGCCTGAAGGGAGGCCATAGAGATATTGAGATAGCTCAGGATAAAGCGACCAAACAAAGCAAAAAGTGTGATTACAGAGAAAGAAACCGCTGCCGCTTTGATGGCCAAGGTGCGCCGCTGTCTAGGCTCCTTATCGGCAACGAGAGCTAAAAATATCGGTGTTGCACCGGGGGGATCCATAATGACAAAAAGGGTCACAAAGGATTGAAGTGCAAATGTAAGCGCGCTTATCTCAACAGCCTTCATACTCCTACCACCCGTCGTTGATCTGCAAGTGACTCTAATTTTTCCCATTGATCGGGCGCGGTCGTAGATTCACCTAATGAATTTAGTTTACCGCTACCGTGGTAGTCGCTTGCACCAGTTATTACTAGATCTAGTTCCTTAGCGATTACACGCAGCATTGCGCGTTCATCTGAATTTTGATCGCGGTGATCTACCTCGATACCCTGTAAACCAGCTTCAACTAAAGCTGCAAAATCCTTAGCTCCTAGAATCTGGCCCCGTAATGAGGCAAATGGATGTGCGATAACTGCAACTCCCCCGGCTTTTCTAATCATACGAATCGCCTCTTCGGGGGTTGGCGCAGCATGCGATACATAAAATACTGAATCATTGTTGAGCATGCCTTGAAAAGCCTCATCGCGGGATTTGATCACTCCTTTATTAACTAATGCATCGGCTAAGTGTGGGCGCCCGAGTGTTGCTCCAATCGGAAGTACGGCTTCAATATCCTGCATTGAAATATCTATCCCTGCTGCTCGCATCTTCTCAATCATCTTGCGCATGCGGGGAAGGCGTCCATCACGGGTCTCTTCAAGCATTATCTGCATCTCTTTGTTCTGCCCATCAAAGAGCAGACCTAACATATGCACACTAATTCCATCCGTAGTCAGACATGAAATCTCGCTGCCTAAAGCCAAGGAGATACTCCCCCGAAGTGATTGCACCGCCTCTTGCCAGCCTGAAGTCGTATCGTGATCGGTCAAGCCAAGAAGGCTTACCCCTTTGGAAATCGCTTTATTAACTAGTTCTCGTGGGCTATCAGTGCCATCGCTCTTATTTGTATGCGAGTGTAAATCGATCATGGCGTTATTTCCACTTGTGCGGTGCGTGTACGAGTGACTACTAAAACACAGCCGGTCAAAATTAATGCTATTCCTGGCAGAATTCCGAGTGGTGGCTTCTGCCCCATCCACCAGATTGCAAGAACTGAACTGATTGGAACTTCAAAAAAGATAATAAGAGAAACGATTGCAGGTGATACGCGCTTAAGTGTTGCATTAAACATTGTATGGCCAAGAATCTGAGCACCAAGAATAAGCCCTAATAAAATCCACCACTCTCGAGCGGGGAAATTAAAGAGTGAATGCCCAGAAAGGAGTGCAAGTGGCAGCGCTGTTATTGCGCACACAAAATAACAGATTGTTGTGTATGTGCTTGTCTCGATAGTTCTTTGCGCCCTAGAGCCTGCCATTACGTAAAGGGCGGCAAGTGCTGCTGAAATTAACGCTGCAACATCACCTAAGAAAGATCGCAACGAAATCTGC
>JAQBVO010000024.1 GCA_027728065.1 Actinomycetota bacterium
TTCACGTCATCAACGGGTGGTTGCTAGTTACTTAGTAGTAGCTTGGCGGTGGAAACCTATAAATAAAAATTACCTAACACCTACCTAACACCTACCTAAATGTCTGACTATTCCGGTGTGTATCTGAGCGTAATTACTAACAGTATGGAACGTTAGGACACGCGTAAAACTGTATTTTAGGACTTTGACATTGTGGGGGTCACTGGTTCGATCCCAGTACGGTCCACTGTATTTCCTTAATTCTTAGTCAATCCCTCAATAAATGTTAAAGAGTTTTGGAAAATCAACTCTTGATCGTAATCAAGGGTAGCTACATGGTAACTATTAACTAGTTCGATTCGTGATTTATTACTTGACCCTATCTCCCTCATAATTACCTCGGTATTTCCGACAGGAATCGTGTGATCATCCACAGAGTGAAATAACTGCAAAGGAATCTCTACTTTCCCTAGATTTCGACGGATTGTCTTTAACATCAGGAATAATTGATACGCTCCTGGTGTAGATGTTGCATCATATCCATGCTCAGTCATGAGAGGCCGCTTAATGTCATTTCCCACCGCGGGAAATCTCTTTACTATTTTTGAGATAATAAAACCAACTATGAGTGGCATACTTGTTACGGGGTTTGACGAATGAGTTATCAACGGGTTTACTAAAACTAATCCTTTGAGGCGTGCATCAGGATTAACTGCTAGATCTAACGCTAACGCCCCGCCTGCTGAGAGGCCGCAGATAAACACTTGATCACAAACTTTAAGTAACTCATTTAGTTCAGCCTTAACCTTGGCTGGCCACTCTTGCCATTTAATTTCATTCAAATCCTCTGACTTAGTTCCATGTCCAGGTAGAAGTGGGACTCGGACCGTGTAGCCCTTAGATAATAGAAATTCGCCCCATGGGCGCATCGCTGGCGGAGCTCCTGTAAATCCATGAATGAGGAGAACGCCTATGCGCGCATTTTTTCCAGAGCCCGAGGCAGACCAGTCTTGCATCCATCCGACGGGTGCGGTTTCAACGGCCATGGGCAAAGGCTACGACAAAGATTGAGAAAGCTGTGCCCACTTAGCAAGTAATAGAGCGGCAGCACCGGAGTCGATGGCATCTATGGCTTTCTCCAAAGCCTTTGCGATTCGATCATGAAGATTTAAATCAAGTTCGCCCTCATAAGCTACGATTGCGCAGAGATAAGTTTTGTGCCGCGTAGTAATTGTGCCGCGCTATGGGCAAGGGTAAATGGATCGATGGGATGCACAATCGACGCCTCTGCCAGAGACCAGGCAGCTAACCATGAGTCTTGGGCGCGACCAGTGATTACCAAAACCGGTGGGCAGTTAAATACCTCATCCTTTAATGTCCGTGCGATACCCAACCCACCCTCAGGGGCAGACTCTGCATCCAAAATAAACAAATCAACAGGTGAGGCATCATCTACAAATGCTCGAAGGGCAGGGCCTGTAGCAAACTCATGAATCGCGTGCTCTGGCAGATCCGCGGCTATGCGCCGTCCTAGCGCTGCAACTATTGTCGCCCTCACCGATGAATCATCGGAGTAGATAACGATCTGCTTCTTGTTAATCGAATGGCTCATATGCCCAATCCTAACCTCAAGAGTGGTTGACCCAGAGTATAAAATACCTTTATTAAAACGTGACCTGTTTCATCTCCAAAGAGTGCTAGTCCTGCTCCAAAGTGACTCATCCTGCAGGACAGGCGCACTCTTTTAGGGGATAATCATCACATGTCCAGCGCCACCGTAGCGGCCCATCACAAGATTACGCGCCCCAATGCTGTGGCTGTAGGCACCATCGTCTGGCTCTCGAGTGAGTTAATGTTCTTTGCCGCCCTCTTTGCCATTTATTTCACAATCCGAGGAGTCCAAGGACCTGCAATCTGGTCTGATTCCCATCAGATTCTCAACATTGAATTTGCCGCCTTAAACACTACGATTCTCGTTCTCTCCTCAGTTACTTGTCAGTTTGGTGTATTTGCCGCCGAACGTTTTCAAAACCACAAAAGTGGAAAGATGTACGAGATCAATAAATGGGGAATGCGCGAATGGTTTGTGCTCACCTTTCTCATGGGAGCCTTCTTTGTCGCCGGACAGATTTATGAGTACGCCTCGCTTGTACATGAGGGATTGACGCTCTCCTCAGTGGCTTACGGCTCAATCTTTTATGTAGCAACAGGCTTTCACGGTCTTCACGTTACAGGCGGCCTAATCGCATTTTTAATCGTTATCGTTCGCGTAGCCAAGGCGCGACGCTTCACAAGCGGTCAAGCAACGACTGCGATAGTTGTTTCTTACTACTGGCACTTTGTCGACGTCGTGTGGATCGCACTCTTCTCTGCGATCTATCTTATTAAATAAGGGAGTACAGCAAACACGTGAAGCGTCTTTCTCGTTATCGCCGCCACAAGGCTGCAGCTCCATTACTTCTTATCATCGCACTCCTCGGAATTGGAACTACTTTCAACATCGTAAGCGCAGCGGTGAAGCAAACGCCTAGCGCATTGGAGCGTTCAGTTTTAATTGAAGAGGGTAAGGCAATCTTTCTCAGGGGCTGCTCTTCCTGCCACGGCCTGAACTTAGAAGGTGGCGCGATCGCGCCCTCTTTAATCGGTGTCGGAGCGGCCTCTGTAGATTTCCAAGTTGGTACTGGTCGCATGCCGATGGCCGACATGAGCACGCAGGCCGCTAGAAAAGAACCTGTTTACAGCGAGGAAGAGGTGGCAGCACTTGCAGCATATGTTGCATCCCTGGCCCCTGGGCCTGCAATTCCAACCGATGAAGATTTAAATTATGAACGCGATGGCAATCTTGCCGAAGGCGGAGTGCTCTTCCGTAACAACTGCGCAATGTGTCATAACTTTGCAGGTCAGGGTGGAGCCTTAACTCAAGGAAAATACGCTCCAACGTTGATGGGAGTAGAACCAAAACATATCTATGAGGCTCTTATTACGGGCCCACAATCGATGCCGGTATTTAGTGATAAGACTCTTACGCCCGAAGAGAAACTCTCTGTAATCAAATGGATTAAAGCGGCAGAGGCCGAACCAAATCTTGGTGGTGCAACGATGGGCCGTGTTGGACCTGTAACTGAAGGCCTACTTGTGTGGGTACTAGGACTTGGACTGCTCATTGCTGTCGCAGTCTGGCTAACAGCGAGAGCGAGATAGAAAGAAATGTCTAATGAGATTGAGGCCTTCAAAGACCCTGGTACGCCGGTGCATGCACCGCGTAGAGCTGATGTAGATCCGCGCGCCGAAAAACGTGCTGAGCAGCAGGTCGCACTTCTCTTCGGACTATCTGCGTTGGGCTCGCTCTTACTCATTTACTCGTACATTTGGATTCCAGATAATCTCTTTATATTTATCCCAGTAATGGGCGATCAAAATGCCCATCAACTCTTCTTAGGTCTTGGGATGGCGATGTCGCTCTTCTTTCTTGGAATGGCGGCGATTTTATGGGCAAAGAAGTTAATGCCAGATACGGAGGTTGTAAATTATCGTCACGAATTCCGATCATCTGATCAAGATCGAGAAGAGTTTGTCAAAACCGTCAAAGATGGTGTGGCTGGCTTACAGTTTGGTCGCCGCAAATTGATTAAGGGCTCACTCGGGGCATCTTTGGGTCTATTTGTTCTACCACCCGTGCTCCTACTTCGCGATTTAGGGCCTCTACCTGGAAAAGAGTTAGAGAAAACTAATTGGAAGGCAGGCACTCGACTAGTTACCGACCCTGGCGACCGCCCAATTTTGCCATCTGATTTAGAGGTCGGCTCGGTAGTACAGGTTCTACCCGAGGTTGCCCACGATTCCCACCGCCCACTCAGTGATATCGCCAAAGATCCAGTTCTGCTTATCCGTCTTCGTCCCGAAGATTTTGCGTTAACGCCTGAGCGTCTTGCGATGACACATGACGGGATAATTGCATTCTCAAAGATCTGTTCACATATGGGCTGCGCAGTTGCTCTCTATGAACAACAGACCAAGCACCTTTTGTGTCCCTGCCACCAATCCACATTTGATGTCACACGTGCAGCCAAGGTCATCTTCGGACCATCGGCACGACCTTTGCCACAGTTGGATATAACCGTGGATAAAGAGGGATATTTAATCGCCCGTGCAGCATTTAGCGAAGCTGTAGGACCTAGTTTCTGGGAGCGTAACTCACAATGACATCTGCTGAAAAACGATTAGGCGCTGCTGCAAACTTCGTCGATGAGCGCTTGGGAGCAGCCAGTTGGGTAAAGAAATCACTCAATAAAGTCTTTCCCGATCACTGGAGTTTTATGTTCGGTGAAATCTGCATGTACTCATTTATCATTCTGCTCCTATCCGGAACGTTTTTAACGCTCTGGTTTGATCCATCTCAGCGCGAGGTTGTCTATGAAGGCGTCTACGAACCCCTCAAGGGCATAACTATGTCGGCGGCCTACGCTTCAACTCTGGACATCTCATTTGAGATTCGCGGTGGATTATTGATGCGCCAGATACATCACTGGTCGGCAAATATATTTATGGCAGCAATCGTTGCCCACCTTCTTCGGGTTTTCTTCACAGGTGCATTTAGAAAACCACGGGAATTTAACTGGATCCTTGGAATCATATTGTTGACATTGGGCTTAGTTGAAGGGCTGTTGGGCTACTCACTCCCAGATGATCTACTCTCTGGAACTGGACTGCGAATAACTGCTGCGATTGTTCAGGCAATTCCACTTGTCGGTACATATTTGACCTTCTTCCTCTTTGGTGGAGCATTTCCGGGAGTGGGCTTCCTGCCGCGCATCTTTACCATTCACATTCTCTTGCTACCAGGGATCTTCTTAGCTGTCATTACCATCCACGTCATGCTCGTCTGGTATCAAAAACACACGCAGTTCCCTGGACCGGGACGAACAGAGAAGAACGTTGTTGGACATCCGATTTTGCCTGTCTACATGGCTAAGGCCGGTGGATTTTTCTTCATCGTATTTGGAGTCACAGCGTTTTTATCAGCCGTTGCATCTATTAACCCAATCTGGCTATATGGTCCATATACGCCTGGACAGATCTCGGCCGGCTCGCAGCCAGATTGGTATATGGGTTGGCTCGATGGACTCGTACGTATGGCTCCTCCTTGGGAAACACACGCCTTAGGTCACACTATCTCTTGGAATATTTTGATCCCTGCTTTAATAGTTCCTGGAATTATCTTTACAGGCATGGCTTTCTATCCATTTATTGAGGCCTGGATTACTGGGGACAAGCGAGAGCACCACTTGCTCGATCGGCCACGTAACGTCCCTAACCGAACTGCCCTTGGGGTTATGTCGATTACATTCGTAATAATCTCCCTCATCAATGGTGGAAATGACATTCTTGCAACTCACTTTGACTTATCTATAAATCAGATCATGTGGTTCTCTCGAATATCGATATTTATACTTCCACCAATTGCTTTCGTTGTTACCAAGCGCTTGTGTCTATCTCTTCAACGTGCAGATCGTGATCTCGTACTCCATGGCGTTGAAACTGGTCAGCTTGTGCGAATGCCAAGCGGAGAGTTTGTAGAGATACACCAACCAATCTCAGATGAAAAGCGCTGGATACTCACCTCCCATGAACAACCAGCGGCGCTAGAGCTACCTGCCAGCGATGCTCGCGGTGTTAGACGACCAGGTGCAATCAAGAATAAGTTGCGTGTTCGCTTAAGTAAGGCTAACGCCGTTGCCATTCCAAAGGTCTCGCCAGGAGAGTTAAAAGAGATTGAGCATCACTAAAGACAAAGATCTAAACTCTTAGGGTTAATGTGTGGCGTTAGAGATTGGCTTTTCGTACTCAGTAACCATGCCAATAATGCTAATCATGATTGCGCCAACACCGATCAACGTTAGCCACCAACCAATAAATAATCCCATTCCCATTGTGCATGTACTTAAAGCTACCGGCAGCGGCCACCATGAGTGTGGGCTATAAAAACCAAGCTCGCCCGCCCCATCTGCGATTTCGCCGGAAATGTTATCTTCAGGAAGAATGCTCCCGATACGTCGTTGTGTAAACCAGATATAGTAGCCAATCATCCCGGCAAGAGCCGCTGCCAATAACATGCCGCCGATACCAACCGGCTCCCCATCTAGCTGCCAATAAATAATCGTCAGGAGTAAGTAGAAAACCGCCAAACCACCAAAGAGCTGCCAGCTAACCTTCATCTTTACTTGTGTCCTAACGTCTTAACGTGCGGATAGTGCAGATCAAAGGCTGGCCGCTCGCTAGAGATTCGTGGCATCGTTAAAAAGTTGTGGCGAGGAGGCGGGCATGAAGTCGCCCACTCCAAGGATGAGCCGTAACCCCATGGATCATCTACACCAACTGGTGGTGCTTTGCGAGTAATCCAAACATTGATAGCAAATGGAATCATCGATAGTGCCAGCAGGGCAGAGCCAACGGTAGAGACCATATTCATGAGTGTGAAGCCATCGGTTGCCAAATAATCGGCGTAGCGGCGAGGAAAACCCTTTATTCCCAACCAGTGTTGAATCAAGAAGGTTATATGGAATCCAAAGAATGTTGTCCAGAAATGAATCTTTCCTAGGCGTTCATTGAGCATGCGTCCAGTCATCTTTGGCCACCAGAAATAGAAGCCTGCAAACATTGCAAAGACGACTGTACCAAAGAGTACATAGTGAAAATGCGCAACAACAAAATAGCTCGCTGAGACTGCAAAATCCAGTGGAGGTGATGCCAATATAATTCCAGTTAATCCACCAAATAAAAATGTAACAAGAAAGCCCATAACCCAGAGCATGGGGGTTTCAAAGGTTACATGACCACGCCACATAGTTCCGATCCAGTTAAAGAACTTAACCCCTGTAGGAACGCCAATCAAAAACGTCATAAAGGCGAAGAAGGGCAACAAAACCTGACCCGTTGCAAACATATGGTGGGCCCAGACTGCAACTGACAGGGCAGAGATCGCAATAGTCGCCGCGATCAAACCCTTATAACCAAAGATTGGTTTGCGAGAAAATACGGGCAGGATTTCAGTGGCTATTCCAAAGAATGGAAGTGCCAAGATATAGACCTCGGGGTGGCCAAAGAACCAGAACAAGTGCTGGAACAACATCGCTCCACCATTGGCAGCATCAAATAAATGAGTTCCATATATTCGATCGGCTTCAAGGCCTAGTAGCGCTGCAGCAAATGGCGGAAATGCTAGAAGGACGAGAATAGATGTTAGAAGAACGTTCCAAGAAAAAATCGACATACGAAACATCGTCATGCCAGGTGCGCGCATCGTGAAGATGGTTGTTATGAAGTTGACGCCACTAAGAATTGTTCCAACGCCACTAATAGCCAATCCAACTATCCAGAGATCTGCACCTATTCCCGGTGAATACGTTGCATTAGATAGCGGTACGTAGACCGTCCAACCAAATGATGCCGCTCCCCCAGGTGATAAAAATCCACCAAATGCCATCGCGCCACCAAAGAGATAGAGCCAGTACGAGAGCATATTTAATCGAGGGAAGGCAACATCGGCCGCCCCGATCTGCAAAGGCATGATTACATTTGTAAATCCTACAAAGAGTGGCGTAGCAAACATCAAAAGCATGATGGTGCCATGCATAGTAAATATCTGGTTGTACTGCTCATAACTTAAAAACTGCATCCCAGGGCGGGCCAATTCGCTGCGCAGGGCTAGGGCTAGAACTCCACCTATTAAGAACCAGGCAAAGGAGGTTATTAGATAGAGATAGCCGATCGTCTTATGATCGGTGGAGGTAATCCATTTGACGAAGTTTTTACCCTTAGGGGCAGGAGCGGAGCTTATCGTTGGCAATGTTAACCGATCTGCATACGTTGTCATGCCCTGCTCCCTTTGATTGTTTCAAGATATGCCTGATAGTCCTCAGGTGATACTACTTTGACTGTAAAGATCATCTGTGAATGAGAACGACCACACAATATATTGCAACGGCCTGGGTACTCACCTAATTTATTAGCGGTGAATTCGAGATAGTTCGTTACTCCGGGAATATTCTGCATCTGAATCATAAATGCCGGTATCCAAAAGCCATGGATTACATCATTGGCGAGAATCGTATAGCGAACACGCTCGCCCAGTGGAACCACTAAGACCGGTGGTTGGGCAGGAGTCCCAGTTACAACGGCATCTTTGCCGGCATCTAGATATGCAAACTGCCATGACCATTGAATCCCAGTTACAGAGATCTGGTGCATGGTTGTCGAGCTCTTTGCAGTAATTGCCGTTTCTTTTTTAGCTGTGTAATAGAACAGCACAGCGACGATTATGAATGGAATAACCGTGTAAATAATCTCAATTGGAATGTTGTACTGAGTCTGTTTTGGAAACTCTGGGGCACCGACCTTTGGGCGATGAAAAATCGCCGGCCAGAGAATTAAAATAAGTGTGATTACTCCAACGACCCCCGCGGCAATCCATGCGCCTTGCCACAATGGCAAAGACTCCTCATTCACACTGGATACACCTTGCGGGAAACCAAGCTCTGAAACCTTGGAGCAGCCCGTTAGAAAAAAGAGGGTGGCAAGCAGCGCCAGGGCTTGGATTTTCCGTCCGAACATAACGCTAAGGATATAGGTCGCCCTTGATAATTGACTTATCCAAAAGCCACTCTAGCGATGTGGTTGAGAGCACACACTACTTTTTAATATGCGCTGCGATCTCCCCCGCTGCCTCATGAGAGTAGCTCTGAGCAAAGCGTTCAACAAACTCATCGCCATTAAATCGATACTCCTGTGTGCCCGTAGTTTCAATAACATAGGTGGCGATCAATGCCCCAATCTGGGCGCAGCGCTCATGGCTCAGACCCCATGCAAGTCCTGCTATGAAGCCCGACCTAAATGAATCACCCACTCCCGTTGGATCGGTTCGGGAGCGCTCCTTGGGGCATGCAACCTGGACAAACTCCCCGGCTGCACTCTCTACCTTTGCCCCCTTAGATCCTAAGGTAACAACTCGAATTTTAACTCGGTTTAAAATCTCAGCATCGCTCCACCCAGTCTTTTGCATAGCTAAGGCAAGTTCATACTCATTCATAAACAGGTATGCAGCACCATCGATCAGGGCTTTAATCTCATCACCGCTCATGCGCGCCATCTGTTGGGATGGATCGGCGGCAAATGCGATACCCAGTTCACGGCAGAGCTCTGAGTGGCGAAGCATCGCTTCGGGATCATCTGGGGAGATAACGAGTAGATCAAAGCGCCCTGTTTTATCCATGATGGGAGATAACTCAATATTCCTAGCCTCACTCATGGCACCTGGAAAAAAAGATGCGATCTGATTTAAATCACTATCGGTAGTGACCATAAAGTGGGCGGTATAGAGTGATTGCGATACCAATACATGTGATGTATCGACACCATGACGAGATAGCCAGGCCTCATAATCTGGCCAATCTTTTCCGACGGCGGCAATAAGCACCGGATTTAAACCTAGAACACCTAAACCAAATGCGATATTGGCAGCGCATCCACCTCGGCGCACATCGAGAGAGTCGACTAGAAACGAGAGCGAGATTTTTTCAAGAGAGCCTGTGACAAAAGAGTCGGTGAACTTCCCATTAAAGCTCATTAAATGATCAAGACCGACCGAACCTGCTACACCTATCTTCATGCAGCGATCTTAGAGGGTATTAAGTAGCTCTTAATTAAATGAATCGCCACAGGCGCATGATCCGCCAGCGTTGGGGTTGTCGATAGTAAAGCCCTGCTTTTCAATAGTGTCTACGAAATCAATTGAAGCGCCCATTAAATATGGATCACTCATCTTGTCGATAATAACTTTGACAGAGCCAAACTCGTGGATGCGATCTCCCTCTTGATTGCGATCATCAAAGTACAACTGGTAGCGAAGTCCAGAGCAGCCACCAGGCTGGACGGCGACGCGAAGCATCAAATCATCGCGACCCTCTTGTGCCAATAGCGCAGCTACCTTTACCGCCGCCCCATCGGTAAGACGAATCGGCGTAGTTAATGATTGCGTCGAACTCTCTGTAACCATCTGCTGCTCTCCCCGTGCTAGATGAGCCAAGTCTACCTGCTCCCCCCCTCCTTGGGCGAGTTCAACCTGGGCGAAAACTTATATAGTTGACCACATGGTTAAACAATCGCAGAGCAAGGGGCGTCCAACCCCAAAACGTAAAGTCTCAGAGGCAAAGCGAGTGACATCCTCTCTCGCCCCAGTAGTGACAAAGGATCAAAAACGTGCAGCTAAGTTGGCATCTCGCCAAGATCGTGTTGCATCACGTGCGGCATATCTGCGAGGAGAGGAGAGCGCTCTACCCTCTCGTGATCGTGGACCAGAGCGTCGCTTTGTTCGTAACTACGTTGATTCGCGCCGTTCAATCGGAGAGTACTTTCTGCCCATTATCTTCATCGTTCTTATCCTAACTTTGATACCTAAACCATCGGTTCAGTTCGGGGCGATCGCAATTATGTACGGGGTACTACTTATGGCAGTAGTAGATGGGATCTTTCTTGGACGGAGAATTCGTGCACTAATTAATAAAAAGTTTCCTGGCGCATCGATAAAGGGCCTGGGAATGTATGCCTGGTTGCGCTCTACTCAGATGCGCCGGTTACGAACACCACACCCTCAGACAAAGGTAGGCGATAATCTCAACTAGGCCCGTGGCTTAGGGCTTTTGTTTTTAGTTGGATCCATCTCGGGTAGTTTTCCAAGGGCTTTATCGATCGCCTTCATAGTATCTGCATCTAGTTGAATGCCGGCCGCTTTGCAGTTTTCCTTAACTTGAGATGGTTTTGTTGCACCCATAATCGCCGATGAGACATTCGAATTCTGCAACACCCATGCAATTGCAAGTTGAGACATAGCCAACCCCGCCTCTTTGGCAATGGGGGCTAAATTTTGAACTGCGCTCAGTACCTCATCTCGCAACCAACCCGAGATCATCTGCGCCCCACTCTTTTTGTCGTTAGCACGTGAGCCTGCGGGAGGGTTCTTGCCTGGCAGATATTTTCCAGTTAATACCCCTTGTGCCATCGGGGACCATACGATTTGACCAATACCTTCTCTCATTGAGAGAGGCACAACCTCGGCCTCAATTACACGCCAGAGCGCTGAGTATTGGGGCTGACTGGATACGAAACGGTTATAACCGCGTGCATCTTGTATGGCAAGAGCTGATGAAATCTCCGGCGCACTCCACTCAGAAAAGCCGATGTAATGAACTTTTCCGGCGCGGATCAAATCATCAAAGGCGCAGAGTGACTCCTCCAGTGGTGTCTCACTATCAAAGCGATGCATTTGATACAAATCTAGGTAATCAGTCTTTAACCGTTTAAGGGATGCGTTACATGATTCGATAATATGTTTGCGCGATAATCCCCGATCGTTCTTACCCTTACCGGTTGGCCAGTAGACCTTTGTAAAGAGTTCGTAGGATTCACGGCGTTGGCCCTTAAGTGCTCTAGCTAGGACAACTTCGGCGCGAGTTCCGGCATAGACATCGGCCGTATCAAATGTTGTGATTCCCTCATTGAGTGCGGCCCTGACGCATTTAATCGCCGTATCAGCTTCGACTTGAGAGCCATGGGTTATCCAATTTCCATAGGAAATCTCAGAGACATACATTCCAGTGCTACCAAGGCGGCGATATTCCATGTCCTGACTCTATGACCCGCGCGCCAAGTTGCCAACCACACAGCGATGTGGTTGCCTTGGAGTACAACTACATAGGTTTCTCATTAGGGGAAGTTCGGTGAAAATCCGACGCTGACCCGCAACCGTAAAGCGCAACGAGCGCTAAGTCGGATTACCTAATGAAAAACAGTAAACGAGATAACACCCGCCGAGGTCTGCGGGGCGTGCTCCTGGATATAAGTGTGTTTTTCTCACTTTTGATCGGTGCTACTCCCGTGCGGCTCTCTTAATTCACGAGAGGCTCCACATCAATGAGATACAAAGCAATACTTCTTACCTTAACAATCCTTGCATCATCGATAGTTATTACCCCTTTGGCTAACGCCGCCGATAAAGGTTGGCGCTATTGGGGCTATTTTCAAAGCGCTCACGGTAGATCTACCTGGGTCGCAGCTATGACGGGACCAACTGTAGATATCGCCGATGGTTCGGTAGAGGGATGGTCTTTCGTCTTTAGCAGTAATGACATCCCCTCAGTCGCTCCCAAAGTAGCGCCAAGTTTTAAAGCTATCTGCGCAAAGACCAAAGCCGACCCAGACACCAAGAGAATCGCCGTAG
Source organism: Actinomycetota bacterium (assembly GCA_027728065.1). Classification (GTDB taxonomy): domain Bacteria; phylum Actinomycetota; class Actinomycetes; order Nanopelagicales; family Nanopelagicaceae; genus Planktophila. The sequence continues at coordinate 12,251 of JAQBVO010000024.1, forward strand.
TCATCGACTTTGGTGCATCGGCTTGGGCACCCAAGGGCGAAAAAGTAGCTAAAACAATTACGCGCTGTGTACGTACAGCCAAGGAATCACAGGGCATCGATGTATTAGGCCAAGTTGTAAAAATCCGCGCCGCATCATCGGGCTTAATCTGTGGACTCAATGGCTTCCCAGCTAAAGAGTGTGGCGTAGAGATTGCTACTCCGAAGGCTCTAGTAGTTAAGAAATAACCAACGATGAAGAAAATCTCACTTCACCCACTGACATGGCCGATATGCTCTATTGCGATTGCAATCTCGGTTGTACGTCTGAATACACCATTATTTGCCATTGTTAGCGTGGGTGTTGTGGGATTTATCGTTTTTACTCAACGTGAGGATGCCCCTTGGGGAAAGAGTTTTGACTGGAGTTTAAAAGTTGCACTATGGATATTGATAATCCGTATCTTTATTGGAGTGAGCATTGGTCTACCAATTCCTGGAACAACCCTCTTTACTCTCCCCAGAATCCCACTCCCCGATTGGATGCCTGGAATACGCATTGGCGGGGCAGTTACTCTAGAGAGAGTGTCATCGGCCCTTGGTGAGGGTGTAATCATCTGTGCGATCATCGTTATTTTTAGCGCCGCTGCATCTCTGACAAGCCCGCATCGCTTATTGAGAGTTCTGCCGATTTATGTCTACGAGTTCGGGGTGACAGTCGTCATTGCTACATCGGTATTACCGCAGTTAGTGAGCAGTGTTGCAAGGATTCGAATGGCTCAACGACTTCGTGGACAACAAACTAAGGGTTTTGCATCCTATAGACGTCTGGCAATCCCCTTACTAGAAGAGTCACTTGCACGCTCTTTAGATTTAGCTGCAGCAATGGATTCACGCGGCTATGGAGTTAATCGAAAACGTTCACGATACCGCCCGATTAGCTGGCGCATGAGCGATAGCGCAGTTGTTGCATGCGCGGGGATAGTGATGGCCTTATCGTGATTAAGTTCTCCGATGTCTCACTCATCTATCCAAATTCAACAACAACGGTTCTAGAAAACCTCAATCTAGAGATTACCGAGGGCGAACTGGTACTGGTTATTGGGCCAACAGGTTCAGGTAAATCATCACTTCTTCGCTTAATAAATGGTTTAGTACCGCACCACACCGGCGGGATTTTGGCCGGAGATATCACTGTCGATGGCATATCTACCAGAGATGTTAAGCCAGGAGGGCTTGCGCATCTGATTGGAATTGTGGGTCAAAACCCACTCAATGGCTTTGTCGCAGATACGGTAGAGGAAGAGTTGGCCTTTGCGATGGAGGCTCTGAATCTGCCACATGAGACTATGCGAAAGCGCGTTGAAGAGGTCCTCGATTCAATCTCACTTACCCAACTTCGCTCACGCAGCATTGCAACTCTTAGCGGTGGCGAACAGCAACGCGTGGCTATTGCTAGTGCGCTAGTGATGCATCCTAAAGTCTTGGTTTTAGATGAGCCAACAAGTGCGCTAGATCCCATTGCCGCTGAAGAGGTTCTCTCGATCTTGCATCGATTGGTTCATGATTTAAGCCTTACCATCATCATCGCAGAGCATAAGTTGGAGCGAGTCATCGGTTTTGCCGATCGTATTATCCATATCAATGGAGATGGACAGACAATGGTTGGAACTGCCGAAGAGATTATGGCGGTTTCGAACATAGCGCCTCCCATCGTTCACTTAGCGCGAGCTCTGGGATTAGATGAAGTCGCTCTTTCAGTTCGTCACATGCGCCGTATGACACAAGAGTTGCGAGATTCAACTCCTATACATCGTGTTAAGACAAAACCGGCTTCAACACTTCCGGTAATTGAGATTGAAAATCTCTCTCTTGCCTATGGAACAAAGATCGCTCTCAATTCGATCTCGGCAACGATCTTTGATAACGAGATTGTCGCAATCATGGGTCGAAATGGCGCAGGTAAGAGCTCTCTGCTGCGTTCAATAGCTGGTATAAACGAGTTAGAGCATGGACAAGTATTAGTCCACGGTCTTAAACCTAAAGATTTACACCGTAAAATCCGCAGAGAGAGCATTGGTTATATACCGCAAGAGCCAAGTGATCTTCTCTACTGCCAAAGCGTTACCAAAGAGTGTGAAGTTGCAGATCGTGATAACGAGCTCACTACAGGGACCACGCATGCTTTACTTACCCAATTAGTGCCAGGAATCGCATTACATAGGCATCCTCGAGATCTCTCTGAGGGTCAACGCTTAGGCTTAGCCCTGAGCGTTGTTCTCTCGGCAAATCCCAAAATACTCATTCTCGATGAGCCTACGCGCGGCTTAGATTACGAAGCTAAGAAAACGCTCACAAGAATTTTAATTGAGTTTGCTTCGATCTTTAACCGCGCCGTGATCCTTGCAACCCACGATGTTGAGCTCGTGGCCGAGCTTGCAACACGCACTATTTTTATCGCCGATGGTGACATTGTCGCCGATGGTCCAACCCTGGATGTTCTGCTCTCATCCCCTGCCTTTGCTCCGCAAGTAGCAAAGGTTATGTCGCCACAGCCCTGGCTCCGAGTGCGCGATGTTTTAGATGCAATTGGAGGCAGAACCCAATCATGTTAACTGCTGGTGTTGTTAAGTTTTCTTACCGCAGTGCATTAATCCTAACGCTTGCATCACTAGTGAGTGCAGCAGGCTTTGTATGGCCCTTTTTTTACGCAGGTCAGAATCTGCCCCGTACACAGTTATTTTTCGCAATAGCCATCACAATTGCAGTAGTGCTGACAATCTCCGAGATTTCTAACTCACGCATGGATGCAAAATCCGTAGCACTTCTAGGTGTACTCGCTGCGCTAGTTGCAGCACTTCGCCCATTAGGTGCCGGTGCAGTTGGAATCGAACCGATGTGGTTTTTACTTATTTTAAGTGCCAGAGTATTCGGTCCTTCATTTGGTTTTCTCTTGGGGTTAATCTCAGTCTTTGTTTCGGCTCTATTAACGGGCGGAGTTGGTCCGTGGTTGGGTTATCAAATCTTTGCAGCGGCTTGGATTGGTTTACTTGCCGGGGCTCTTCCGGGCAGAGAGCGATTGCGCGGTATGCGAGAAATAGCATTGCTCATGCTCTTTGCAGTTTTAGCCAGCATGCTCTTTGGATTCCTTATGGATCTACAGTTTTGGCCCTGGGCGCTGGGGGCAAATACACAACTCTCCTTCCTGGCCGGTGCTCCAGTGGCTGAAAATCTCACACGCTTCATCACTTTTCATTTTTTAACCGCTATGGCATGGGATCTGCCACGAGCTCTCTTTACCGCTGGCTTAATTCTAATTACGGGCCAGAGCGTACTAAAGGCCCTTCGGCGTACTTATGTGCGGGCAGCATTTCTAACACCTATTGAATTTATCGAACGTGGGAAGGCACAAAGGGAGGTTTAACGACCTCAACTAATGAGTCCCGACCCCGAACATCGATTACTAATTGATCACCTATCTTT